>NZ_CP141595.1:305000-905000 GCF_035590735.1 Rossellomorea aquimaris
TTGGTGTCAGTGGTAGGAGAGCGTTCTAAGGACTGCGAAGCTAGACCGTAAGGACTGGTGGAGTGCTTAGAAGTGAGAATGCCGGTATGAGTAGCGAAAGATGGGTGAGAATCCCATCCACCGAATGCCTAAGGTTTCCTGAGGAAGGCTCGTCCGCTCAGGGTTAGTCGGGACCTAAGTCGAGGCCGATAGGCGTAGACGATGGACAACAGGTTGATATTCCTGTACCACCTCTTTTCCGTTTGAGCAATGGGGGGACGCAGGAGGATAGGGTAAGCGCACTGCTGGATATGTGCGTCTAAGCAGTTAGGCTGATGATGAGGCAAATCCCATCATCGCATAAGGCTGAGCTGTGATAGCGAGCGAATTATAGTAGCGAAGTTCCTGATTCCACACTGCCAAGAAAAGCCTCTAGCGAGGAAAAAGGTGCCCGTACCGCAAACCGACACAGGTAGGCGAGGAGAGAATCCTAAGGTGAGCGAGAGAACTCTCGTTAAGGAACTCGGCAAAATGACCCCGTAACTTCGGGAGAAGGGGTGCTCTGGTAGGGTGCAAGCCCGAGAGAGCCGCAGTGAATAGGCCCAGGCGACTGTTTAGCAAAAACACAGGTCTCTGCGAAGCCGTAAGGCGAAGTATAGGGGCTGACGCCTGCCCGGTGCTGGAAGGTTAAGAGGAGTGCTTAGCGCAAGCGAAGGTGCGAATCGAAGCCCCAGTAAACGGCGGCCGTAACTATAACGGTCCTAAGGTAGCGAAATTCCTTGTCGGGTAAGTTCCGACCCGCACGAAAGGCGTAACGATCTGGGCACTGTCTCAACGAGAGACTCGGTGAAATTATAGTACCTGTGAAGATGCAGGTTACCCGCGACAGGACGGAAAGACCCCGTGGAGCTTTACTGTAGCCTGATATTGAATTTTGGTACAGCTTGTACAGGATAGGTAGGAGCCTTGGAAACCGGAGCGCCAGCTTCGGTGGAGGCATCGGTGGGATACTACCCTGGCTGTATTGAAATTCTAACCCGCGCCCCTTATCGGGGTGGGAGACAGTGTCAGGTGGGCAGTTTGACTGGGGCGGTCGCCTCCTAAAGAGTAACGGAGGCGCCCAAAGGTTCCCTCAGAATGGTTGGAAATCATTCGCAGAGTGTAAAGGCACAAGGGAGCTTGACTGCGAGACCTACAAGTCGAGCAGGGACGAAAGTCGGGCTTAGTGATCCGGTGGTTCCGCATGGAAGGGCCATCGCTCAACGGATAAAAGCTACCCCGGGGATAACAGGCTTATCTCCCCCAAGAGTCCACATCGACGGGGAGGTTTGGCACCTCGATGTCGGCTCATCGCATCCTGGGGCTGTAGTCGGTCCCAAGGGTTGGGCTGTTCGCCCATTAAAGCGGTACGCGAGCTGGGTTCAGAACGTCGTGAGACAGTTCGGTCCCTATCCGTCGTGGGCGCAGGAAATTTGAGAGGAGCTGTCCTTAGTACGAGAGGACCGGGATGGACGCACCGCTGGTGTACCAGTTGTCTTGCCAAAGGCATCGCTGGGTAGCTATGTGCGGAAGGGATAAGTGCTGAAAGCATCTAAGCATGAAGCCCCCCTCGAGATGAGATTTCCCATCACGTAAGTGAGTAAGATCCCTAGAAGATGACTAGGTAGATAGGTCAGAGATGGAAGCATGGCGACATGTGGAGTTGACTGATACTAATCGATCGAGGACTTAACCACAAAGAGTCATTTTTTAAATGAACAACAATTGGTCGATATTCGGCTTTCTTGACATCAATTCTTTATCTAGTTTTGAAGGAACAATCCTTCAATTGAATATTCGTCTGGTGATAATGGCGAAGAGGTCACACCCGTTCCCATGCCGAACACGGAAGTTAAGCTCTTCAGCGCCGATGGTAGTTGGGGGATCTCCCCCTGTGAGAGTAGGACGTCGCCAGGCAAATATGAAGAAAGAGCAGCTCTTAGGAGTTGCTCTTTTTTTGTTGAGTGTGGATAGCTATGTGGTTTGCATTTTTCTCTCCACCTCCGCCCCCCCTGAGGTGGAGAGAAAAAGACGCATAAGTGAGTTGAAATGACGCATAAAATGAAAAATAGACGCAAAAACTGTAGGAAATGACGCATAAATTTAAAAAACAACGCAATAACTATCAATTCAGACGCAAATATTTAAGTCGGAACCAAAGAATCAACGAAATAATAGGGCACTATCTACAAGTTTGAAACTAGAAGTACTAAATTTCATAGAGTATAGTTATATTTCATTCATTCTCAACTAAAACTTGTAAAAAAAGATACTTCTACCATACTTCTAACTACCATTATCATATCCCTCTTTTAAAACTTACCAAGGTAATCTCCAAATTCGAAATCAAATTCAATAAACCAAGTTATCAAAACATCTCCCATCCCCCTCCCTTTCCATCGCCATACCCAACCAAGCACATCGCTTTTCTTTTGAATAACCTGCTCTTATACTAAGAACAAGTTCTAAAGGGAGGTTTTTCAAATGACAGCAACCAACATGCTAGAACAGTACAATGAATATATTTCTAAATTTAAGCAGAATGCATCTCAGGAAGTACAGGATAAAATGGGAAAAGCAATAAACGAATTGGAGCGCTCTGATGATGGTAAAGGTCTTCGTGTAGGGGAGAAAGCACCGAACTTTACGTTACCGGATGCGACAGGCAGAGGAGTCACACTGGAAGATGTGCTGAAGAATGGTCCGGTCATTCTTACGTTTTATCGTGGCGGATGGTGTCCATATTGCAATATGGAGCTGCGTGCATACCAACAGCTAATGGGAGACATTAATTCAGCAGGTGCCGAGCTGATTGCGGTCAGTCCGCAAACACCTGATGCATCTTTTTCTACAAAAGAGAAGAATGAATTGGATTATTTCGTGTTAAGTGATGAAGGAAATAAAGTGGCAGATGAGTATAAACTGGTTTACAAGCTGCCACCTTACTTAGTGGATATCTACAAAGAGAAAGGGCTGGATCTGGAGAAAGCGAATGACAGTGATTCATGGACGCTTCCTGTTTCAGCAACATATATTATCAAGCAGGACGGAACGATTGCTTACGAATATACGAAAGCCGATTACAAAGATCGTGTGGAACCTTCTGAAGTGGTCGAGAAGTTGAAATCGATATAATATAGCAATGCAAGACGGCTTTATGGCTGTGATGACACGCTGCCATAAAGCCGTTTTATGTTTTAATCTGGCCAAAATAGGAAAGACACAAAGTAGGAGTTCATATTTTCTATAAATTGTCATCGGAAATTCATTCGCAATTTTTCTTGAAGTGGTTCATAATATGGAATTTTTCTAGTAAAATAGGAACTTAATTTGAGCATACTACAAGTAGTAGTGGAGAGAGGAGCATCTCGGTGTTAGACAATAGTTTTGTGATGGTAGCAATTATTTTGATCATCAATGTTGTATACGTATCCTTTTTTACGATCAGAATGATTTTGACGTTGAAGGGTTATCGATATATTGCTGCTTTTGTGAGTACATTTGAGGTAGTAATTTATGTTGTCGGTCTTGGGCTGGTACTGGACAATCTGAATGAGATTCAGAATCTGATCGCATATGCGGTAGGTTATGGTCTCGGTGTGATTGTGGGGATGAAAATCGAGGAGAAACTGGCTCTTGGTTATATTACAGTGAATGTGATCACGAAGGAGTATGATAAGGCCCTTCCGAATGAACTCCGTGCAAGGGGCTACGGGGTGACGAACTGGGAAGCGAATGGACTGGAAGGAAACCGGATGGCCCTGCAGATCCTGACTCCGCGAAAGTATGAGATGAAGCTATATGATACAATTAAAGAGCTTGACCCAAAGGCATTTATCATTGCATATGAACCTAAGGCGATTCATGGCGGGTTCTGGGTGAAGACAGTACGAAATATTCGCAAAGGAAAATTAAAAGAATGAGTAAAAAGAAACTATTATTTGAAGTGCAGGAAAATGAGTCGATTACAGATTGTTTAGATCGTATGAAGGAAATGGGTTATATGCCGGTAAGACGGATGGAAAAACCTGTGTTTGAAGAACAAAAAGATGGAACCAAGACAGAGTATGTCCCTATTAAACAGACAATTGTCTTTGAGGGAAAGAAGATTCAAGAATAAACGCTTCAAATCCGAACATTAATTTTCAGACTTTTATTATCGTTCGATTATTCGTTGACAGAGCTTCTATATCACGTTATGATGGAGACAAATAAACCGAATACCCTCATATAATAATGGGAATATGGCCCATGAGTCTCTACCTGACTACCGTAAATGGTCGGACTATGAGGGAAAGTAGCTGTCTGGATACGAGCTCGTTTGTGGACCCTATCGGATAAAATGGGACCATTCTCTGTAAAATACCCAGATCAATTGCTTTCTCTCAAAAAGTAGAGAACAATTGATCTGGGTATTTTTTGTTAAAAGGGATTAAACTACGGGAGGTGCCTGTCACCATTATGATATCAGTAATCATGGGAAGTACATCGGACTGGGAGACAATGAAGCATGCGTGTGAGGTATTGGAAGAGTTAGAGATTCCGTTTGAGAAACGAGTTGTATCGGCTCACAGGACGCCTGATTATATGTTTGAATTTGCTGAAGGTGCCAGAGATCGAGGAGTGAAAGTCATTATTGCAGGTGCAGGCGGTGCCGCTCACTTACCAGGAATGGTGGCAGCGAAGACGACATTACCTGTGATTGGGGTTCCGGTACAATCGAAAGCCCTAAATGGGATGGATTCGTTGCTGTCGATCGTGCAGATGCCAGGGGGCGTTCCGGTTGCGACGGTTGCAATCGGGAAGGCGGGAGCTACAAATGCCGGGCTGTTAGCAGCACAAATCCTTTCCATAGAAAATACAGAGTTGGCCGCTACTTTAGAAAATAGAAGAGATGCGTTACGGGAAAAGGTGTTGGAAAGCAGTGATGACCTTGAATAAGAAGACGATTTTACCAGGACAGATGATCGGAATCATTGGCGGTGGACAGCTCGGACGAATGATGGCCCTTGCTGCGAAACAAAATGGCTTTAGGGTTGCCGTTTTAGATCCGGCACCACAATCGCCATGTGCCCAAGTTGCAGATCTTGTAATCACGGCCGGCTTCGACCAGTATGATGCCCTTTATAGACTGGCAGAAGAGTGTGACGTGATCACATATGAATTTGAAAACATCGATTATGAAGCGCTTAAGTGGCTGTCGGAGCGGGCCTATTTACCTCAAGGGGCAGAGCTGATACGCATTACACAGGATCGCATCATGGAAAAGGAAGCCCTTACGTTTGCAGGGGTGAAAGTAGCTCCTTATGCTGTGATTAAACAACAACAGGACATCTATGATAATATAGAAAAGCTTGGCTATCCAGTGGTTCTTAAAACATCGAGAGGTGGTTATGACGGGAAAGGGCAGTATGTGATCCGTGAAGAGAGCGGGATAGAAGAAGCCGCTGCTTTATTGGAGAACGGTCCATGTGTGTTAGAGAAATGGATACCTTTTGAAAAAGAGTTATCCGTCATTGTGACACGAAATCCTGATGGGCAGCAAACCAACTTTCCGGTGGTGGAAAATATTCATGTGGATAATATTTTACATGAAACGATTGCCCCGGCAAGGGTGAGTGGAGAAGTAGCAGATAAAGCGATCGAGATGGCGAAGAGAATCAGTGAGACTCTTGATCTAGTCGGAACGCTGGCAATTGAAATGTTCCTGACGGAGGATGGAGACATCTATATCAATGAGCTGGCTCCAAGACCTCATAATTCCGGTCATTATTCGATTGAAGCGTGTGACTACTCGCAATTCGCCCAACATATAAAAGCGGTATGTAACTGGCCGCTTGTTCAACCCACCTTATTAAAGAACGCTGTGATGGTTAACCTATTAGGAGAGCATATCGAGCCTATTATGAAGGCTGTTCCAAAGCGTCCAGACTGGTTTATTCATCTTTACGGAAAGGATGTACCAAAGCCAAAACGTAAGATGGGGCATGTCACTCTTTTAACAAACGATATTGAAGAGAGCCTGACGACTATAAACGAAGCTGGAATTTGGAAGGTGCAAGAAAAGATCGGAGGACGACTGGTATGATAGAACGTTATACACGCCCTGAAATGGGAGCTATTTGGACAGAGGAAAATCGTTTTCAAGCATGGCTTGAAGTAGAAATTTTGGCTTGTGAAGCTTGGGCTGAAATCGGGGACATTCCGAAAGAGGATGTTGCTAAGATTCGTGAGAACGCCGGATTCAATGTAGATCGTATTAAGGAAATCGAAGAAGAAACGCGACACGATGTTGTAGCTTTCACCAGAGCGGTTTCCGAAACCCTCGGAGAAGAAAGAAAATGGGTTCATTACGGCCTGACTTCTACTGACGTAGTGGATACAGCTCTTTCCTATCAATTAAAGCAGGCAAACGACATCATTCTGAAAGACTTAGAGCGATTCGTAGAAATTTTAAAGAACAAAGCAATCGAGCACAAACATACGGTCATGATGGGGCGTACGCATGGTGTTCACGCTGAGCCGACTACGTTCGGTCTGAAGCTTGCCCTTTGGTATGAAGAGATGAAGCGTAACGTGGAGCGATTCAAAGCAGCGGCAGATGGAGTGGAATTCGGGAAGATTTCCGGTGCCGTTGGAACGTATGCCAATATCGATCCATTCGTAGAGTCATATGTGTGTGAAAAGCTGGGAATTAAGCCGGCTCCTGTTTCTACACAAACATTACAGCGTGATCGCCATGCTCATTACATGGGGACACTTGCACTGATTGCGACTTCCATCGAGAAGTTTTCTGTTGAGGTTCGCGGCCTGCAGAAGAGTGAAACCCGTGAAGTGGAAGAGTTCTTCGCAAAAGGTCAAAAAGGATCATCGGCCATGCCTCATAAACGTAACCCGATCGGTTCTGAGAATATGACGGGAATGGCTCGTGTAATTAGAGGATACATGCTGACGGCTTATGAGAACGTGCCTCTATGGCATGAGCGTGATATCTCTCACTCATCAGCAGAGCGTGTAATCCTGCCGGATGCGACGATTGCTCTTAATTACATGTTGAACCGTTTCGGGAATATCATCAAGAACTTAACGGTATTCCCTGAGAATATGCAGCGCAATATGGATCGTACGCTTGGTTTGATCTACTCTCAACGTGTCCTTTTAGCTCTTATCGATAAGGGGATGACGCGTGAAGAAGCGTACGACACGGTTCAGCCGAAAGCGATGGAGGCCTGGGAGAAGCAAGTGGCCTTCCGTTCTCTTATTGAAGAGGATGCAACCATTGCGTCCAAGCTTTCGCCGGCTGATATTGATGACTGCTTCGATTACAACTATCACTTGAAGCATGTAGATACAATCTTTGAACGTTGCGGCTTGGTGGAATAAGTCCTTCTGATAATTGAATAGGGCAGGGGTTTTAGCAAAATCCCTCCCTTTTTTTATGGAAATATAGACTGAAGATTGGCAATATTACGTTAACGGGGGGATTTCGCATGGAAAAAGGGACACTTTTATATGAAGGCAAAGCGAAACAAATCTTTGCAACAGAAGATGAGGACATCGTTTGGATTCAGTATAAAAATTCTGCCACTGCTTTTAACGGGGAGAAAAAAGCGGACATTGACGGCAAAGGGGTTTTAAATAATAAGATTTCGAGCTTGCTATTTTCAAAGCTTGCTGAAAAAGGAATACAGAGTCACTTTATTAAACAGTTATCGGATTATGAGCAGCTGGTCAAACGTGTACGTATCATCCCGCTTGAAGTCGTGGTTCGCAATGTGATTGCGGGTAGCCTTTCAAAGCGACTCGGAAAAGAAGAGGGTACGCCACTTCAAAAGCCGATCATCGAATTTTACTATAAGGATGATGATCTGGGTGATCCTCTCATCACGGATGATCACATTGATTTCCTGAAGATTGCGTCACAGGAAGAACGAGCTGAGATAAGGGAAATGGCTCTTGGTGTGAATGAGGTCCTTCAAGGGATATTCAAAGAAGCGGGAGTCACGCTTGTCGATTTCAAATTAGAGTTTGGGAAAGATCGTAACGGTTCAATTTTATTAGGGGATGAAATTTCGCCTGACACATGCCGATTATGGGATGCAGAGACCAATCAAAAGCTGGACAAAGATGTTTTCAGAAGAGATTTAGGCAGTTTAACAGAAGTATATTCAATTATTTTAGAACGCTTAGGAGGAAACAAGCTATGTACAAAGTGAAAGTTTATATCACATTAAGAGAAAGTGTATTGGACCCTCAAGGAAGTGCTGTTAAACAAGCGTTACATTCAATGGAATTCAAGTCTGTTGAAGATGTGCGCGTCGGGAAGTATATGGAGCTTACTCTCCCATCTTCTGTGGAAAACGTGGAAGCGGCGGTTGAAGAAATGTGTCATCGACTACTTGCAAACCCTGTCATCGAGGATTACCGATATGAGATTGAGGAGAGTGTGGCTCAATGAAGTTTGCAGTAATTGTATTTCCAGGCTCTAACTGTGACATCGATATGTACCATGCTATTAAAGACGAAATCGGCGAAGAAGTTGAATACGTTTGGCACGATGCTGATACTCTGGAAAACTATGATGCGATTCTATTACCTGGAGGATTCTCTTACGGGGATTACCTTCGTTCAGGAGCGATTGCCCGCTTCTCAAACGTCATGAAAGAAGTCGTGAAAGCGGCAGAACAAGGAAAACCGGTTTTAGGCGTATGTAATGGATTTCAGATTTTACTAGAAACAGGTTTACTTCCGGGAGCTATGCGTAGAAATGATAGTTTGAAGTTCATTTGTAAAACCGTTCCGTTAACCGTCGAGAACAATGAAACGATGTTTACGAATGGTTATGTAAAGAATGAAGTAATCCAAATTCCGATAGCTCATGGAGAAGGGAATTACTTCTGTGATGAAGAGACGATGAGCAATCTTAAGGAAAACAACCAAATTGTTTTCACATATAGTGATGAAAATCCAAACGGTAGTGTGGAGAACATTGCGGGGATTACAAATGTGGCAGGAAATGTCCTCGGTATGATGCCTCACCCGGAACGGGCCATGGATACTTTATTAGGTAGTGAAGACGGGAAGAAATTATTTCAATCGATTGTGAAACACTGGAGGGAAAAATATGTCGTTAATGCTTGAACCAACTTCAACAAAAGTGAAAGAAGAACAGCTTTATCGTGAGATGGGTTTAACAGACGAAGAATTTTCAATGGTGGAAAACATCCTGGGAAGAACACCGAACTACACAGAAACCGGTCTTTTCTCTGTTATGTGGTCAGAGCATTGCAGCTATAAAAATTCTAAGCCTGTATTGATGAAGTTTCCAACGACAGGTGAACGGGTTCTTCAAGGACCTGGAGAAGGAGCTGGAATTGTTGATATTGGCGATGATCAAGCAGTGGTGTTCAAAATCGAGAGTCATAATCATCCGTCAGCCATCGAGCCTTTCCAAGGAGCGGCAACGGGTGTCGGGGGTATTATACGAGACGTATTCTCGATGGGGGCAAGACCTGTCGCACTCCTCAACTCTTTACGCTTTGGAGAGCTGGATTCTCCTCGTGTTCAGTATCTATTTAAAGAAGTCGTAGCGGGTATTGCCGGGTACGGGAACTGTATCGGAATCCCGACGGTCGGCGGGGAAGTTCAATTCGATGCCTCTTACGAAGGAAATCCCCTTGTAAATGCTATGTGTGTCGGTTTGATCGACCATAAAGATATTAAAAAAGGTCAGGCCCACGGTGTCGGTAATACTGTCATGTATGTAGGGGCGAAAACAGGGCGTGATGGCATTCACGGAGCTACATTCGCATCCGAGGAATTAAATGAAGGATCAGAAGAGAAGCGTCCAGCGGTTCAAGTGGGAGATCCATTCATGGAAAAATTACTTCTTGAAGCGTGTTTGGAACTCGTTCAGAACGATGCCCTTGTTGGGATACAAGATATGGGAGCGGCTGGTCTTACAAGTTCATCGGCTGAAATGGCAAGTAAAGCAGGATCCGGTATCGAAATGAACCTTGATCTTGTCCCGCAGCGCGAAAGAGGAATGACGGCTTATGAAATGATGCTCTCAGAATCACAGGAGCGTATGCTGATCGTCGTCGAAAAAGGCCGTGAACAAGAAATCGTTGATCTTTTTTCAAAATATGACTTAGAGGCAGTTTCGATTGGAAAAGTAACGGATGATAAACGTCTTCGCCTTCTTCATAAAGGAGAAGTCGTGGCAGATGTGCCGGTTGATGCACTTGCTGAGGAAGCTCCTGTTTATAACAAGCCTTCTCAAGAAGCAGCTTACTATAAAGAGTTTCAAGCAATGGAAACCGGGGCTCCAAAAGTAGAGGATAATAAAGAAACTCTCAAGGCGCTCTTGCAGCAGCCGACGATCGCTAGTAAAGAATGGGTATACGATCAATATGATCATCAAGTAAGAACAAGTACGGTTGTAAGCCCGGGTTCTGATGCAGCGGTCGTACGGGTACGCGGTACAAGAAAGGCCCTTGCCATGACAACGGATTGTAATTCCCGTTACCTTTACTTGGATCCAGAGGTCGGAGGAAAGATTGCAGTAGCAGAAGCAGCACGTAATATCGTTTGTTCAGGAGCGATTCCACTCGCGATTACGGACTGTTTAAACTTCGGAAATCCAGAGAAACCGGAAATCTTCTGGCAGATCGAGAAGTCTGTGGACGGGATGAGTGAAGCTTGTCGTGAGCTGTCCACTCCAGTCATCGGTGGGAATGTTTCCTTATACAACGAATCAATGGGTACAGCAGTGTATCCAACTCCGGTAGTTGGAATGGTTGGATTGATTGAAGACGTCGATCATATTACTACACAAAGCTTTAAGGAAGCTGGAGATTATATCTTTGTCATTGGTGAAACACATGAAGAATTTGGCGGAAGTGAGCTTCAAAAGCTGACTGAAGGAAGAATCTTCGGTAAGGCACCGAAAATTGACTTGAAAACAGAGCTGCGCCGTCAAATGCAGCTTTTAGAAGCGATCCAAAAAGGTCTTGTGGCATCGGCGCATGATATCGCTGAAGGTGGTTTCGCCGTCGCTCTTGCAGAATCCACGTTTGGAACAAAAGGATTGGGAGCAAATGTTCAGGTTTCTGGAGAAAACATTGTGGCAGATCTGTTCAGTGAAACTCAATCCCGTTTCATCGTTTCAGTCAAACCTGAAAACAAAGACGATTTTGAGAAACTTGTTCCAGATGCGAAAGTAGTAGGAAACGTAGCAGATCATGGAGAAATCAATGTGTCATCAGAAAATGGAGACGTCATTTTACAAGCATCCGTTGAGGAATTAGAGTCAGCTTGGAAAGGAGCGATCCCATGCCTGCTGAAATCAAGGGTTTAAACGAAGAGTGTGGAGTATTTGGTGTTTGGGGACACCCCAATGCTGCACAAATTACGTATTACGGACTTCATAGTTTACAACATAGAGGGCAGGAAGGCACTGGAATTGTCGTTTCGGATGGTGAGACGTTACGTTGCTTAAAAGGGGAAGGTCTCGTAACGGAAGTGTTTCAAGAAGGAACCATCGAGAAGCTTGAAGGGAATGCAGCCATTGGTCATGTCCGTTATGCTACTGCGGGAGGTGGAGGCTACGAAAATGTTCAGCCCCTCCTATTCAACTCGCAGAATGGCGGACTGGCTCTTGCTCACAACGGGAATCTCGTCAATGCGAACGCCTTAAAGCACCAGCTTGAAGGGCAGGGGAGTATTTTTCAAACAAGTTCTGATACAGAAGTGCTGGCCCATTTGATCAAAAGAAGCGGCTATTTTCAATTGAAAGACCGCGTTAAAAATGCGCTGACCATGTTAAAAGGGGCATATGCATTTCTAGTCATGACAGAAACGGAGATGATGGTGGCACTTGATCCACACGGTCTTCGTCCACTATCACTTGGTAAGCTTGGGGATGCTTACTGTGTTGCGTCTGAAACATGTGCCTTTGATATCGTAGGAGCTGAATTTTTACGTGATATCGAGCCGGGGGAGCTTGTGATCATCAATGATGAGGGAATGACCTCAGAACGGTTTAGTTTTTCAGGTGGAAATGCGATGTGTACGATGGAATACGTATACTTCTCAAGACCAGACAGCAACATTCAAGGAATCAACGTTCATTCCGCCAGAAAAAGAATGGGAATGGAACTTGCGAAAGAAGCTCCGATTGAAGCGGACGTTGTAACGGGTGTACCTGATTCCAGTATTTCAAGTGCGATCGGCTATGCAGAAGCATCAGGAATTCCGTACGAATTGGGTCTTATTAAGAACCGTTATGTAGGACGCACGTTTATTCAGCCATCTCAATCTCTTCGTGAGCAGGGTGTGAAGATGAAGCTTTCACCTGTCAGAGGAGTGGTAGAAGGGAAACGCGTGGTAATGGTAGACGATTCGATCGTTCGCGGAACAACAAGCAGACGAATCGTCAGCATGTTGAAAGAAGCCGGGGCCAAGGAAGTGCATGTGTGCATCAGTTCGCCGCCCATCAAGAATCCTTGCTTCTACGGCATTGATACATCGACTCATGAAGAGCTGATCGCTTCTTCCAATTCAGTGGAGGAAATGCGTCAGATCATCGGAGCCGACTCGCTGACCTTCTTGAGTACAGATGGGGTGTTAAAAGCGATCGATCGAAATGATTCGTCAGAGAATCGCGGTCAATGCTTGGCTTGCTTTACAGGGAAGTATCCAACCGAAATCTACCCGGATACACTTCATCCACATGAAAAAGAGTTAGTGAAATAGGGGGAATCATGATGGCAAATGCGTATCGTCAAGCAGGAGTAGATATTGAAGCGGGATACGAGTCAGTCGACCGCATCAAAAAGCATGTGAAAAGAACCGCTCGAGAAGGGGTCCTTGGTCAATTAGGCAGTTTTGGCGGAATGTTTGATTTATCTTCTTTGAATTTAAAAGAGCCTGTTCTTGTATCAGGTACAGACGGAGTCGGAACGAAGCTGAAACTTGCGTTCATGGCAGATAAGCACGATACGATCGGGATCGATTGTGTGGCCATGTGTGTGAATGACATTGTCGTTCAAGGAGCGGAACCACTGTATTTCTTAGATTATATAGCGACTGGAAAAGCACTTCCAGAGAAGATAGAAGGTATTGTAAAAGGTATTGCGGACGGATGTGAAATGGCGGGCTGCGCTTTGATCGGAGGCGAAACCGCTGAAATGCCGGGTATGTATTCCGAGGAAGAATATGATATCGCCGGCTTTGCAGTAGGGGCTTGTGAAAAAAAAGAGATCATCACAGGCGAAAAAATTTCTGAAGGAAATGTGTTAGTCGGACTGGGTTCCAGTGGTATACACAGTAATGGGTACTCTTTAGTACGAAAAGTATTCTTCGAAGATCAGTCGTTCTCTTTGGAAGAATCATTACCGGAAGTCGGGACCACACTAAAAGAAGCATTACTTACACCAACCAAGATTTACGTGAAACCAGTATTAGCGGCACTGAAACAATTCTCCATCAAGGGTATGTCCCATATTACAGGCGGTGGCTTCATTGAAAATATCCCCCGTATGCTGCCGGATCATTTGCAAGCGGACATTACAGAAGGCAGCTGGGATATTCCAAGCATTTTCACGGCCCTTGAGCACTATGGAGAAATTCCCCGCAGCGAAATGTACAACATTTTCAACATGGGAATTGGATTTGTGTTAGCGGTTGAAGAAAAGGAAGCAGAAGACATTCTTCAATTTTTCAACGAACAGGGAGAAGAAGCCTTTATCATCGGACGTGTGACCACTGGAAATGGAGTACGTTTCGTTCGTTGAAATGAAGGGTGAGCAAGTCAATAACGGGGGCGAGTCATGAGACAGATTGCCATTTTTGCATCAGGAAGCGGAAGTAATTTTCAAGCATTGGTAGATGCTGTTCAAGGTGGAACACTGAAAGCGAATATTAAACTTCTTGTATGTGACCAGCCGGGAGCGTTCGTGATTCACCGCGCCCAATCAGCAGGGATTGCGACATTCGTCTTTCGTCCAAAAGATTACGAAAACAAGCAGGCATTTGAACAGGAAATCCTAAATGAGCTGGCTCATTTGGGTGTTGATTTTATTGTATTAGCAGGGTATATGAGATTGATTGGTCCTACCTTACTGGAAAGCTTCGGAGGACGGATCGTGAATATTCACCCTTCTCTTCTCCCATCCTTTCCAGGGAAGGATGCCATAGGGCAAGCCATCGATGGCGGAGTGAAGATCACCGGCGTCACGATTCACTATGTAGACGCCGGAATGGATACAGGCGAAATAATCGCACAGGAAATCGTCCGGGTCACCACTGGTGAAACCAAACAATCACTTCAGGACAAAATCCAGCACGTCGAACACCACCTGTATCCAACCACCCTCAACCACCTCTTCCTTACCACAGGCTACTAAAGGTGTAGAGTGGAAAGGGAATGCTTTATCGTGGTAGTATGGTAAAGTAGCGAGGGACGGACCTTGGGTTTGGATTCATTTAAAGTACTGGGTGGAGCAGTGGAGCGTGGGCATACGATAAAGGCTGGGTTCGGTATTCACATTTTTGCACAGCAAAAGCTGAAAGTGGCATAACACTCACCTGAACGGGGTGCAATGGATAAACAAAATAGCCCACTTACACCGTTTCATAAACCACACTCTGCCTTTCCACCCATAAATATTATGAAAAACCTCAAATCCATTTCAAATTCAATCAAATAATGAAATAAAATCAGCATTACAGCAGGCAGAGGAGGATCATACATTGAAAAAGAGAGCATTAATCAGTGTTTCAGATAAAAGTGGAGTAATCGAATTTGCTAAAGAATTAAAGTCACTTGGGTACGAGATCATTTCGACAGGTGGAACAAAGAAGCTTCTTCTGGAAAGTGACGTTGACGTTATGGGTGTAGAAGAAGTAACAGGTTTCCCGGAAATACTAGAGGGACGCGTTAAAACACTTCACCCCAATATCCACGGTGGACTCCTCGCAAAACGCGGTGAAGAAAGTCATCGCCAGCAGCTTCAGGAACAAGGAATCGAAGGAATCGACCTGGTATGTGTCAACCTTTATCCATTTCAACAAACTATCGCTAAGCCAAATGTCGGTGTAGAGGAAGCAATCGAGAATATCGATATCGGCGGTCCAACGATGCTGAGAGCGGCAGCAAAAAATCATCAATATGTAACGGTGGTAGTCGATGCGCTTGACTATGATGAAGTCATTTCGGAGTTGAAGGTTCAAGGGGAATTATCATTAGAAAAACGCCGTAAGCTGGCGGCTAAAGTGTTCCGTCATACAGCTGCTTACGATGCGTTCATTGCTGAATATATGACAGACATTTCAGGGGAAGAAAATCCTGAGCGTTTTACAAGAACCTACGAGTTAAAACAAACACTGCGTTATGGGGAGAACCCTCATCAGCAGGCTTCTTTCTACCGTGCGCCACTTGGCTCTGAATTCTCTGTAGCCATGACAAGACAGCTTCATGGAAAAGAGCTTTCCTATAATAATATTAATGATGCGAATGCTGCACTTCAAATTGTGAAAGAGTTTACGGAACCGGCCGCTGTTGCAGTTAAGCATATGAATCCGTGTGGAGTCGGCGTCGGCTCGACAATCAATGAAGCCTTCTCGAAAGCATATGAAGCAGATTCTACATCCATTTTTGGAGGGATTGTCGCTCTGAACCGCATCGTGGATGAAGAAACAGCCAAGCAGCTTCATGAAATTTTCTTGGAGATCGTCATTGCTCCTGCTTTTAGCGACGAAGCATTTGAGATTCTTTCAAGCAAGAAGAATATCCGTTTATTGACGGTTCCTTTTGAATCCACAAACAAAATTGAGCGAAAGATAACCACGGTTGAAGGTGGATTGCTTGTTCAGGCGGATGACACATTCACCCTCGATGATGCGGATCTGAGAGTGGTAACAAAACGTCAGCCAACGGAAGAAGAGTGGGCAAGCATGAAATTAGGTTGGAAAGTTGTGAAGCACGTGAAATCCAACGCAATCGTTGTAACGGATGCTCATATGACGGTGGGAGTAGGGGCAGGACAAATGAACCGCGTAGGAGCTGCAAACATAGCCCTCGAGCAAGCAGGTGAAAAAGCAAAAGGGGCAGCGATGGCATCTGACGCATTCTTCCCAATGGACGACACCGTAGAAGCAGCAGCCAAAGCAGGCGTAACAGCCATCATACAGCCAGGAGGCTCCATCCGGGACGAAGACTCCATCAAAAAAGCCGACCAACACGGCATAACCATGGTCTTCACCGGAATCCGCCACTTCAAACATTAATTTGAGGGACGGACCTCCAATCTTATAAGGTATTTTTTGAAAATTACCGTATGAATCTTGTGGGGGGACGACTTGTCGGGAACTGGGTGATTAGTCAGAGTTTGGGTTGAGGGACGGACCACAGCCAAGCTTATACCCATTACCATATTCACTAACCTCACCTAACCATAGATCCATTCCACATACAACCTCTCCTCATCTTCAACTCAGGTAGGAGAGGTTTTCTTAAAAAGGGGGCTTTTCAAGATGAAAGTACTTGTTATCGGTCGCGGTGGTCGCGAGCATGCGATATGTAAGAAGTTAGCGGAAAGTGAAAGTGTGACAGAGGTGTTCTGTGCACCCGGAAATGCAGGTATTGCAAGCGTTGCGACGAATCTTCCATACAGTGAATCCGATGTAAATGATCTCATTGCTTTTGCCAAAAAAGAGCATATCGCTTATACCTTTGTAGGTCCTGAAAACCCATTATTGGATGGTATCGTAAATCGCTTCCAGAATGAGGGCCTGCACATATTTGGACCGACCAAAGAAGCGGCCATCATAGAAGGAAGCAAATCGTTTTCTAAGGAATTAATGAAAAAGTATAATATTCCAACGGCTAAATATGAAGTGTTCACAAGAGTTGAGAAAGCAATCGAATATGTAAAAGAAGTTGGCGCTCCGATTGTCGTGAAGGCGGATGGATTGGCAGCAGGCAAGGGCGTTGTGGTTGCTGAAACAGAAGAAGAAGCAATCAGTGCATTGGAAGAAATGCTTCTTGATGAAAAATTTGGTGAAGCTTCTTCTAAAGTGGTAGTGGAAGAGTGTCTGTTTGGGGAAGAGTTTTCTTTGATGGCCTTCGTACATGGTGAATCCGTTTATCCGATGGTGATTGCACAGGACCATAAGCGTGCTTTCGATGGAGATCAGGGACCAAATACAGGCGGAATGGGGGCGTATTCTCCGGTACCTCATATTTCGGACGATGTCGTGCAAGAATCGATTTCAACTGTTCTTTATCCGACGGCTAAGGCGATGGTAAAGGAGAATCGCTCGTTTACCGGCATTCTTTACGCAGGCCTGATGCTCACAAGTGAAGGTCCAAAGGTCATCGAATTCAATGCGCGATTTGGCGATCCGGAAACCCAGGTCGTACTGCCGCGTTTATCTTCTGACTTTGGTCTTGTTGTGAAAGACATGATTGAAGGGAAGCCTGTGCAATTAGAATGGTCACAAGATGCTGTTATTGGAGTTGTATTAGCGGCTGATGGCTATCCAGGTGATTATGCAAAAGGAATAGCCCTTCCGAACCTTGAAGAGTCAATGGGTGAAGAAACCCTCGTATACCATGCTGGAACCGAGCAGAATGATGAAGCTGCCCTTGTTTCAAATGGTGGGAGAGTGTTACTTGTAGCTTCTTCTGCAGCTTCTGTGGAAAAAGCGCAGGCTAAAGTGTATAAAGAATTAGACAAGGTGGATTGGAATGGTTTGTTCTACAGAAGAGATATCGGGAAGAAAGCTATCGAACACGTCTCTTCCTAGTTCTGCGAACATAAACAAAAGCAATGGCAATAATGCCGCCAATCAGGGAAAACAACACATACGACATATCCGTTAAATATTCCCAAAACATAAATGAGCAACTCCTTTATTAATAAAAATATTTATCATGAGTGCCAGGTCTCACCCCATTTGAGGGACGGACCTTGGCACTCTTGCTATTAGCGGAATTCAAACAGGTAAAAACGCCTTTAAATAGATGAAAGGGAGGGAATGTCTTCCCCTTATATTCCCAATAAATCCTAAGAAAGAAGGTCCGTCCCTTCCTTATTATCCCCATTTAATGCAGCCTGGACTTCTTTGTTGGTGAGTTCTTCGGGGTTGAAGTTGGTTTCTTTGTTTGTGTTGTCCAGGGGGTCTTGTTTGTGTTCGTTTGTTGGGTGGTGATCTTTGTGATCTGTTGATTTGTCGGATTTCAGCATGTCTTTAAAGTTCATCATATCCTTCGCTTTGAAGCCAGCAAATCCACCGCTTCCACCATTTCCATCTGAGCCTTTTTCAAAAAGGGCTGTAACAGGGCAGTAGCGAAGAATTCCTTCTCCTACTTTCATGGCACCGATAACAGCCATCACGAGATAAGAGTCTCGCCAAGGACGTCTTGCAAGCTTTGATGTGCTCCAAGCGAGAATTGTGAAACCAACGGTGATGCGGATAAGGGCATTGATAATCCCGATGTTTGATGATACTTTCATTTGTAAACTCCTCCTTAATAGAAAATTCACATAATTGTTGTAAACCGTTAATGCGTTAAATAGTAAAATATGTTAACATAAAATGAAACTTAAACTAATACCATTCCACTAGAGGAGTGTTCACATTGGAACAGCGCTACAGATGGAAGAACAAACAACTACGAGAACATGTACAAGTACTGAACGGAGAAATATCTCCGAGCATTCTTTTAAAGAATGCAACGTACCTTCACTCGACTCTAAAGAAATGGGTGCAGGGACACATTTGGGTTTACCTTGATCGAATTGTTTATACAGGCGATCAGCTCCCGGAAAACCTTGAAAAATGCGAAATAGTGGACTGTGACTCACAGTACCTCGTTCCCGGATATATCGAACCGCATGTACATCCGTTTCAGCTTTATAATCCCCAATCTTTTTCCAAGTATGCATCCCAAACCGGTACAACGACATTCGTAAATGATAACCTGATGATGTTTTTGCAATTGGAAAAAAAGAAAGCGTTTTCTTTATTGGGGGAGTTTAATAAAATGCCCGTCACGATGTATTGGTGGACAAGATTCGATTCTCAAACGGAGATGGAGAATGAAGAGGTAACCTTTTCAAATGGTGAAGTGAAATCATGGCTGGAACATGACTCCGTGCTTCAGGGAGGAGAACTGACCGCCTGGCCGAGACTGCTCCAGGGAGATGATCTGATTCTCCACTGGATGCAGGAAGCGAAAAGAATGGGCAAGATCGTTGAAGGACATCTGCCGGGAGCATCTGACAAAACCATTGCCAAGCTTCGTTTATTGGGAATTGATGGTGATCATGAGGCCATGACGGGTGAAGATGTCTATAAGCGGCTTATTCAAGGGCTGACCGTCACATTGCGCCACTCCTCCATCAGACCGGATTTGCCCGTCCTATTAGACGGGTTAAAAGAAAAGGGCATCGATTCATATGATTCCTTGCTGTTTACAACGGACGGATCGACACCGGGCTTTTATGAACAAGGTGTATTGGATTTCATGATAAAAATGGCGATTGATAAGGGCATACCCCCAATAGAAGCATATAATATGGCTAGCTACAACGTCGCCAATTACTATCACATCACTCATTTACATGGGATGATCGCTACTGGCAGAGTGGCTAATATTAACTTCCTTTCGGCAATTGATAACCCAACTCCGAATTCCGTTCTCTCAAAAGGGGAGTGGGTACAGAGAGATGGCGAACAAATAGAAGATTCCACAGAAATAAATTGGGAAGCAAACGGATTTAAACCATTATCCCTGAATTGGGAAGTGGGCTATGATGACCTTCAGTTTTCCATGCCTTTTGGAATTGAAATGGTGAACGATGTCATCACCAAGCCTTATTCCATATCCATCAATCCATCCACGGAGGAGCTCGATCTTGCTCATGATCAATCGTTCCTCATGCTTCTGGATCGAAAGGGAGAATGGAGAATCAGCACTATGATCAAAGGATTCTCAACGGGAGTCATGGGGTTTGCTTCTTCGTATTCGAATACAGGGGACATCATCTTAATTGGTAAAAACAAGTCAGATATGATTGCTGCCTTTAAACGAATGAAGGAAATCGGTGGCGGAATTGTTTTGACGGAGAAGGGTGAAGTCCTTCACGAAATACCACTTCCATTAAGCGGCCTGCTTTCTCATAAAGGGATGCCAGACCTTATTGAAGAAGAAAAAACACTTAAAGGTTTGTTAAAAGAAAGAGGATATCGCTTCTCGGATCCCATTTATACACTGCTATTCCTTCAGTCTACCCATCTGCCTTATATACGGATGACACAAAAGGGAATCTATGATGTAATGAAGAAAACGGTACTCTTTCCAACGATAATGCGTTAAAATAGTAAAGTATAGGGAAAAGGATTTCTATAAAATAGGGGTGTCAAAAAACATGCTGAAAAGAGCTTTAATTATTGCTTTAAGCTCGTTTACACTTGTCGCATGTAGTTCAGATAAAGAGATAAAGAAAGAATCTGATAAAGAAGCTGCAACTCCGGTTGAGACAGGGGTAGAAACGGAAGAGAAAACCCAATCACCGTTAACAGGTGATGTACAAGAGAAAGAATCCACGACGCGAGCGGTTGCTGTCATGGTGAATAATCACCCCAAGGCGCGTCCCCAATCAGGCCTTTCAAAAGCAGACATTGTGTATGAAGTCCTGGCAGAAGGGGATGTCACTCGATTCCTGGCCATATATCATAGCCAAAAGCCAAAAGAAATCGGTCCTGTACGAAGTGCCAGAGATTACTATGTTGAGCTTGCCAAAGGATATGATAGTCTATATGTTGCACATGGATATAGTCCGGAAGCACAGGAAATGCTGACCAGCGGTTTCATTGACAATTTAAACGGCATGAAATATGATGGAACGCTGTTCAAGCGTGCAAGCTTCCGTAAGGCTCCTCATAATTCCTATATCTCCTTTGAGCATATCAAAGAGGGAGCGGAGCAGAACGGCTTTGATATGGGACGTCCGCCGGAAGCATTAAACTTTAGTGATAAAGGGCCGGTAAGCGGAGAGGCATCCCAATCGGTCATGATTTCATATAATAATAATCCGCTGTTTAACGTAGTGTATGATTTCAACGAAGAAGAGGGCAAATATGAGCGTTACTCAAATGGTGAACAGACCGTTGATCACGATTCCAAGGACCCTGTTTTAGTAGAAAATCTCTTTATAGTGGAAGCGTCTCATAAAATAGTCGACGATGCAGGCAGACGAAACATTGATTTTGAATCCGGCGGGAATGCGTACTTGATTCAAGAAGGAAAACTCCGGGAAGTTCAGTGGAAGAACGTAGATGGCAGAATTCTACCTTTTGAAGATAATAAACCTGTCAGTTTGCGAAAAGGATCTACGTGGATCAATGTCATTCCAAGTTCTGAAGGCTTGGCGGGGTCGGTATCATTTCAAGAATAGATGGAAAAAGGAGTCTTTTTAATGCAAATAAATAAACTAAGAGGCAAGGAGTTGGATCAGTTATTCAATGCTGTTCTATCTCTACAAGATCTTGAAGAGTGTTATCGTTTCTTCGATGACCTTTGCACAATCAATGAAATTCAATCTCTTGCTCAGCGCCTTGAAGTAGCTCGTATGCTGCAGGATGGGAAAACATATCATAAGATTGAAACCGAAACAGGTGCAAGCACCGCAACCATTTCCCGTGTGAAGCGTTGCTTAAACTACGGAAATGATGCCTACGAGCTGGTATTGGACCGTGTGCATCAGGAAGAGAAATAATAGGAGGGACCGCTGTCGTCATGATGAGCGGTCTTTATTTATGTGTGGGGATTTCATCGGTCTCTCCCCCTCGACTCATACAAAGTTTAACAATAGACGAGGTGATGCGGCTCCTTCCCACAAATGATATAATACGTTAGATGGATGTATGAATGGAGGAACAAAGCATGTATGATGTCGAAAAGTGGAGCCATGTATTTAAACTAGATCCGAATAAGACAATCGATGATGGAGATTTAGAAGCTGTATGCGAATCAGGGACAGACGCCATTATTGTAGGGGGAACGGACGGTGTAACCCTTGAAAAGGTTCTTGATTTGATGGCACGAGTGAGACGATATACTGTTCCTTGTATTCTGGAGGTATCTAATTTGGAGTCGATTACTCCGGGCTTCGATTTATATTTCATTCCGATGGTGATGAACAGCTCGAACATGAATTGGGTGACAGGATTGCATCACCAGGCTGTGAAGGAATATGGGGAAATCATGAATTGGGATGAAATCCTTGTAGAAGGATATTGTATATTGAACAAAGACTGTAAGGCGGCACAGGTTACGGAGGCCGATACAGATATTTCAAGTGAAGACGCGGCAGCATATGCCATGATGGCAGAAAGAATGTTCAACCTGCCAATCTTTTATCTGGAGTACAGTGGTACATATGGGGATGTTGAAACCGTGAAAGAGGTCAGAGATTCACTGGAAAACACAACTTTATTCTATGGTGGCGGCATTAAAACCGTCCAGCAGGCGAAGGAAATGGCTGCAGTGTCAGATGTTGTCGTTGTAGGAAATGCTGTATATGACAATTTGAAAGAAGCGTTAAAAACAGTAAAAGCAGTGAAGGGATAAGGATTAACTGGAGGTCCGTCCCTAAGTAGGTTATAATGGAAATACAAATATAGAACGTACGTTCGTTATGGTGGTGTGAGAGTATGCAATTTTTGACTGATCGATTGTTGAATGGAATGAATCCTGAGCAGGCGGAAGCTGTGAAGGCGACAGAAGGGCCGTTACTGATCATGGCAGGGGCAGGCTCAGGTAAGACAAGAGTATTGACGCATCGAATTGCGTATCTGATGGTAGAAAAAGGGGTCAACCCCTATAACATATTAGCGATTACCTTTACAAATAAGGCAGCGAGAGAGATGAAGGATCGTATTCATAACATACTGGGCGGTGCTTCTGATAACATTTGGATCTCAACCTTCCACAGCATGTGTGTGCGAATCCTGCGTCGTGATATTGATCGCATCGGGATGAACCGTAATTTTACGATCCTTGATTCTACCGATCAGCAGTCGGTGATCAAAGCGATTTTAAAAGAAAAGAATATTGATCCGAAAAAATTTGATCCCCGTTCGCTTTTGGGATCCATCAGCTCTGCAAAGAATGAGCTGACGACTCCCGAAGAATTATCCAAACAGGTAGGGGGATATTACGATCAAGTTGTCTCTGATGTGTACACAGAATATCAGAAGCGTTTACGTAAGAATCAGGCGTTGGATTTTGATGATTTGATCATGACGACGATTCAACTGTTTCAGCGTGTCCCGGAAGTCCTGGAATTCTATCAAAGAAAGTTCCAATACATCCATGTGGATGAGTATCAGGATACGAACAGAGCTCAATATATGCTTGTGAAATTGCTGGCTTCCCGCTTTCAGAACTTGTGTGTAGTGGGGGATTCCGATCAATCGATTTATCGCTGGCGCGGTGCGGACATTGCCAATATCCTATCCTTTGAAAAGGATTATCCAAGAGCAACCGTTATTTTCCTTGAACAAAACTATCGTTCAACGAAGAGGATCCTGCAGGCGGCGAATGAAGTGATTCAAAAGAACTCGAATCGTAAACCGAAGAATCTTTGGACGGAAAATCATGACGGAGAAAAGATTTCGTATTTCAGAGCGGATACCGAGCAGACCGAAGCTCAATTTGTGACAGGTAAAATCAAAGAAATGACGGAAAGCGGCAAGAGGAAGTATTCCGATTTCGCCATTCTTTATCGAACAAATGCCCAGTCCCGTGTGATGGAGGAAGTTCTTTTAAAATCAAATATTGAATACTCCATCGTCGGCGGAATCAAGTTCTATGACCGTAAAGAGATCAAGGACATTCTGGCTTACCTGAGGCTCATCTCGAACCCGGATGATGACATCAGCCTTATGCGTGTCATTAACGTTCCAAAGCGGGGCGTAGGAGCAACCTCTGTAGATAAAATTGCCCGTTATGCACAGGATCACGATATTTCCATGTTCAGTGCCTTGGAAGAAGCGGATTTTATCGGCCTAAGTCCGAAAATCACGAAAGCCGTCATTGAATTCAAGGAAATGGTGAAAGGTTATACAGGCATGCAGGAATATCTGTCTGTAACGGAACTTGTAGAAGAAATACTGGAGAAATCCGGTTACATCGATATGTTAAAAGCAGAAAAGTCGATTGAGTCTCAAAGCCGCTTGGAGAACTTGGACGAGTTCTTGTCTGTAACGAAAAGCTTCGAACAGTCCAACGATGACAAGAGTCTGGTCGCATTTTTAACGGATCTGGCATTAGTGGCGGATATCGATAAGCTTGATGAAGATGATCAGCCAAAAGACTCGGTCATTCTGATGACCCTTCATGCTGCAAAAGGTCTTGAGTTCCCTATCGTATTTCTGATGGGGATGGAGGAAGGGGTTTTCCCACACAGTCGTTCCCTTATGGAAGAAGACGAGATGGAAGAAGAACGCCGTCTGGCTTATGTAGGGATCACCCGTGCAGAAGAACAGCTTTATTTAACAAATGCTCAAATGCGAACACTCTTCGGGCAGACGAAGATGAACCCTGTCTCCCGGTTCATTCAGGAGATTCCAGCTGAACTGTTGGATGACGTGATGGCAGAGAAGAAGAGTGCCTTCACACCTTTCGGGAAATCAGCGGCGAAAGCACCTACGCGGCCTGCCCCTCGTAAGCCCGTTTCACGTCCGGTCCAAACGACAACCGGTGGTGAGTCTGTTGCATGGCAAGTAGGGGACAAAGCCCAGCATAAGAAATGGGGTACAGGGACGGTCGTTAGTGTGAAAGGATCCGGAGACAGCGTTGAGCTCGATATTGCGTTCCCGAGTCCAATGGGAATCAAGCGTCTTCTTGCCAAATTCGCACCTATAGAAAAAGCGTAACAATCTAGAGTCGGGAGGGAAGTTCACTCCCGGCTTAAACTCAATCATTCTGAACACTTTAGCAAGAAAGGGTTGTGGAAATGGATCGACAATCAGCCGAAAACCGTATAAACGAACTACATGAATTGTTAAATCAGTATAACTATGAATATCATGTTCTTGATAAGCCATCTGTTACAGATTCAGAGTATGATCAGTTACTGAGAGAACTCATCGAACTGGAAGATCAATTTCCTGATTTGAAAACAGCCGATTCACCTTCTCAGCGTGTTGGTGGAGCGATATTGGATGCCTTTGAAAAAGTGGAACATCGGACGCCAATGCTAAGCTTGGGGAATGCCTTCAATGAAGAGGATCTCCGGGACTTTGATCGTCGTGTCCGTCAAGCCGTTGGAGATGACTTTTCCTATGTATGTGAGCTGAAAATTGATGGGTTGGCTGTTTCTCTTCGTTATGAAGATGGTGTCTTTGCGCAAGGGGCGACAAGGGGGGACGGATCGATAGGAGAAGATATTACCTCAAACCTTAAGACCATCCGTTCCATTCCTTTGAAGATTTCTGAAAAGATTTCCTTTGAAGTTCGTGGAGAAGCCTTTATGCCTAAAGGTTCCTTCGAAGCGTTAAATAAAATCAAAGATGAAAAAGGGGAAGAGCCTTTTGCGAACCCCCGCAATGCAGCTGCAGGTTCACTCCGTCAGCTCGACCCTAAAATTGCAGCATCCAGAAATCTCGATCTTTTCTTATATGCATTAGCGGATATTGGAGATACAGGAATTGACTCTCACAGTGAAGGGTTAGATAAATTAGAAAGTCTCGGATTTAAAACGAATCCTGAACGGAAGCAATGTGCGACAATTGAAGAAGTCATTGATTATGTCGGTAAATGGACCGATCAACGTCCGAATCTGTCGTATGACATTGACGGGATCGTGATTAAAGTCAATTCACTGGAGCAGCAGGAACAGCTTGGAACAACAGCGAAAAGTCCACGCTGGGCGATTGCATTCAAGTTCCCTGCTGAAGAAGTGGTAACCGTTTTAAAAGAAATTGAACTGAGTGTTGGCCGTACCGGCGTGGTGACACCGACGGCGATACTTGCGCCTGTACGTGTCGCTGGTACAACGGTTCAACGCGCGTCCCTTCATAATGAAGATCTTATTAGAGAAAAAGATATTAAAATCGGCGATCATGTCGTCATTAAAAAAGCCGGTGATATCATCCCTGAAGTGGTCAACGTATTAGAAGACAAGAGGACGGGTGACGAACAGGAATTTCATATGCCTACCCATTGTCCTGAATGCGAAAGTGAGCTGGTCAGACTTGAAGGGGAAGTCGCCCTTCGCTGTATCAACCCTAAATGTCCAGCACAGATCCGGGAAGGTCTGATTCACTTTGTGTCCCGTAATGCCATGAACATCGATGGTCTGGGGGAAAAGGTGATCAGTCAGTTGTTCAGGGAGAAATTGATTGAAGATGTGGGAGACTTATACCGTTTAGAACGTGACCAGCTACTTCAACTGGAGCGCATGGGTGAAAAATCCGCGGATAACCTTTTGGATGCCATTCAAGCCTCAAAAGCCAATTCCCTGGAAAAGTTGCTTTTTGGACTTGGAATCCGTCATGTTGGAGCAAAAGCGGCGAAAACATTGGCTCAAGAGTTCGGATCAATGGACAAGCTAATGAACTTGGGCAAAGAAGAGCTGACCAATGTAAACGAAATCGGCGACAAAATGGCTGATGCCATTGTGGCCTATTTTGAAAATGATGAAGTAAAAGAGCTGATCCAGGAACTGAAGGATGCAGGTGTAAATCTTGAATACAAAGGGCCGAAGCCGGTAGCCGCAAGTGAAGTCGACTCTTATTTTGCAGGGAAAACCATTGTACTAACCGGAAAAATTGAGCGATTAAGTAGAAATGAAGCAAAAGAAAAGATCGAATTGCTCGGTGGAAAAGTCACTGGCAGTGTGAGTAAGAAAACCGATCTAGTCATCGCAGGGGAAGAAGCAGGATCAAAACTTACGAAAGCGAATGAGTTGAACATCGAAGTATGGGATGAGGACAAGCTGATGGAAGAACTTAACCGATAAGAGGTGTAACGAGTAATGAAAAAAGGTATTTCGGTCGCTCTCTCCGCACTATTGTTACTAGGGGGCTGTGCTCCGACATTTGAAAAACAGGATCAGGTCGTTCAGGAAAATCAAGATAGCGAAGCAAAAAAAGCGATCATTCCAAGCTTCCAGATATCCAAGGAATACTACAAGACGATGCTTCCGTATGAAACGAGTAAAACCCGTGGAGTCGTCGTCAATGATTTAGGATCAAGATATGATATCAATGAAATCGAAACAGGCTTGCTAAGGGTAGCCCAAAATCGCTTCTCAACGGATGAATACTTCTTCAAAGAGGGCCAATTCCTCACGAAGAAAACAGTTGATAGCTGGCTTCAACGAAAATATACAAGCGAACAGCTGGAAGAAAAAGGACTTCAAGAATCTGAGAATGTGGGGCTTAACCCTGTCCAGACAAAGGGTGAGAACGCACCGATCTACTTAGCCCATGTGATAGAACATAATTACTTAATGAAAAAAGAAGACAACAAGGTCCATCTGGGTGGAGTAGCAATCGCGCTGTCGTTGAATTCTGTTCTGTATGAAACCAATCTCTCATCTGGCACAAGAACTGTCAAAAACATTAGCAATGAAGTCTTAAAGGAACAAGGAGCGAGAATTGCCGACGAAGTCCTCAAACGTCTTCGTCAGAAAAAAGAACTTCAAAACGTTCCGATCATGATCTCGCTTTATAAACAGGCTCCAAAAGAACAGGTCGTCCCTGGCCATTTCTTCGCCTACACAACCGTTGAAGCGAACGAAAGCAGCATCCAAAACTGGGAGGGGATCAATGAAGATTTCTACTTATTCCCTTCTCCGGAAGCACAGGAGAGTCATCCAAACGATTACAAAGTATTTAACGAGCTGAAAACGGATATCGAAAAATACTTTCCTGTTTACACGGGTCTGACGGGACAAGCACTTTACCAAAACCAAAAGCTGTCCAATATGAAATTCGAGGTAGCCCTGTCCTTCCAAGGAAAAGCTGAAACCATCGGATTTGCACAGCATCTTTCCGGCATGATCAGCAAGCAGACGCCAGACACCTGGGATGTGGAACTCCTCGTGTCATCGTCCTATGGACCGGAAGCTCTGATCGTGAAGAAGCCCGGCAGTAAAGAAACGTATTTGCACATTTATGAATAGAAGAGGAAAAGGACTAATCTCATAGGTTAGTCCTTTTTTGTTGAGGGATGGGACAGTAGGGGTGTCCTGGAAAATAGTCGAATTCTGTAGAACGGTCGATATCTGGAAAGTTCGGTCGATAAAATGAAAATCAGGTTGATAAAATGTTTTAAAGGTTGATAAAAATGAATAACTATTGATAAATCGCAACAAAGGTTGATAAACCTGTCCCTCCCATCGTCAGTTAATTCACGATATTTCCAAAAAACGAAACCAAACGTCACGGATATCCGTAATCCATATGTAGCTTAAAAATAAATACAAGAAAAGGGGTAAAGTATGATGGAAATCATCGCACTTGTTATAGCCGGAGGGGCTTTCGCAATCGTCATGATCCTTCTTGAACAAAACAAGAAATTAGAAAAGAGAGTGAAGGAATTAGAGAACAAAATGTAAATGGTAAAAAGCTTGGGGAATCTCAGCTTTTTTGTATGGTTTTACAGCGAAATAAGATAATCAGCATCAACGACAATTAACCAGTTTCAAGAAGCCATCCAGGAAATTTTCTATTCCCACCGTTCTCTTCATGTATATGAATGTATCATTTGTTGTAAAATAATAATGCTAACGTTAGTGAAAACCAGTAAATGAAACAAATATGTGAACAAAAAGTAACTTAATTTTATAAATTTTTATGAATAGATATAGCTAAAAAAGCGCTTTCATAAAAGTATATGCAATTTATGTGAATAATTATTCACATAGGTAAATGTATTCAGAAAATTGCGTCTGTTAATGTTGTGAATGTATGTTAGTATTAATAACGTTGTGAACTTGTTACGGAACGACGCTTCGCAGAATAAACTTTTTCAAACATTATTGAGTGAATAAGTTTACAACCCGTATGCATGGGGTAAAGAACTGTTGGATTTACAATTTGAGATGTCTTTTAGCATGGTTCGAAAGTTAGATTAAGCACCTAACGAAAAGCAATACAAATTTATTGAAAGGAGAATGCTAACTACACAATGGATATAGCTACTTTAGTCACCTTTATCGTATATTTAGTTGGAATGCTCGCAATCGGTATTATTTCTTACAAATTAACAAGCAATTTATCGGATTACGTTCTTGGAGGACGTAGTTTAGGACCGGGGGTAGCAGCATTAAGTGCTGGTGCTTCAGATATGAGTTCATGGTTACTACTGGGACTGCCTGGCCTTGCTTATGCAATTGGTTTAGGTTCGATCTGGTTAAGTATTGGGTTAGTAATTGGTGCTTATTTAAACTGGAGATTCGTAGCTTCAAGACTACGCGCTTATACGGAGGTTGCAAACGATTCTATTACGGTTCCGGATTTCTTTGAAAATCGTTTTAGAGATGGTTCACGTCTCCTTCGTGTCATTTCAGCAGTTATTATCTTGGTATTCTTTACCTTCTACACATCTTCAGGTCTTGTAGGCGGAGCGTTATTATTCCAGGAAACGTTCGGAATGTCTTACAATCAATCACTTTGGATTGGTGCCACTGTAATCATTTCTTACACATTCCTTGGAGGATTCTTAGCAGTAAGTTGGACTGACTTCGTACAAGGTATTCTAATGTTCCTTGCGCTAATCATCACACCAATCGTTGCTATTACAGAGCTGGGTGGATGGAATGCTACAGTTGATGCTGTTCGTTCTGTTGACGCGGCAAATCTTGATACAATGAACACGATGACGGTTATGGGAGTCATTTCACTCCTTGCGTGGGGACTTGGTTACTTCGGTCAGCCGCATATCATCACCCGCTTTATGGCACTTAAATCCACCAAAGATGTACCAAAGGCACGCTGGATTGGTATGAGTTGGATGACATTATCAATGATTGGTGCAGTACTGGTTGGTTTCTCCGGTATCGCATATTTCGCTGATATGCCGTTGATCACAGGTGATGTCGATAATTCTGAGAAAGTATTTATCTTCTTTACAGATGTCTTATTTAACCCATGGGTATCCGGTATTCTGTTAGCGGCGATTCTATCTGCTATCATGAGTACAATCGATTCCCAATTACTCGTTTCATCCAGTGCATTAGCGGAGGATTTCTATAAAGCGATCATCCGTAAGAATGCTTCTGACAACGAACTTGTATGGGTAGGTCGTATCGGAGTGCTTCTAATCGCATTCATCGCGATCATGCTTGCAATTCAAGGTAACCCTGCCAATGGCGGAGGTACGAAGATTCTAGATCTGGTAAGTTACGCTTGGGGTGGATTTGGTGCCGCGTTCGGACCAATCGTCCTGTTGTCACTTTACTGGAAAGGTATGACACGAAACGGTGCATTAGCTGGTATGATCACTGGTGCTGTAACAGTCGTCGTTTGGAAACAGCTGACTGCAGCTGGAGTTATTCCATTCGAACTGTATGAAATTGTTCCAGGATTCTTCCTTGCTATGCTGGCAATCGTGATCTTCAGTAAGGTTGGACCACAACCAAGTGCTGAGATCCAAGCTGAATTCGACGAAGCTGTTGCCAAAGACATCGTTAAATAAATAAAGTATCGATAAGAGAGGTCCGTCCCTCGTCACTTAAAGGTGGCTGAGGGACGGACCTCTTTTTTGTTGTGCTTAATATTTCTTTTTTTTCGTTAGAGTGAAAATTGTAATACACAGGTCCTCCTTGATAGTGTTGCGAAATTTGTCGAAAGAAAATTACCAGAAAGTTGTTCCAATATAAAATACTCTGTTATATAATACAAACATGATAAAAAATCTGTATTATAACAATAAGAATTTGTTTAATACTGCTAAGGAGTGATGGTGTTCAATGTCTACTAAAATGGTTGGTATCAAGGTAACTGGGGAGCTTCAGACAGGATTTGATGAGATTTTATCCCAGAAAGCATTGCAGTTTTTAGAACAACTGGAGCGCCGATTCGGAGAAAAACGAAAAGAACTGTTACACAACAGAGAGAAACAGCAGGAACGGATCAATGGAGGAGAGCTTCCTCGCTTCTTACCTGAAACAGAATCGATTCGACAAAGTGAATGGAAAGTGAGTCCGATTCCTCAAGCCTTACAAGATAGAAGGGTAGAGATCACTGGACCTGTTGACCGGAAAATGGTCATCAACGCATTGAACTCTGGCGCAAAATGTTTCATGGCATGTTTTGAAGATGCCACTTCACCTACATGGACGAACCTTATAGAAGGACAAATCAACCTGAGAGATGCAGTACACCAAACAATAGACTTCACGAATCCAAATGGGAAGCGTTATGAATTAAAAGAAGAACATGCCGTATTAATTGTTCGGCCTAGAGGGTTACATCTGGAAGAGAAACATATAGAACTGGATGGGAAATCAATATCAGCAAGCCTTGTTGATTTTGGATTATTCTTTTTTCATAATGCAACTCATTTAACCTCAACGAATAAAGGCCCTTATTTTTACTTACCTAAATTAGAAAGTCACCTGGAAGCGCGCTTCTGGAATGATGTGTTTTTATTTGCCCAGGAATTTATCGGGATACCTCAAGGGACGATCAAAGCGACGGTCCTGATTGAAACTATCACGGCGGCATTTGAAATGGATGAGATTCTTTTTGAATTAAAGGAGCATTCAGCAGGGTTGAACTGCGGAAGGTGGGATTATATTTTCAGCTATATTAAAAAACTTCGGAAGCAAGAGGATGTTATCCTACCGGACCGTTCTACGGTCACAATGACAGCACCTTTTATGAGGTCGTATTCTTTGCTCACGATTAAGACCTGTCACAGAAGGGGTGCTCCTGCAATCGGAGGGATGGCGGCGCAGATTCCTGTTAAAAACGATCCTGTTAAAAACGAAGAAGCGTTTAACAAGGTGAGAGCTGATAAAGAAAGAGAAGCGCAGGATGGTCATGATGGCACCTGGGTAGCTCATCCTGGTCTCGTACCGGTTGCAATGGAAGTTTTTAATCATGAAATGAAACATGATAATCAAATTGCAGAAAAAACATTGGATGATCTCGAAGTGTCGGAGCAGGAGCTTCTCGAAGTTCCTCAAGGGACGATAACAGAAGAAGGTGTCCGCTTAAATATAAGCGTCGGAATTCAATATATATCTTCCTGGCTGAGCGGGCAAGGAGCAGCACCGATCCACAACCTAATGGAGGACGTGGCAACGGCTGAAATTTCCCGGGCTCAGCTATGGCAATGGATCCGTCATCCAAAAGGAGTTCTTGACGACGGCCGAAACATCACTATCGATCTCTATGAACAACTAAAGCAAGAAGAACTAACCAAACTCAAAAGCCAAATGGGAGAACAACTATACAAAGAGCGCCGGTTCTCAGAAGCCGTCCAACTATTCGACCAACTCATCCAGAACGAACAATTCACAGACTTCCTCACCATCCCGGGCTACCGGATCCTTTAAAGGGACGGACCTGCAAAAAGCATCAACAAAGCAAAAAGGTTGAATACACAAGCCTAAATACTTTAATGAATTACCGCTGCAATGAATAGAGGGACGGACCTCACAAACGATTGCATACCGGTCAAATATAACTAACTTCATCAAAGAACTTCGCTTAATGCTTAGAATCAAACCAAAAAACAAACAAAAGGGAGAGATATTCAATGGTAAAAGCAAATAACGAACGCGTAAAAGCACTGCAGGAGAATTGGGAAATGGATCAAAGATGGAAGGGGGTATCCCGACCTTATTCAGCTGAGGATGTTATTCGTTTAAGAGGATCAATTGATATTGAGCATACTCTTGCCCGACACGGATCTGAAAAATTATGGAATCTGCTTCACGAAGAAGACTATATCAATGCCCTTGGTGCCTTGACTGGAAACCAGGCTGTCCAACAAGTCAGAGCGGGGCTGAAAGCGATCTACTTAAGCGGGTGGCAGGTGGCAGCGGATGCTAACCTTGCCGGGCAGATGTATCCCGATCAAAGCTTGTATCCTGCGAACTCAGTACCATCCGTCGTGAAAAGAATCAATCAAGCCCTACAGCGTGCAGACCAGGTTCATTATGTAGAAGGTGATGAATCGATCGATTGGTTTGTTCCGATTGTAGCCGATGCAGAAGCTGGCTTCGGCGGGCAGCTTAATGTATTCGAACTCATGAAGGGTATGATCGAAGCAGGGGCTTCAGCGGTCCACTTTGAAGATCAGCTTTCTTCTGAGAAGAAGTGCGGACACTTGGGAGGTAAGGTATTACTGCCGACACAAACCTCCGTGAAGAATTTAATTTCAGCACGTCTGGCAGCGGATGTGATGGGTGTGCCAACATTAATCGTAGCCCGTACAGACGCCAATGCCGCAGATTTAATCACGAGCGATGTGGACCCGTACGATGCGCAGTTCATTACAGGGGAACGCACTCCTGAAGGGTTCTTCCGTACAAGAGCAGGTCTGGATCAGGCGATTGCAAGAGGATTGGCTTATGCTCCTTATGCAGATCTTGTGTGGTGTGAAACATCAGAACCGAGTCTTGAAGAAGCTCGCCAATTTGCTGAGGCGATTCATGCTGAGCACCCTGGGAAATTATTGGCGTATAACTGCTCACCATCCTTTAACTGGAAGAAGAAGCTGGACGATGAAACGATCGCCAAGTTCCAAAAAGAGCTTGGGAAAATGGGCTATAAGTTCCAGTTCGTAACGCTTGCTGGATTCCACGCACTGAACCATAGCATGTTCGAGCTTGCGAGAGGATACAAAGAGCGCGGGATGGCTGCATATTCCCAGCTTCAAGAAGCGGAATTTGCCAGTGAGAAGCATGGCTATTCAGCTACGAGACATCAGCGCGAAGTAGGAACAGGTTACTTTGACGAAGTATCGATGGTGATCTCAGGTGGAACATCCTCTACAACAGCCCTTAAAGGTTCGACAGAGGCTGCTCAATTCTAAAAAAATCGATTGCATAAAAACATAAATGAAGGTCCGTCCCTCGGGGGTTTTTATGCCCCGGGGGACGGGCCTTTCTATATGGCGATTCTCTGTAGTACTATCGAAGCAAATTTGTGAATAGTTTAACTTTATAGAAAATATTTATAAATATACTATTGATTTTATTAATATACATACATATAATTAGAGCTAATTTAAATTTAATCTGTGTGGTGATTAGTTATGAATGTTGGTATTGTTGGTAGTACGGGTTATGGTGGAGTGGAGTTGCATCGATTGTTATCAAATCATCCGAATGTAGATAATTGTATTTTGTATTCATCTTCTTTGGATGGGGAACCATATGCAAATCAATATCCCCACCTCTTTAACCTGTCACATGAAGTAGTGAACCCTATCAAAATCGAGGAAATGCAGCAGCTTGATTTCGTTTTTTTGGCTGTTCCTTCCGGTGTATCGAAGGAATTATCCCAGAAGATCATCGGTGAAAAGGCGAAAGTGATCGATCTTTCAGGGGACTTGCGTTTGAAGGATCCTCAAGAATATGAAGAGTGGTACAAAGGGGAATCAGCATCTACAGATATTCTACAGAAAGCGGTGTATGGCCTTACTGAATGCAATCGACAATCCATTCAAGAGGCGGAACTGATCGCGAACCCAGGCTGCTTTCCGACAGCCACCCTTCTAGGATTGGCTCCGCTTTTTCACCATGAGCTTGTAGAGCCCCATTCCATCATTATCGATGCCAAAACGGGACTATCGGGAGCAGGTAGAAAAGCGACTCAATCCAGTCACTTTTCAGAGACTCAGGAAAATCTACGAATCTATAAGGTTCATCAACACCAGCACACTCCTGAAATTGAACAGCAATTGAAGGAATGGAGCAGCGAAGCGGGACCCATTACCTTTACGACTCACCTTATTCCAATGACCCGTGGGATTATGGTTACGATGTATACGAAATTAAAAAACACAAACACCACTGAGCAACTACACAACATCTACCAAGACTATTACGAGAAGCATCCCTTCATCAGGATTCGTCCTGTGGGGCAGTTCCCAAGTACAAAAGAAGTGTTCGGCACCAATTTCTGCGATATTGCGATAAAGGTAGATTCACGGACGGGTCAGGTGACGATTGTGTCTGTGATCGATAACTTGCTAAAAGGAGCTGCCGGCCAGGCGGTTCAAAATATGAATGTAATGCTGGGGTTAGAGGAAACGACGGGACTCTATCACTATCCAATTTATCCATAAGAGGGGGAGAATCAATGAAACTAGTAAAAGAAAAGGCTGTTCAACACATTCCTGGAGGAACGATTCTTTCACCTCTCGGGTACAAGGCAGGGGGGATGCATACCGGTCTTAGATACGTAAAGAAAGACTTCGGGGTCATTTACAGTGAAAAGCCTGCACAAGTCGGAGCGGTTTATACGCAAAGTCATTTTCAAGCTGCTCCCCTCAGGGTCACACAAGAAAGCATCTTGAAATCTCACACTCTGCAAGCAGTTGTGGTCAACAGTGCGATTGCAAATGCCTGTACGGGTGAACGAGGATTAAAAGATGCTTATCAAACAAGGGAGTGGGCAGCCAAACGATTTCAAATTCCGGAAGAGTATGTAGCCGTTGCTTCGACAGGAGTCATTGGAGAGTGGCTTCCTATGGAGAAGATTGAAAAGGGCTGCAACGAAATCGAGGTTGATTCGACAGAGCAGAGTGCAGAGTCTTTTCAACAGGCCATCCTGACGACGGATCTTATCGAAAAGACTTCATGCTATGAAGTGAAAATAGACGGAGAAACGGTCACGATCGGAGGATGTGCGAAAGGATCAGGCATGATTCATCCAAATATGGCGACGATGCTCGGCTTCATTACAACGGATGCATCGATTTCATCCACCGTCCTGCAAAAAGCACTTAAAACAGCGATCGATCAATCCTTTAATCAAATCACTGTAGATGGAGAAACGTCTACGAATGATATGGTCATTGTTATGGCAAACGGGATGGTCGTTCACGACACTTTACATGAAAGCCATCCTGACTGGCGTCACTTTCAAGAAGGGTTAATTCACGTATGTCAAGATCTGGCCAAACAAATTGCCCGGGATGGTGAAGGAGCAACCAAACTCGTAGAAGTGAACGTCACAGGTGCTCAGTCCAATCAAGACGCCAATGTTTTAGCAAAAAAAATCGTCGGTTCCAATTTAGTCAAAACGGCACTCTTTGGCGGGGATCCAAACTGGGGAAGAATCGTAGGTGCCGTGGGACACAGTGAGGTGACGATCGATCCCCATCAATGTGACATTTATATTGGAGAAACCCTCGTGTTTTCGAATAGTACTCCTCAGCCATTCAATGAAGAGAGTGTAAGTCAGTATATGCAAGCTGAACATGTGACCATATCTGTCGGGTTGCAGGGTGGAGAAGGAAGAGGAAAAGCCTGGGGGTGCGATCTTACGTATGATTACGTCAAAATCAATGCAAGTTATCGAACATAAGCCAGTGATTGCAATCAAACTGGGAGGAAGTGTCCTTTCTAAGCTCTCATCCCTTTTCTATGAAAGTATAAAAGATCTTCAGCAGCACTACCATGTAGTACTTGTTCACGGGGGTGGACCTGAGATTACGGCTATGCTGAACCAATTGGCCATCGAATCGACCTTCATCAATGGCCAGCGAAAAACCACAAAGAAGGTATTTGGAGTCGTTGAACAAGTGTTAAAGGGAAAAGTGAATAGCGAGTTAACGCATCAACTCAATTTGGCAGGTATAAACGCAATCGGATTAAGCGGGTACGATGCCCATTTGTTAAAGGCCAGTATCATGGATGAAGGATCTCTGGGGTATGTCGGCAAAATTGAAGAGGTTAACCTTACTCTGTTAAACAATCTGCTTTCGCTGAACTACGTGCCTGTTATCGCTCCCCTTGCCACTACAGACAAGGGGGAAAAGCTAAATGTGAATGCAGACCTGGCTGCATCAGCCATAGCAGAAGCACTGGAAGTAGAGAAGCTGGTCTTTGTCACAGACGTTCCCGGTATTTTAATAGAAGGGGAAATTGTTTCACGTGTAACAAAGGAAGAGATCCTTCACTATATAAATACCGGAATCATCCACGGCGGAATGATCCCAAAGGTGCAGGCAGCCCTATCGGTTCTGCAGCTTAACATTAAAGAAGTAATGATCGTCGGGTGTCAGGACACGATCATTCAAGATGGAGAAATGCTGGGTACGCATATAACAGAAGGAGAAGGAGTCGGGGCGGTATGAGTCATTTATTTCCTATTTATAATCGATTGGATATTGAATTGGTGTCAGGAGACGGCACGGTTGTTCAAGATCAAAACGGGCAATCCTATTTGGATTTCATTTCAGGTATAGCGGTTTGTAATTTAGGTCACTCTCCTCTTGTTGTTAAAGAGGCTCTGGAAAAACAGTTGGATAAACTTTGGCATGTATCCAATCTGTTTCCGATTACACTGCAGGAGGAGGCAGCTTCACTTCTTGCTTCAGCCAGCGGCTTGGATTCAGTCTTCTTTTGTAATAGTGGAGCTGAAGCGAACGAAGCAGCGATTAAGTTGGCCAAAAAGCACACGGGGAAAACGAAGATCCTGACCTTCAAGCAATCGTTTCATGGCCGGACCTTTGCGACCATGAGTGCAACGGGGCAGGAGAAGGTTCATAGCGGATTCGGTCCGTTGGTTCCAACCTTTGACTATCTTCCTTATAACGACGAAAAAGCTCTTTCGAACGTGAAAGAAAAAGACGTTGCGGCCATCATGGTGGAAGTGATTCAAGGGGAAGGCGGAGTGAACCCTGGTACTCTTTCTTTTTTACAGGCAGTAGAAATGAAGTGCAAGGAGATGGATGCTCTACTCATTGTCGATGAAGTTCAAACAGGAATCGGGCGTACGGGAGCTCCATTTGCATATCAGCACTATTCCCTGCAACCGGATATCGTCACGACGGCTAAAGGTTTGGGAAGCGGATTTCCCGTAGGTGCGATGATGGGCAAAAAAGATCTTGTTTCCTCTTTTTCGCCAGGAACTCACGGGTCGACATTCGGAGGCAATCCATTAGCGATGGCAGCAGTGAAAGCGACTCTTGAAACGATTGTTGAGACAGCCTTCCTGCAAGAAATAAAAAGGAAATCTGAGTACTTTATGCAGGAGCTGAAGAATCAACTACAGGAATGTCGGAGCGTAAAAGAGGTAAAAGGGATAGGCTTTATGATCGGCATCCAATTTGAAATGGAAGTAAAAGAAATCATCGATGAGCTGCGGAAAAATGGATTATTGACGCTACCCGCAGGTGCTTACGTGATCCGTCTATTACCACCTTTAACGGTCACCTATGACGAACTCGATCAGTCACTACACATACTGGCGGACACGCTGAAACAGCATCAATCGGCCGGTGTTTACTGATTTCTTTTTTGAAATGAATGTATAAAAATACTTTGAATTATATAAAAATCCATTATTAGGAGGCGATCTCATGACAGGTTACTTATGTTTAGAAAACGGAAAGACCTTTATAGGTGAAGTCACAATGGATGAAGAAGATCCCGTTCAGGGTGAGATTGTTTTTTTCACGGGAATGACGGGGTACCAGGAAGTGCTGACCGATCCTTCCTACAAAGATCAAATCGTTGTTTTCACGTATCCGCTCATCGGCCAATATGGCGTAAACGAAGATGACTTTGAGAGCTCACAGCCGCAGGTAAAAGGGGTCATTATGCTCCAATCACCGGCTCTGTATTCCCATTATCATGCCTCTTCTTCCCTTAAAGACTATCTCGAAAAGTGGAAGATCCCATTCATGACAGGTGTGGATACGAGGCAGGTAGTGAAGGCGATCCGTGATGTGGGAAGTCAAAATGCGTGTATATCTTATACGGAAGTGCTTCCTGAAAAAGAGAAACTCACAGGGCAAATTGAAAAGGTGGCCCTTTCTCAGATCCGCAAGATGGGTAGTGGGAACAAGCATATAGCCGTCGTCGATTTCGGTGTGAAGAAATCGATTCTATCCAGTCTGATAAAGATGGATTGTCTTGTTACCGTCATTCCCTATCATCAGCTTGAGGTTCTGGATCATATGAATGTTGACGGACTGGTGCTGTCGAACGGTCCGGGGGATCCGAAAGAAATGATAAGTATTTTACCCAAGCTGAAGGATAAAATCATGGAGGTTCCGACCCTCGGAATTTGTCTAGGACATCAATTAATCGCTCTGGCACTCGGAGGGAATACTGAACGATTATTATTCGGACATAGAGGAGCGAATCATCCTGTCATCGATCACCTAACCGGAGAGGTGTTTATCACATCACAAAATCATAATTACGTCGTGAACGGAGCCAGTTTAACAGGAACAGGGTTGGAACCGCGTTTTATAAACGTCAATGACGGCTCCCTTGAAGGGCTTCAACATATCAATAAACCCATTCTTTCGGTTCAATTTCATCCTGAAGCGCGTCCGGGTCCGGAGGATGCTTCGTGGATATTCCAACAATTCTATCAAACGATTAAACAACCAGGGAGAGAGAAGATGTATGCCTAAAGATTCCAGTATTCAAAAAATCCTCATAATCGGATCAGGGCCAATCATCATCGGGCAAGCAGCAGAGTTTGATTACTCAGGTACACAAGGCTGCCTTGCCCTGAAGGATGAAGGGTACGATGTGATTCTTGTGAATCATAATCCGGCGACGATTATGACGGATACGACCTACGCTGACAAAGTGTACTGCGAGCCCCTAACGGTCAAAACATTAACTGCGATTATAGATGAAGAACGCCCGGATGGATTAGTAGCTAACCTTGGAGGTCAAACCGCTCTGAATCTTGCAGTGGAGCTGGATGAAAGAGGAGTACTCGCGGAATATGGAGTGACACTGCTTGGGACTTCTGTAGATTCGATTCAAAAAGGGGAAGACAGGGAGAAATTTCGAAACTTGATGAACACATTGGGACATCCAACGGCAGAAAGTGATATCGTACACGATCTTCAAGGGGCCATTCTTTTTTCTGAAAAGATTTCCTTCCCGATCATTGTGCGCCCGGCTTATACATTGGGTGGGAGAGGCGGCGGTATCGCATCAACCAGGGAGGAATATAGTAAACTCGTTCAAACCGGATTAAAGGCGAGCCCGATTCATCAAGTACTGGTGGAAAAAAGCATTGCCGGGTTCAAAGAGATTGAGTATGAAGTCATGAGAGATTCGAAAGGAAATTGTATATCCGTCTGTAATATGGAAAATTTCGATCCTGTTGGTGTCCATACGGGTGACTCCATCGTCGTTGCTCCGTCCCAAACCCTGACAGATCAAGAGTTTCATATGCTCCGTACAGCGGCATTTGATATTATCAGTGCGTTAGAAGTGGTGGGAGGATGCAATATACAATTTGCTTTAGACCCTAACAGTAACCAATACTATGTAATTGAAGTGAACCCCCGGGTGAGCAGGTCTTCTGCTTTGGCATCGAAGGCAACGGGATATCCCATTGCCAAAATAGCGGTGAAGCTTGCTGTCGGCTATACATTGAACGAAATCATCAATCCTCTGACAAGAACCACTTTTGCAAGCTTTGAACCAGCTCTTGATTACGTTGTCGTCAAGTTTCCAAGATGGCCATTCGATAAATTTCCTGAGGCGAATCGGGTGCTCGGAACGAAGATGAAAGCAACGGGTGAAGTGATGGCGATCGAGCGTTCGTTGGAAGCTGCTTTTCATAAAGCTCTTCAGTCGTTGGATCTGTCCTTAGAAAGCATATATAACGAACTGGCCGGTTTATCTCATGAAGAGCTGGAAAAAAGGATTGGAATACCAACAGATCTTCGCTTTTTTCAACTGTTGGAATTGTTGAGACGAGGCTATTCGATTCACAGTCTTCATGAAAAGACAGAAATCGATAAGCTGTTCTTGTCTATCTTGAGTAACTTAGTATTCATGGAAAATAAACTAAGAACGTCCGACTTCACTTCTGATCTCTTGAAAGAAGCAAAGAAATTCCGTTTTGAAGATAAAACAATAGCGGGATTAATGGGGAAACCGGAAGCGTCCATTGAAAAAATGAGAATGGAGGAAGGAATTGTGCCCGCCTTTAAAATGGTGGATACATGTGCAGGTGAATTCGAAGCGATCACCAATTATGCCTACTCTACTTATTATGGGGAGAATGAGATTCAGCCGTTACAAGGGGAGAAGAAGATCCTGATTGTTGGAGCGGGTCCGATTCGAATCGGTCAGGGAGTCGAGTTTGATTACAGTGCCGTTAAGGCGATTCACCGATTGAAAGAGCGCGGATACACGACCATCATGGTAAACAATAACCCTGAAACAGTGAGCACGGATTATGAGACGGCAGATCGATTGTACTTTGAACCTATTACGAAAGAATCGGTCCTTTCCATTATCCAGCACGAGAAAGTCGATACCGTACTCGTTCAATTCGGCGGACAAACGGCATTAAACCTGGCTTCTATTTTAGAGAAGAAAGGCATCCAATTATTTGGGACGTCTTCAGACATCATTGACCGTGTAGAGGATCGCGAACGTTTTTATCAACTGCTGGATGAACTGGAGATACCTCGGGTGGAAGGAGATATCTGTCACAGTAAAGAGGAAGCATTACAAGTAGCACAACATTTAAGCTTTCCTATTCTTTGCCGTCCATCCTATGTGATTGGAGGGAAAGGGATGGTGAAGGTAACGACACAACCCGCGATCGAGAAGTTTATTCAGGAAGCGGATGAAGAGTACTTCCCTATTTTAATAGATGAATTTAAAGAAGGTCAGGAAATTGAAGTTGACCTTGTGGGGGACGGAAACGGAGTGTATGTTCCCGGAGTAATGGAGCATATTGAACGCGCAGGCGTCCATTCAGGGGACAGCATGTCTATTTTTCCTTCTGAATCCCTGTCAGATGAAATCAAGAGAACGATTGAAGGGTACGCCAGGAAGATTGTGTCTTCGCTTCATTACAAAGGGATCATGAATATTCAATTTTTGCTGCAGGGTGAAAAGGTATTCGTGTTGGAAGTGAACCCGAGAGCAAGCCGGACGGTTCCGGTGGTCAGCAAGGTTATTGGTTACTCATTAATCGATATGGCCACAGACCTTATGTGCGATGAGACGTTGAAGATAGACGCCTTTAGCCCTCCTAAAGAAATAGACGTTGTAGGGGTGAAATATCCTGTGTTTTCATCCCATGCCCTGCCGGAGATCGATCAAACACTCGGAGCCAATATGAAGTCAACGGGAGAAGGGTTATGTCTTGGTAAAACGGTTGAAGCAGCCCTGTATAAAGTATTTGAAGGATTGCATGAGGAGGTAGGGACTGGTGGAACGGTTTATATCGATAGTGACCAGAAAGAATTAAAACAGTACCAGACTTCTACGGAAACTTCGTTTAGTGACTGGATTGAAACAAGCAATGCCTCTGTGTATTTCAGTCATGAAGAAACGGATGAAATGAAGAAGAGAAGAATTGCTGCATTAGAAGCAGGGGTCACCGTTTTAACAGAAGCAGAGACCTTGTATGCCTTTATTCGAAGTATGAAGGCAAGTAAGGTGAACCCCATTCCACTGGCACAATCAAAATCCATACAGGGAGTGAGCAGAGTATGATGAATTCAAATGTTGCGGCGTCGCCGGTTTCCTTGAAAGGGAGAGATCTTGTTACGTGGTTGGATTACACAACGGAAGAAGTATATGAGCTCTTATCACTGGCACAGTACTTGAAGAAAAATCCTTATTCAAAGGTGTTGGAAGGGAAAATCCTTGGTATGATCTTTGAGAAGTCGTCCACAAGAACCCGTGTTTCATTTGAAGCGGGAATGCTCCAGATGGGAGGTCATGCCATCTGCCTGAATGCCCGTGATATACAGCTGGGTAGAGGAGAGTCGATCGCAGATACGGCACGGGTCCTTTCTTCTTATGTGGATGGAATCATGATCCGTACGTTTGAAACTCAGAAAGTTACAGAACTGGCCCAATACGCGGATGTTCCAGTCATCAACGGACTTTGCGATACGTACCATCCCTGTCAGGCATTGGCGGATGTTCTCACGATTTTGGAACTTGCGGGAACGCTAAAAGGATTGAAGGTTGTGTATATAGGGGACGGGAATAATGTGGCACACTCCTTTATGATTCTATGTGCGAAGCTTGGTATGGATGTCGTCGTTTCTTGTCCTGAAGGATATGAACCCGATAAAGAAATTGTCGGGAAGACGGTGGAGCTTGCCGGAATGAACGGCGGAAGCTTTACTCTTTCTTACGATCCCGTTGAAGCGGTTAAGAACGCGGATATCGTATATACCGATGTATGGGCAAGTATGGGGCAGGAGGAAGAAGCGGTTAAGCGTCTTAAAGACTTCAAACCTTATCAAGTGAATGAACAGCTGCTTCAGCATGCTGCACCCGAAGTGAAATTTCTCCATTGTCTTCCGGCACACCGTGAAGAAGAGGTGACAGCGGCTGTCATTGACGGACCATGTTCTGCCGTATTTCAGCAAGCGGAAAATCGACTACATGTACAGAAGGCCATACTGCAATCACTATTTGTATAAAGTTAAAAAGGTCCGCTTCTGGATGGAGGCGGACCTTTTAGTTGCCTGAAAGCATTTCCATAAGAGAAAATAAGACTGAACCAAACAAACACATGTAAACATATAGTGTAGGAGAAACTGTAATTAGACCGTTTTGGAGGTGCTTGTGGTTTTGAGTAAACCAACGATTGATGATTACCTGGATAATGGAATATATGGCCAGAAGCAAACGAAGCCTGATGAAAGAAGAAAGTTTCTAGGGAGCCTGCGGGAACGAATCGTCATTGCCCTGACTCAGAGTCAGGTAAGGGAAAAGGGAGTGTATAAGGAAGTTCAGGAGAGTCTGAAGAAGCATCCTGATGCGAAGCTTTTATTAAATGGTAATATGAGCTATTCCTTCTTATCTAAATACATCAAGCTCGCTGATACGTATCATGTCTCATTTTCAATGGTGACCAATAAAGAGGTGGAAACCGATATTGGCCTCGTCCTCGCTTATGATCATGCCATTGATAAAGAAGAAATCTATGTGAAGGAAAAGAATGAAAAGACCTCTGAAGCTAAAACAAAGCAAAAGCCAAAGAAAAGCCTATTTTCATCAATTAAAAATAAGCTTTTCTAATACTGTTTGCCCTTTTGGAAGAAAGAGAGTTTAAACAGTCCTTTCAAAATCGCTGGGATGATAAACAGAATGAACAATATCCGAAACAAGTGATATCCGGTAATGATGGAAAGGTCAGCGTTGACGGCTTGTCCCACTAAGGCCATTTCAGCCATTCCCCCGGGAGCCAGGCTAATAAAGGCAGTAAGAAATGTCATGTCATGCCAGCGACTTAATACAAAGCTTAGGCCCGCGCAGCATAATAGCAGGCAGAGGGAAGTAAACAAAGACCAGAGGATGAACTTGGACAACTCTTTAGAAGAAGAGAAATTCATCATGAAACTAAAATATATGCCCAGGGATAATTGAGCCAGAATGATCAATTGATCGGGCATGGGGGGTACAGAAAACCCTGCCACCATGAAGCCGCCGATGACTAATATCGGTCCCAGCATCGCCGGGGTGGGTAAATGGATTCTTTTAGCCACAATCCCTGAAAGAATGGCAATGATGAAGAATAGGATGAAAACCCACTTGAATGAGGGCACTTCGAGGGGTGGTAAAGCATTCCCGGAACCGTATCCACCAACGCCTTTTAAAAGGGGGCTGAACACCAGAAACGGTACAACAAAGATGACCGATAATAAACGGATCACCTGCAGGACTGTCACCACCGTTAAGTCTATATTCTTCATTTCCTCTCCAAGAGCCACCATTTGCGAAAGTCCTCCCGGTATACTTCCTGTAATGGTTGAGGAAAGACCGATCCCCGTCATTTTAGACGTGATATAGGCAAGTACCATACTGAAGACAATGATGGCAATCGTCATCGTCAGCATGGAAGGAAGCTGATCGACGATTTCAATCATGGTTTTCTGACTAAAGGTTTGGCCAATGGCATAGCCTACAATGATTAATCCAAGGTCTCTGAAATAAGACGGCCACGCTAAATTGAGCTTTGTCCATTTATTGACGAAAAAGACGGAAATCATGGAACCGAGGAGCCAGGACAGGGGGAAGTGTAGAAGTGTAAATACCCCGCCGCCAGCAACTCCAACGACAAAGGCTAATAAAATAGGATGCATTCTAAAAATCCTCTCATTATAAGTACTCTACTTAAAGGTAATCAATTGGAGGAGAGGTAGCAAATGGAATGCATTGAGTATAATTTCACCACAACCTACCCCACCCAAGGTCCGTCCCTCACAAAATGGCACATTCTATCCCAAATTCGTGGTAGAATGAATGGAGGTATGGACAAGAATCAGCCATGCTCCCAACAATCGTTATCTCTTATCATAGTTGCTTTAATGAAGCGAATTTTGGTATTATCAATAGTATTGTGAGTGTTCGAACATATACGGAGGTGAAGAAGATGACTAGAATTTCTGAAGAGCAAGTAAAGCATGTTGCCCACCTTGCACGACTAGCCATCACAGAGGATGAAGCGAAAAAGTTTACAACTCAATTAGATGCGATCATCGGGTTTGCCGAGCAGCTGAATGAATTGGATACTTCAAATGTCGAAGCAACGAGTCATGTGTTGGATATGAAGAACGTTATGCGTGAGGATAAGCCTGTTGAAGGACTGCCTCGTGAAGAAGTATTAAAGAACGCACCAGATAAACAAGATGGACAAGTTCGCGTTCCATCGATCTTGGACTAAGGAGGGGACCTCATGTCATTATTTGACCATAAATTATCAGAGCTTCATGAGCTTTTACATAAGAAAGAAGTATCTGTCACAGATCTAGTAGACGAATCATACAAACGTATTGATGCGGTTGAAGATAAAGTAAAAGCATTTTTAACATTAGACGAAGAAAATGCCCGTAATAAAGCGAAAGAAATGGATGCAAAGCTTGGTACAGACGAAAGCAAAGGTCTGCTTTTCGGAATGCCTATCGGGATTAAAGATAATATCGTAACAAAAGGACTTCGTACAACATGTGCCAGTAAAATCCTTGAAAACTTCAATCCAATTTATGATGCTACGGTTATCAATAAATTACATAGTGCCGATACGATTACGATCGGAAAACTGAATATGGATGAGTTCGCGATGGGTTCATCCACTGAAAACTCCGGGTTCCAGAAAACGAGCAATCCATGGAATCTTGAAACGGTTCCCGGTGGATCTTCAGGTGGTTCAGCAGCATCCGTTGCAGCTGGAGAAGTACCTTTCTCACTGGGTTCAGATACAGGTGGATCAATTCGCCAGCCAGCAGCATTCACGGGTACTGTCGGTTTAAAACCAACGTACGGACGTGTATCCCGTTTCGGTCTTGTAGCATTCGCTTCTTCACTGGATCAAATCGGACCAATCACTCGTAACGTAGAAGATAATGCATACTTACTGCAAGCGATCGCCGGTCTTGATCCGAATGATTCTACTTCAGCGAATGTTGAGGTTCCGAACTACGCGGCAGCTCTGACAGGCGATGTGAAAGGCTTGAAGATTGCTGTGCCGAAAGAATATTTAGGTGAAGGTGTCGGCGAAGAAGCCCGTCAAGCAGTGCTTGCTTCATTGAAAGTGTTGGAAGGCATGGGAGCGACATGGGAAGAAGTTTCTCTTCCTCATTCTAAATTTGGTGTTTCAACGTACTACTTATTAGCGTCTTCTGAAGCTTCTGCAAACCTTGCCCGTTTCGATGGTGTTCGTTACGGTTACCGCACTCCGAACGCAGAGAACCTTCTTGATCTGTACAAGAAAACCCGTGCAGAAGGATTCGGGGATGAAGTGAAGCGACGTATTATGCTTGGAACGTTTGCATTAAGTTCTGGATACTATGATGCTTACTACAAAAAAGCACAGCAGGCACGTACACTGATCAAGAAAGATTTTGAAGATGTATTTGCGAAATATGATGTCATTATTGGACCAACAACACCAACTCCAGCTTTCAAAATCGGAGAAAAAATCGATGATCCATTAACGATGTATGCAAATGATATTTTAACGATTCCAGTAAACCTTGCCGGGGTACCGGGAATCTCTGTACCATGTGGATTCTCTTCAACAGGATTGCCACTTGGATTGCAAATCATCGGAAAGCATTTTGACGAAAGCACGATTTATCGCGTAGCTCATGCGTTTGAACAAGCTACGGATTTTCATACAAAAAGACCACAACTGTAAGGGGTGAAATCAATGAACTTTGAACCAGTAATCGGACTAGAAGTCCACGTAGAATTAAAAACGGACAGTAAGATGTTCTCTCCGGCACCGAACCATTTCGGAGCAGAGCCGAACACGAACACGAACGTCATCGACCTTGGGTATCCTGGCGTACTTCCGGTGGTGAACAAGCGTGCCATTGAGTTCGGAATGAAGGCTGCAATCGCATTGAATTGTGAAATCGCAACGGATACGAAGTTTGACCGTAAAAACTATTTCTATCCGGATAACCCGAAAGCTTATCAAATTTCTCAATTTGACAAGCCGATCGGTGAAAACGGCTGGATCGAAATTGAAGTGAACGGTGAGAAGAAACGCATCGGAATCACTCGCCTTCACCTGGAAGAAGATGCTGGAAAGCTGACGCATTCAGGCGACGGTTATTCCCTTGTCGACTATAACCGCCAAGGTACTCCTCTTATTGAGATTGTATCTGAGCCGGACATTCGCACACCGGAAGAAGCGTATGCGTATCTTGAGAAACTGAAATCCATCATTCAATACACAGGGGTTTCCGATTGTAAGATGGAAGAAGGGTCGCTTCGTTGTGACGCCAACATTTCCCTGCGTCCAATCGGCCAGGAAAAGTTCGGAACGAAAGCCGAGCTTAAAAACCTGAACTCCTTTAACTTTGTTAAAAAAGGATTGGAGTATGAAATCGTCCGTCAGGAAAAGGTTCTTTTATCCGGAGGAATGATCCAACAGGAAACGCTTCGTTTCGATGAATCAACAGGTAAAACGATTCTCATGCGTGTCAAAGAAGGATCGGATGATTACCGTTACTTCCCTGAACCTGATTTATTACATCTCCACATCGATCAAGAGTGGATGGACCGCATCCGTGCAGAGATTCCTGAGCTTCCGGATGAGCGTAAAAAGCGCTATGTAGAAGATTTAGGCTTACCTGCGTATGATGCCATGGTTCTGACATTGACGAAAGAAATGTCTGATTTCTTCCAGGAAACCGTTGAGGCAGGAGCGGATGCGAAGCTTGCATCCAACTGGCTGATGGGTGAAGTTTCAGCTTACTTAAATGCCGGTCAAAAAGAGCTTGAAGACGTTAAGCTGACTCCTCAAGGATTAGCTGGCATGATTGCGTTAATCGAAAAAGGCACGATTTCTTCTAAGATTGCGAAGAAAGTGTTCAAAGAACTGATTGAAAACGGTGGAGATCCAGAACAAATCGTGAAAGATAAGGGTCTTGTTCAAATCTCTGACGAAGGTGCCTTACTCAAGATTGTGACAGAGACGCTCGATGCCAATCCACAATCCATCGAAGATTACAAGAACGGGAAAGACCGCGCCATCGGCTTCCTCGTTGGTCAAATCATGAAAGCAACAAAAGGGCAGGCCAACCCGCCGCTTGTAAACAAGCTGTTGCTTCAAGAAATTCAAAAACGATAAAAATATAGTCTCAGCCCCTAGAAACCTTATATTTCCAGGGGCTATTTTTGTACGGAAGAGGGAAGGAACTTGAAATAAATTCAAGGTCCTTCCCTCTTTTTGGTTCAAGTTTTCCTGTAAAGCATGATTTCCCTGTGTTTTGTGTAGGTATTTTAACCCGATGTTGAAAAAGGAAAAATGTAGGTCTATCAACTCATTCGTTGTGGATAGTGCTTGTACTATAGTGAATCTAATGTTTTTAATAGTTAGAAAATTCTTATAAAGAGGTGTTGTAATTGAAGAAAAAAGTCGTTGCATTAGGGTTAACAGCAGGATTAATGATGAGTCCGGTATTTTCTCCGGAAGCATTGGGTGCTCCGAATGTGAGTGAAAAGGTAAACTTCAATGAGAAGACAGGGACTCCTCAGTTTATATCGGGGAAATTAACCAAGGCATCCACCAATGCCCCGGAAACGATTGTGTTTGATTACTTAATGGAAAAACAAAAGGCCTTCAAGTTCAAAGGAGACTCAAAGCTTTCCTTCAAAGTGACAGATAAACGTAAGGATGATTTAGGATTTACATATCTCCGTATCCAGCAGGTGTATAAAGGAACGCCTGTATACGGAGCTGTTCTAACAGCGCATGTGAATAAGGAGGGTGTCCTGACTGCATTATCGGGAGCACCAGCTACAAACCTGGATCAAAAACAAAATCTGAAACAAACAAAAAAATTATCTAAAAAAGAAGCAGTTTCGGCAGGGGAGAAAGATCTGGTAGCACATGTAGGCAGCCAGCCTGACTATGAATATGCACCGAAATCCGCTTCAGTTATCTATATGAAAGATGGGGAAGCCCATTACGCTTATCTCGTAAACTATAATTTCCTCGCTCCGGAACCAGGGAATTGGAATTATTTCGTTGATGCTGTGACAGGTGACATTCTGGGAAAAGTAAATGAGCTCCATGAAGCGAAAGGTGTAGGTGGTGGCAAGCCTGGCGGCGGTGGAGGTCCAGGAAGTGGTGGAACCGATGCAGTAGGATCAGGAACAGGAGTACTGGGAGACACGAAACCGTTAAATACCTACCTCTCATCGTCTACTTATTATTTACAAGACCGCACAAGAGGTGGTGGAGTCTTCACTTATGATGCAGGGAATCGTACCCGTCTGCCAGGTTCCCTATGGGCAGACAGCGACAATCTATTCAATGCAAGCTATGATGCAGCTGCTGTAGACGCTCACTATTACGCAGGTCAAACTTACGATTATTACGCCGATACACATAATCGAAACAGTTATGATGGGAATGGGGCAGCCCTCAATTCAACGGTTCATTATGGCCGAAACTACAATAATGCATTCTGGAATGGACAGCAAATGGTATACGGTGATGGAGACGGCTCAACATTTGTTGCTCTTTCAGGAGGATTGGACGTTGTAGCACATGAGCTTACACACGCCGTAACGGATACAACAGCTGATTTGATTTACCAAAATGAGTCCGGGGCTATCAACGAATCTATGTCCGATATCTTTGGAACATTGGTAGAATACGATACAAATAATAATCCTGATTGGGAAATCGGGGAAGACATCTACACGCCTAATCAAGGTGGGGACGCTCTTCGATCTATGTCTGATCCGGCAAAATACGGAGATCCGGATCACTATTCTGTAAGATACACAGGGACGCAGGACAATGGTGGGGTTCATATCAATAGTGGAATAGGAAATAAAGCGGCCTATCTGCTAAGTCAGGGTGGAACTCACTATGGTGTTAAGGTGACGGGAATCGGTACGGATAAAACCGGGGCGATCTATTACCGTGCATTAACTCAATACTTGACACCATCTTCAAACTTTAGCCAGCTTCGTTCAGCAGCAGTTCAAGCGGCTACAGATCTATATGGTGCAGGAAGTGCCGAGGTGGCGAGTGTGAACGCGGCATACAATGCAGTAGGTGTCAATTAAATAGACTGATTGAATAGAAGGGCTGTAATGGCTCTTCTTTTCTTGGTTTTAAAGTTGACTGAACCTTATTAAGGCACGAGGGACGTATATGCAAGGTGGATATTTTTTCGGCACCTTCTTAATTGTTACATTTGCTTCCTTTTTGCTTTCTCCAGGATCTGTTTAGCCAAGCGGTAATACGTATCCGCTTCTACTTTTGATTCAGCTCTCTTTAAATGCATCATGTAGTTTTGGAATCGAAGTTTGTCGACTGACGAGACTTTCATCACGATTTTTCTCATTTTGGCACTCCTTTAGTGGACAAAATTGCGTCCAATTATCTATTCTGAATTTTCTGTAAATAATGTATAATAATAGTAAATGATTCCAGAGGGTGGATAGAATGTCCTTATTCGAAGTGATCTTGTTGCCAATGTTAATGGGTGGTATTGGAGGCTTAGGACATATTCTGGTTTTCAAAAATGGTCATTTCACTTTTCCGCGAAAATTTATCGATGATCAGGGTGAGAAGCACTATCTTTTTGGCTCAACAAAGGATATTATCATAGGCATTCTAGCAGGGTATCTGTCAGTATTACCGGTTGTTGAAACGGTCCCGATCTGGTACGTCATCTATATTAGTTTATTATCAGGAATCGGTGGAAGTTCCGTCATCACACGAAAAATCGAACAAAATTTAGCAAACACCAAAGCGTCTTATATCCAAGAGCTATCTCATTATCAGCTCGAACCGACCTCTAAGGGAGGATCTCCAAACCATAATGAGGTGAAACCTGTTGGCGAAGTGGAAGAAAAAAAGAATCAAGGTTGAACTGCCACCAGAAGACTATGAAAAAGCAAATCAGTATATAAAAAGACTGAAGGAGGCAGATAGCCTAGTCGAGCTGAACTACTACTATAATAAAGTGGCAAAAATAATTGAAAAATCACAAGATGTCTAAGATGAGTCAATTGAAGAGTAGTCCTATACCTATCTACTTTAACCAAAAAATGTGAGGATGAAACTGACAATTGAGTCAGCTTTTTTTCTGTTAAGGAAAGATGTATGAAAGATATTTCTCTTCGCATACTTATCTATTTCCATCCACCTCTGGAAAGAAAGCCTGAGGAGTAGCAGTGTGCTATTCCTTTTTTTAGATTAAAGGGTGTTAATAAGAACGAGTTCATAAGAACCTGTAAACCTGTCCATTACGGGGCTTTTCTTATATTATATTCCTACAGGCATAATCGTACAATTGAAATTTTGAATAGAATGAAAACTATATTTTTCTTGTGGAATACGCCAAACATGAATATGCTATAAAGAGAATTTAAGAGAAATGTTGTTCGTGCTTCACTGGAATGTGTGGCGCTGGAGGAGGAAGAAACATGAACTTGGAACAATGGTTCACTAAAGGGATGACACCTGAAGATTACGTGGAATATATGAGTGTACATAAAGAAAACACCGAAGCGATCAAGAAAAACTTTACGATTCCACAGGATGACATAGAGGTATTGAATAAACTTGGAGAACACTCTTTACGAGTGATCGCCATCACGGAGGACTGGTGTGGAGATGCCATGCTGAATATCCCCATCCTGTTAAAAGTGGCAAAATCCGCTGACATGGACGTTCGCATGATTTTACGGGACGAAAACCTTGAACTGATGGATCAATACTTAACAAATGGCACATCGAGAGCGATTCCCATTTTTATTTTCATCGATCGCGATGGGAATGAAAAGCTGGTATGGGGTCCAAGAGCTCCTATGGTAAAGAAAATCGTGGATGACGAACGGGCGAAGCTGCCGCCGAAGGATCATGAGCTTTTCCCAGAAAAGCAGAAGGAAATGATTCAACGCTTAACTTCTCAATATTCGAAGGATAAAGAAGTATGGCAGGAAGTGTATGAAAGCTTGAAAACGAGTCTTGTCCAGAATGTGTTGATGTAAAACGAAACGAATAGTAGAAGACATCCGGTCGGTTCCTGGAGTCTTCTTTTCTTTTAGGGCATGATGACTTCATTCTCAAACTGAATGGTAAAAAGTACCCGTGGGCATGGGATTTTTTGCCGGTTCACGAATGACGGAATTCGCGTTAATATGGTATAGGATGAGGAGTTGAAGCATCATGATTCACCAAAAGACAAATACAATTGTGATAGAAGCGCTAAATAAATTTCCCCATAAAATTCACATTAAATTGGGAGAGATCCTGCGTGAACGAGGATTGACACAAGGCGATCTGCATCGCTTGACTGGGTTGAGAGTGGCTACGATCAATGAGCTAGTGAATTTCAAGAAGAAATCCTTAACGGTGGCTCATCTTGTATCCATTATGATCGCCCTTAGAATTACAGACATTCGTGATCTCATCGAAGTGGAATTTGATCAAGAAGTTCAAGACTACTTCAATGAAGAAAATCAACGAATGAAAAATGGGTTCACTCCAGACCTGACAAAAACCGCGGAACAAAACGTAAAGCGAATCGCAGCTGGAGCAAACAACTAAACATCATTACATCTCAAACGGTCATTTCTGATGACCGTTTTTTTTAGGTTAGGGACGGACCTCTATTTCTTATTCGTGTTCCCTTATCAAATGATAGAAATATAATATAACCCAAGGTTTATAACCAGGCAAAACAAGGTAATTCCTTAAAGTAAGAGTTTATTTAGAAGATTTTTAATTATAACGATATAAAAATCGTCAAGGTCCGTCCCTGGCAGGAGTTTTGGGACAGGGTACAGAATGTAGTAGGTATGGTGTTGTTGGCAGGGTTTTGTGATGGAGTTGACATGAAATCGTAATGCTCATTTGAGGGAAATTCAATTATGATAGGGGAAGAGAGTATATGGAAGTTAATTTTGGTCATGTGACCTCTCGTTATGCTGCGTCTTGTGAGGATATTCCGCATCAATTTTTTGATACATTAAAGGTTAGGGGAATTGTGTGGGAAGGAAGAAAAGTAGCTGAAATTGGTTCGGGTACCGGTGCTTTGACACGAAAGCTGCACAAGCGTGGGGCAGAAGTGATCGGGGTCGAGCCGTCCATTGAGCTTAGGAAAGCTGCAAAGGCATTAGAGAGCAAGCAATACTTGGACATCCCATATCTTACAGGTACAGCTGAATCTACGAATCTGCCAGATCAGTACTATGATATCACGATGATTCACAGAAGCTGGCATTTATTCGACCGTCCAAAAGCGATCAGTGAAATGAAGCGGATATTGAAGGGAAAAGGGACGTTCATTGTGAGTGATTCAAGCTTCGTTCCTGATCATGAAGTGGCAAAGGATACGATGACGTTTTTAAATGAATATATAGATATGACCCCACCGGGATCAAAAGCCGATTCAGAGAATCAATTGAATGGAATTCCTGTGGAATGGCTGTTAGAATGGCAGGAAGCTGACTTTAACTTGAAAGACTTTTACACATTTTATTACGCAGTCGACTTTACGTTACAGTCCTGGTGTGAGCGGGTAGGCTCCTTATCCTGGTTCACTCCTATAGAGGAAAGTGAGAAAGAGGGACTACTGCAATCATTACATACGTTCCTGTCCGGGCGTTACGATCCTATTCGTGAGTTTACTCTTCAGCACCAGTTTACAGTCTGCCTGATGAAAAAGTAGAAAGAGTGATCGGATTGGAAGCAGTAAAAAAATATGTAAACTATTTAAATATGGATAAAGAGCCGCCTACATTGAACTATTTGCAACGACTTATCCAGCAGCACTTGATCAGGATCCCATATGAGACCTTTAGTAAATTCTATTACTTTTCTCAAGGTGAATCCTTTGTGCCTTCCTTGCACACTTTCGCAGAGAATCTCCACTCTAAAGGGTGGGGAGGCACCTGCTTTACATTAAACATCAACTTTGGAAGACTGCTGAAAAAGTTAGGCTTCCATTGTCAGTTTGTCAGAGTGCAACCTGGTCACCTTGGATTAATGATTACCATTGATAATCGTAAGCTTTATGTGGATGTTGGATATGGATCGCCGATCATGAAGCCTGTTGAGCTTGAAGCGAGGCAGAAGCATCTTCTTCACGGTTTCGGGGAAGAGATCATTTTTACCCGGAAAGACATTCGTGAATTTGAAGTGGATCGACGTTCAAATGGCAAATCCTTTGTAAAAAAAACCATAGAGTGGATCCCGTTAGAGGAAGAAGAATTAGAGTCCGATATAGAAGCATCTTACCTGGATTCTGATGACAACATTACAATGAGAAGAATCACAGCAGTCCGCTTTCAGGGCAATCAATGCTACTTCCTTCGTAATGAGACCTTGAAAGTGATGACCTACCGAAACATCCGTGAATATCAGATGAAAGATTTTGATAAGTGGAAAGATATCGTCGGGGAAGTCTACCACTTTGATGCGACATCCCTGCAGGAGTCGATCCAGTTTTTACAACAACGGAATATCAAGCTGTTCCCATAGACCGTCTGGAATATCGTGTTGATATTCTGGATGGTTTTTTTGTATATACGTGAAATCATTCATTCGGACTACTTTATTTAAGGCTTCATAATCATAAAAATAAATAGAAGAATTCCCAGAGAGGATGCAAGATAAAAGTAACGATCGATAGTCACCAGATGACGTTGTATTTCTTCGGGTGGTGCCCCTGTAAGGTGTTCATTTTCCGGTAAGGCTACCCATTCGTTGATTTTTTGAGAGACAGGTGTGATGAAGCCGATGACAATGATTTGAATGAGGACATAAAGTATGACAGACCCCAGAATCCACAACTGTGCAAAACCGCCATAGTCCCCTGTGTAAAATAGGATGAATCCCGTTAACACGGCAATACTTCCACCAATTTTAGGGAAGTATTCCAATCGTTTATTCAATTCCGTCGTAACCTTTAATTGTTCAATGGTTTTGTCCGGCCTGGTTAAAACATGAGCAAAGAAAGTAGGCCCAACACCTATAACGGAAGACATCACATGTAAAAGAATCAACCATTCCATCTGAGCACCTCCATGATGAGTAATCTATAAACATTACGAATGAGAATGCCGATTTATGTATTTTTTATAACAACAATAGGGGGGGATGCTTTACAATTTTCATTTTTCATTAGATTTTTCAAGCGAAAAGAGTTATGATATTGACCGGTAGACCCTTTATAATAATTAACCTGCGGAATAAAAATTGCATGAATAAAAATAATAAGTATATGATGTTAAAAGATGGAATATATAAGGACGAGTCTTTGGAATTAATACAGATTAGGATGATGGGGTATGAAACGAGCAAGAATTATTTATAATCCTACTTCTGGTCGAGAGCTCTTTAAAAAGCACCTTGCAGAAGTATTAATCAGATTAGAACAAGCGGGATATGAAACCTCCGTTCACGCAACCATTTGCGAAGGAGATGCCACAGAAGCGGCACGGATTGCAGTGGAACGTAAATACGATATCGTTGTCGCTGCTGGTGGAGATGGTACGTTAAATGAGGTAGTCAACGGATTAGCCGAACAGGATTACCGACCTAAGCTTGGAATCGTTCCAATGGGGACAACGAATGACTTCGCGCGGGCTCTTCACATTCCAAAGGATATTGGATCAGCCATTGATGTCATCACAAAGGGTGAATCCATTCCTGTCGATATCGGGCGTATGAATGAACGCTACTTCATTAACATCGCAGGTGGAGGAAGAATAACCGAATTGACCTATGAAGTGCCAAGCAAGCTAAAGACGATGATGGGGCAGCTGGCCTACTATCTAAAAGGGATTGAAATGCTTCCATCCATCAAGCCGACCGACGTTTCCATTGAGTATGATGGAAAGCTGTTTGAAGGGGAAGCAATGTTATTCCTGATCGGTTTAACCAACTCAGTTGGAGGCTTTGAAAGGCTGGCTCCGGATGCGTCCATCAATGATGGCTTATTCTCGCTTTTAATTTTAAAGAAAACAAATTTGGCCGAGTTTATCCGCATTGCGACATTGGCCGTTCGAGGTGAGCATGTAAATGACCCCAACGTCATTTACACACAGGCCAATCGAATCAAGATCAAAGCAAAAGAAAAGGTGCAGCTGAATGTAGATGGTGAGCTGGGGGGAGTCCTTCCAGCAGAATTTGAAAACCTTTACCGCCATTTGCAGGTATTTGTCCCTCTTGATAAAATTCGCCCGGAAGATAAAGCTGAATGATAAAAAGGAATGCCATTTGGGGGTAATGGCATTCCTTTTTTATATGTTTGCGAAGTTTTCATTCCCTATAGGTAATGTGAATCCGCAGGAACATCATTGTTAAGATGCAGATTTGCTTTTATGCGTCGTTTTTCAAACTTATGCGTCGTTTTCAAAATTCATGCTCGAAATTTTCAATATACACCATTCCTCAAAACTGCCATCCTCAATTTACTAACAAAAACACACTAAATGACAATGGGAAACCAATCAGAAAGCCCCATCCGATCTGTTGCTTATGCCGGAATGGAACTTTTCTCACGATCCATGACAAAATATGGGCGATGATCACAAATGCAAAGACCCAAATCAATTGTCCGACCACAAATACAAATAGATAAGCTAGTATGGATTCTTTATTAAATAAAAGGGAAATCCCGAATCCAAAGGTCAAGGTTAAAAATGTGACTGCAATGAACATGTAGGGTAGCCACCATCTTCTTGACTTGAGAGCGAATAACACCCCAAGAAAAACATTCCCTACCAGGATAAGGTTTACTAAGAAGTCCGGGTTCATGTTTATCTACCTACTTTTTCTAGAATTGTTGCACATACCATTTTACCCTTTCTTCAGCGCATAAAACGAGGTAAGTTTTTACAACCTGACTAGGAAATGTATAGTCATTAACCCCCCTTATTGCTTGAGAGTGTCATATAAAGAGCGTTTGTTAAATTTTGTATTCCCGCTCACTTAGTGACTATGTTACAGTGGATTAAAAGTATGTCGGACAAATAGTGTCACTGGAAGGGTGAATTCAATGTATATCGTACATTCAACATTTGTAGTTCCTGATGAAAAGGCGGATGAAGTGATTTCTATCTACCATTCCCGTTCAGGTTTAGTAGACGAAGCGGAAGGGTTTCAACGTTTTCTCCTCTTGCAAAATGAGAAAAAGCCGGGCGAAATCACTGTTCACATGGAATGGGATTCGAAGGAGCACTTCATGACATGGGTGCAAGGTGAGGACTATAAACGGATTCACGAACTGGAGAAGAAATATCCGGATCAGGAGCTCGCATCCATTATTCCATCAATTGATCGCTATAAGGTGGTGGCGTACTGATGGAAAATAAGTATAAGAGTGTCATAGATGAAACAGTTGAAAGATTGTACGAACGATACCCTGAATTAGCTGTAAAGTACGGTGAGATCGGACGAAAGAAATGCTATGAAGACAATGTTCATCACTTTAATTATCTGGAATCGGCATCTGATGTCGGGGAATCAAACGTTTTTTCCGACTATGCCCTTTGGTTGAACAGCGTGCTGGTGAATAGAGGTATGAAATCAGATCATCTCATTGATAATTTCAAATGTATCATCGAATCTCTTGAAAAGACCGGTGTTGAAAAAGGTGAAGACTTCAAGCTTTACCTGAATGAAGCAATCGGGTCCATTCAAAAGACAGATCGTGAAAACATGACAGCAAACTAAACGTAAAAGCATCGAGCCACAAAGGTCGATGCTTTTTTATATAGAGAGGGACGGACCTCCAGTCATTTCATTCTCCACCTCCATTTATGGTACAATCAGTAGAGTCTTAAAAAGGAATTCGTAAAGGAAGATATACGTGAGTAAAAAAGCACCAGTTCAAAAAAATGATTATATAGATGAAGCAGTATTTGAAGACTTAACCCATGATGGGAATGGCGTGATGAAGGTTGATGGTTATCCGTTGTTCGTCCCCAATGCCCTACCAGGTGAGGAAGGGAAGGTTAAAGTCGTGAAACCGGGTAAAGGCTATGGATTTGGTCGACTGACAGAGCGAACCAAGGAAAGTCCATTTCGCCAGGAGCCTCCATGTCCGATCTACAAAGAATGCGGTGGCTGCCAAATTCAGCACATGACCTATGAAGGACAGCTGCAGGCTAAAGAAAAAAATGTCCGCGGTGTCATGCAGCGCATCGGGAAGCTTCATGACGTAAGCGTTCACCCGGTCTTGGGAATGGAAGAACCATGGCGCTACCGCAACAAAGCCCAAGTGCCTGTAGGGGAAAAAGAAGGACGCTTTGTTGCCGGCTTCTATCAAAAACGAAGCCATGAAATCATCGATATGGACAAATGTATCATCCAGTATGAAAAAAATGATGAAGTGATTCAGCATGTGAAGAATATATGCCAGAAGCTGGAGGTCCGTCCCTATGATGAGAAGAATCATAAGGGCACTCTCCGTCATATTATGACCCGGACGGCGTATACGACGGGTGAAGTGATGGTCGTATTGGTCACACGTACGCCGGAGCTTCCTCATAAGAATGCAATCATCGAAGCGCTTGTCGAGAATATCGAAGGATTAAAATCGATCGTTCATAACGTGAATGCTAAAAAAACAAACGTGATCATGGGAGACTCCACACGCATCCTGTGGGGGGAGGAAGTGATCCATGACTATATCGGGGACGTGAAGTTTGCGATCTCGGCAAGATCCTTCTACCAGGTAAACCCTGAACAAACGAAGGTGCTTTATGATAAAGCATTAGAATATGCTGATTTACAAGGAGAAGAAACGGTCATTGATGCGTATTGCGGGATTGGAACGATATCCTTGTTCCTTGCCCAAAAGGCAAAGAAGGTGTATGGGGTTGAAATCGTCCAACAGGCGATAGAAGATGCGAAGAAGAATGCAGAGTTGAATGACATGACCAATGTAGAGTTTGAAGCAGGACCTGCAGAAGTCGTCATTCCCAAATGGTATGAAGATGGAATCAGGGCCGACGTCCTGGTAGTGGATCCTCCACGAAAGGGCTGCGATGAAGCGCTTCTGAATACAATCCTGACCATGAAGCCGAAGCGTGTTGTCTATGTATCCTGTAACCCTGCGACACTTGCCCGTGACCTTAGAATTTTAGAGGATGGCGGGTACAAGACAACCGAGGTTCAGCCTGTTGATATGTTTCCGCAAACGATGCACTGTGAAGCCGTTGCGAAGATTGAGTTAGTAGAATAAGCGAGGAAGAAAGCCGATGTATCTCACAATTAAAGAAACAGCCGAATATCTGTCACTGCCGGAATCGTATATTGAGAGCCTCATTCAGCAAAATAAAATACGGGCGGTCCATGACGGAGATCAATATTTATTATACCGGGACCAATTCAATCAGCATCTGGAGCAAATGGAAAAAATGAAGCGTCAGCTTGCTGAATACTTAAGTGAACCGATTCCGGAAGATATCGATGTGAAGGATGAAGACTAGCCTTTCGGAAATCACCTGATGAAACGGGGAAATACAATGAGCGGACAACAACGTTCCAATATCAAACAAGGTCTTGAAGTGGATATCGTCCTGAAAAAAGACCAAAGAACAAACAAACTGACACGTGGGATTGTAAAAGATATTTTAACCAATTCACCGAATCATCCCCATGGCATTAAAGTCCGGTTAGAAGATGGACAAGTTGGGCGAGTGAAGAATATTATTCAGTAGTGTAAGGAGAGAGGCCTTTAGTGGTCTCTTTTTTTATGGCTCTTTTCGCAAAATATGTTGTTGCTATTTTTAGAGAAGAAAGTAGTAGTTGATTTCTGCTACAGGATGCTCGCTTTCCGCGGAGCGGTTCCCCTAACCATCCAACACACTGATTGACAGAGCATTGGCAGATCGTATGTTATAAAACTACCATTTTTGCGAAAAGGTCTTTTTTATTTATTTTTCAATTGATGTGGTACCAGATACTAAGGGGTGTATCCACAATTTGGGTTAACAAAAGGGCCTCGATCCAAAACGGATCGAGGCCCTTCCTTTCCAATTAACTAAACAATTGAGGAATGCCTTTGATTAACGAGTATACACCCATATAAGACATGGCCACGACAATCAACGCACCGAAAATGGTCATCCAGATCGGGTGCTTGTAATCACCGACGATTTTGGTTTTATGAGCGGCGATAAGCATAACTCCCAATGCTATTGGCAAGATCAATCCATTAAGTGCACCAACGAGGATTAAAATCGCGACAGGCTTACCTACAATGACGAATACTAGTGTTGAAACGGTAATGAATCCAACGATTAGCCACTTATGATATTTCTCGAGAAGCGGGCTGAACGTTCGAATAAAGGACACCGATGTATAGGCAGCGCCGACAACGGATGAAACAGCAGCGGACCACATGACGATCCCGAACATCTTGTACCCTATATCACCGGCAGCCAGTTGGAATACGGAGGCTGGCGGGTTGGAGGGGTCCAATTGCAGACCTTGTGACACAATTCCTAAAGCCGCAAGGAAAAGGAAGATTCGCATGATGGACGCGATACCGATTGCGGATACTGAGCTTTTCGTGATCTCAGGAAGTGCTTGTTTCCCTGTTATTCCAGCTTCCAATAGCCTGTGACCACCGGCGAATGTGATATATCCACCAACGGTTCCGCCTACGAGCGTAATGATGGCCAGAAAATCAATGGTGTCTGGTGCAAATGTTTTCGTAACGGCTTCTCCTACAGGGGGATTTGCTGTAAACATCACGTACACGGTAAGGATAATCATGAGTAGCCCGAGGATCTGGGCGAACTTGTCCATTAATCTACCGGCTTCTTTCACCAGGAAGATTCCTACTGCGACAATTCCACTGAATAATGCGCCCATTTCAGGCGAAATACCAAACAGGACGTTCGTACCTAATCCAGCTCCGGCAATATTTCCAATGTTAAAGGCCAATCCGCCCAGCACTATTAGGATGGCAAGGAAGTAACCTAATCCTGGCAAGACATCGTTGGCAATATCCTGAGCCCTTTTTTCAGAAATGGCAATGATGCGCCATATATTAAGCTGAGCACCAATATCTATGAGGATCGAAACAAGGATGACGAAACCAAAGCTTGCCGCCAGGGTTTGAGTAAATACGGTTGTTTGAGTCAGGAAACCTGGTCCGATGGCGGATGTGGCCATTAAGAACGCAGCCCCTAACAATACGCTGAAATTTGATTTTTTCTTCAAGAAGTTCGCTCCTTTGCTGTCATGTCATGGGTTGTACTACGAGTTGAATTTCAAGGCAACACCTTGTTTTAAATGCCTTAATTGTCGTTCACGATCTATGTAGAGTTCCTGGGCTTTTTCATGAGAAATCATCGTAAAGATCAACTCTTCCCCAGGCTTTGCTTGAGCAATCAGAGGAAGATCCACTGATGCGATTTGACCGATTCTTGGATAGCCTCCCGTCGTTTGCCGATCCGCTAACAGAACAATAGGCTTCCCATTCGAAGGAACCTGAATCGTCCCAAAGGCAACCGCTTCTGAAATCATATCAAAATCCTTCTCTAGATGGAGGGACGGACCTTCCAAACGGTAGCCCATTCGATCTGATTGAGCAGACACCTTAAAGGCTTTATTGAAGAAGTGTTCCCGGCTTTCTGGCGAAAATAGATCATACTCGGTTCCCGGTATCACTCGAATGGTTTTCTTCTGATGATAGGCCGAGATGAATTCAGATGAGATGGACCAATCAATTTCTGTGAAATCATTGTCCTCTAAAAAGGGAAGTAAATACTCGATAATATTTTCAGATTCTTTCTTAATCGTTCCTGGTTCAAGGTTGTCACCTTCTTTTAAGGAGCGGCCATTCAATCCTCCAATCCCTGCTCTTACGTAAGTTGATTTGCTGTTCATGACCGTTGCTACATTGAATCCCCCTGCAATCGCAAGGTAGCTGCGGCAGCCACTCTTGCAAGCTCCGAATTTGAGAACACTTCCAGCTTTGATCAATAGTGATCTCCTTAAAGGAACCGGCTTCCCGTCGATGGTTGGAGATAAGTCTCCTCCACAAATGGAGATAAGGGCGGTTTCCCGGAACTCAAGCATTGGACCCATAAGTGTCATTTCAAGAGTAGCCTCATTTTCATCATTCCCTACAAGCAGGTTAGAGATTTTATGAGCGAGAGGATCCATACTCCCACTCACGATGACACCATATTTTTGATAGCCATACCTTCCAAGGTCCTGAATCGTTGAAAGGAGGCCCGGTTTCATTACATTAATCATTGTTCCTCCTCCAATGCTTTATATTCTTCAAATGAAATGGGGTTGAAACGAATTCGATCTCCTGCTTTTAGTAAGCTTGGTGAATCGTCGTTATTTGGTTTGAATAATTTTAAGGGGGTACGGCCAATCAGCTGCCATCCCCCGGGTGTTTCAATCGGGTAAACGCCTGTTTGTTCTCCAGCAATCCCAACTGAGCCTGCCGGGATCTTGAGGCGGGGTGATTCTCTTCTCGGTGTCGCAATATCCGGGGACATTCCTCCGATATAAGGGAATCCCGGGGCGAATCCAATCATGTATACGAGGTAGTCACCATTGGAATGTTTCGCGATGACTTCTTCAGTAGAGATGTGATTGTGGTTCGCTACTTCTTCAAGGTCTGGTCCAAATTCTCCACCGTAGCAAACGGGGATGTCGACGATTCGCGAATCTGATTGTTCACCGATTGTAAGTTGGGAAAGCATATATTCAATTTCTGAACAGACAATCTTGTACGGTAATGTATTCTGAAAAGGTTTGTGAGATTCAATGATTTTGATTGGATCGTAATAAAGTGTGACGGTTGTAAATGCCGGGATGATTTCCACAAGCCATTCGATTGTCCGGGTTTCGAAAAAGGTCGAGACGACTTTAACCATTTCGTGTGTTTCTTGCTGAATTGAGTTCCCTAATTGTATAACGATGGCATGATCGCCTAAGGGTCTTAACGAATAATTCAAAGAACTACCTCCAGTCGTGTATGTATGTTTATAAAAAATGGAAAATAATTATGTATGAGTAGGCGTGCAAATAAGATTATTCAGAAATTTACGCCATGTTGTTATTATAGTATAATTCTTTGTCTTTTCAATAAAAGGTTGGGAATTAGGTGGTTCTTCCAAAAATTATGGTGTGTGGGGGTCTGGTTAATCTGCAATTGTTTTTTTGGCTCATTCGAGTGAAACGTTCGTTTCACTCGCCTTTCAGCTTGCGCTGAAAGGCCGGGTAGAGAAGGACAGGCGCTAGGAGCAAATGAATTTGCTCTATCGCCTGTCCTTCTCTACCCGGAATGAGCCAAAAAAACAGTCAGTATTACTTTCCCTATATTCACTTGAATTCAATCATAAAAAAATCACGCGTTGCATGGTGCAATATTTGTAAAAAACTAGCATATTTCCGCCGATTTTAAATCGTATCGCAAATGTGTTTTATGTGCTATTATTTAGTAATCCGAAATATTATCCTCCTGAATGTATTGTGAGGATTATTGATAGATGGTGAAAGGAGGTTTTCTTATGGATAAGGTAAAGGATCCTTTATGGACGAGGTCTTTTATTATGCTGATGGTAGGAAACTTGTTTGTGTTTATGTCGTTTCAAATGCTGATACCGACGCTTCCGCCTTATATAAAGTCGATCGGGGCTTCAGGTTTGGAAATTGGATTAGTGACGACGTTATTTTCGGTAGGTGCAGTGTTAAGTAGGCCTTTCATTGGGTTTATGTTGGAGTATAGGGACAGGAAACCTCTCGTTCTAATAGGCGGGATCTCGTTATTATTGATTACGGTGATTTATCCATTGTCCAGTGTGGTATTCATCTTTCTTTTATTCAGGTTTGTACACGGATTGGCTTGGGGATGGTCCACAACGGTGAATGGGACGGCAGCCGTGGATGTAGTGCCGAAATCACGCTTAGGTGAAGGGATGGGGTATTACGGATTGTCGATTACGATAGGAATGATTATAGCTCCGAGTCTAGGAATTTATTTATTCCAGGTTACGACGTTCACGAACCTGATCATTACTTCCAGTGCACTGGGTGTCATTGCGGTTATCTTGTTAGGAGTCGTTCATTACCGTACACCTCAAGTCGTCAAAGAAACGAAAAAAGAAGACTTGAAGTTTTCATACCTGGGTTCATTAGTTGAAAAATCCAGCTGGTTTCCAGCGTTCATTACGATTATGGTGACCTTTGGTTACGGGTCGATCGTAACCTTTATCGTCATCTTTGGAGAAGAACGTGGAATCCAGCATATCTTCTTGTTTTATTTATGTAATGCGATCATGGCCTCCTTATCAAGACCGATTGCAGGGAAATGGTTTGATGAACGCGGACCTAAGGGTCTTGTTCTCTTTTGTATCGTGATTACCTTTATCGGTATGTGGGTATTATCCTACGCTCATTCTGATTTCCTCATCATCGTATCAGGTATTTTGTTTGGAGTTGGATTTGGATCTCTTATTCCAACTCTCCAATCCTGGACTTTGTCATTAACCCCTGACAATAGAAGGGGAGTAGCCAATGGGATGTTTTTCTCTTCCATTGATCTTGGGATCGGCTTAAGCGGATTAGTATTCGGGGTGCTTGCTCAATATGTTGAGACGGGTGTCTTATTCCAGATCTCAAGCTTGTTCCTGCTCATTGCTTTAGTTGTAGCGATACTGGAAGGGCGCAAACAAAAAAAGTTTGTTCACCAGACATCCGCCTAGTTTGATGGTTGAATAATGGTGGTAAGTAAAAAGGACTATCTGTTTTTGAAGGCGCGAGCAGCCTTTAGTAACGGATAGTCCTTTCTTCTGTAATGGAAGTGATCCCTAAGAATCACGGCAGAAAGTATCAATCGGAAAATGAAAAGGAAATGAAATTTTATCCCAATGAAATTCTGTTAGAATGATAGAAATAGACTAGTCTGTGAGGTTCCTTGAACAGGGGGGATCCACATATAACGGAGGACATTATGACAGAAGAAAAATTACTAATGGAAAAGTCATTCTATGGAACTTTTTTAGTAGACTATGACACGAACCGTCATCCAATTGAAGTGCTCGGTCAAGCTTTTGTAGAAGAGCAGCAAAATGAGCCGTATGATTTAACGTTCATTCGCTATGCTCAGGGTGAAGTCTATTTTCATAGCAAGGACTATGAAGCGGCTATTTTCAAATGGGAAAGCATCCAGAACGAATTAGAACCTTGGGCAAAGAAGAATATCGCGGATTCTTACTATGAGCTTGGGTTGTTATCGTCAGCGGAGGATGTCTATACAGCTATCCAAACGGAAAGCACGATTTTAACGCTGGAAATATCCCTGCAGCTATTCTCTCTTTATATCGAACGAAATAAGATTCAGTCAGCTTATCGTACAATCGATAAAGCCTTGACAATCGATCCGGATTATCCCAATGTAACTGAACTGGCCCGGGCTTTTTATGAAGAACAAGAGGACTGGAATAAAGCCGTGGAACTCGCGGTTCAGGAATCGATCCGGACCCAGGATCCTGCTTGGTTCATGATTCTGAGGGAATATGGGGATCAAGGTTACACAACATCCTTTGCGCCTACCTATTTCTACGATCTATTGATTGCGGTTTATGAAAAGGATCGTAAACAATTCAAGGACCTTGTGTCTTCTCTATGGACAAGTTACAGAAGCAATCCAATCGCCCATATTGAATGGATGCTGACGGTCAATACAATCTTTGAATATGTAGAAATACTCCCGAACGAATCATGGGAGGACATCCTATCCCAATTCCAGGAAGCATACGTAGGATTCCTTGAAGGCAACTACTTAGTGAAAGACCTGGAAGGCTTTATGCCAAGCATGCTGAGCAATTGGCTGAAAGTGAGCAGGGAACATCAACCACTTTTCCCGGCAGCTGCCGTTTTAGCCTGGAACGATGTCTTTTCGTACAGCATTGAACAGATGGTGACGGATGAGGCGGAAATGATCCTGCTTGAAGGAGATTCCTATCAAGCACGCTTTGAAGACATTATTCTGTTCTTAAATAAAATTATTGATTGGTCAGACCGAAATGATGCTTCTGTAGGTTATAAAACAAAATGGATTGCGGAGCAGTTAATGGATCTGAGTGAACACCACTTATTAATCGCAGGGAGTGGCTCAAGCGGAAAATCTTCCTTCGTTCAATCCGTTTTGGGTGAGAGCGTCGGTGAGGCTGAAGACTCCACCATCATTTATAGCTATCATGATCAGCAGGTAGAAGTGAAGGAGATTCACGACCATGGAGTTCACAGAGTAGAGAGCATAGCTGATTTTGAAGAGCTGATGCAAAGAGAAGCATTCGTAGAATACAAGCTCCCGTCTGAGTTTCTTAAGAAAAATAGAAGTGCCATCATTGACGTTCAAACCGGCCAAAGGCATCTGGATGATCTAACGGCCTTTTATCCTGTAGCTGATGGATTACTGTATGTCTTGAATGCCGATGCCCCGTTTAATGCAGAGGACAGACAAACCTTAAGAAAACTAACGGAAATCGGACAGCCTGTGAACGTACATTTCTTATTAAACAAGATGGACAAAGTATCTCATTCTGACCGTACAGAAGAGATCATTGAAACAGCCCGAAACAAAGCCCGGGAATGGTTCCCGGACGCAGAGGTGTTGCCATATTCATCCCTGGAAGCCGTTCATCTGCAGCGCCAGGATGTTCAGGCCTTCCTAAAAAAACAGTATATGGTGAATGGAAATGTGCTCAAAGCGGAACGTGGAGCCAAATTATTTTACCTGGTCAGAAAAACATTAAGAGATCTTTACTCAAAACGTAAGAATCGTGAAAATGAGTTGAAAGACACAATCGAGAAGAATGAAGATATCCTGACGCGTTTGAACGGCTTTGAAAACTACTTGGGTGACATGCAGAGCGATAAGGTATCAGTCATTAAGGATTCTTACCATAAAAAGAAAGAAGCGATGAAGAAGGAAATCTCTGAGAAAATTCCCGGTATCCTTAGCGGCTGCTCTGATCTGATCAGCGAAGAAAGTGATTTCAAACAGATCCATACAGAGTTAAATGAAGCGATGAATTCGCGGATTCAAGGGTATATCCAAGATGATCTCATGCCCCGTTATGTCAAATCTCTCGAGGAATGGCTTGCCTTTTCAAAGCAGGAGCTTCAAGACAGCCAGAACTACTTAAATGAGATGAGTGAAACCTTTAACGAGTTATTCGGCAAGGATAAAGTCGTTTTACAATGTGATTTCCAAGTATTGGACGACTGGCGCCGGGATGTAAGCAGAATGGGGACGAGAGCCCAGGTTGATAAAGAGAATATTCTATTGCGCTTTAAACCGGCTCAGTTCCTATTAAAGAGTGCCGGGAAGCTGTTAGGCGTATTACCTCAGAATAAGTCGTTACTCTACAACCAATATAAGCGTTATTTAGAGAACGAAGATTATCAGGATATCACGGCATCTGTCGTTAATAAATTCTTCCTTCAGTTTGATTTGTTTGAAAAATCACTGCAGCAGGATGTTCACTCTTTCTTCGCAGAGCCATTTAAACAACTGGACGTCACGATTAAAGATACAGAAACAGATATTGCAAGCGACAAAGAAACGTTAAAGAAAATGAAAGCAAACCCGGAGCGATATTTCGACCCGATCACTTTATTCGAAGTGAAACTGCTTCAACATGAATATATGGTGAAAGCGAGTTATAAAGCTTCTCATCATTATTCTTAATAAAAAAGACTGATTCTGCAGGGGTGCTGCCCCGCGAGAATCAGTCTTTTTATTTTGCGTCCATCTTCCTACACCTGCAAAAATCCGCTATTTTCCTGAATTACATCGGCAATGATTCGCTCGAGTGAATTTTCAGTATGGATATTGGAGAAATCCAATCCTAAATGGATGGCTGTCTGAGCTACTTCCGGACGAATCCCGGTGATGACACTCTTCACTCCAAGTAGATTTAAGGCATCGATGAGGTGGAAGATTTGCTGAGCGACCATGGTATCAACCAATACCACACCTGATAAGTCGATGATCAACATGGATAAATGGGCATCGGCACTTTGTTGAAGGGTTGCTTCTAGTATCGTACGGGCACGTGTCGTATCAATATCTCCAATGATAGGCAGAAGTCCAACCTCTGAAGTTAAAGAAATGACCGGTGTACTTAATTCTTTAATCAGGGTAGACTGTGCTTGAAGTCGATTCATTAATATGCTCAGGAACGTGGAAGTGAACGTTTCTAACACATAATCCAATGCGAAATTGATCTTTCGTTCCCACTCGAATACTTCTTTCAACTGGATGTTTACGTTCGATTCTTCCACAAACTTTTCGACATACGTCCAATACACTCTTCTGAACACACCTGAGTTACGTACAACCTCATCGAGAGTCGTACTGGATTTACTTCGATCTGCAGCTGTTTGTGAAGTCCAGTTATAAATCAATTCCTTTGACTCTTCTTGAGAAAGTAACAGACACTTGGCAATGATCTTCACATAATTAGAGTTTTGTTCTTTTATTTTGTTGTGTACCTCTGGAGGAGAATCAGGCGAATAGTGAGATCCGGATTTAATATTCTGGAACTTCAACCAGTCTTCAGTGAAATCTAAGGCATGATCAACTAAGTATTCATATAAATCAGACGAATGTGTATCCATAAACTCTCCCTTTAAACTTGGCTTATACTCTTATTCTGAAACCTATAGAGGAGACTGTCAATGTTAAAGGTAGGAATGACATAAAAACAAATAAATTAAATACTTCTTTTGATGTTCAGAAAATACACAAAAAATTCAAACTAGTAGATAAGGATTAGTTTGAATACTAGTAATATTCTAAAAATTATTGGTTTTCTAGTAAAATATATGTATAATTATAATAATTAGAAAATACAAACTATTTTAGGGGGCCAATAATGAAGAAGAAAGTAAGAGGATTATTTCTAGTATTGATGATTGGAATGGCAGCAATCATGACTGCCTGTGGAAGTGAAGAAGCAAGCGGAGATAAAAAAGAAAAGCTTGTAGTGGGAACCGATGCAGCCTTTGCTCCATTTGAATATATGGATAAAGGGGAAATTGTCGGGTTTGATATTGACTTTTTAGAGGCCGTCATGAAAGAAGCCGGTTATGAGTACGAAGTGAAGAACATTGGATGGGATCCGTTATTTGCAGCGGTTCAAGGCGGCAAGGAAGTCGATATGGGGATTTCCGGGATCACCATCAATGATGATCGTAAAGAAACGTTTGATTTTTCCAATCCTTACTTTGAATCTACTCACATGATCATGTTTGGCGAAGGTGTCGATATTAAAAGTGCCGAGGACCTGAAAGGGCTGAAGATCGGGGTTCAAAACGGAACGACCGGACAGGCGGCAGCAGAGAAAATAGTTGGGCAGAACAGCCCTGATATCTCTAAATACGAAAACAATGTAGTAGCCATTACGGCATTAAAGCAAGGTCAAGTCGATGCTGTTGTAACCGATAATACTGTTGTAAATGAATATGTGAAAAACAATCCGGATGACAATTTCAATACAGTAGAAGATCCGGAAAACTTCGAGTCTGAATTTTATGGCTTAATGTTTCCGAAAGACAGTGAGTTGAAGTCTGAATTTGATAAAGCGGTAAAAGAAGTGATTGAAAATGGAACATATGCTGAAATTTATAAAGAATGGTTTGGTACAGAACCGAACACTGACGCTTTATTAGAACAAGCAGAATAAGGGAACAAGGGGCGTAGGAAAGTAGGGAAGATCTTCTTTATTGATTTTAAAGAGGTTTGTTCCTTCTTCACCTGCCCCTTTTATATGAATTTAATTACTACTATTGAAAAGGAAAGCGGGATAACGCCGTTACCGAGACAAAAGGAGTTATGATATGCTGGATTTCAGATGGGACATTATTGGGGAATACTTACCTTTTTTTCTAAAGGGAGCACTATTAACAATCGGTTTATCGGTGGGAGCCATCTTTTTGGGCTTGATCTTCGGGCTGCTGATGGGGATATTCAGAATTTCCCCCTACCTCCTCGTTCGAACACCTTTCATTTGGTACATAAATTTTTTTAGAGGAACGCCATTATTCGTGCAGATTCTACTCATACACTTTGGTGTGATGCCAATGATTATGTCGGAAATTAATCCGGCTGTGTCTGCATTAGTGGCACTATCGTTGAATGCCACAGCGTATATCGCCGAAATCTTCCGAGGGGGCATTCAATCCATTGACCGGGGGCAGATGGAAGCGGCCAGATCTTTGGGGATGACCAATATCCAGGCGATGAGGCATATCATTATCCCTCAAGCATTTAAGCGGATGATTCCACCACTTGGAAATGAGTTTATCGTGTTACTGAAAGACTCTTCACTGGCAGCGGTCATTGCCGCTCCAGAGCTTATGTACTGGGGCCGGGCCATGCAGGGGCAATATTATCGTGTATGGGAACCGTACCTGGCAGTCGCTATTATATATTTAATCCTTACTCTATCTCTTACGTATCTACTAAACTATATTGAGCGGAGGATGGCAACCGAATGATTAAAGCAGTGAATCTTAAGAAGTCCTTTGGAGAATTAGAAGTATTGAAAGATATTAACGTCACGATAGAACCACAGGAAGTGGTCGTTGTTATAGGGCCTTCAGGTTCAGGGAAATCAACGTTCCTTCGTTGTTTGAACCTTTTAGAATCGATTACCGATGGACATGTCTATATTAAGGATCGGGACATCACGTCCAAGCAAACAGACATCAATAAGGTCCGAACCGATGTAGGAATGGTTTTTCAACAATTTAATCTGTTCCCTCATAAGACGGTGATCCAGAACATTATGCTCTCACCGATGAAGGTAAGGAAGTGGCAAAAGGATAAAGCGGAGCAGAAGGCATTGGAACTACTTGAAAAGGTGGGGCTGTCTGAAAAGGCTTATGTGTACCCGGACTCCTTATCAGGAGGGCAGAAGCAGCGGGTCGCCATAGCAAGGGCACTTGCAATGGAGCCTGAAATCATGTTGTTCGATGAGCCCACTTCAGCCCTTGATCCTGAAATGGTAGGAGAGGTGCTGGAGGTAATGAAACAACTGGCCAAGGAAGGTATGACCATGGTTGTCGTAACCCATGAAATGGGATTTGCCAGAGAAGTAGGGGACCGTGTCATCTTTATGGACGGCGGGTATATCGTGGAAGAAAACCTGCCCTCTGAGCTCTTTGGTAATCCGAAACATGAACGAACTCAAGCGTTTTTAAGTAAGGTACTATAATAGGTCATTGTAAGTTATATAGTCTTTCAAGCACAACTGATCTTGTTTATTTCTATTACAAGAACAATTAAAGGAGCCTCTTAAACAAGGCTCCTTTTCCTATGCGGTATGTTTTGCATAAACGATCGAGTACAGTTGTTTTCTTGCCCGGTGAAAACGTGTTTTGACGGTGGAAGGAGAGAGGTTCAGTTTTAAAGCAATCTCCCCATCACTGAGATCCTGTGTCACTTTCAATGACATGACTTCCTGCTGAGACAGTGGCAGCCTCTTAATATTTTCCTGGATGCTGCTCTTAAGGAACTGCGCTTCAATTTCCATTTCCAGAGGGTTATTATCCTGTATTGATTGAACATCTTCATCATCTTCCATATAGACTTCATTGCGCTTCGACTCTTTTCGAATGAAATCGATTGCTGTACATCTTGCGATAGAAGTGAGCCAGGGCTTCGTTTTCGTCACATCGAGTAATGTATCCATCTTGATGTAGGCCTTGAGAAAGGTTTCCTGAACGATATCCTGTGATAGATGAGCGTCCTTTGTAATCGTATAAGCGATATGATAGATCAGTTTATGAAATTGTCCATACATCTCCTCTAATGTGAGAGGAGATGTTTGCATCTGTAATGTGTCCATATGGCTTCACCTCGACTTTCTATAGTCAATTGTCCGTTTTATTCTTCAGGAATGAAGGCGTGTCTTCAGCTTTTAAGCCTCGCACTTCTACATTTCCGTGTGTTTTATACTTGATGATCACCATATATTCATTGGTCAACTGATTGTATACGAGTTGATCCATGATGGCTTCTACTTGTTTGGAATCCGCTATTTCAATCCCTTTGTTTTCTTTCTTTAACTGTAGGGCTGCGGAATCTTGATCCATGACGTTGAACAGAACGTTACGGTAACGCCCTTGATCTATCACGTACATCCACTCAACGTCAGATGCAGTCACCCTAATATCTTCAAGGTATCCATTCTCCTGTAGCCAGGATTCGAATTTCTTATCGTCATTACGTACCCCGACATGTATCCATTGATTCTCTGAAAGAAGCAATTCTACGTTATAGAGGTTCACTCTGTCGCGATCTTCAAACGTATCATTATAGGTTTCTTCTTTTAAAATCCCTATGGCTTCATTGATTTGTTCTGGGTCGACAATGCTTATATTCTGTCTATTCCCCAAGTCAGCATAAATCGATAGTTTGTCTACCTTGCTTGAATCAACGGCGAAGATCTGCTCCGTCGTTTCTTTATAATTTTTCATTTCGTAAAGTGAAGCATACTGGGATTTGAATTCGTCTATATTCACTTGATAGTTCCTCACCAGCTTACTGCCATCTTTCATCTTGTAATAGAAAAAGATCTGCTCGCTGTCGTCAGGGGGAAATTCATTCTGACCTTGGTTGTTAACGATTTCTTCATGAAGGTCCAGAACCGCTTCAATTGTTTTAGCGTCGCTTATAAATGGTTCTTCAATGAGAGTTTCTATATTATCCGTCAAGGAATAATAGCTTGGGCTTACATGCACTTTTTCTACAGCTTCCAATTCAGGAATCTTCTTTTCATATTGAAATAAATCGAACTGAATGAATAAACCGATAAGCGAGATGACCACGGCAAACCCGGCAAAGCCCTTCCAATGACGGAACACTCTCCAATGTTTTTGTAAAACCATTTCTGCAAGGTAATAGCCGATGAATGAACCTATAAAATAGCCGAATAAGGTCCATCCCGTCTCTTGATAGATTCCATTAAAGTACATGCCGCCAACCAGCATGAAACAGAAAGCGACTCCATATTTGAATAGGGGTCGGAGGACAGGAAATACAATGGCAAGTGATGCTGCTTCTACTTTTCTCGTTTTATACAATACATACGATAAAACATAGAGTAGGAGAGTGATAGCTATGAACAGTGCTACATCTATTCCGGAAAAGATTTTATTCTCAAGGTATACGGCCTTGATGATTGGGGAATACTGTTCAATTTGGATATTGAAAAAATAATCCTCTGGAAATCCATATAATAGATTTTTCAAGCTAAAGCATACAAGCATAAACATTCCAGCCGGTAATAAGAGCAGGATGTATGTCATTACCCCCTGTACAGCTGTCAGTCCCGTTATCATGGCCATAAAGGTAGCGGCTGTGAACAAAAGGATGTTCATAAGGATCGTGATGCCGCACCAGATGAAAATGTCTTGAACATCAATAAATTGATGAAGATCCGTTAATGAATAAAGGGAAAGTAAAATCGCTGTATTCAGTACAATCGGCGTGATGAGAATGACAAATCCTGTAATGGTAAAATGGTAAAATAATTTGCTGCGTGTCAGAGGGATGCTATGCATGAAGTCTGCAGCCTGTTTTACATGTAAATAACGAAAAAGGAAAAGGGATAGGATGACTGGAACGAACAGCATCAAGCCCATTTGGATCGGGTATTGCATTTTAAATAGGTTTTCGTAAATGGCAATCGGATAGGGCTGATTGTCGTTAGATAGTTTACCGATAACGTCAACCGGCAGAGAAAAGAGAAGTCCGATAAAATAAACGATCCCTACCCACCCAACATTCCGAAAGCTTTGAATGATGACTTCCTTATTGATCCATGATGTTTTGGATGGCATATCCGACGTCCTCCATTTCATAAACAAAAATTTCCTCAAGGGTCAACGGTAACATATCGAAAATCACCGGATGATAAGGCTGGATCATGCTTCTCACATGCTTTTCGTCACCTCTTACGATGCAGAGGGATACGCTTCCCCTGGTCTCTTCGTGCAGAAGGTCAAGCTCAGTAAAGAGCTTCTGGGGTATCTCGCCTTTGAAGGCCAACTGAATCTTATGAATCCCGGATTTCAAATCATCAAGCTCTTTCTCCAGTAAAAATCTACCTTGGTGTAAAATTCCGATATGATCACAAATATCTTCCACTTCACGTAGGTTGTGAGAGGAGATAAGGATCGTCATCTCCCGGTTGGCAACTTCTGTGATCAGTACGCTTTTTACTTTCTTACGGACGACAGGGTCTAATCCGTCAAGGGGTTCGTCCAGAATAAGCACATCCGGCTGAGTGGATAATGCAAGAATGAAAGCTGCTTGACGCTGGACCCCTTTCGAAAATTTATGAAGCTTTTTGTGAGGATCGACCCTAAATAGGCCGGTTAGAGATTTATATTGATGCTCATCCCAACGGCTATAGGTGTTTTGATAAAATTTTGCCATTTGATTTAAAGAGTAGTGAGCGAAGAAAAACGGTTGATCAGGAATGAAAACCAGGGTTTCTTTCGTTTGGACATTTTCAAAGACCGGTTGATCTTTTAAATAAATGTCTCCACTTTCGGGCTTCAGGACTCCAGAAATGGATTTGAGTAGTGTCGTCTTTCCGGCACCATTCGATCCGAGCAGTCCATAGATAGATCCTTTTTGAACAGAGAAGGAAACGTCATGGAGGATTGTAGTACCTTCAAAGGATTTACTTAATGATTTAATTTCTATCATCAGATTGATTCCCTCCTATCGATGCCTCGATGTCAGCAATCATCTGCTTTAAATCTTCAGGCGTGATTCCTAAATATAGAGCTTCAGACAAAAGTTTAGACAACTCTTCCTTTACTTTCATGATTTTCTCCGTGTTTTGAATGTGACTTGATGGATTAACAAAGCTACCCCGTCCTTTCACAGAATAAATGAACCTTTGAGTTTCAAGTTCCCTATAAGCTTTTTGGATTGTGTTTGGATTTATGGTCAGCTGCTGAGCCAAGGCTCGAACGGAAGGTAATTGTTCGTCAGGCTTCAACACCTCATTAATGATTAACTCTTTTAATTTCTCGACTAATTGTTCATAAATAGGCTTTCGACTTCTTAAATCAAGCTCAAACATATCCACCCTCCCAACTGTATACAGTGTACTACGTGTCTTAATACAGTTAAATTATATAACAAGTTCTGCCAGTTTGGGAAGAGGGGAAATGAAAAATATTTGGAATGGGATGCAGTGCAAAGAATATGAGGTAGAGCAGGTGAAGCTATTATCACATGACCATAAAATGGAATTTATGTTAGCATATAGGCATGTCTAATGAAAAAGGAGATTCATATGGACGTACGAGAACCGATTTTATCGATTAGAGATTTGAAAAAGAGATATGGAAGCAAGGAAGTGTTAAAGGGCGTACAGCTGGATGTATATAAAGGACAGATCATAGGCTATATCGGTCCGAATGGTGCTGGGAAAAGTACGACCGTCAAGATCCTCCTCGGCCTTGAAGAAGAGTATTCAGGGCAGGTCACGCTATTCGGTAAAGATATATCTGCAAGTTCAGTAGAATACAAGAAACGGATCGGCTATGTGCCTGAGATGGCGGATCTTTATGATAACCTGACGGCAGAAGAATACCTCACTTTCATGGGTGAGTTATATGGAATGGAACATGAAACAGCCAAGAAGAAAGCGGAGAGACTCATCGGATTGTTTGGACTTTCCGAAGTATATGAGTCGAGGATCGCGTCTTATTCAAAAGGGATGAAGCAGAAAATCCTGATCATCTCGAGTTTATTACATAATCCCGATGTATTATTTCTGGATGAGCCCATCAACGGGTTGGATGCCAATTCAGTTATGATTTTCAAAGAGCTGCTCGCCCAGCTTGCCACGCAGGGGAAAACGATATTCTATTCCTCGCACATCATGGATGTTGTGGAAAAAATCAGCAACCGCATCGTTCTTCTGCATAACGGACAAATTGTGGCAGATGGAAGCTTTGAAGAATTAAAGAATCAGAATATGGAAGGATCCCTTGAGGAAATCTTCAATCAATTAACCGGATTTAATGAACATAAGGAAACGGCAGCGGAAATTGTTTCTGTTGTGCAAGAGGTGTAAGGATGAAGGAATATCGTACACTTCTGTTCCTGGACTGGTTTCAAGGGTTGTTTACGAGGCTGGGATTCGATTACCGGTTATTGAGAAAAATACTTCAAGTCAAACTTACGATGGATCAAAGGCGCGTGCCTACGATCTTTCAACAGCAGGGAAGGAAGAAGGGGAAGGATGAGAACCGCTTTATTAAATCCCTTTGGGTGTATGCTTTGTTTGGGTTATTCGTCATTCCCTTCATTCTGATGGGAAATCAATACATCTTTCAAATGAGTATCACCTTTACCGTGCTCATTTTCATCGTGATGACCTCGATGATTTCTGATTTCTCAGTCGTCATCCTGGACATCCGGGATCATACGATTCTCTTTACCAAGCCGGTCGAAAGAAAAACGATCAGCCTGGCTAAAACGCTTCACGTATTTATTTATCTGTTTTTCCTGACAGGTTCTTTGACAACGATTCCTTTGGTTGTAGGGTTGATCAATCATGGTCTTTCATTCTTTTTACTTTTCCTTTCAGGGATCATTCTGATGAACATACTCATTGTGGTGTTTACGGCCATGCTCTATTATTTCATTCTCCAATACTTCGATGGGGAAAAGCTGAAAGACATCATCAACTATGTTCAGATCGGATTATCCATCGGACTTGCAGTGGGATACCAGATTGTGGCACGATCTTTTGAATTTGTCGATTTAACGATTTCTTTTACACCGGAGTGGTGGAATATCTTCCTGCCTCCCATCTGGTTCGCAGCACCGTTTGAATGGGTGCTGAAGGGTAACCACCATGTGATGATCCTGATTCTTTCATGCATCGCGGTACTATTTCCAATCATAGCCCTTATCGTTTACGTGAAAGCATTGCCGACCTTTGAGAAGAATCTTCAGAAATTATCTACCCATGGCGGTAAAAAGAAGAAAGCCCGTTTTCGATTGGGGGATGGTCTCATGAAGGTATTGTCCAAGTCGAACGAAGAACGGGCGTTTTACCGATTTGCCCATTATATGATGAAAAATGAAAGAGAATTTAAGTTGAAGGTGTATCCTGCCCTTGGATTTGCCATTATCATGCCGTTCATATTCATCTTCAATGGATTAATGGACGGTTCGAGGGAAGATTTGCTGACTTCAAGTATGTATTTATCCATCTATTCAAGCTTCATCGTCATTCCCACTGTAGTGATGATGCTCAGCTATTCAGGGAAATACAAGGGATCATGGGTTTACAAAGTAGCACCTGTTTATAGCAGGGCTTCCATCTACAAAGGGACATTGAAAGCTTTCCTTATGAAGCTGTTCCTTCCTTTGTATGCCTTGATAAGCATTGTCTTTATCATTTTATTCGGTTACCGGGTGATCCCTGAGATTGTCATCGTCTTTATTAGTGCATGTATATTTACTGTTATCTGTCTCAACTTAATGAAGGGAGCATTGCCTTTTTCCGAAAGCTTCGAAGGTGTCCAGCAAAGCGACAGCTGGAAGGTCCTGCCGTTCTATCTTATTGTGGGTGTGTTTTTGGGCCTGCATTACCTGGCTCTGCAGGTTCCGTTCGGTATCCCTGGCTATCTCGTCATTTTATTCGTCGTTAATCTCATCTTATGGAAAACAGCCATTAGGGATCGATAAGAAGTACGTCTCTTCCTTTTTTAGGCAGGGGCGTTTTTTTCATGTTATGCTTGTCGCCTCTGGGCAAGCCGCCTCCGCTTTAGGGTATACCCTGTATGGAAGTTAGGAAGTATAAAGGATGTATACACAATTTTATATGAATGACATATATATAGAAAAATGATGGGCTATGGTAATAGGTAGTATGACATTTCCTTTGACAAAGAAAGTTTCCTTGATGCAAGATGGTAGTATTCAAAATTGTTGATCGGAGGAGAGGGTTTGCATGTTCATAGATTGGTTAAGTGGATTCAATCCAGCAGTCCAGGCACTGTTTGGCGGTACGCTGACATGGGGGTTAACCGCGCTGGGGGCTGCATCGGTTTTTTTCTTCACCAAAATTGAAAAGCATACATTAAATATGATGCTCGGGTTTGCCGCAGGTGTCATGATAGCGGCATCGTTTTGGTCACTTCTTGCTCCTTCTATAGAGTTCAGTGAGCAAAATGGACAGATTCCTTGGCTCGCCCCTGCTATCGGTTTTTTACTTGGCGGCCTTTTTATTAGACTGCTGGATTTTGTAGTACCTCATTTGCATCTCGGGAACTCAGCGGAAAAAGCCGAGGGACCTCCAACTAAATTTAAAAAATCAACCTTACTATTTCTTGCGATTACCCTTCATAACATTCCTGAAGGTTTAGCCATCGGTGTAGCTTTTGGGGCTGCTTCAATGGGACTTGGAGACGCAACATTGGTAGGGGCAATCGGGCTTGCAATCGGAATTGGCATACAGAACATGCCTGAAGGTGCTGCCCTGTCCATTCCATTGCGCGGAGAAGGAATGTCACGTTTGAAGTCCTTCAACTATGGTCAGCTTTCAGCTATCGTTGAACCCATCGCTGCCGTAATTGGTGCAGCTGCTGTTCTTTTAGTGCAGCCATTGCTTCCTTACGCACTTGCATTTGCTGCAGGGGCCATGATTTTCGTGGTGGTAGAAGAGCTGATCCCAGAGTCTCAATCCTCTGGAAGTACAGACTTGGCTACACTGGGACTCATGCTTGGATTTGTTGTGATGATGATTCTGGACGTATCGTTGGGTTAATAAAAGTAAGCATGCGGCTTAAATCGCATGCTTTTTTTTCATTTCCAAATAATAGTATAATGGTTGGGGAGGGGGGGCAAAAGTGTGAAGATTGGTCTCGTGAGGCACTTTAAAGTAACAAGAGGATACCCTGATAGATTTGTGACATCCGAAGAACTAATGAAATGGGTAGAAGAGTACGATGAGTCTGATGTAGAAGAGAAAGAGGTTGATCTTCATGATATTGAATGGAAGAAGTGCTACGCAAGTGACTTAACCAGGGCAGAAGTGACTGCTCGAAATGTCTATGCCGGGGATATCGTATCGTTGAAGGAACTACGTGAAATCAGACTATCTCCCTTATTCAGTTCCAAGAGAAAGCTTCCACTGTTTTTACATTTGTTTATGATCCGGGTAGCCTGGTGGTTTAATCATCGTTCTCAGCCTGAAAGTAAGAATGAGATCATCAATAGAATCAACGGGATTATCGATGCGGTCATACAAGATGGTGAGGACGTTCTCATTGTAGGCCATGGCGGGATTATGATGTTTATGAGAAAAGAGCTGATTAAACGAGGGTTTAGAGGCCCTAAGTTTAGAAGGCCTGCAAACGGTAAGCTTTATGTTTTTCAAGACACAAAAAGATGATTCCTGGGAATCATCCTAAGTCATTGTTCTATAAGGTCAATTCTTAACAATCAATAATATCTTTCCTTCATCGAGCTTTTCTTCGTATTGATTCGCTTCTTCGTGGGAAAACCCGACTTCCATCAGCTTGTTTCGGAGTTCGTCACCTTTTTTCAGAATCATGTTCCCCACTGCAGTCCCAATGCCTGTTTCCTTTACACCGATTTCATTGGCGTCAGCGCGATCAGCTACTCTGTCCGTCCGGTCATCATCATGGGATAATACATAAAGGTTATGTTTGTCGACACCTTGAGAAGAAAGCTTTTCAACTTCTGTAATTAGTTCCTTATCGTCATAAAATTCCTTAACAGTCGGTTTCATTTCAATCTCCTCCATCGTTCAAATTGTTTTGTCGTTTATCTTTTCCCGCGGGTACCTGATGGTAAACCTTTGGAGATGTGGGTATACCTATTATTAATGTGAAATCAAAGAAGGGAGATCTCAAGGTATGGAAGAAGTTCATTCTTTAGAAACCATCAATGCTACACTTACTGCAGAAAAGCTGGTGTTACTATACATATCCAGACCCAACTGCTCTGTTTGTCACGCTCTTTTGCCACAGGTAAAAGGGTTATTAGAAGATTTTCAAGAGGTTATGTCCATTCATGCCGATGCAGAAGAAATGCCGGAAATAGCTGGTGAGTTCTCCATCTTCACTGTGCCGGTCGTCATCTTTTTTGTAGATGGAAAAGAAATGTTCAGGAAGGCCCGATTCGTTCCAATCGATGAGTTACATAGCCAGATTTCCCGTTTGGTGAAGATGTTAGACAACTAAACAAACGTTTGATTAAGAATATAAGTTGTTGTTTTGACGGGCATTAAAGTATTAAACGGTTGTTTAATAGGTGGTAATTAAAAATCGAGAGCCGTTTTAAGTTGAGTTATGTTTTATAGCAATAAAAAAGAGCTGCTAAAAAAAGTAGCTCTTTTGTCATGGTTCAGTGAATAGGTATATAATAGAGAGTATAGGAGTATAGTAGTCATGAAGAAATAAAAGGGGGCTTGATGAATGATCAGATTGTCTGGAACAAAGAAAGTCTTGTTACTGGGTTTAGCAATCATCCTCATAATAGTGGCCAACCGGATTTCCAGTGTACAACACCTGACCGCAAGAGTCGCCACCAACCTGTATGTTAGCCTGAAGTATCAGGAGCTTGACCTCGAATACCAGAACGTCGAATTTTCACCCCAGTTTGGAGATTATTCTGTAGCGTATAAGGACAAGAATGGAAAAGTCTATGGATTCATGGTTACCCCTAAGTCAATGCCCGTCATCATACTTCATGATCCTCTTAATGAGTCACCTTAATCAAGTCTGAAAGAGTAATCTTCTTATCTATAAAATGTATAAAACATAAAAAGGTGTGACCATAGAGACTATAATCAGTCACAAGGCATCATAGATCATCCGGACCCGCTCCTATAAAGAGGCTGGTCTTTTTTCATGTGAAGAAAATACACCCCAGGTCGTAGAAACAATTACTTCTACGGCTTCTGTTTGCATTGTGGTGATTTTTTTATACTTAAGATATTCGTTCATATAGGAGTGACCTTGATGGAAGAAATCATGGCAAATTATTCGGCAGAGTGGGGGATATGGGGTGTATTGTTTTCTCTATTTATTGAAGGAAGTGCTTTCCCTTTTGTGGGTACTTTTTTTATCGTAACAATGGGGTTTATTTTAGAATTAACGTGGGTGGAGATAGGAGTCATTTCTCTATTAGGAAGCTTTCTTTATACTGCGGGGAGCTATATTCCTTATTTCATCAGCTTTAAATTAGGTGCGAAGCTTGAGGAAAAGCTCAACCCTGAAAAACGGAAGAAGCTGAAAGAAGCGCAGGGAAAATTCAGCCGCTACGGAATCTGGAGTGTAGCGATCGCAAGCCCCCTTCACTTAGGAAATGTCATTCCCCTCATGGCAGGCTTGGCAAAAATGAATCTGAAAGTGTATTCTCTCCTTACTATGCTGGGGATTGCTCCGTCTACCTTTTTATTCTTAAGTTTAGGCAAGTTCTATGAGGGTGATAGAGAAGTGGTCCTGGGGGTGATAGAAGAATATCAACTGTTGGTTCTGACAGGGTTTGTCCTGATCACTGTTTTGTACATTCTTTTTAAAAGGAAGAGAGAAAAGGGGATGGGAGGATGAGTAGTAAAGATTCGGAGACTGGGGATTTATCGACAAGTTGCATAATAATTCAGCCCTAAAACCCTCTACACAGATTAAATCTACGTAAAATCATCCCGTTCCTCATTGATTACACCCCTTCTTTCCTATAAACTAGACCTATTCAAAAAATAGCACGTGTGGAGAGATCGTATGGAAGCAAAAATGATAAGAAGATATGACATTATGGAGGTCAGCCTGCTGGCGGGCAAGATCATGCTGCAAAGTGGTGCAGAGACGTATCGCGTCGAGGATACGATGATGCGTATCGCCGCTTCTTATGGGATTTCAGAATCTCACAGTTATGTGACGCCTACCGGGATCATCTTCTCGATTGAAACGTCTGAACCAACGAAAACGAAGCTGATTCGAATAAACGAGCGGTCGACTGATCTGGAAAAAGTAACCCTCGTGAATAGTATTTCAAGGCAAATCAGCAAGGGGCATCTTACCCTTGAAGAAGCCTACAATGCCTTGGAGAAACTGGATCAATCAGATTTATCATATTCCTTTGTGATTCAGGTATTGGCTGCTTCGATTGCCAGTGGCTGCTTTCTCATCATGTTCCAGGGAATGTGGATGGACTTCATTCCGGCACTGATCACGGGCGGAGTCGGATTTACGAGCCTGATTTATTTTCATCGCCTCGTTCCGATCAAATTCTTTGCTGAGTTTCTTGCTTCCTTTATTATCGGAATGCTGTCGTATGGATTCGTCCAGCTTGGAGTCGGACAGGAACTGGATAAGATAATCATTGGATCTGTGATGCCCCTTGTTCCTGGTCTTCTGATTACGAATGCGGTTCGGGATTTAATGGCAGGTCATTTGGTGTCTGGTTTATCGAAGGGAGCAGAAGCCTTTTTAACGGCGTTTGCCATCGGGACGGGAATTGCCGTAGTTTTCACTCTGACGTAGGGTGACTTTGTTCAGTATTAGAAAAAAAATTGAGGTGAAAAGGGAATGCACATAATCGAACAATTAGTGACCAGCTTCATCTCCGCTGCTGCATTCGGAATAATTTTCAACGCTCCAAAGCAGTCCCTTTTCAAATGCGGAATCGTTGGAATGTTGGGTTGGATCATATACATACTTATGAGTTTAAATGACGCTGATGCGGTGCTTGCGACGTTACTTGCATCCTTTGTCGTTGCTGTGATCAGTCAGGTTTTTGCGAAAATGTATAGAACCCCGGTCATCATCTTCTCTGTAGCCGGCATTATCCCCCTCGTACCTGGAGGACTCGCGTACGATGCCATGAGAAACTTCGTTCAAAACGATTACAATGCAGCCATCAACCTGGCAGCAAAAGCCTTCATGATCTCAGGCTCCATCGCCATCGGACTCATCTTCTCGGAAGTCATCAACCAAGTCATCCGAAACGCACGGCTGAATGTAAGTTCTAGACGAATGAGATAGAGGGACGGACCTTACTTTTGTGGGGTCTTTTTTTATTGGCTTTAGCAGAGCATAGAAACAAAGTTGGACGAAATGAACCCACCTGCAGACTCCACGCACCTGTAACATTTTCTCCCTTCCAACGTCTAATCAGCAAATAGAACATATAGGAGGGTCATAGTATGAGTAAGAAATTTTATCTGCTCATTATTGCTGGTATTGTGTTGCTGGTGGCACTTGGAACGTTTGCCTATAGTCAAAGACCTGTTGTGAAGGCCGAGGGGAAGATGGATGGGGATCTTCTGGTGATGGAGAATAACTCATGGAATCTGCAATTTTCAGCGGCTCTAAAGAAAGAAACGGTTACGCCACAGAACATTTATGTAGAAGACTCCCATGGAGAGAGGATCAATGTCTCCCTCATGTTGAATGAAAATCGAAAGACCCTGCAAATTCAAGCACCGCCAGGAGGGTATCCTTCTGATCTACACCAGTACACACTTCATATCTCTCCGAAAGTGAAAACCAAATGGGGTTTTTCCTATGATGGTGACACAGAAATACCCTTTTCTATAACCTCTAAACTACCCAGTATTCAATCCAAGGAAGAGCTAACGAACTATTTTAAACAAATCTTAAAGAAAAATAAGGAGGATGCGAAGTTTTCTCTTTTCAAAAGAGAAGGAAATATGGAGTCCAAGTCATCGGAAGATAGTGCGGCTGGAGAGTCATCTCAATCGGGATCCAATTTTTCTGAAACGAATAATCAGGTTAAAGGAGTTGACGAAGGGGATATAGTGAAGACTGATGGAAGCTATATTTACCAATTAACCGACCACAGGCTGCTGATTACAAAAGCAAATCCTGTGAAGGAAATGAAAGTAGTATCTTCTACCAGCTATAAAGAAAATATGCAGCCTCATCATCTATTTTTACAGAAGGATAAGCTGCTCGTCATCGGTAACAACTGGGGGCCTGCCCATTTTCAAGAGGATAAACAAGAATCAATTGCTTCCACTATGCCTGTAGACGGAACGACTGTTGCGCTTTTGTATGATATCTCAGACAAAGCAAAACCATCTCTCCTCAGGAAGGTTGAGCTTGAAGGTCAATATGTAACGTCCAGGAAGATTGATTCCACTGTATATTTAATTTCAAATTTGTATCCAAACTACTGGATGCTTGAACAGGGGAAAGACCCTGATCTGAGACCCCGGGTGAAAGATAGTTTAACTGGTGATGAAACGACACCACTTCCCATACAAGATATTAAGTATTTTCCACAGTCCCAGTCCCCTAACTATACCTTATTGACAGGAATGAATTTGGAGGATCCCAAAGCATCTCTAAACATTCAATCGTATCTTGGAAGCGGCGATAAAGTGTATATGTCTAAAAACAATCTTTATTTGGCTGTAGAAAAATACAATGAAGATGGCAAGAACGGTTGGACCTCTTCAAATACGGAGATTTATAAATTTTCCGTACATGATGGGAACATTGCGTATTCTTCATCAGGGAATGTAGAAGGAAGGGCGTTAAATCAATTTTCCATGGATGAACATGAAGGCCACTTTCGGATTGCAACGACGAAAGGGCAGGTATGGAACAGTGAATCACCTTCATCCAATGCTCTCTATATTTTAGATGAAAACATGAAGAATGTAGGAGAAGTAACGGATTTAGCCAGGGGAGAACAAATCTATTCTGTCAGGTTTATGGGAGATAAGGCGTATATGGTCACCTTTAAACAAGTCGATCCCCTTTTTGTCATCGATACGGCAGATCCGAATGCTCCAAAGGTTTTGGGGGAGTTGAAGATTCCAGGTTTCAGCACCTATCTTCACCCTATTGACGAACATCACATCATCGGGTTTGGTTTTGATACGAAAGTGGTGGATGATAACAAACTATCCAATGAGGAACCGAGAATCATTAGAAGCGGGATGAAGATCTCATTGTTTGATATTACAGACTTTCAGCATCCAAAGGAAACGGACACTGAAATAATCGGGGGGACGGGTACTCACTCTTACCTGTTGGAAGATCACAAAGCATTGCTTCATGAACCTTCAAGAAATCTATATGGTTTTCCGATTTCTATTTATCATGAAAAAGAGGGAAGCCGGCATGAACTGGAATTTGACTACCAAGGTGCACTCCTTTATGAAATCACACCTGAAAAAGGAATCATTTTAACATCTCAGCTCACAGATGAAGAAAACAAAAACAAAGAATACTACGAACAGTGGGAAGATCAGATTCAAAGACTCCTATATATTGATAATCAGCTTTATACAGTCTCACATAACAGAGTGACTGCTTACTCTTTAGACGATTTTATTAAAGAAAACGCGATTGATCTCCCATGATGAAAACCCTTAAGGCGCTTTGCCTTAAGGGTTTTCTATTACTTAAGACTCCCCGATGAATCATTTAGACTATCTTTTTTTGTCAGGTTTTGAAAAAAAATCTATGGGTAGATAAGTATTAGCATTATACAATTTCCATAATTGAAGGGAGAACATCGAATGAACAATGATATAACGCAAGAATGGTACGGGTACTTAGGAAAGCTTCCTGATCTATTATTGGCTTTATTAGTATTATTAATCGGATGGATCATTGCAAAGGCTGTTGAAAAAGCCGTTTACGGAATTTTAAAACGGGTGAAGATCGATGACAACCTTTATTTTGGCAGCAGGAACGGAGAACGGAAATGGACATCGGAGAAAGTCATTAGTAAAATTGTGTACTTTATTCTCCTTGTGTTCGTGTTTATTGCTTTCTTCAATATGCTTGACTTGAACTTCATTGCTTCACCTTTAATCGGTATGTTGAGTACGATGGCAGCAGCGATTCCAAATGTATTAAAAGCAGCACTAATTCTATTATTTGCATGGATAGTTGCTTCTGTTCTGAAGGTATTGATAGAGAAACTGGGTACGAGACCCGCAGTTAAAAGCACGCTGGTAAGATCTAAATTAGCGAAAGATGAGAACGATGTACATCGCTATGTCTATACGGGTGCTAGAATTGTATTCTATCTCGTGCTTCTCATATTCTTACCGGGAGTGTTAGCAGCTCTTAATATCACAGGGGTTTCAGGACCATTTACAGAAATGCTCCAAAACTTCCTTGGATTTATTCCTAAATTGTTTGCTGCAGCTATCATTCTCCTCGTTGGATGGTTTGTAGCCAAAATCGTCCGGGATATTATCACGAACTTTTTACAAGCGATTGGAACAGAAAGAGTCGCTGAACGATTCGGCATTAGCAAGCTCTTTCAAGGAACAACGGTTTCATCGGTCATTGGTACGATAATATTCATACTCATTATGATTCCGGTTACCATTTCTGCATTGGATCAGCTGGACATTCGCGGGATATCAGAACCGGCGATTAACATGCTGAATCAGGTCCTTGTTATGCTTCCGAACATTGCGATTGCGATCCTACTTATTCTTGCGGGAATCTGGGTTGGTAAATGGGTTGGAGCCATGGTTGCACGTTTATTGAACCGGGTAGGATTCAATTCTCTATTACGTAATATGGGTATTGGACGAATAAATACTAATAAGAATCCGTATGAACCAACAGGCTCAACTTATATGAATCTATCAGGACTTGTAGGTAGAGTCGTTCAGATTATCATTGTTTTTCTATTTGTTGTAGAAGCCCTGGAAATTGTGCGATTGGAATTCCTGGTCGCTCTGGCAACAGGCGTCCTAGCGTATTTACCACATGTATTAGCAGCCATCGTCATTCTTGGTGCAGGCTTATACTTAGGTAACTTAGTCAAGAGCATCATATCCAATGTATTGAGTGATAACTTCCAAGTACTTGGAACCATCACTAAATATGCCATCATTGCCCTCAGTTTCTTTATGGCCTTGGATCAATTAAAAGTGGCTGATTCCATCGTCAATATTGCGTTCATGCTGATTCTGGGTGGACTTGCACTAGCCTTCGGTTTGGCCTTTGGTCTGGGTGGAAAGGACTTTGCTCAAAAATATCTTTCTAAACTGGATCGGAAAATTGAAGAAGAAAAGAACAGACCTAATAATGGTGGAACAGATACTCCACCTTTTAATCAATAATAGAAAACACCACATGGTCCTTATGGGGCCATGTGGTTTCTTTTTTCCTTATGCTTGTTGAGATTGAGCAATCCGCTTTATAAGTTCCTCAACAATCTCTTCGCAATCAGCTCATAATCATCCTTCGAAATACCAGGTGCAAATTCTTCTGGCAGGTCATCCAGGTTAGGAATCGGGGCTCCTTCTGGTGTGCCTTCGATAACCCTTAGTGGCTGCCCGTTTTCAGGATTTGTTCCCTTCCAGATTTGTGCGATATCCTTGTAGTCGTTGTCACTCCATGTGTAAAGAACGTTATTAATCCCTTTTTCTTCGAATTTCACAGCTGTATCGAACTTGGAATTATCAAGGTCAGGGATGGGAAGCATCTTGGTAAGATCTACACCGGTTGCTATTTCCAGCGCCTTTGCGTAGGCCAATACATGCGTGCCGCCCCGGACTAGTAAGTACCCGATCATTTCTCTGGCAGTAGGATGGTCGGTCATTTCGTACACCCGCATTTTATGGGTTCTGGCTCCCACTTCCAAGAAGAAATTATGCAGGAGATCCAACACTAAATTTCCAGAGCTGAACACATTATCCCCCGTCCATGCCCTTCCCATGGAATCACCGGCTAAAGCAGTTTGGGCAGTGGCGATGTATTGGTACGTGTTTCTGGCATCCAGTCCATTTTGGAGTGGGGCGATATTAGGGTCACCGGGGAAGGTGTTCCCGACAGACAGCAGGTTAATGGTATTGGTTACAAGCTCCACATGACCGAATTCTTCTGCGGTAATACTGGCTACAATATCATAAAAGGGTTTGAGTTTCTTTTTCTGGCGAAAATTAAAGGACTGAAACATATAATTGTTTAAAGTAGACATTTCTCCAAACTTTCCACCAAGTAATTCCTGAACGGCAGCTGCGGCATTTTTGTCACCGTGTTCAGGGATGGGTAGTTCAATGAGCAGCTTATTGATTCGTTTAAACATGTCTTACCCTCCTCTTTTAATTCTATCGGCCGGTATCTTCATAACTGGGGAAGAACCATACGATTTGTTGAGAGCGAACATAGAATGGCGTTCCGCTCACTTCAATGACAATGTGGTCAGGTAAAACACTTGCAAGCTTACCCCGTACAGAGCCTTCATTCGTCTGTACTACGAGAAATTCATCCATCATACTCATCAATGCTTGATACAAATATGGATCGGTTAAAGTAGACATTTGAATATCCATCACGTCAACTCCTTATCTTTCGACTAATCGTCCCCGTCAGTATATGAAAGGGGCTTGGGCATGGTTAACCGTCCAGATGGCAGAGGTGGCGATTATAATGCTTCCAACTACCACCCGGCATAAAAAAACGATATGATGATACATATATACATAATGGAAGCTTTTTGTCAGAGGGGTGTTCATTTGAAGGTCATACGTTTTTTAAAGCCTTACCGTGTTGCCATGGCGGTTGCCTGGGGTTTAATGCTGGTAGAGCTTGCTGTCGAACTCTTAAATCCGCTGTTTATGGCGAGGATTATTGATGAAGGAATTATGAATGGAGACTTGGACGTGGTGATGAGATGGGGCTTCATCATGGTGGGGATGTCTCTCCTCGCGTTTATTTCTGGCGTGACGAATTCATTTTTTGCCGCCCATACGAGTCAGGGATTTGGCTATGATGTGCGGGAAAGCTTATATAAAAAGGTTCAGTCGTTTTCCTTTGCAAGCTTTCATAAGCTCCCGGCATCATCCTTGATCACCAGGTTGACCAATGACGTAAGGCAGTTGCAGAATACAATCTTCATGAGTTTGCGCATTATGCTAAGGGCCCCGCTGCTAGTTGTCGGATCAACGATCATGGCACTAATCGTGAATGTTCGTCTTGCCCTTATTTTATTAATCGTGATTCCGGTTTTATGGCTGTTCCTGTTATGGGTCCTGAAACGTGGATGGAGCCTTTTTGAAAGAGTTCAATCCCGTCTCGACAAAGTAAACGAGGTCATGAAGGAAAACCTCTCCGGAATGAGGTTAATTAAAGCATATACACGAAGCAAGTATGAAGAAAGCCGATTTCATGGCGCAAATGAAGATTTAAAGGATCGGACTGTGAGGGCCCTTCGTTTTATGGAAATCATCATGCCACTTCTGATGCTCGTGATGAATCTTGCTCTCCTATCTGTTTTGTGGTTCGGAAGTATAGATGTTGCCTCAGGTGGAGCAAAGGTAGGAGAAGTCGTAGCGATTGTCACCTATGTTACGAGAATCTCTTCTGTTTTTTCAATTTTCTCATTTATCATTACAAGTTTTTCAAGAGCAAGGGCTTCCGCAGGCAGGGTAGAAGAGGTTCTGCAAACCGAGATAGATTTGAAAGACGGAGAGGAAGTACTACAGGAAAATACAGTGATGAACGGAGAGATTACATTCAAAGATGTGTCGTTTCAATACCCTTCAACCCGTGGGAAGGTGCTTGAAGGCGTATCGTTTAAAGTGGAGGCTGGCGAAACGGTTTCGATCCTGGGAGCAACCGGATCGGGTAAAACCTCCCTGTTCCAACTCATTCCTCGCCTGTACGATGCGACGGAAGGGTCTGTGGAACTGGACGGTCAATCCATCAGGAGCATCTCTTTGGATCACGTAAGGAAAAATATTGGGTACGTGCCCCAGGAAGCGGTCCTGTTTTCCGGGTCCGTATCAGAAAACCTTCTATGGGGAAAAGAAGATGCCACCAGGGAAGAAATGATCCAAGCTGCAAAGGATGCCCAAATCCATGAGACCATACTGAATCTTTCCCATGGATATGACACAGTTCTCGGTCAAAAAGGGGTCAATCTTTCAGGAGGACAGAAACAGCGTCTGTCGATTGCGAGAGCACTCATTCGAAAGCCAAAGATTTTATTACTGGACGATAGCACGAGTGCTTTGGATTTGAACACAGAATCCAAGCTGCTTCACTCCCTGAAGCAATACGAATGTACAACGATGATCATTACACAGAAAATAAGTACGGCCATGGAATCTGATACGATTCTGCTCCTTGAAGATGGAGTGTTAATCGGAGAGGGGACCCATACATCCCTATTAGAAGATTCCTCCCTCTATCAGCGGATTTTTCAATCTCAATTCGGAGAGGAGGAAATACATCATGTCTAAGCATGTCCGAAAGAAACTTGGGAAAAACGATAAAGCGAAAGATGCAAGAGGGACGCTGCGTCGTCTTTGGAACTACCTTTCCGAAATGAAAGTGATCCTGTATCTCGTGATTTTAATGGTGTTCATCAGTTCAGCAGCAGCTCTTTTGGGGCCTTTCCTAGTGGGAAAAGCGATTGATGAATACATTGTAACGAAAGAGACTTCCGGATTGATTGGTCTTGTCATAGGTTTAGTAGCAGTGTACATTTTCCATTCCCTGTCCGCATGGTTCCAAAATTATTGGATGATTGGTGTGGCTCAAGATACGGTCTACCGCTTGCGGAAGGACCTTTTTCATCAATTACATCAACTATCGATCCCTTTCTTTGACAAACGGAAGCATGGGGAATTAATGAGCAGAGTGACAAATGATATTGATAATGTGAGTGCCACGTTGAATAGTTCGTTCATTCAAATCATATCCAGTATCCTGACATTAGTGGGGACCGTCTCGATCATGCTCTGGCTCAGTCCGTTGCTTACCTTGATCACATTAACCATCGTACCTCTGATGGCTCTCGGCATGAAGTGGATTACGAAAAGGACAGGACGTTTGTTTAAACAATATCAACAAAATATCGGGGAGCTAAACGGCTATATCGAAGAGACGATTTCGGGGCATAGCATCATCAAAACCTTTTCCCGTGAGGACACTGCGATAAAGGACTTTGGAGAAAAAAATCAACGGCTGAGAACGGCCGCGTATTGGGCCGATACCTATTCCGGGTTCATCCCGAAGCTTATGAATGTGTTGAACAATTTGAGTTTTACCATCATTGCCGGAGTCGGAGGGATCTTCGCATTAAATGGCATGATAACCATTGGTGTGATAGTAATCTTTGCTGAATATGCCCGTCAATTCACCCGTCCGTTGAATGAGCTCGCGAACCAATATAACACGTTATTATCGGCCATTGCAGGTGCTGAGCGAGTCTTTCAAATTTTAGACGAAGAGGAAGAAGCGAAGGATGAGGGGGATGCCGTGGAAATCGATTCCGTAGAAGGGAAAGTGGAGTTTCGGCATGTATCTTTTTCCTATGAAAAAGGGGACCAAACGCTTGAGGATGTATCCTTCATCATTATACCGGGTGAGACCGTTGCTTTGGTCGGACCGACAGGTGCAGGTAAAACGACGATTACCAATCTGCTGTCTCGTTTCTATGAACTGAATGAAGGCACCATTGAGATTGACGGTCAGAATATACAAGTCATCAAACGGAAGAGTCTTCGTCAGCAAATGGGATTTGTCCTGCAGGATAGCTTCCTGTTTCAAGGAACGATTGCAGATAATATCCGTTACGGCAGACTCGATGCGGACGATGAAGAGGTAAGGGAAGCAGCGAAATTGGCCAATGCTCATTCCTTCATAGAGAAAATGCCTGAGGGCTACGATACATTATTAAGACATGATGGAAGCGGGATCAGCCAGGGACAGAAACAATTATTATCCATTGCAAGAGCGATCCTTTCAAATCCGTCCATCCTTATTCTTGATGAAGCCACGAGCAGCATCGATACGATTACAGAGCTGAAGATTCAGGAAGCCCTCAAACGATTAATGAAGGGGAGAACAAGTGTAGTCGTAGCCCACCGTCTTAACACCATCCGCCAGGCCGATCAAATACTGGTCCTTGATCAAGGAAAAATCATTGAACGGGGATCTCATGATGAGCTTCTCAAGCAGAACGGGTTCTATCATGGGCTGTATCATAGTCAGTTGAAGGAGAGCAGTTGATTGGTTGAGTGAATCTGCGCGGGAATTCAGGTTTTGAAAATGAATTCTGAGATTTGAAAATAAAATCCAAAAGTTGAAAATAAATGTAGGGAAGTTGAAAATAAAAATCAAAAGTTGAAAATAAATGTAGAGAAGTTGAAAATAAAATGGAAATGCACTGTTGATCTTCGGTAGAAATACTCTGCTGCTGCACTCCAAAAAGTCAGCGTTTTCATCAAATACAAAAAAACCTCAAAAGTCAGCACTTTTGAGGTTTTTTTGTATTTAAGGGGCTAATCATCCCGTTAGCGATCCCTTTGGTGTTGCCTTAATCGGATAAAGGCAACTCTGTAACTTGCAACATCACAAGTAATATATTTATATCTTGAACGTTGTTTGCAGATAATAAACAGCCGCGGGCAATTCCTTGAGTCGTTTGATATACCTAAACGACGTAAGCCCTACCTCTCTTACATCCTAACGGCTCCGAAGCCGATCCAGTGTGAATAAGTTGTTAAATCAAAACAGAATAGAATTACGAATTATCTTCTCTATCGTTTTAATGTATGTTACAAGATTACAATAACTAAATATAACATCAATATTAAAACGTGTCAAGGGAATTTCCGATTATAATTCAAGCGACTGCGGGGAATTCTCCTCGTCATTCATTAAGCGGATGGCGGTGGGTTGGATTTTTAAGACGATGTATTCCGGATCGTCTGGACCCTCAAACCATCTTTTCATATGGTCATTCCACAGTTTTTCCTTATAATGAGTGGACTCTTCAATGGTGGCGCGACCTTCAATTTCGACGAAGGTATCTCCATACCCCTCACCTTCGTAACCAAGAAGGATATGTACATTAGGATTGTCCTCAATTTCATCTGTCTTATGGGTTTCCTTGTTTGTTGGGGTATAAAGAGTCAGCTCATCATGTGAAAACGTCATATAACGGGAATGAGGTTTATTATTTTTAACCGTTGCCAGTGTCCCTACTTTGCTTTCATCTAGCACTTTTAAGATTTGTTGTTTCAGTTCAGCTTGTGACATACAATCCATCTCCTTTAAAGGTTCATTTATATCCATACTATTCCTTTTATTAAGGTGAAATAAACATAGGAATGTGTATTTGGGGTGCTGTCCGGGAATAACGGAAATAACAAAGAAACAAAGGATGATGAGCGTGATACCGGAAGAATTAGTCGATATCTGTAAGAAAAGGATGGAACCTTATCCCTGTGAGGGGTTTGTATACGGACGCGGCCCGGAGCAGCCGACCATCATGATTGTCGGGGAAGCTCCAGGTGAAACCGAGATTCATAATGGAATGCCGTTTAGTGGACGGGCAGGAAAAGTGCTGGATGATTTATTTCAGTATCTGGAGGTTCCAAGGGAAGACATATATTTTACCTCAACGGTCAGAAGCAGACCTTATAAGATTGTCCCTAAGAAAATAGGGGGAAATGAGATCGTGGAGAAGAAGTATAACAGGGCCCCGAATCGTAAAGAACAGCTGGCTCATGCTCCGATCCTGGATTATGAGCTGCAGCATATTAAGCCAAAACAGCTTGTAACCTTGGGGAATATCGGTTTACAAAGACTTTTAGGGAATCAGTACACGATATCACAAATGCATGGCCGGCTGATTCACGCTAAAGTCAGGCGGTTAAAGGATCTTGATTCAAATGAGTGGATCATGAGCGATGAAAGCTACTCCATATTTCCGACCTTTCATCCTGCATCGATCTTCTACAATCGCTCATTAGAAAAAGAAATCTATAAAGACCTGGATAAGTTGAAAGAAATCCTCAGGGGGAAATAACATAAAGAAGGCTGGCATTTATTTAAGTGCCAGCCTTCTTTAAGCTATTTTTTATTTAGATTCTCCTGAGCCATTCGCACAAGCTCCTTCACCATGTTACCGCCAATTCTTCCGCCAACTTTTCCTGCTTGCTCAGACGTTAATTTTCCATTATAACCTCTTTGGAGAGGAATACCTTGTTCCTTGGCGATTTCATATTTCGCTTCTTTGGGATCTTGCGTACCAGAAACTTTCGCTTTTAATTGATCCATCGCAGCCCGGGATTCAGGTACAAGAAGTTTTTTTCTCGACATATTTTCACCCCTTTATTAGATTGCCCCGAAAAAATTTTTTGTAGTACGAAGTCATGTCTTATAAGGGTTTCTGTTCCTTTTAAAAAGAAGGGGAACAAAAAAAGATTGTCTAATTTGTGTCAAATAAAATATAATTCTTAATAGTTAGAACATTTTTACAAAGAAAAGGGGGAAATGCCGTGGAAGAATTAGTTGGCAAGTTGGTAGGAATACTTTGGTCTCCGGTCATGATTTACTTCTGTTTGGGTGTAGGATTATTATTTTCTATTTTAACGAAGTTTTTACAGGTCCGGTTGATTAAAGATATGGTGGTTCAAATGTTTAAGGGTGGCAGTTCCAAAGCAGGAGTATCTTCATTCCAGGCCTTGGCGCTGTCGTTATCAGGACGTGTCGGGACGGGTAACATCGCCGGTACAGCAACAGCCATTGCTTTCGGTGGTCCAGGGGCGGTTTTCTGGATGTGGACGATTGCATTCATCGGTGCAAGCAGTGCCTTCATTGAATCCACACTTGCTCAAATTTACAAAGTGAAGCAGGATGGGGAATACCGTGGAGGGCCAGCCTACTACATTGAAAAAGGGATCGGCTGGAAATGGTATGCCGTACTATTCTCACTTGCTACACTGCTGGCGATGAGTATTCTAATGCCTGGTATTCAATCAAACTCCATAGCGTTAGGTCTTGAAAATGCATTTGGGCTTAGTACAACTGTAACGGGTATTGGTCTTGTCGTGTTAATCGGGGTCATCATTTTTGGTGGTGTCAAACGTATCGCTGGAGTAGCTTCTTACGTTGTCCCATTTATGGCGATTGCCTATATTCTTCTATCTCTTATCATTGTAGGAATGAATATTACTGAAATTCCGGCAGTTTTTGCGCTTATCTTCAAAAGTGCATTCGGCTTTGATTCAGCATTCGGTGGAATCATCGGGATGGCCGTATCTTGGGGAGTGAAACGCGGAATTTACTCCAACGAAGCAGGTCAGGGTACAGGACCACATGCTGCAGCGGCAGCAGAAGTTTCCCACCCTGCGAAACAAGGGCTGGTTCAAGCCTTTTCCGTTTACATCGATACTCTTCTGGTTTGTTCAGCTACAGCGTTCATGATCTTATTTACGGGATCTTTCAATACAGAAGCTCCTGATGGAACAATGCTTGCGAACAATCTAGAAGGAATCGAAGCCGGACCTGGTTATACACAGGCAGCCATTGAATCAGTCATCCCTGGATTCGGAGCATCATTCGTCGCGATTGCATTATTCTTCTTTGCTTTTACGACAATCATGGCTTACTACTACATGGCGGAAACGAATGTTGCTTACTTAATGAGAGGGAAGAATTCAAAAGTGGCGATGGCCATCTTAAAGGTTGTCCTTCTTGCTGCTACATTCTACGGGGCAGTGAGAGAAGCCGCTTTAGCATGGGCATTGGGTGATATCGGTCTCGGAATCATGGTATGGCTGAACTTAATCGCTATTCTAATTCTGGCCAAACCTGCCTTGAAAGCACTTAAGGATTATGAAGAACAGAAAAAACAGGGTCTTGACCCAGTCTTTAACTCTACAAAGCTCGGCATCAAGAATGCAGAGTTCTGGGAGCAGGAGTATAAAGTAGAAGACAAGGAAAATGCTTCTTAACCTATAAAAGAAACCTGTTGCCTATCTCGGCAGCAGGTTTTTTTGGTTTTTCTAATACTCTTTTCGTAGCATGGTTGTTTCATGATTCTTATTGAGTGCTGTCGCCCTGTTCAATTAGCATACTGGTAGATTGGTAAAATGAAAATAGGTTTATACGGAAAATGGTAAAGGTGTATTCCGATCAGTTTAGTGAACAATATCTTTGAGTTAGACATGTGAATTGATTATGATAAATAGAAGATGTGAAAAGGTGATTTTAATCAGGAGGTGCTGTGTTAATGGACTTATATGAACCGTATATACAGAATGACCGCCAAAGAAATCTGGTTGGTTTAGCTGGTGAGCTTGCTGATGCGTTTTCTGAACGAGGGGAAGCGTATGACAGGGAAGATGAATTTCCTTATGAAAATTTCAACGAACTGAAGAAAAAGGGATATGGAACATTATCTCTTCCTAAAGAGTACGGCGGAGAAGAAATCAGCTTATATGAGTTAGTGATGATTCAAGAAAGGCTTGCTACAGGGGACGCAGCAACGGCTTTGTCCATTGGCTGGCATCTCGGGGGATTGATGGAACTGACGGAATCCCGGACATGGGAGGAAGGAGTGTTCAAGGAACTTTGTGAGGAGATTGTAGCAAACAACGCTCTCATTAACCGGGCAGCATCCGAACCGGCAACGGGGAGCCCCACTCGTGGAGGGCTTCCCGAAACCAAAGCAGTGAAAATCGAAGAGGGATGGAAAGTAAGCGGCAGGAAATCCTTTACTTCTATGGCGAGAATCCTGGATTATTCTTTAGTTTCAGCAACAATCGGTGATACCGAAGAGAAAGGATTCTTCCTGGTGAATCATGACCTGGAAGGAGTAAGCATCGAAGAAACGTGGGATACGATGTCCATGAAGGGAACGGGCAGTGATGATCTCGTTCTCACGGATGTTCATCTCCCACCTTCCGCCCTAGTCGAACGTGATAGTGTAAATCCAAGAGGTAAGAATGATCTTCCTAAAGCATGGCTCCTGCACATACCCGCTTGCTATATAGGTGTTGCGATAGCCGCCCGCAACTATGCCATCCAATTTGCGAAGGACTATTCACCAAACAGTCTGCCGGGACCGATCAAGGATGTACCTGAAGTACAACGGAAAATTGGTGAAATAGAATTGGAACTATTTAAGGCTAGACAAATTCTCTATTCAGTAGCTGATAAGTGGGTGAGGGAGCCTGAGAAACGGAAAGACATGGCTTCAGAGCTTGCTTCTGTAAAACATGTTGTGACGAACAGCGCTTTTCACATTGTGGACATCGCCATGAGAATCGTTGGTGCAAAAAGTCTTTTCCGCTCGAATCCGATGCAGCGTTATTATCGTGATGTCAGGGCAGGACTTCACAATCCACCGATGGATGATATGGTGATAGGAATGTTAGCGAATAACGCTTTGAAATAAGATTTCAATAGAAAAGGTATAGACAGGATTTTGTCTATACCTTTATAAATGTCTATGGGTGTAACGTTTTCTCCAGGACGGTTTGATGCTGGGCTTCTAGCACATGTATTTCACTGAGTTCCTCTAAAAGGTCGTGAATGGAAAGTAATTCGTATAGCATGACCGTTTCACAGGAAAAGTGATGCTTCATCGACTGAAAGGGTTTTGAATGAAGTCCTTCATGATCGTCCCAGAATTCCTCGAGTAAATCTTTCATAAGAGTGAAATGTTGTTCAGGAATGTGAAACGAGGGATGATGCATGATCCCTTTCAACGATTGAGTTGCATGTAAGATACGATCTTTCTCTTCTTCACTGAATGAATACTGAACAGGTAAGTAAATTAAGTTCCCAATATGAAAAAGGACCTGCCTTAAAAGGTTAAGCTTCTTGTACTCATAATGGAAATAACGCAATTCCTCACGACTGGAGCGGTGAAGCTTCCATTCTTCCTTTTGATATTCGCAAAGGGTGTCCGTCGATTCTATGTCTCTTAAAATATCATTGAAGATCAATTTTGTATCCCGGTGAAGAGAGTGATTCTGAAGAACTTCAGAGCCTCTTTTTTCTAATAAATTGCCCGTTTTGAAATAGAGATTATGAATCTTGGTCGTAATCGTTTTCGAGTATTTTGGTGGAAGGATCCACAAGTTCACTAATGTAGACACAATCAGCCCGATGGTGGTCGTACCCAGGCGAATGAAAAAGGTAGCTACATAATGATCGTGTATGGTGGGAATCATGGCAATCCCCGTTAATGTAGCGACCAGGATGCCTGCGCCTAAATGAAGCTTGTGGCAGGTAATGATTGTGAGCAGTGCGACCAGTGCATATGTAATGGGGCGATCCCCGAACGTGGAAGCAATGATCACCGCAAATAGCGCTCCTATAGCCGAAGCGGGAAAACGGATGAATGCTTTCTTGATAGAATTGGCGGCTGTGGGCTCGATGGTGACTATGGCGGTAATGACGGCAAAGGTCGCTGGCCAATTTAAAAACTCACACACAAGAGCCGTTAAGAAAACGGCAATACCGGTTTTGGCTATTCTGCCTCCTGCAAATTGAAATTTTTTCAAAAACTCCATAATTTAACCCTCTTTTATAAATGGCTGTCGCCTTCATTATAAAGTAAGAAAAACCCAATTGAAATGAATGGACAAAAAAAGAACTGTTCCCGGAACAGTTCTTTTTTATATGATAACTCATCTTAGAGGTAAAGGTCTTAACATAATCTTGATTGATTTAGGCATCTTGTGTTCACTCTGAGCCTCTTTTAAATACTTGAACATTTGTTTGCCTGCAACAGAGTTGGCGGAATGAATCGTGATGCGTTCTGCAAATAGCTGCTTTTCTACCATATAGTGTACGAGCATTAATCCATTACGGGTCTTGCTTTCTAAGTCATGATCCAATGAAAGATGAGCGATAGAAAAATTCAGAAGCAGGTCAATACATTCATCGATGTCTTTCGCGAGAATGTACCCTTGAGGACAGTGGCGATAATCGTCTAAAAATACATTTACTGTCATATTAATTCTTCTTTCGTCATTTGACTTAATTTAAGCCTAACAGACATTGACAAATACTTATATAGGTCAATAGTATGAACGTTACAAATATATTTGTAATTTTTGTTGTATTATGGAGGTAAATCTTTATGGAATTGCAAGTTAATAGAAGGAAATGACTATTTTCTGCAAAGGGGATTTTTCACCTTATAATTAACGATTACTCCTTGGAGTAAAGAAATTACGTTTTAATGATAAAATATATTGCTTTTAGAAGTAAAATATATTACCTTATAAAGTAAGGAGGGGATATTTACCATGAAAGAGAATTTAAGGTTGAATGTTTCATTGCTGCGGCGACGTGTACCCAATTTAACATCAGCTGCCAAAACAGTAGGGTTAAGACCTGCAACGGTATCCAATCTATGCACTGGCAAGATTTCTGTAGGACGTGCCGAAGTAAAAACGATTGTAACATTAGCGAATCTTGCTAACTGCACGCTCGATGAATTAATTATTCAAGGAGGGAAATTAACTATGATTGAAACGGGAATCAAACCGCTCGATTTGTTTGCCCCGATTGTCCAAGGTGGAACGAATGGGTTCGTGGCGAGATCACAGGTTGGTCAATTTGTTGTTTTAGCGGAAATGACGAAAGTGCTGAAAGAAAAGGGATATCAATCGATCTTACTGACGCCGGATAAAACCTATCCTGGCTTGAGTGACCTTGAAGGCTTTGTTGATGCGAAATGCCACTCGATTGATGAAGCCTATGCAGAAGTCAGCCTGATTGAGGATAAAGACAGAATTCTCCTATATGTTGATCGTTCCTATATAGTGTCAGGGGAATTATATGAATTGAGGGAACGATTTGAGGGAGAGAGCTATCCAGAAATCACTACTGTATTATTTGATCCCACCGGTGAAGCAGTGGATGAAGATGACCCGTTCGGTCCACTTGATACCTTATGTTACTTCGATATAGATCTCTCTACCCGGGGGATATACCCAGCCATCCACCCAGTTCAGTCTACGTCGATTTTACTTGAAGATGACGCCCTGGACTCAGGCCACACGACTATTAATAAGAAAGCGAAGAAGCTGCTAAGACGCTACAAAGAAATTCGCGTCCTCATGAATACAATCGGTAAGGATAAAATACCTGATGCGGATCTCGATCTTTTTCAGATAGGTGAGCGACTGGAAGCCTACTTGAGCCAGCCATTCTACGTGGCAGAAGAATTCACAAAAACAAAAGGGCAAACCGTCCAAATCCAACAGACCATCCAAGACATTCAAAAAATACTCCAAGGACAATACAACCACCTTGAACCAAAAGAACTCACCTACAAAGGTAAACTAGATTAGAATTCACTTTAGGGACGGACCGCGACAGCAACGCTCGAGGTCCGTCCCTTTTCCGTTACTTTTTTCTTAATTTTGTGGTAGGTGAAAGAGGATTTACGAGAATTTTGTCGTATGTGTAAAGTAATGACTATATTTAATGGGAGACAAATCGATGATTATCGAGAAATTATTGTTACATGTATTGATTATATTGGCTCCTGTTCTTATTCAAACTTCACTCCTTGAAAACCATAGGCTTGGTAAATCACCTGTTTTCATCGGTGTACTACATGGGATTGCCGCGTTCATGTGTTTAATATTTGCTTATGAAAGTTTCGGATTGTATTGGGATTTCCGCTACATTCCACTGGTCCTTTCAATGCTTTATGGAGGGAGAAAAGCCGGGGTCATTGTTCTAGTATTTATATTAACCGCACGGATCATCAACGGCGGGGATGCCATCATTTTCGGATTTGTAAGTGCGTTTCTTGCGGGAACCCTTCCTTTCCTGATTTCAAATCGATTCTGGACGTTCCCACCAAAGAAACGGGTAACATTTGCCGTGTTACTTGGATTTTGGCCAGCGTTAGTGATGCTGGGAATTCTTCTTTCATTCGCGTTCATAGCGGGTGTTCCTGTTTCGGGTAATAAAGAAATGGGCATCTACGTTCTGATCTTCGGGGGCATCCAGGTGTTGGGGGTCGGTGTAGCTGCACAACTAAATGAGTGGATGATCGAGAAGCGTTTGCTTCGTGAAGAGATCCTTAAATCTGAAAAGCTCAATACATTGGGAGAACTTGCTGCTTCCATTGCTCATGAAGTGCGAAATCCTCTAACCGTCGTGAAGGGATTCCTTCAATTAATGAAGAAGCAAGTGACAGGGACTCATGAGGAATATTTGAAAATCGTATTAAGCGAGTTAGGCAGGGCAGAGGAAATCATTAATGATTATTTGAACTTTGCCAAGCCCGAGTTCGAAAAGATAGAGAAAATCAATGTGAAAGAAGTTCTCTCGGATGTCACCGTCCTCCTGAATGCGTATGCCCTCAAAGAGGGGGTTTACCTTGAAGCGGACCTGAAAGATGATGGATTTCTTTTGACCGACCGAAATAAGTTGAAGCAAGCATTCGTCAATATCATAAAGAATGCCATTGAAGCGACCCCGCCTCAAGGAAACGTAATCGTAAAATTAGAAGTCACCCATACACAAGCCATCATCATGGTGGAAGACACAGGAAAAGGGATGACAAAAGACCAAATCTCAAGGATTGGCACCTTGTTTTTCACAACTAAGGTCCAAGGTACTGGATTAGGAACTTCGGTGTCCTTGCGCATCATCGAAGCCATGGGCGGTCATATCCATTATTCAAGCACTGTTAATAAAGGAACAGTCGTTACGATCGATCTTCCATTAAATAGTGATAAGGTTTCAAAATTTGATTCCAATCTCCCAAGTACATATATGAACAACCAAAACGCTTAGGAAAATCACTAAGTGTTTTTTTATGGGGCAACAAGACAAAATAAAAATGATTCAACTCCATTTCCCGTACATACGTTCCATGATAGGATAGAAGATATGAATAATAAAACCAAGCGTACAGGCGACAATTACCGTTCCTATGCCGACTGCTCCATGAAAAAGCATGGCTAACGTAATGGCAATCGCTTCGTTCAATAAACGGGAATTTCGTATATTCAAACCGAATCGTCTATGAATCGCCACCATAAATGTATCCATTGGGCTTGAAGGGAGCTTGGCTTGAAGATATATGGAGATTCCGATGCCGAGTAGCAATATGCCTGTCAGCACAAGAGACAATTGTTGAACAAATCCGTCCGGTTCAAGCATTTCAAGACCGGTCGTGATCCAATAATCAACCATCATCCCGATGACGAAGATGGAGAGTGCAGCTAACCATTGAATGGGCTCTTTTAATAACAGAGCGTTTATACAGATGAGAATACATCCATTGATGAAGATGCATGTCCCGATTGAAAGGTTGAACAAAGTAGATTCACCAACGGCCAGTGCATCCCAGGGAGCCGCCCCCAAATCACCTTTAATAATAAGAGAAACTCCTAATGATAATGCCAGTAATCCTATACTGTAAAAAATGAACCTTGCCTTCATTCCCCGAATCCTCCGTTCGAAAAAGCTTGTCTAATATATATGTTCACTGAAAAAAAATAGAATGATAATTTGTGTTGGAAAGCCAGAGGTGAGACGTCACATGAAGAAAACTGTCAAGATTTCAATAAGGGAATTAGTGGAGTTCGTGTATAAAGAAGGAAGCATAGATGTCAGGTTTCAAGCCCGCTCTTCCATGACCATCGGAACAAAGCTTCATCAAAAACTACAGAGAGAATACAAAGAAGGTGATGAGAAAGAAGTCTTTCTAAAAGGAGAAAGAGTGGTGGAGGATATAGCCTATCAACTGGAAGGCCGCTGTGATGGTATCCATTATGAAAACGGGGAAGTAATCGTAGAAGAAATTAAATCAACGGCAGGAACTGTAGCTCAGATCGAAGAAGGTGCCCGTGTCCACTGGGCTCAAGGTGAATGCTATGCTTACTTATTGGCAAAAGAAAAGCAGCTAAAGGATATTGGTGTGCAGCTCACGTACATAGAGGTAGAATCTGAAAAAACGAAGTCTTTCACCCGTACTTATACAATGGAAGAGCTTCAACACATCGTTGACGAGACCCTGATTGCGTATACACCATTTGCTTCACTTTTACTCACCAATCAGGAAACCCGAATTAAGAGTATTCCAGACCTGGTATTTCCTTATCCAACTTATCGAAAAGGGCAAAAAAACCTCGCTGGTGCTGTCTATAAAACGGTTACTGAATCCAAATCTCTGTATGCGAATGCTCCGACAGGAACAGGGAAAACCATTTCAACCTTATTCCCGACGATTAAAGCAATTGAGAAAGGACATTCAAAGTGGTTTTATGTGACAGCTAAGACGATTACCCGTACTGTCGCAGAGGAGGCGCTGGTTCTTTTAGAACGGGAAGGATTGACACAAAGGGCCATTACCATCACGGCAAAAGACAAAATCTGCTTTCAAGAAGAAACGATTTGTCAGAAAGAGTATTGTGAATTTGCGAATGGCTATTATGATCGAATCAACGGGGCGCTCATTGATATATTAACGCAAGAAACCATCATCACACGTCCAATCGTTGAGACATACGCCAGGAAGCACCGAGTATGCCCGTTTGAATTTTCAATCGACCTTTCCTATTTAGTGGACGGTGTCATCTGTGATTATAACTACATCTTCGACCCGAAGGTTTCATTAAAAAGAATGAGTGATGAAGGGAAGAAAAAGACGACTCTACTCATTGATGAAGCACATAATCTTGTTGGCAGGGGACGGGAAATGTATTCAGCCACCCTGAGGAAGTCCGATTTTTTAGAAATCAAAAGAAAGTATCCTGAATATGTGACCTTGAAGCAAAGCATTGTCGCGGTTAATAAGCAGTTCCTCCGTTTGGAAAAAGAACGAGGAGGCGATGTGCGGAATGAGTTGGATGCAGAGTTAGTTGATGAGGTGCAAAGTTTTGTTGAGATAGCAGAAAAATACTTGGGAGAAGCGGAAGGGGATTGGTCTGAGGAATTTCTACAAATGTACTTTGATGCATTAAATTTTGTGAGGATTTCCAACTTCTTTTCTGATGAACATCGCTTTGTGATCGAGCAAACTCCTAAAGATATAGAAGTGAAACTATTTTGCATTGATCCCTCAAAGCTTATTAAACAAACAACGAGTTCGTTTCAATCATCAGTATTTTTCTCAGCCACGCTTCACCCCTTTTCGTACTATTTTCAGCAACTGGGCGGGTGTGAAGAGGATTATCGTTTTCTGATTCCTTCGCCATTTGAAAAAGAACAATGGCAGGTTGGGATCCATCCGATTTCAACCCGGTATAAGGACAGAGAAAGAACCCTTTCCTCGATTACACGTTCCATTACAGAAGCGTTCAATGAGAATAAAGGGAATTATCTGGTATTCTTTTCATCGTACGCCTATATGCGGGAAGCCTTCGAGGAAATGAATCAGGATGCAATGAATGCAGAATTCATCATCCAGGAGCCTAATATGAAAGAAGTAGACAGAGAGAAATTTTTAAACGAGTATCAAAGCGACAGAGACCGTCCGGTTATTGGATTTGCCGTATTGGGAGGCATCTTCTCAGAGGGTATCGATCTGAAAGGAGATCGATTAAAGGGTGTAATTGTTGTAGGAGTAGGGCTGCCTCAGCCAAGCAGGGATCAAGAAATCATTAAGGACTATTTTAATGAACTGGGGTTGAATGGATTCGATCATGCGTATGTCTACCCGGGATTAAATAAAGTATTTCAATCTGGAGGGAGACTCATTCGATCAGAGGAGGATAAGGGAGTCCTCAGATTGATCGACGATCGTTATCTGTCACCGAAATACCAGTCATTGCTGCTTGAAGAATGGAACGATTATCGAATCATTACATGAAAAAAAGACCGCTGATACAGCGGTCTTTTTTCGTATATTAGTTAAAAGAAGGATCCTTTAGTAAGCGATCGAATTCTTCAAGGTGATGGGTTTCATCTGCAATCATGTCATCGAGTTTGATGCTAAGCTCAACGAGACCCAATTCTTCTGCTTGCTCTTTACGCTTCTTATAACGTTCGATCGTATCAGCCTCAGCTTTACGACCTTCCTCTAACATTTCTTTCACATCATCTGTTTGTTTCACGGCAGCCGGAGTCGTCGTCGGATCTCCGCCCAATGTTTTAATTTTTTCGGCTAAGTATAAAGCATGTCCCTGTTCATCCGGGATCTCCTCTTCGAAGAAAGGCTTTAAGATTTGACGATATAAGCCGCTCACGACAGCAGCGTAATTTGTGTAAAGTATAACTGCAGCATATTCATTTGCTAAATCCTCATTTAATCCATCGATTAATTCTTTTAATTTTGCTTCATCCATTTGAATACCACCCTTTTATTTATTGTTATATAGAGTATTTACCCGGCAAAGTGACAAATAAACATTCTGAAAGTAATCGAATGTCCTTCAAATATTTTGCCTGTAAATGGGGATTCTAATTCTATAAATGTCAGAGGAGGGATGAGAATGTCTAAACAGGGAAAGAAAAGTATGGACCAAACAACAGAACAGTTGGCAAAGCAAAAGGCTAAGAATGATGTGGAATTCGGAACTGATATTCAGGTTGGGAATTCAAAAGGCCAAAGTCAGAAAAAAAGTGGCAAACAAGTAAATAAAAAATAAATGACGAATATCTTTTTCCCCGAAAGAAAAACCTATATGTAGAACCAGGAGGTGTAAAGGCATGAGAATTGGTGTTGAACAATCCTTACAAAACGTCGTGCAAGCCTTACGTGAAAAGGGGCATGACGTCATTGAACTAAAACAGGAAACAGACGCAAACGGCTGTGACTGCTGCGTAGTGACAGGGATGGATTCCAATGTAATGGGGATTCAAAACGTAGCTACTCAAGGATCCGTGATTGAAGCAAGTGGACTAAGTGCTGATGAAGTATGTCAGCAAGTTGAGAGCAGATTACAATAGTAGAAAAAAAAGAACAGTCATTGATGGCTGTTCTTTTTCAGTAGCATAGTAATAAGAAGGGTTAGTGCACGATTTTTGGCTCATTCGAGTGAAACGGACGTTTCACTCGCTTTTCAGCATAGTTGAAAGGTTGCCTGAATGAAAAGAATCCCCGACATAAATGCATTTAAGCCGGGGATTCTTTTCATTCAGGCGGAAATGAGCCAAAAATCAACTAGTTCCGTCACCCAATCTGTGCAAGCGGCTGGTTTCTCAAGTGCTCCCTCAGTAGGTCAGGTGCTGTGATAAACAACAGACCATTTCCTTCCAATGTTTTTGGGAATCCGAGAGGAACGGTGCGTTTAATGAGTTGTGCATATACTTCGGTTTCTGAAAGTTTACGGTCAAATGATACTTGCTCGAATTCTTTGATGAGGGCTAATGCTCCGGACACGTGTGGGGCTGACATGGAGGTACCGCTGAGCTTAGCGTATTTTTCACCAGGAATGGTAGACAAAATTTGTTCACCCGGTGCCACTAAGTCGACTTCATTATTAGAATTCGTAAAGTAAGAAGATTTTCTTTGAAGGTCGATGGCTCCTACAGAAATGACTTCATTGTAACAAGCGGGAAAAGAAAACTCATCGGTGCTACTATTCGAGTCACCTTCGTTACCTGCTGCACAAACAACTGATATATTTGCATCCACTGCTTTTTGAATCGCTTCGTGCAGAGGCTTGTGGTCAGTGGGGCCTCCCAATGACATGGAGATGATGTCCACCTTTTGTTCGATCGCATACAGAATGCCGTTCACGATCCAATCGTATTTTCCACTCCCGCGGCTGCCTGCCAGTACTTTAACAACCAGTAAATCGGCCAGTGGCGCAACCCCGATAACCCCATCACCATTTTCACTTGCAGCAATCGTACCCGCTACATGGGTGCCGTGTCCGCTATAATCAGTAACGTTATCTTCAGCACCGTTATCATCGTCGGTGAAGTTGCGGAAACCCTTCACTCTCCCAGCCAGATCAGGATGGTTCATATCGCAGCCTGTATCCAGGACGGCGATTGTAGTCCCTTTTCCTTTGTATCCATTCTTCCACATACTAGGAGATTGGATTAAGTCAACGCCTTTAGGAATTTCATTTGCATCAACAATCATTTCGTCCATGAAATATGGAATTAACCTAATTTCACCTTGCATATCAATCCCTCCTAAAATGGTACTGCGTAATAAAAAATCTGAAGTTTCTGAAAATATAACATTTTTTGGACAAAATGAAAAGGGATAATGGTAATAGGAAAATAAAACCAAACATATTTCTCCTTCTTTAAGCATAAGGGAGGGGATATTAAATTTCAAAGGTCGTATTCAATGGAAGATTCGGTGAGAACCTCCGGGATTGCGGTCAATGTGTCAATCTCATTAGCGGAAATTAAACAAACGTTTGACTGGTAGGATGAACCATTGAGTAGACAAGGTTTTCAAAGGTTAAACAAACGTTTGGTTAAAAAGTGAAGTTCTGGTTTTTTCATCATGTCACCAAGACTTTCAACATAAAATGTCTTGAAGGAAGGTGAACCAATGATGAATTATTACCAATATGGCTATCCTGGTTATTCATATTATCGAAATGCTCCTGACATGGCCTTCGCTCAAATACAGGGAGGTCCATTAGCCCCAGGATTGCAGGGATATGTTTTTTTTCGGGAAGTGCAAAATGGGGTGGAAGTATATGCAGAGGTAACAGGTTTACCATCATATAAGGAAGGAAAAGGTGATCAAAATCCGATCGGGCCACATGGATTTCACTTACATGAAAAGGGAGTTTGTGAAATAGGCGATCCTAAGGAGCCTTTCTCTTCTGCCGGAGGACATTGGAATCCGACCAGTCAGCCTCATGGTAATCATGCGGGTGATTTTCCTGTACTGTTCTCAAACGACGGATATGCTAAAATGTCTTTTTTTACGAATAAATTCAAAGTGAAAGACGTCATAGGCAAAGGTGTCATCATCCATCAAAGCCCGGATGACTACAGATCACAGCCCTCGGGAGATGCGGGAAAACGTCTCGCATGCGGAGTCGTTATGGGGTATGGGGGCTAATGAAAAAAAAGGGTCGACCTTATAGACAGGTCAACCCTTTTTATCATCTATTAGAATATGCCCAATACATCAAGCATTACAATAACGATTAGCAACGGGGCCACAAAACGGATCAGGAAGAACCAGGTTTCGAATAATCCCCGCTTCAATCCACTTCCATGCTTCAATTCTTCGTAGAGTGCTGTTTTCTTCATTTTCATAGGTACAAACAATGCAATAAGAAGTGCTCCAATCGGAAGCAGCACATTGCTGACAGCGAAATCAGCCAAGTCAAAAATGGTCTTATCGAATAGAGTAATATCTCCAAGTATCCCAAATGATAATGCCGATGGAATACCGAAAACAAAGATAGCAAGTCCGATGATCCAAGACCATTTCTTACGCTTTTCAGGTTCTCCTTTTGAAATGACCGAAACGATGATTTCGAGCATGGAGAACGCGGATGTTAATGCAGCGAACAAGAACAGGACAAGGAATGCAATAAAGAAGAACATCCCAAAAGGAAGCTGACTGAACACGGTTGGTAAAACATTGAACAGTAGTACCGGGCCCGCCCCAGGTTCTAAATCAAAGGCAAAGACTGCCGGGAAAATGGCCAAGCCTGCTAACAGTACGATGAAGATATTCATAGCCACAATGGATATGGCTGATCTGGGCAGGCTCTGTGTTTTCGGCAGGTAAGAACTATATGTCACCATCACCGATACACCCACGCTTAGGGTGAAGAACGATTGTCCCATCGCTTCTAAAATCGTTTGTGATGTCACCTTTGAAAAGTCAGGTTGCAACAGGAATGTGATTCCATCCATGGCATTATCAAGGGTTACAGCACGAACGACCAAGAGAATAAATAAAATAAATAATGCCGGCATCATGATTTTACTTGCCAGTTCAATACCTTTTTGAACCCCTTTAGCAACCACGATGATGGTCATCAAGATGAAAAGGAATTGAACAAACACACTTGTTACAGGATTTGAGATCGTTGCACCAAATACTTCTGCGTATTGGTCCGAGGAAAGGTTGTTCAATTGACCCGTAATGGCTTTAAATAAATAAACAACAATCCAGCCGCCAATCACGCTGTAGAAGGAGAGTAAGATAAAGGATGTAACCATTCCAAGAATCCCTACCCAGTGCCAGCGTGTACCGGGGGCAATTTTTCGATACGAATCAACGGCATTGCTCCCGGCAGTCCGTCCGATGGAGAATTCAGCCAGTAGTAATGGAAGTCCGAGTAATAAAGTAAATAGGATAAAGATCAGGAAGAATGCTCCGCCTCCATTTTGTCCAGCGATATAAGGGAACTTCCATATTGCCCCCAATCCAATCGCAGACCCTGCTGCCGCTAATATAAAGCCGATCTTTGATGACCATTGTTCGCGTTGACTCATTCTTATTCTCCTCTCAGTTTTCTGTTCATTATTGACGTGTGGGGGACGATGCAAAACAACAAAAAAATCGCCCCTACATATCGTAGGGACGATTTGGATATCGCGGTACCACCCTAGTTATGAGAAAACATTTCTCATCACTCTTCACACATAACGGCCTTAACCGTCTTTTGATCTCGTCAAAAGAAGCTCAGGAATCGAAATTCACCAATCATCTTTGTACCGGTTCACACCAACCACCGGCTCTCTTTAACAGGGAAATGTTCGCTACTTGTTTCCATCAAAGCTTATTCAATATTAGGTTATACAATTTTTATCATGAATCAAAACAACTTGTCAATCTATTTCGAAAAAAGAAGTGAGAATTGTCTGGAATTGTTGGTGGTATTTGGGGTTGTCGTGATGTTAGTTGTACCAGGTACAGATGTTCTGAAATGTACCTGGTGTAACAAGAACAGATTCCTTGAAAACTGCACCTTCATTGAGTTCCCCTTTCTTCTCAAGTAAAATAAAGAAAAAACGTAATGAAAAGGTGTTTTAAATGAAATCATATATTGTTGTCGGAGCTGGAATTCTTGGAGCTTCTACGGCTTACCATCTTGCCAAGGCCGGAGCACACGTAACAGTTGTGGACCGTCAAGACCCTGGACAAGCAACCGATGCCGCAGCGGGAATTGTCTGTCCTTGGCTTTCCCAACGTCGGAATAAAGTGTGGTATCGACTGGCCAAAGGTGGGGCGAAGTATTATCCGGGAATCATTCAGCAGCTGGAAGCAGATGGAGAAACTGAGACAGGGTATAAGCGTGTAGGCGCGATCAGCCTTCATACCGATGAAAATAAACTTCGGAAAATGGTGGAGAGAGCGGAAAAACGCCGGGAGGATGCACCTGAAATCGGTGAACTCACTCTTCTTACGGCTGAGGAAACACGTCAACATTTCCCGCTTTTATCTGAGAAATATCAAGCTGTTCATGTAAGTGGGGCTGCACGAGTTGACGGAAGAGCAATGCGGCAGGCGCTTATAAACGGAGCCAAAAAGAATGGGGCGATATTCCGACAAGGGGATGCCAAGCTTCTGAAAGATCATAATAGGATCACAGGCGTCACCATGGATGAAGAAAAGCTTGAAGCAGATGAAGTGATTGTCACAGCAGGTGTTTGGGCGAAGGCACTTTTTGAACCGATGGGAATAAACTTTTTAGTATCTTCGCAAAAAGCGCAAATTCTTCATTTAGAGGTAAAGGGGGAAGAAACGAGTGGGTGGCCTGTCGTCATGCCGCCAAATGACCAATACCTTCTTGCTTTTCCTGAGGGAAGAGTCGTAGCAGGAGCCACACATGAAAATGAGATGGGGTTCGACCGTCGGGTGACAGCAGGTGGTTTACATGAAGTTCTTCACAAAGCGATGGAAGTGGCACCCGGCATCCATAACAGTACAGTGATTGAAACAAGGGTGGGGTTTCGACCATTCACTCCCGGTTTTCTCCCCGTTTTCGGAGCGATGCCGGGACTTCCTGGGGTGTTGGTAGCGAATGGGCTTGGAGCATCTGGATTGACGATCGGCCCGTATCTTGGTTCGGAGCTCGCGAAGCTTGCACTTGGTGAACCTACTGAACTGGATCCTGTTGACTATGATGTAGCAGGAGCCATCGGGTAAAGAAAGAAAAAAACACCAGCTTATTTCCCTCTATCTTCTAAGCGTAATGACCCTTATAATAAAGGGAGCGAATTTTAGTATATAAAGAAAAGGTGTTTACAATATGAGTTTATTATCAGTTCAAAATTTGACTCACGGTTTCGGTGACCGTGCGATTTTTAATGACGTTTCTTTCCGTTTGTTAAAGGGTGAGCATATCGGCTTAATCGGTGCCAACGGAGAAGGGAAGTCTACCTTTATGAACATCATTACAGGAAAGCTTGAGCCCGATGAAGGAAAAGTGGAGTGGGCGAAGCGAATCCGTATCGGATATCTCGATCAGCATGCGAAGCTTAAGCAAGGCATGACGATTCGGGATGTGTTGAAGACAGCCTTTCAATATCTTTTTGACATGGAAACTGAAATGAATGAATTATTTGCAAAAATGGGAGAAGCCACTCCAGAAGAGTTGGAAGGATTGCTGGAAGAAACCGGTACTCTTCAAGACGCCCTTACAAATAATGATTTTTATATCATTGACGCAAAGGTAGAAGAAATTGGTCGAGGTCTGGGATTAGATGACATTGGCTTGGATAAGGATGTTCACGATTTAAGCGGAGGACAAAGAACGAAAGTCTTACTGGCTAAGCTATTACTGGAAAAACCGGAAATTCTATTACTCGATGAGCCGACCAACTATCTTGATGAGCAGCATATCAATTGGTTGAGACGCTACCTGCAGGAATATGAAAATGCGTTTATCCTGATTTCACATGATATTCCATTCTTAAATAGTGTCATTAACCTTATTTATCATATGGAAAATCAAGAGCTGAATCGTTATGCGGGAGATTATCATGAATTTAAACGCGTCCATGAAATGAAGAAGCAACAACTTGAGTCAGCTTTCAAGAGACAGCAGCAGGAAATTTCGGAGTTGAAGGATTTCGTTGCCCGTAACAAAGCGCGAGTATCCACTCGAAACATGGCGATGTCCCGTCAGAAGAAGCTGGATAAGATGGACATGATTGAACTGGCTGCCGAAAAGCCGAAGCCTGAGTTTCATTTCAAACAAGCAAGAACTGCCGGCAGGGTCATTTTTGAAACGAAGGATCTTGTGATCGGTTATGATGAACCATTGTCCAAACCACTCAATCTCAAGATGGAACGCGGTCAGAAGATTGCTCTATCTGGAGCAAACGGTATCGGGAAGACGACTCTACTAAGAAGTATTTTAGGAGAAATCAAACCCATTTCAGGTTCAGTGGAGCTGGGAGACTATCTTCATATCGGTTACTTTGAACAGGAAATCAAGACAAAAAATAATAACACGTGTATTGAAGAGGTGTGGAATGAATTCCCGTCCTTCAATCAAGCGGAAGTGCGTGCTGCCCTGGCGAAATGCGGCCTGACGACAAAGCATATCGAAAGCAAGGTGGAAGTGCTGAGCGGTGGAGAAAAAGCGAAGGTCCGCCTATGTAAATTGATGAACAAAGAATCGAACGTCCTTGTATTCGACGAACCGACCAACCACTTGGACGTTGAGGCAAAAGAAGAATTGAAACGGGCCCTTAAAGAATACAAAGGCACCGTTCTCTTAATCAGTCACGAACCTGAATTCTATCAGGATGTGGCTACAGAAGTATGGAACTGTGAAAACTGGACGACGAAATTATTCTAATTGTAAAAGCCGATTCCCACGCAAACACAAGGTGGGAACCGGCTTTTTTCGTACATTAATCTACTAAAACAGACTCAAGTGAGGAGTACCCATTATCCTCCAATCGTAAATCATCAAAACTATGCTTCATATGAAGATCGATCAGTTCCAACAAAGTTTGCTGGTCTTTGTTTTCAATCGCCTTTACCATTTCTTCATGTTCGCGGAAACGGACGTTCTCACCCGGTTCCACGTGATAAAACACATCAAATAAAAACAGATAGACGTTAGACTGAGTAAGCATTTCATCCATGTATCTTATCAGGAATTTATTCCCGCTGACCTCTGCTAGAAATAAATGAAACTGTTTATTGAGCTCGACGTATTTTAACAGATCCTTTTGTTTGTATGTTTCCTGTTCATTCTCAAGAAACTCATAAAGCTTTGACATATGTGATTTTTTCACCTTTGGGAGACCGTATTTTACAGTAAGGAATTCTAGTTCTTTCCTTAATTCGAAGAAAGATATAATCTCTTCTTTTGTAGGGTGTACGACAAATGCGCCTCGATTCGGAATGATCTGAACCAGTCCTTCGGCTTCCAGTCGTTTCAGCGCATGTCGGATGGGGGTTCTGCTCACATCCATCTTCAGAGAGATGATTTGTTCCACAAGCTGGGTTCCCGGAGCGATCTTTCTGGCAAGTAAGGCATCTTTCAGTTGCCCATACACTCTAAACTCTGCGGTTTGTCTCTTCTTCACGTTCATCATCCATTCAGGTCTATTATTTCATAATGTCTATCATATACGAAAAAGGGGCTGATCCAAAATCAGTTGTCTCCAAATTCCTAAAATGATACCTGACCGGATCAGCCTTTTAAGCAAATGATTTAAAATTCTGTCCCCAAATTTCGTTCATGCTGTGTACGGTGATAAATGCTTTATCTCGGTAATGATCCTCATTCGCGATAAAAACACTCCATACATTACATTCAATAGCCCTTTTAACAATCGCTCCGTGAGTGATGATGAAATTTTCTGAAAATATATTGACAATTTTCAGTAGAAACGTTATCTTTTGAGTAGATAAATATAACACATAATTACATAAACGAATTAATAACGTTATATAAATATGTTTTTATATACTGACAGGAGGCCGATACGTTGATTTTGCATGAGATTGAAACTGCCAGTCGATCGCAAATGGAACGCCTTCAACTAGAGAGATTACAACATATTGCTGCTTATGTGTATGAACGAGTCCCTTTTTACCGTGAACAATTTGACCTGAGAGGTCTGAAGCCACAGGATTTAAAGTCTTTGTCAAACCTTAAAATGTTACCGCTTACAAAAAAGAAAGATTTACGGGAGAATTACCCTTTTGGCCTGTTCGCGGTCAAGCGTGAAGAAATGGTAAGGGTCCATGCATCTTCCGGAACAAGTGGAAAGCCGACGGTTGTAGGGTATACCCCGAATGATATCAACATGTGGGGAGAAATTGTGGCCCGGGCCATTGCCATGTCAGGTGGAAAACCCGGGGACGTCCTGCATAATGCATATGGATACGGACTATTTACAGGTGGTTTGGGCCTGCATTATGGGAGTGAGAAGCTGGGGATGATCACGGTGCCGGTATCGGGCGGAAACATGTCCAGGCAAATCACTTTATTGGAAGACTTTCAGCCAACGGTCATATGCGGCACGCCATCTTACGTTCTCAATTTAGCAGAATCAATGGAGGCACAGGGGAAGGATCCGGCTTCACTATCCTTACGATATGGAATATTCGGGGCTGAGCCCTGGTCGAATACGCTGAGAGAAACATTGGAAAGAAAGCTGAATATTAAAGCGTGTGACATATATGGCTTAAGTGAAGTCATCGGTCCTGGTGTTGCCATGGAATGTCATGAAGCACAGGATGGCCTTCATATTGCCGAAGACCATTTTCTCGTGGAAGTCATCCATCCCGATACATTAGAGTCGCTGCCGGAGGGGGAAGTCGGGGAACTTGTCTTTACGAGCTTAACGAAGGAAGCCTTTCCGATCATCCGCTATAGAACCGGAGATATCGCTTCGATACAGCACGGAACATGCTCATGTGGAAGAACGACGGTGAAGATGTCACGTGTCAAGGGGAGAGTGGATGACATGCTCATCATCAGGGGAGTGAACGTGTTTCCATCAGAAATGGAACACTTCCTGCTTCAGATAAGTGAGCTCGCGCCACATTATCAGGTTCATTTAAAGAAAAAAGGGGCACTCGATTTGGTGGAGCTGCAAGTTGAGGTCACGGATGAATACTACCAAGGGATGTCTCAAGATTTAAAGCATGAAGGAATCAATCAATTGGAAGCAAAAGTGAAAAGCCTCATGAAAGAGCGGTGCTATGTTTCCATGGATGTAAAAATCAGGGGCCCGAGAGAAATCCCCCGTTCAGAAGGAAAAGCCATCCGGATTGTGGATCTTAGAGGAGAAGCCATGTTTCAATAATTTTTTTTGAGAAAATTAGTTATCACACAATATAGTTCCCGCGTTGGAACTGTGTGATAAAGGAGGGGCTACAATGAGTGACGTATTATCAAATCAACAACTGACAGAAGAAGAGCGTATGGCTCATTTTATGAGAAAGATTGAAAATGACGAAAAGATTGAAGCGGATGATTGGATGCCGGATGAATATCGAAATGCACTGATCAAGCTGATTTCCATGCATGGGATAAGTGAAATCATGGGGGCTCTTCCCGAGAAGGAGTGGGTACCGAAAGCGCCTACACTAAGAAGGAAGCTTGGAATCATGGCAAAGGTACAGGACGAGATGGGCCATGGACAGCTACTGCTTCGTGTAGCGGAAGATTTAATGAAGCCTTACGGGAAAACACGAGAGCATATTATGAGAGATTTATTTTCAGGAGATTTAAAGTTCCATAACGTCTTTCACATGGAAGCACCTACCTGGGGAGACGCTGGGTTAATCGGCTGGCTTGTGGACGGGGCAGCGATCATTACTCAAACGAATATGCTCCATGCCTCATACGGGCCATATGCCCGGGCGCTAAAGCGGATTTGTGCGGAAGAAGTCTTCCATGCACAGCATGGTGAAGCCATCATCATGGCTCTGGCAGAAGGGACTCCCGAGCAAAGGGCATTAGTTCAGGATGCAGTAGACCGCTGGTGGGAATCGCTTCTTATGTTCTTTGGACCTGGTGATGCGAAAACGACAGGTTCCTCTAAGCAGGATATCACCATCAAGTACAACATCCGGACGAAAACAAATGAACAGCTGAGACAGGACTTTTTCACAAAATATGTTCCGAGGATGCTGTCGTTAGGACTGACTCTTCCTGATGAGACGATGTATTTCGATGAAGAAAAGGACTTATGGATCTATAAGCAGCCCGACTGGAACCGCTTCAAGGAAATCATTCGGAACAATGGGCCGAAATCAAAGGATCGCCTTCGTTTAAGAGAATTATCCTACGACAATAATGCGTGGGTTCGAGAAGCATTAAGCCCTAGCGACCAAGTAAGCTAGAAGGGAATGAGAAGGATGTCAGACAAGGGGCAGAACTTTTATCAGGAATTTGAAGTGTTTAGTAAGAGAACGGACGGGGCGCAGATGCAGCACCAATTCAGTCTGTTGGCTCCCAACCATGAACTTGCCATGGTAATGGCTCAAGAGAATTTCATGAGAAGAGAGCCGGTTTCGGATATATGGGTTGTGAAGCGGTCGGACGTCCGGATGATGACACCTGAGGAAAGAGAGAGTGTCGGCCGTCTTGATAATAAAGATTATCGGAACGCCAAAGGCTACGGTTATCTGAAGAAGAAGTGGAGACAGTACGAACAGGAAATGCTCGATGAGAAAGAGATCATGTCATGGGGAGAGTTGGTGAAGAAGAAATGAAAGTGAAAAATCCAAATGACATCCCGAACGGAGATTATAAGGAAGCGCTTTTGAGCCTGCTCTATCAATTGGCAGACGATGATTTCATCCTTGCGTATCGCGGTTCTGAATGGCTGGGACTCGCTCCTCATATTGAAGAGGATGTCGCCTTTTCATCCATTAATCAAGATACGATGGGGCATGCCACGATGTTTTATCAACTCCTTGAAGAGTTAGGGGAAGGGGATCAGGACCATCTGGCACATGGAAGGAAGGCGTCAGAACGAAGAAATGCCATCTTACTGGAAGAAGTGAATGGATCCGGACACTACTTACAAGAACCCCGCTACGACTGGGCCTTTGCTGTTGTAAGACATTATTTCTACAGCGTCGCCAAAAAGGTACGAATTGACTCGTTAAAGAATTCCTCCTATGAACCACTTGCCGAAATGGCGATCAAAATCAACACAGAATTATATTATCACCTGCTGCACTGGAAAACCTGGTTCATTCAATTAATGAATGCAGGCGGGGAAGCAAGGGAGCGAATGAATAAGGCGATTGAACGAGTATTGAAAGAATTCCAGGGAGTCCTGACCCTGGGGCCAATGGGGAAAGAAATGTCTCTTATGGCTCTGATCGAAGGGGAAGAAAGCTTAACGAAACGATGGGAGCTGGCCCTTCAACCGGTCTTCCAATCTACTCAACTATCCTTTCCTCCGAATGTAAGCATGAAAAAGGGGAATGGACGCTTAGGTGAGCATACTCCTGAACTGGATACGGCACTTTCCACATTAAGCGAAGTCTATAACACAAATCCCGCAGCAAGCTGGTAAAGGATGAAGGAAAATGACTGCAACCGTTTTAGATGTTCTTCAAACTGTGAAAGATCCTGAAATAGATTCCATCAGCATTGTGGATTTAGGTATGGTCAATCGTATTCATCATCACGAAAATGCTCTGATGATTGAACTCCTCCCAACCTTTGTGGGCTGTCCTGCATTGGACATTATTAAAGGAAATGTGGAGAAGGTTTGTCGGGATCAGCTTGGAATTCAATCCGTACAGGTGCAATTTGTCTATTCGCCTCCCTGGACATCCGACCGGTTAACCGAAACTGGCCGGGAAAGACTGAAGGAATTCGGCATCGCACCCCCGCCTGAACATTTCACCGGGGAAGAAGATTGGGAGATTCATTGTCCATATTGTGATTCCCCCTATACTTCAATGGAGAACCTGTTCGGTCCCACCGCCTGCAGAAGCATTCTATACTGCAAGCAATGCCGCAACCCGTTCGAAGCCATGAAGCCAATATCGACGATGATGTGAAGCTTAGTAAGTTTTAGCTTTTAGCACCGTTTATCTAAGTCTATCTTTTTACAAAGCTATTTTCTAAAAGATTGTTGTTTTGTAAGGCTTTGTTAAAGTAAACCAGATTCTCAGAAAGTTGATTGGAGCGGAAGGCGCTCGACTCCTGCGGGAATAGCGGGACAGTTCGAAAAGCGGAGGCTGCTTGCTCAGCCCCGACAAGCATAAGCTAAATGGGCCGGGAAGGCGTTCTTTGCCTTCTTGGACCATTTAGCTTATGACCTCGAGGGGCTAGCCGCTGGAGCTGGACAGGTGAGACCCCGCAGGCGAAGCCGAGGAGGCTCACCGCCCGCCCCGCGGAAAGCGAGCGCCTGTAGCGGAAATCAACTACTACTGTCTTGTTAAAAATAGCACCAAAATAAACTACTGAAAATCAAAGGAGAGATTCCACTATGGTAAAACTAATCGCATTGTATAAGCACCCTGAAAACAAAGAGAAATTTGATGAGCATTACTTCAATACCCACGCTCCGATCACGGCAAAAATTCCAGGCCTTAAAAAGATGGATGTAACGAAAATCGTTGGTTCACCTATGGGTGGAGAAGGCAAATACTACTTAATGTGCGAAATGTATTATGACAATCATGAAGCGCTGAAAGCAGCCATGAAATCCGATGAAGGCAAAGCCTCCGGGAAGGACCTTATGGGCTTCGCCGCAGAGTTAGTCACTCTTATGATTGGTGAAGAAGTGAATGAGTAAAGAGTACGAATATATCGTAGTGAGCGAGAGGGAAGGGCTTGGTTTTATTGAATTGAACAGACCTAAAGTCCTGAACGCCATCAATCGTCCTATGGTATCGGAGTTAGTCAATGCTTTCGAGGCATTTGACCGGAACGACAGTGTGAAAGCAATTGTTTTATCTGGTAGGGGCAGAGCCTTTGCTGCAGGAGCAGACATTGATGAAATGGCAGAGGACGGCGCCATAGATTTAGAACTCTTGAATCAATTTACCGAATGGGACCGCTTGGCCTGGATTAAGAAGCCGATCATCGGAGCGGTCCAGGGTTTTGCATTAGGAGGCGGGTTTGAGTTAGCTCTATGCTGCGACATACTATTCGCTTCTGAGGATGCGAGCTTTGGATTTCCTGAGGTGAATCTTGGGGTCATGCCTGGAGCGGGAGGGACACAGAGGCTCACCAAGCTGATAGGGAAATCAAGAGCGATGGAATGGCTGTTATCGGGAGACATGTTTACAGCCACGCAAGCTCTCGAGTGGGGAGTCATCAACCGGGCGATTCCGAAAGAGTTATTAATAGAAGAAACCGGGAAGTTTGCGAAGAAATTAGCTGCAAAGCCACCGCTTTCCCTGCGTCTAATCAAGGAATCTGTTCATAAAGCCGTTGATTCTTCGATTTATGAAGGGATGCAATATGAGCGGAAGAACTTCTATCTTCTCTTTGCCTCTGAAGATCAGAAAGAAGGCATGAAAGCTTTTGTGGAAAAACGGAAACCGAATTTTAAAGGGAAATAAGGAGGCTGCCTCATGTTTGAAACGATTAAGTACGAAGTGAAGAATAACGTAGCCTGGATTACCCTGAATCGTCCTGATAAGCTGAACGCTTTCATCCGTCAACTCAATTTGGAAATGCAAAAGGCCATGAAGGAATCTTCACGAAATGAAGAAGTAAGAGCCATCGTGATAACAGGTGAAGGCAGGGCTTTTTGTTCGGGACAGGATTTAAGCGAAGTAGATGAATCGATGGATCATGGAGAGGTACTGCGAAATAACTACGGACCGATGGTGAAAGAAATTGAGCAGTGTGAGAAGCCGGTCATTGCAGCCGTCAATGGAGTGGCGGCAGGAGCGGGCTTCAGCCTGGCCCTGGCCTGTGACTTCAGGCTCGTATCCGAGAAAGCGAGCTTTGTGCAAGCATTTGTGCACGTCGGATTAGTACCTGATTCAGGGAATCTTTATTATTTATCAAAGATTGTTGGCTACGCAAAAGCGCTGGAACTGGCGGTTTTTGGAGAGAAGATAAAGGCGCTCGATGCAGAAAAGCTGGGTCTTGTCACGAAAATCATATCGCTTGAAGAGTGGCAGGAAGAGACGGCGGCGTTTGCCGAAAGAATCGCCTCCATGCCAACGAAGGCAATCGGCTTGATGAAGCGTTTATTAAAGGGAAGCGCGGATCTATCCTTCAACGATTACTTAGAAAAAGAAGCCTGTGCCCAGCGTATCGCAGGCAAGACAGAAGATCACCGCGAAGGTGTGGCAGCATTTATGGAGAAAAGAAGACCAGCTTTTCACGGAAAATAATTCAATTAAAAAGGAGATGGAGTTATGTCTACAGTAAAAGAGCAAAGCTTTGAAGTCCTTGAAATGAAAAGAGAACATTATTCATTGGTGATCAACGGTCAACGTATGGAAAGTGGTTCAGGTGAAACCTTTAAGACGTACAATCCAGCGACAGGTGAAGCGATTGCCACCGTTTCACTGGCATCTGTGGAAGATGCTGAAAAAGCGGTTGAAGCAGCGAGAAAAGCGTTTGATTACGGTAAGTGGAAGAAGTTCCCGATCAATAAGCGTTCCCGTGTGCTCAATAAAATTGCAGGCATTATGAGATCGCGTTTTAATGAACTTGTCTCTCTTGAGATCATGGATAGCGGGAAATCACTATCAGCCGCACAAGGTCAAGTGATGCAAGCGATTGAAGATTTTGAATTCTATGCAGGAGCGATTGTGGGCCATCGTGGAACGGTGAATAATGTACCAGGTCAATTCATGAATGTTGCGGAGAAAGAGCCGGTCGGTGTATGTGCTCAAATCATTCCTTGGAATTATCCATTGATGATGGCAGCCTGGAAAATTGCGCCTGCCATTGCGTCAGGCTGTTCGGTTGTCGTGAAACCAGCGACTCTTACACCATTAACAGCGATTGTCTTGGGTGAAATCTGCATTGAAGCCGGCGTTCCTGAAGGGGTTGTAAACGTCATTCCTGGTGCAGGTTCTTCTGTCGGTAATTACTTAGTTGAGCATGAAAAGGTTGACAAAGTAGCCTTCACAGGTTCCACTCCCATCGGTAAAAACATCATGGAAAAGGCGTCTCAAACCCTAAAGAGAGTCACTCTTGAATTAGGTGGGAAGTCACCAAACATCGTATTTGAAGATGCAGATGTCGATGCAGCGGTGGATGGTTCCCTGTTCGGAATCTTCTATAATACAGGTCAATCCTGTGAAGCACGTTCCAGACTGTATGTACATGAAGATATCTACGATGAGTTCATGGAAAAGTTCGTTGAAAAGACGAAGAAGCTGAAATTGGCTGATCCACATGATAAAGGGACTCATATTGGGGCGATCATCAACCAGGACCAGCTGGATACGATCGACGGTTATGTTCAATCAGCCAAAGAAGAAGGAGCGACGATCTTAGTCGGGGGAAGTCCTGCGAAAGTAGAAGGCTTCGAAAAAGGCTACTGGTATGAGCCAACCATCATTACAGATGTGAATCACGACATGAAGGTTGTAAAAGAAGAAATCTTCGGACCAGTTGTCGTGGTAATGAAATTCAAAGATGAAAAAGAAGCAATCAAAATGGCCAACGATAGCGAATATGGACTCGGTTCAGCGGTATGGACTCAAAACCATGGCCGTGCGACAAGAGTATCGAAAGCGATCCAGGCGGGAATCGTGATGGTGAACTGCCCGTTCTCCGCATTCCCGGGTACTCCGTTCGGAGGCTACAAGCAGTCCGGATTCGGCCGTGAACTTTGCGTTGAAACGCTCGATCTTTACACAGAAACAAAAAGTATCATTTCTTACTTCGGAAACCGTCCGTTAAATCCATTTGGTGTGTAAGAAGACATAAACAAGCAGGGGGTTGTCCTATCAGGGTCAACCCCTTATTGCAAGAAAGGGGAAAACAAACATGACGCAGCATATAGTGGTAGTTGGTTCCGGAGTAATGGGTAGAGGGATCGCCTATGTAAGTGCAGTTGGAGGCTTTCGGACCACACTGGTTGATATTAAACAAGAGCAGTTGGATCATGCCAGAAATGAGATTCAGCTCATTTTCCAAAAAGGAATTGAAAGAAATAAGCTTACTCAGCAACAGTACGTAGAAGCAAAAGAGCTTATGAGTTATTCAACGAATTTGTCGATTGCCGTACGGGATGCCGACGTGGTCATCGAAGCCGTTCCGGAAAAAGGAGACATCAAGCGTGGCGTATTCGAAGTACTGGATGCACATGCCCCGGAGTACTGCTACTTGGCAACGAATACCTCCACCATGAGCCCGACTGAAATCGGCTCCTTTACGAAACGACCTGACAAAGTCATTGCCATGCACTTTTTCAACCCTGTACATAAAATGCCACTCGTTGAAATCGTGAAGGGATTGGAAACAAGTGATGAAACGACGGAGGTCATCCAGCAAATAGCCCGCCTGATGGGGAAAGAAACGGTGGTCATCAATGAGTTCCCTGGTTTTGTCACAAGCAGAATCTCTGCCCTCGTCGGGAATGAAGCCTTTTACATGCTCCAGGAAGGACTCGGTTCTCCTGAAGAAATCGATAAAGCAATCAAGCTCGGTTTAAATTATCCGATGGGTCCATTTGAACTTGGAGATTTAGTAGGACTGGATACACGATTGAATAATCTTAAGTACCTTCATGAAAAGCTTGGAGAAAAGTATCGTCCAGCCCCTCTTTTAGAGAAATATGTGAAGGCAGGACGTCTTGGCCGAAAAACGGGTAAAGGTGTATATGAATACTCGGAAACAAAGGAAAAGGAGCACCAGTCATGAGAGAGGTTGTCATTGTCGATGCCGTCCGGACCCCGATTGGAAAATACAAAGGTTCTTTAAAAGAGGTGCGTCCTGATGATTTGGGCGCGCATGTTATTAAAGCACTCGTCGAACGAAATCCCCTCGTCCCTGTGGATACGATTGAAGAGGTGGTACTTGGAAATGCAAACGGTGCCGGGGAAGACAATCGGAATGTAGCCCGGATGTCGACACTCCTGGCAGGTCTCCCTGTTGAAGTGGGTGCCACCACCATCAACCGTTTATGCGGTTCTGGACTGGACGCTGTGAACTATGCGGCTAGAGCCATTTTGGCTAATGAAGGAGATGTGTTCATTGCAGGCGGGACTGAAAGTATGACGCGGGCTCCGTACGTCATGGCAAAGCCTTCAAAGGATTTTCCAAGAGGCAATATGGAAATGTTCGATACGACGATAGGATGGCGCTTCGTCAATTCCCGTCTAAAAGAAAAATTCGGGACCGATTCCATGCCGGATACTGCGGAAAACGTGGCGAAACAGTTCGGTATTTCGAGGGAAGAACAAGATCACTTTGCTTACTGGAGCCAAATGAAGGCGAAACGTGCCATGGATGAAGAACGGTTTAAAACGGAAATCGTGCCCGTCGAATTACGTGACCGTAAAGGGAACCTTTCAACGTTCCAGTTCGATGAACACCCAAGACCCGATACCAATAGTGAGAAACTGCAGAAGCTTAAGCCCTTATTCCAAGGAGGGACGGTGACGCCAGGGAATGCGTCAGGAGTCAATGATGGAGCATCTGCTCTGTTATTAATGAGCAGGGAGAAGGCAGAAGAATTAGGCGTTACACCGCTGGCACGCTACATGACATCGGCCACTTCAGGGCTTGAACCTTCAGTGATGGGACTGGGACCGATCTATGCCACGCAGAAGGTACTGAAACGGTCCGGCCTTGCCCTTGACCAAATCGGCTTAGTGGAGCTTAATGAAGCATTCGCTGCACAATCGATTGCCTGCATCCGTGAGCTTGGGTTGAATGAAGAGATTGTCAATGTCAACGGAGGAGCCATTGCATTCGGGCATCCACTTGGAGCAAGTGGAGCACGCATCCTTACCACCCTTCTGTATGAAATGAAAAAGAGAAAGGTACGCTACGGCTTGTCTACCATGTGTATTGGTGTCGGCCAGGGGATTGCGACTTTAGTAGAGAATATTGAAACTTAATAGCTTGGGTCCTGTATGTGCAGGGCTCTTTTTGTGATTAGAATCGTCACTTTTTAGAAAAGATAGAAGTGAGGTGAGTGAGATGGAATTTGAAATCATGACAAAAGAAAGCGAGATTCCTTGTCTCGTAGTCGCGGATGAGGATAACGGAAGGTATTTGATAAGGAAAGCCGATACGAGTGGGGAAGTGTTCAACAGCCAGGAAGAGCTCGTGAGGTGGATCGAGGCGAATTGGTCGAAGGAACAGGTTATCAATTCGTATGAATTTGTGAAAATGCTGGAGATGTTGAGGATGTATCATTGAGGGTCGGGCTCTGCAGGTGAGCCTGATTTTTTTTGCCTGAAATTCTTATACATACTTAAAAATCATGATATTCATTTATTTTAATGGAAAGTTTATGATAATATATAAATCAAACGTAAATTAAACGTCATAAACAAACGGAATATATCAAAAGGAGAGGCACCGATGAATACACGATCAATGATCTTTACACTATATGGGGACTACATTCGACATTACGGAAATAAAATATGGATCGGCAGTTTGATACGTCTTCTGAATGAATTCGGTCACAACGATCAAGCTGTCCGTGCAGCAATTTCAAGAATGAATAAGCAAGGCTGGGTACAGGCAGAGAAACAAGGGAACAAAAGCTACTACTCCCTCACAGAACGCGGCGTGATCCGAATGGAAGAAGCGGCAAAGAGGATCTTCAAGTTGAAGCCGGAGCAATGGGACGGTAAGTGGAGAATCCTGATGTACTCGATTCCCGAAGAGATTAGAAACATCCGTGATGAACTGAGGAAAGAACTGGTTTGGAGCGGTTTTGGAACCCTTTCTACAAGCACTTGGATCTCTCCGAATAACCTGGAAAAACAAGTCCAATCCCTGATTGGGAAATACGAGATTAAAGACTATGTCGATTTCTTCATTGCTGATTATGAAGGCCCCAATGAGAATCGGCGTTTGATCGAAAAAAGCTGGGATTTAAAAGAAATCAATGACCGCTATCAGGAATTCATTTCTCACTACAGCCAGAAATACATGATCGATAAAAGTAAAATCGGAAAAGGACAAATGAGCGACGCTGAATGCTTCGTTGAAAGAACCAAGCTCGTCCATGAGTATCGCAAATTCCTTTTTGTCGATCCCGGCCTGCCGGAAGAACTGCTGCCTGAAAAATGGCTCGGGGCACATGCAGCCTCCCTGTTCGGAGAATACTACAAAGAACTCGCAGAACCGGCCTCACGATTCTTCGAAAGTGTCTTCGAAGACGGCAACGAACTCAAAAACAAAGACCTGAGCTACAACGTCATGACCCACCCATTATTATTAGACTGAAAAAAACCACTTGCCGGTTTGGCAAGTGGTTTTTTTGAGGGACGGACCTCTATTTTTTCAGAAGATAAGAGATACCAAATAATAATGCCCCGGTAAGGAAAGAAGCATACCAAGGAAAAAGGAACGATGGACCAAGGTCAGGCAGGAAGTAAGTGGCGCAAATTATTATGCCCATCGATACCATACCCATTGTGCCTGCCTTGATGGAATCTTTCACAGGAGTCTGTTTCTCTTTGAATAAAGAATGTTTAATGACCGAGAAAATGATTTTTACCCCAATCAAACTGGAAATGAAGATGATAAGTACCAATATACCGGAAGTGACTGGATATACTTCACTGCTTATATCTTTGAACATCGGCCCAATCAATAATAAGAGTCCTCGAAACAACAAGAAATATCCCAATAAACTAAAAGCTAATGATGATACGAAAGTAACGACATTCCTCTTCTTTTCTGTAGGAAGATGTTCAATGATATCATCAGCGTAAGCCTTAGGATCATCCCCTAATATCATTCTGGCTGTTTTTCCTTCACGTTGCCCATCAATAATATGATCCAGGATTTCCATTAAGATTTCCTCGGTCTGCTGCTCCGATAATGAAAGCTGTAGGCGCATGTATATCAAAAAATCTGAATAATACTTTTCGTTCTCTTCCGACAATCCTGTTCGTTTCTGATTGTTCAATTCAATTAACTGCTTCGCTTCAATCATCATGGTTCCCCCTCTTTAATAGTGTTGTGACCGGTGATACGATTTGTTCCCATTCCCTTGATATATCAGAGAGTGCTGAATGTCCTTCTTCCGTTAAGTAATAGTATTTTCGGTTAGGGCCAGATTCAGAAGGCTGCATTTCCCCGCGAATCAGATTATTTTTCTGAAGTCGTAACAACACTGGATAAATGGTCCCTTCGCTTACATCCTGTAAACCGGAAGACTGCAACTTTTTGGAAAGTTCATATCCGTAGACAGGCTCTTTTTCAATCACAGAAAGGACGCAACCATCTAATATACCCTTTAATAGCTGACTGCGAATAGACATATAGTGCCTCCCTTTTTAGTATATTGCAATACAAGGTACTGATGTAAAATATAACTACCTTGTTTTACAAAGTAGCTGATTTTAGAATATGTGTTTTGGAATGAAATGTCAATAAATAATTCAAATTGATGGAAATTCTTTTCGGTACTTGTCGTACAATTCTAAAAAGTATAACATTAATTTAACGAAGGGGGATTTTAATGAATAACTTAACGGGTTTATTACATATAAAATATCCAATCATTCAAGGCGGAATGGGCAACATCAGCAATGCCCCATTGACCGCAGCCATATCGGAAGCCGGGGCACTCGGTACGATCGGAGTCGGAACGATGAGTGTGGAAGAGGTGGAAGGGATCATCGTCGACACTAAAAATAGAACCAGCCGTCCGTTCGCTCTAAACATCCCTATTTCCATCACCCCACACTTAGAGGAAATGGTTCGTCTAGTGGTCACCCATGGAATTCCGGTCGTTTCCTTATCAGCAGGAAATCCTGCCCCGCTCATTCCGTATTTCCATGAGCATAACGTGAAGGTGATCTGTGTCGTCGCTTCGAAAAAGCAAGGAAAGAAAGCGGAAGACGCCGGTGCAGATGTAATCGTGGGGGAAGGATATGAGGCTGCGGGGATCAACTCCAATCTTGAAACGACAACGCTTGCCCTTATTCCACAACTTGTCGACACCGTGGACATTCCTGTGGTCGCAGCAGGAGGAATCGGTGATGGAAGGGGACTCGCTTCTATGCTCGCCCTTGGTGCCAGTGGAGTGCAAATGGGTACGCGGTTCATCGCTACACAGGAAGCTCCTTTTCATGAAAACTATAAAACGGCACTAGTGGAAGCAAAAGATGAGAGCACAGTCATCGTCGGTCGTTCTGTCGGAAGGGTAAGAAGGGTCATGAAAACTCCCTATGCAGCACAACTGATTCAAAAAGAACAAGAGGGAGTTGCTCTTGACGAGTTCAGTCAAATGACCTCAGAAGATTATCATCGTGTTGGAGCACTTGAAGGGAAGTTGGACCAAGGATTTATTAACGGTGGCCAGGTGTCCGGTCTAGTAACAGATGTCCCGACCGTGAAGGAATTGGTGGAGGGAATGATGATTGATGCCCAGGGGATTTTCAGGAAGCTATCTGGCAGTGGTGTGGAATCTTAATAGATTGTTGTGAGAAGGCGCTTTTCCTATATTGGGGAAGTGTCTTTTTATAGTGGTGGTCACAATTTGGCAGAAGTTTAATAGACAACATGAAGGAAAGGAGAGGGTGAAGTGAAAAAACTATAGCACGAAACTATTAAATATCCACGATTATTTGATTCCCTCACCACATCCTTAACCCAACCACAGAAAATTTTTCCCTCAATCCCTCTAGAAATCATCACCGATACCGACTATACTAGTATTAATTTTTAAATTTTCGGAATATTATTGACTATTTTGTGACAGGAGTGATAATATAACGTTGTATTTACGTTGGTGTTCATTTTTATCATACTTGGATTTGCTAGTCTACCAGACTACTGATCATATATCAGGAAGAGAAAAAGGGGGATTTCTGTGAAGAAGAAGAGTTTATTACTTGTTGTCATCTCTATGATGCTGGGAATGCTGTTTTTAGCGGGCTGTGGTAGTGATACAAGCTCAGGTGGAGAAGATGGTGAAAAGCAATATGTGATCGGGGTAACCCAGATTGTGGAACATCCATCTTTAGATGCAGCATTTGAAGGTTTTAAGAAGGCTTTGGCTGAAAACGGTTTCAAAGAAGGCGAAAATGTAAAATATGATGTTCAAATCGCCCAAGGAGATCAAAGTAATTCACAAAGTGCTGCCAAGAACTTTGTTGGAGACGGTGTCGACCTTATCTTTGCTAACTCAACCCCAAGTGCACAACACGCATTGAATGCAACGAAAGAGATTCCGATCATTTTTACTTCTGTTACTGACCCTGTTGGTGCTGAATTGGTTAAGTCTTTTGAAGAGCCAGGTGAAAATATCACGGGAACGACCGATACTCATCCGGAAGCGATTTCAAAGACCATTCAATTTATCACGGATGAAATGAAAGCGAAGAAGATTGGGGTTGTTTATAATTCCGGCGAACAAAATGCTGTCGTACAGGCAGCTGAAGTGAATAAGCTTGCCGAAGAAAAAGGCGTGGAGGTTGTAGAAGCTACCGTTTCAACGTCTGCTGATGTTAAACAGGGGACTGAATCCCTGGTGGGAAGAGTCGATGCCATTTACATTCCGAAAGATAATACAGTCGTTTCAGCGTTGGAATCAGTCATCACTGTAGCGAATGAAAAGGATATTCCTCTTTTTGTAGGAGAACTTGACTCATTAGAAAAAGGTGCAATTGCAGCGAGTGGATTTAACTATGAGGACCTTGGTTATGAAACAGGATTGATGGCTGTGAAGATTTTAAAAGGAGAGAAGAAACCTTCTGAAATTCCTGTACAGGCTCCACAAAATTTCGAGTTGATGTTTAATAAGGCAGCAGCTGAAGAACAAGGAGTGGAAGTACAGGAAGCCTGGTCTGAGCTTGGGAAATTTTTAGAAGAAAAATAGGAAGGGTTGATGATTCGTGCCAACAGCAATATTCGCATCCTTTGAATCTGGAATCATTTACGCTATTATGGCCCTCGGAGTCTACTTGTCCTTTCGGATATTGGATTTTCCTGATTTAACAGTCGACGGCAGCTTTGTTACGGGAGCCGCTGTCGCTGCCACCATGATTGTTAGTGGCGTAAATCCAGTCATCGCAACCATTACAGCGATTGTCATCGGATTTGTTGCAGGATGTATAACGGGACTGCTTCACACGTTTGGAAAGATCAATGCCCTATTATCAGGGATTCTCATGATGATTGCCCTGTATTCTATCAATCTTCGGATAATGGGGAGGTCGAATGTACCTTTACTAAGTCAGGATACTGCTTTTACAGGGGTGGAAGGATTTTGGTCGCCTCTCGGAATCGATGCCGCACTCAATAAATTGTGGATGGCAGTAGGGCTTGGTGAGCCTGTACCGGGAACGTGGAGCATTTTATTTATTATGATCATCATCACGCTTGTCATCAAGTTTTTAACAGACGGATTCTTGAAAACGGAAATCGGTTTGGCATTACGTGCGACTGGAGATAATCAGCGAATGATCCGCAGTTTCTCTGCTAATACGAACCTGATGATTATTCTGGGTTTGGGAATATCGAATGGAATGGTGGCACTGTCGGGAGCATTGATTGCTCAGTATAGCCGGTTTGCTGATGTCGGAATGGGAATCGGAATGATTATCATCGGACTTGCTTCAGTTATCATCGGAGAAGCATTGTTTGGAACCAAGACGATCGCCCGTACGACGCTCGCAGTCATTGGTGGAGCGATTATCTATCGATTAGTCGTATCCATGGCTCTTCGCGTCGATTTCCTGGAAACAGGGGATATGAAGCTCATCACAGCGACAATCGTGATTCTTGCCCTTGTCATGCCTAAGGTGATGGACCGTTACAAGGACAAGAAACGAAAGGCCCAGCGTATGGCAGACCGATTGGACAGGTCTTCAATCACAGATGGAAAGGGTGAGAGCGGTGTTACAATTAAATAGAATCCACAAAGTATTTAATGAGGGGACACCCGATGAAAAAATCGCCCTTGATGACATTCAACTCTCTTTAAAACCCGGGGATTTCGTCACTGTGATCGGAAGTAATGGAGCCGGGAAATCGACATTGATGAATATCGTTTCAGGTGTACTGCTGCCTGATGTGGGAAATGTTCTGATTGACGATCATGATGTTTCAAAGGTGTCCGAGTATAAAAGATCTAAGCTTATCGGTCGGGTGTTCCAGGATCCAATGGCAGGCACTGCACCTACTATGACCATCGAAGAGAACCTGGCCATGGCGTATTCAAGAAATCGTACCCGCACTTTTAAAATGGGTGTGACCAAAAAACGGAAAGTGTTTTTTAAGGAAGTACTGGAAACACTTCACCTCGGGCTTGAGAATCGATTGAATGCAAAGGTCGGGTTGCTATCCGGAGGGGAAAGACAGGCGCTCTCTCTACTGATGGCCACATTCACCGAACCGTCGATCTTATTGCTGGATGAACATACGGCAGCGTTGGATCCCGCCAGAGCGGATCTGATTACGAACCTGACGAAAGAGATTGTAGAGAAGTATAACCTTACCACGTTGATGGTCACCCATAATATGCAGCAGGCGCTGGACCTTGGCAACCGATTGATCATGATGGATAAAGGTCAGATTATATTAGAGGTAAATGAAGAAGAGAAAAAACACCTCACAGTCGAAGGGCTTCTCCACGAATTTCAGCGAATCCGTGGAAGCAAACTCGCCAGCGACAGGGCACTTCTCTCATAAGCTTACAAAAACAATAAACGACCTTCTAAAAAAAGCAACGAAACTCTGTTTCGTTGCTTTTTTATTTTTGAGAATATTTTGATTGCCTGTCTGAAAAGGGAATCGTCTAGCTCCGGCGACTAGAGGCTCGAGGTCATAAGTCAAACTTACCAAGAAGGCAAAGGGCACCTTCCCGGTAAGTTCGACTTATGCTTGTCGGTCCTGCCCAAGCCGCTTCCGCTTTTAAGCGAGGGACGGACCTTCGGCTTTGCCGCTAGGTCCGTCCCTCTGCATAACTTATATTAATATAATATTTTAAATTTTAACAATTTATTGACTATTTATAAAACAAAATGTTATTATATCGTTGAATTAACGTTATATAAAAATATATAATTTGTTGGTTTAAAGGGGGAAAGCAATGAAGTCTGGATTAGCAGAAGGACATACGGCCGTCGTCACGACAGAAGTAACCCCCAGCATGTATGCCCAGTTTGAAGGAGACGTGGTACACCCGGTGTATTCGACCGTCTCCATGGTTTACCACATGGAATGGGCATCAAGAAAGATCATTCTACCCTATTTGGAAAATCATGAAGAGGGAATGGGAGCCAAGGTGAACGTCGAGCATATGGCTCCGGCGAAAACGGGTTCCTCTCTTGAAATTAAAGCGAGCGTCATTAAATATGAACGAAATATCATCGTGACCGAAGTGACTGTCAGAGATAGAGAGAATGACAGACTCATTGGGAAAGGTGAAGTCAAACAAGTTGTACTGCCTAAAGAGAAAATTAACCAAAGAATAAGAGAGAACTAGTTTTGATCCACTTCATCAATAGGAGTGTAAAAGGAGGAAGCTTTAGTGTCTAACGTATTCACCAAAATGGAAGCGGTTACAAACAGAGGGCTTGCAGGGGGCGGAGAAATGGATATGTTCGAAAAAATACAAAATCATGAACAGGTTGTTTTCTGCAATGATGAAGAAACAGGACTGAAAGCCATCATCGCCATACATAATACGACTCTTGGACCTGCACTGGGCGGTTGTCGAATGAGACCATACACATCAGTAGATGAAGCACTTGAAGATGTATTGCGTTTATCAAAAGGGATGACCTACAAATGTGCAGCGGCAGACGTGGACTTCGGTGGAGGAAAAGCCGTCATTATCGGAGACCCGGAAAAAGACAAACATCCTGAGCTGTTCCGTGCTTTCGGCCAATTTGTTGAATCCCTGAACGGAAGATTCTATACCGGGACAGATATGGGCACGACTCCTGATGATTTTGTTTATGCCTTAAAAGAAACGAATTGCATTGTAGGCGTCAATGAAGAATACGGTGGAAGCGGGGATTCATCCATCCCGACTGCCATGGGCGTGATCTACGGTTTACAGGCAACCAACCAAAACGTATGGGGATCAAAAGATCTCCATGGAAAAAGGTATGCCATTCAAGGGTTAGGAAAAGTGGGCTTTAAAGTTGCCGAGCGTTTACTGGAAGAAGGAGCGGACCTCTATGTAACGGATATCAGTCAGAAATCCATTGATCAGTTAGTGGCCAAGGCAAACAGGATGGGAGCAGCCATTAAAGTCGTATCAGGAGATGAGATCTACTCGGTTGATGCGGATGTCTTCATTCCTTGTGCCATCGGTGGAGTCATTAATGATCACACGGTAGATCAGCTGAAGGTAAAGGCGGTCGTCGGTTCTGCCAACAATCAATTATTAGACCTTTCCCATGGTATGAAGCTCCATGAAAAAGGAATCCTGTATGCACCTGATTATATCGTCAATGCAGGCGGTTTGATCCAGGTAGCGGACGAATTGTACGAACCAAATAAAGAACGAGTCCTTCAAAAGACAAGTGCCATCTACAATAGCCTTCAAAATATTTATCTGCAATCGGAAAACCAGCATATGACCACAGTCCAAGCAGCCAACCGATTCTGTGAGGACAGAATCCACGCCCGCACAAGAAGAAACAGCTTTTTCTCCCATGCGAAACGTCCGAAATGGTCGGTTAGGACATAAAAAAGCAAAGTTTATCGTAACAACAAAAAAGCACCAAAAGAGGTGATGAAATGATCGAGGAATTTCAATTGGTCCAGGTTATGGATCAACAAGGAGAACTGGTTCAAAGCGAGTATGAAAAGGACATTTCAGAAGACTTGGCCCGCACTTTTTATCGTCATCTAATCAGGATCCGTACCTTTGACCGCAAAGCCGTTAGCCTGCAGCGTCAAGGCAGGATCGGAACATACGCACCATTTGAAGGACAGGAGGCATCCCAGGTAGGAAGCGCACTAGCCCTTAAAGGCGAGGACTGGTTATTCCCGTCCTATCGGGATCATGGGGCTACCATGACATTCGGTCATTCCCTGCTTCATATCCTCCTATTCTGGAAGGGGAGAAATGAAGGGTGCGTGCCTCCGGAAGGAAAGAATATTTTCACTCCTGGCATTCCAATCGCGACACAACTCCCTCATGCGGTAGGGGCGGCATTCGCCGAGAAGAGAAAAGGGACCCGGAATGCAGCCATTGTATATTTTGGTGACGGCGCGACTTCTGAAGGCGACTTTCATGAAGGATTGAACCTGGCAAGCGTCTGGGAGGCCCCGGTTGTCTTTTTCAATCAAAACAATCATTACGCCATATCCGTTCCCATGCACAAGCAAATGAAAACAAAAACCATTGCCCAGAAATCACTTGCCTATGACATTCCAAGCGTACGCATCGACGGCAATGATATTTTTGCTGTTTATTTTGAAACATTGAAGGCGTTGGAAAGAGCACGAAACGGGGACGGACCTACCTTGATCGAGTCCGTGACCTGGAGATACGGTGCCCATACAACCGCAGATGATCCGACGAAGTATCGTGATCAACAGGAAAGTGAGTCCCGACGGAAGGATAATGACCCTGTTGACCGGTTAACGAAATTCATGAAGCATCGAGGCTGGGTTGACGAAGAGTGGATCGACTCAGTTCAAAAGGAATGTGCGAAGGAAGTAGACCATGCAGTCGAGGAACTGGAAGCATATCCGGCAGCGGATCCCAGTGTGATCTTTGATTATGTGTTTGCGACACCGACCTGGACGATCCAGGAACAAAAAGAAAAGCTCCTTGAGCGATTGAGAGGTGAGTAGAATGAACACCTTAACGAAAATGAAGACGCTGACGATGGTTCAAGCCATAACGGATGCTATGAGAGTGATGCTTTTGGAAAGCGAAGATGTTCTGTTGATGGGTGAGGATATCGGGATGAACGGCGGAGTATTCAGGGCGACTGACGGCCTTCAAAAGGAATTCGGTGAAGACCGGGTTCTTGATACACCCTTAAGTGAAGCCGGCTTTATTGGAGCGGCCATCGGGATGGGGCTGAACGGATTTCGTCCGGTAGCGGAGGTCCAATTCTTAGGATTCATCTATCCGGCATACGAGCAGATCATGACACATGCATCCAGAATACGCGCCCGTACCCTTGGCCATTTCACCTGCCCATTGGTCATCAGGGCTCCGTATGGGGCAGGTGTAAGGGCGCCTGAGATTCATTCCGATAGCACCGAAGCACTTTTCACTCATATGCCCGGAATCAAGGTTGTTTGTCCCGCAACTCCATATGATGCCAAGGGACTTCTGATTGCAGCCATCGAGGATCCTGACCCCGTTCTATTCCTGGAGCCTATGCGATGTTACCGTTCTTCCAGGGAAGAAGTACCTGAAGAAAAGTACACTGTGGAAATCGGGAAAGGCAAGGTAGTCACAGAGGGTGAGGATGTCACGATCATTGCGTGGGGAGCGATGGTTAAGGTAGCCGAGGATGCAGCCAAGGAAGCCGCTGATAAAGGTATTTCCTGTGAGGTCCTCGATCTTAGAACACTCTATCCCCTTGATAAGGATCTCATTACAAGCTCTGTTCAGAAAACGGGGAGAACCGTGATTGTCCATGAAGCACATGCCACTGGTGGAGTCGGAAATGATGTATTGGCGATCATCAATGACAAATCCTTTTTATATCAGAAAGCACCGACTGAACGGGTAACGGGATTCGATACACCTGTCCCATATTTCGGATTTGAAGATTTCTATTTGCCTGACAGTAAACGTGTGTTGGCTGCAGTGGAAAATGTAGCCCGCTATTAGACAAGGAGGGAGTCCATGGAAGTTAAGCTTCATGATATTGGGGAAGGCATGACCGAAGCCAATATCAATCACTTTCTTGTAAAAGTGGGGGATGTCGTGAGAGCGGATCAACCACTGGTAGAGGTGCAAACAGATAAAATGACGGCAGAGATCCCGGCACCATTTTCAGGTGTGATCAAGGAGTTTACCGTTAGTGAAGGGGAAACGATCCCAGTGGGATCTACGGTTCTGTTGATGGAAAAAGAACAGAAGCAGTATGGGGGCGAGCGGTCCTTTCCACAAACAACTCAAGTATTGAAGAAGAGAAGGATCCTTGCTTCCCCGTATACGAGGAAAATAGCAAGGGAGAATGGTATTAACATAGAAGAAGTGGTTGGTTCCGGAGCTGGTGGTAGAATCCTCGATGAAGATATTTTCCTTTATATGAATGGAGAAAGTCAGTCAGTGCCGGTGCCGGTTGATGAACCTAAACCAGTTGCTCCTGCAGCATCAAAAGAGCCCAACGCGAAGACCATTCCTTTCCGGGGCAGACGCAAACAGATTGCTTCCAAAATGTCACAGTCACTTAGAACCATCCCGCACTGTACCCATTTTGAAGAAGTCGACGTTACGAATCTATTAGCCTGGAAAGATACCATGAAAGGGAGCGGCGGGTCCATTTCCATGGGTGCGTATTTTATCAAAGCCATTTCTGTCTGTTTAAAAGAGTTTCCGATTTTCAATGCCCGTCTCAATGAAGAAGAAGAGTGTGTCGAGCTTCAGTCTCAACACAATATCGGAATTGCAGTCGACACAGAGGAAGGTCTGATCGTTCCTGTCATCAAGCACGTGGAAGAAAAAACGATGAAAGACATTCACGGTGAGATGAAGGAATTGACCGTCAAAGCACTGGATGGCAAGTTAGCGATGAAAGAGATCAAAGGGGGAACCTTCACGGTCAGTAACGTAGGACCTCTGAACGGTTCAATCGGAGCCACTCCGATCATTAACGAGCCTGAAGTAGCCCTCGTCGCCTTCCATAAAACGAAGAAGCGTCCGATGGTGAACGAAAAAGATGAAATTGTCGTCCGTTCCATGATGAATGTTTCGATGTCCTTTGATCACAGGGTGGCAGACGGCGGAACAGCTGTGAAATTTACGAATCGATTACGGGATCTGATTGAAGAACCTCAATCCATGCTTTTGGAGTTGATGTAAATGGTAGTGGGAGAGATTACTGAAGATAAAGACATTGTTGTCATCGGAGGAGGTCCCGGGGGCTATCATGCAGCTATCAGAGCCGCGAGCCTCGGTAGACAGGTGACGTTGATCGAACGGGAGGATGTAGGCGGGACCTGTTTAAATAAAGGATGCATCCCGTCAAAGGTATTCACCCACTTTGCCCAGGAATTTAAAAAGACGAAGCATCTGAAGGAAATGGGCATGGAGTTTGGGGAAGTGGAAGTAAACCTTTCTTCTCTTCAATCCTATAAAAATAAAAAAGTCACCCAGCTCCGTACAGGGGTAGAATCACTGTGCAAAGCGAATAAGGTTGAAATCGTTAAGGGATCGGCATCCTTCCTGTCAGAATCCCGTATAGGAGTTGAAAATGGTCATGAGTTCACCCTTTTTAATTTCAAACAGGCAATCGTTGCGACAGGTGGTGAGTTTCAATACCCGGATGGAATTGAATTTGACTCGGATCGTATCCTAAAAGAGAAAGAGATCTTTCAGCTTGAGGAAATCCCCGAAGAGCTGATCGTATACGGGAACGATTATATTTCATTGGAGGTCGCGTCTATTTTCTCCATATTGGGAAGCCGTGTCACCCTTATTTTGAACGGGGAATTTCCATTTGACTCTGCCATATCAAAAGAACTGTTCAGACAGTTGAAAAAGCAGAAGGTCAATGTAATCAAGAATTCTACGCTTCAAGCTGCGAGTCAATCTGAAGCAAAAGTCACAGTGAGCATTGACAAAGGGAATGGGGAATTCGTTTCAATTGAAGGCTCTCACTTTGTCACAAGTGGAAAAGTTAAGCCGAACCTATCAGAACTCGGCCTTGACCGTCTCCGTGTTGAATTAACCGAGGATAATTATATCCAAACAGATCGGGAGGGACGGACCTCGATTCCGCATATTTGGGCGATCGGGGATGTCACGAAAGGTCCGTCCCTCGCAGTCAAAGCGATCAAACAGGGGAAGGCGGCGGCCGAGGCGATGTCTGGGCAACAGGTGGAAGTAGATCTGCAGTTTGTGCCGACGGTGGTGCAGATGAGCCCACCGATTGCGTGTGCGGGCCTTACCGAAGAGGAAGCACGTGCGGAAGGTTATTCGGTTACAGTGAGTGAGAACCCTGTCAGGGGAAACGGGTACGCTCAGCTGACGGATGAAAAGGATGGATTCGTGAAAGTCGTGTCAGACAGTGAAACGGATATGATCCTTGGTATTCATATGATGGGGAAGGGAGCAGCGGAACTGATTACATCAGGTGTGCTGGGACTTGAAATGGCAGCGAGAGATGAGGACTTTCGCTTTCCTCTTCATCCCCACCCGAGTATGAATGAAAGTCTACTCGAAGCAGTCGAAGGATTAAAGGGAGACGCCGTGCACATGCCTCCCCGAAAAAAAGAGATGGCCAGGTAAAGTGAGGATCACGCTTTTACACAGAGAAGCGTTTAAGCTTTACTAGCCGCTCTTGAGAAGTTCTTCAAAACTATTTAATATAATATTCAGAATATACTAACGTTTAATGGAGGGATTAGGATGCAAGAGAATGTAGCAAAAAAGCAGGTTAAAGTAGAAGATGTCTTCCCGGTAAGAGATGTTGATTTTTTAGAGTACTATACGGGTAATGCAAAGCAGGCTGCTCACTTCTTCTGTACAGCATTCGGTTTTAAGACCGTTGCCTACTCAGGGCTCGAAACAGGAAATCGTGACACAGTATCCTATGTACTGCAACAAAACAAAGTCCGATTGGTCATAACGGGAAGCCTGCATGAAGGCAGCCGGGTGGCCCAGTTCGTGAAGCTTCACGGAGACGGCATTAAAGATATCGCCCTTGTGGTGGATGATGTTGAAAAGGCTTACACTGGAGCGGTGTCCCGCGGTGCAATTGAAATCATGCCACCATCGACGCTAGAAGATGATAATGGAAAATTGAAAAAAGCCATCATTGGTACATACGGGGATACGATCCATACCCTTGTGGAACGTAAAGATTATAAAGGGATCTTCATGCCGGGCTTTGAAAAATATGATTCTACTCTTAAATATGAAGATGCCGGTATCATCGCTGTGGATCACGTAGTTGGAAACGTGGAGAGCATGGAAGAGTGGGTGGAGTACTATGAAAAAGTGATGGGCTTCAAGGAAATGCGCCACTTCACAAATGAAGACATTACAACTGAATACTCAGCCCTTATGTCCAAGGTTATGCATAACGGCGGTCGCATTAAATTCCCGATCAACGAGCCTGCTGAAGGAAAACGTAAATCACAGATTCAGGAATATCTTGAGTTCTACGGTGGTCCAGGGGTGCAGCATATTGCCATCCTGACCGAGGATATCGTGAAGACAGTCGGTATCTTGAAGGAGAACGGAGTAGAGTTCCTGAATACGCCTGACTCCTATTACGACATGCTTTCAGAGCGTGTAGGGGAAATAGACGAAGAGATCTCCAAGATCAAAGAGTTGAATATTCTAGTAGACCGTGATGATGAAGGCTACCTGCTTCAAATATTCACAAAGCCAATTGTAGATCGCCCAACTCTATTCATTGAAGTGATTCAACGTAAGGGTGCAAGAGGATTCGGAGAAGGAAACTTCAAAGCATTATTTGAATCCATCGAGCGCGAGCAAGAACGCAGAGGAAACCTATAAAATAAAAAATAGATAGAGATTAGCATATATAACGGGGGTCAAAGGACCGGTCAGGGGGTTAACTCATGGAGAGATTAGCTGCTTCTACTTAATATCGTACAGTTTGCAGGTACCATATTTGAACAGAAGATAAGCTAACACGTGAGTCGACCCCCTTCATCCATGAGGAAGGCGAGGATTCATGTATGACATTAAAGTTCAAAACAAGGGAAGCGGTCACACATATCGCTCCATATGTGCTGGGGAAGACGCTTGGCGACTTACAGAAGGAGCATGGTCTCTCCTCAATCAGAAAGCTGTCAGAAAATGAAAATATATATGGCTGCTCCCCGAAGGTGAAGCAGTGGTTTAAAGAAAATGGGAGCGACCTGTTTATGTATCCGGACGGAGCTGCCGTTGATCTTAGTCATAAGGTTTCAGCGTTTTTAGGGGTTCCGAAAGAACAGATCGTATTTGGTAATGGCTCGGATGAAGTGATCCGGCTGTTGACGAGAGCTTACTTGAGCGCTGGCGACGAAGCCATTATGGCCGATGTTACGTTTCCCAGGTATAAAACCAATGTGTTCCTGGAAGGAGGCACTCCGGTCATTGTCCCTCTCGTAAACGGTACCCATGACTTACAAGGGATGCATGACCACATCACTCCAAAAACCAAGCTGATCTTTGTGTGTAATCCCAATAACCCAACCGGAACCATAGTCGGAAAAAAAGAACTCCTGCACTTTATCGAAAGCGTCCCTCCGCATATCCTCGTAGTGGTGGATGAAGCCTATATGGAGTACGTTACAACCGATGACTATTTAGAAACCCTGCCTCTTCTGTCAGCGTTTGAAAACCTGATTGTCCTTAGAACATTTTCAAAAATATATGGCCTGGCCGGACTAAGAGTCGGGTTCGGAGTCATGAATGAGGAGATTGCAGAACAGCTCCGTAAAGTGAAAGATGTATTCAATGTGAATACCGTTGCCCAGAAGTCAGCGATCATTGCCCTGGAAGATCAAGCGTTTATTAGGGAGTGTACCCATAAGAACGAGAAGGGTCGTCGTTATTTGGAACGTGAATTTGATCGTCTGGGGATATCCTATTTCCCGTCTCAATCGAACTTTATCATGGTGGACACGGGAATGAATGGTGACAAGGTCTCTTATGAACTTGTGAAAAGGGGGCTCGTCGTCCGTTCAGGAACTCTTCTCGGATATCCGACCACGGTTCGTGTCACGATTGGAACACAGGACGATAACAAGAGATTCGTCGGAGCACTGGAAGACATTTTGCAAAACGGAGGGGTGAACTAAATGGATATCAAACCCCAGACTCTGGAGTGGCAGTCTGCTTATAAACTGATGATCGGATCGATTTTGCCCCGGCCGATTGCCTTTGTTTCTTCCCTTGATGAAGGAGGGAATGCGAACCTGGCACCTTACAGCTTTTTTACGGCGATTTGTGCAGAGCCTATGCTCGTCTGCTTCTCCCCCATGAGAAGAGGGAAGGATGGCAGCAAAAAGGATACCCTCCGAAATATCGAGAAAACAAAGGAATTCGTCATCAATATCGTAAGTGAAGAGTTTGTGGAGGAAATGAATAACTGTGCCATTGAATTTGAACCTGGCGTTGATGAATTCGAGCAGGTCGGGCTGACGAAGAGGAAGTCCATTACGGTAAAGCCTCCAGGAGTATCTGAAAGCAAGGTGCAATTGGAATGCATCCTTCATGAGGTTCTTCACTTCGGCGATCATCCTGGTGCAGGGAGTCTTGTCATCGGGAAAGTGGAGTGTGTAAGGATTAATGATGAACTCTATTATGATGGAAAGATAGATTCAGAGAAACTCAAACCGGTGGGAAGACTTGCCGGTCAGATGTATACCAAACCATTATCCGATTCATTTGAATTGATTCGAAAAAGGTGATGTTACGTGAAGCTGGTTAGTTTTTTAAAAGAAGGAGAAGTAAGGGCTGGGATCGTTCAGGATGACCTTGTAGTGGACATCCATGCTGTCAGCAACGGGTCCCTCCCTAAAGACATATTATCCATTATCGATCTTGGAGAAGAAGGGATGAAAAGGATGAAGGCGCTCGGTACCTTGTCGGAAAAAGACAAGGGAGTGCATTCATTACGTGAAGTCACCCTGAAGTCACCGATTCCAAGGCCAGTCAGCATCCGGGATTTCTATGCGTTTGAAGAGCATGTGAAAACGGCCCGTAAACGGAGGGGACTGGATGTTGTGCCGGAATGGTATGACATCCCCGTCTTCTATTTTACAAATCATTTAGCTGTAAAGGGTCCTCTCGATCATATTGAAAAGCCCGCTGAATGTGAGTGGCTGGATTATGAATTGGAAATCGCCTGCGTGATTGGCAAAGAAGGAAAAAACATTACAAAAGACAACGCGGAAGACTATATTTATGGTTATTTCATCATGAACGACTGGAGTGCAAGAGACATCCAGAAGCAAGAGATGAAAGTAGGGCTTGGTCCAGCGAAGGGAAAGGACTTTGCCACTTCTTTCGGTCCGTATTTAGTGACGAAAGATGAACTTGAGACCTATAGAAAGGGAGACCGTTTTGACCTGCCTATGACGGGGAAGGTGAATGGGAAACTCTTATCCGAGGGGAATTATCAGGATATCCATTATACATTTGCAGACATGATCGAGCGAGCCTCAAAAGACGTCACCCTGTATCCCGGCGAAGTGATTGGATCCGGAACTGTTGGAACAGGATGCATTTTAGAGCTTGGGACTGAGACGCACCCGTGGTTGAAACCTGGGGACGTAGTGGAATTAGAGATTACGGGATTAGGGGTTCTGCGTAATACAATTGTAAGCAGAAGAGAGGAGGAAAACCATGTACTATCGTCAACTGGGGAAAATACCTCACAAACGTCACACCATGTTTAAAAAGGACGATGGCACGCTTTACAGAGAGCAGGTCATGGGGACGAAGGGATTCTCGGGAACTCAGTCGATTCTGTATCATCATCATTTGCCGACGGCTGTGGCGAAAACAGAGTATTTAGGGAGTTATATGCCGGAGTTTGAGGATGAGGGTGCACTCCGTCATCGACATTTCTTTACAGACAGAGTCGAGAAAAAAGGCTGTGCCTTAAAGAGTCGGGAATATTTACTTGGTAATTCGGATCTATTGATTGGAACCGCCTATGTAACAGAAGAGATGACAAGCTTTTACCGAAATGGTGATGGAGATGAAATGCTTTATATCCATTTTGGTAAAGGAAAGGTAGAGACGATGTTCGGAACGCTCACCTATGGAAAAGGGGACTATGTGGTGATTCCGATTGGGACCATCTACCGTGTCGTTCCTGAGGAAGAGACGAAGATGCTGATCGTCGAATCCTTCAGTCAGATTACCACCCCTCGTCGTTATCGCAATGAATACGGACAGTTATTGGAACACAGTCCGTTTTGTGAACGGGATTTACGAGGACCTGAGAAGCTTGCAACCATGGATGAAGAGGGCGAATTCGAAGTGATCACCAAATCAAGGGGAGGGCTTCATTCCCATGTGTTAAATCATCATCCACTGGACGTCGTCGGCTGGGATGGTTATCTGTATCCTTGGGTGTTCAACATTGAGGATTTTGAGCCGATTACAGGACGCGTGCATCAGCCTCCTCCTGTTCATCAAACGTTTGAAGGGCATAACTTCGTTGTCTGCTCATTTGTTCCAAGATTATACGACTACCATCCGGAATCGATTCCGGCTCCTTATAATCACAGCAATGTGAACAGTGATGAACTGCTGTACTATGTTGAAGGAAACTTCATGAGCAGAAAGGGAATAAAAGAAGGATCGATCACCCTCCACCCGAGCGGGATTCCACACGGTCCTCATCCAGGAACGACAGAAGCAAGTATCGGGAAAAAAGAAACCCTCGAACTAGCCGTCATGATCGATACCTTCAAACCGTTGAAGATCGTTAAAAAAGCAAAGGATGTCGAAGATCCGAATTATATGTTTACATGGGTATAAAAGAAGAATCAATCCAATCGCCTGGTTGCTTGGATTGATTCTTTTTTATTTGTATAAAGTTTAAGGAAGAGTCGATTCTATTTTGTGTGGATATCTTTCTTCATGGAAGATTATTCATGATCTTAAAAAAGATTCACAAGTTGAAAGGTATGACGGAATATAAGGTTGGAAGGTGCTGTATGGAATCCATTTCTTTCTGCTAATCGTTTTTCAAGTTAATAAAAATTCATTCTTTCTATTTAATAGAAAGATGGATTCTCATTTATGAATAATCAGTGAGAATCTATCAGTCATTTACACACAGGGCCAAACTCCCCGAACCCCCATTCTCAGAGGATTTTGTCGAAAAATTTTCAAAAGAGATCCACACCAGAACTGAAGCATCATTCACCCCATTAAATAAAAAATTCTAAAAAATTTTTTTCTCCCGACAAACTCTATAAGGACAAAGATGTAAGCGTTTACTTATAATCAGATTAATCTAAATAGTCAAATAATTTACAAAAAGCCTGTTGACCTTACCGGGAAACGGGAGTAATATTGTCCTCAATAAAAAAATCTGAGCCAGCAGTCAACAGCAGGAATACCGAATCAAGCCGGCTGTACGAATGTGCTCCAAGTCAACGGACTTTCGTTGCAAAAATAAAATTCTGAATAATCAAATAAATTTTAGCCAGGAAAGGAATGATTAACATGAACGAACAATGGATCTACTTAGACGGACAATACGTAAAAAAGGAAGACGCAGTTGTATCTGTGTACGACCATGGTTTTCTATATGGAGATGGAGTGTTCGAAGGGATTCGAATGTATGATGGGAATGTGTTCCGTCTGGAAGAACATGTTGATCGCCTTTATGACTCTGCAAAATCCATCATGTTGCATATCGAAGTCACTAAAGAAGAGATGAGCGACATTATCGTAGATACATTGAAAAAGAATCAACTCGAGAATGCCTACATACGAGTGGTCATTTCCAGAGGTGTTGGAAACCTTGGATTGGATCCATTTACTTGTAGGAAGCCACAAATCATCGTCATTGCAGAACAATTAGCCCTATTCCCTAAAAGCTTATACGAAACGGGCATTGATATCGTTACGGTGGCCAGCCGCCGAAATCGTGCGGATGTTCTTTCGCCAAAGGTTAAATCCTTAAACTACTTAAATAACATTCTCGTAAAAATCGAAGCGAACCTCGCCGGTGTAAGTGAAGCATTAATGTTGAACGACCAAGGATATGTAGCAGAGGGATCCGCAGACAATATCTTCATTGTCAAAAAAGGAAAGATCCTTACGCCTCCCGGATATGTAGGGGCCCTTGAAGGGATCACCCGTAATGCCATCATCGAAATCGCCGGTAAATTAGGATTCGAGATGAAGGAAGAAGTCTTCACCCGTCATGATGTGTATACAGCGGATGAAGTGTTCTTAACAGGGACAGCCGCAGAAGTCATTGCCGTTGTAAAGGTTGATGGCCGTGTAATCGGTGAAGGAAAACCTGGAAAGTATACAACCCAATTATTGCAGGAGTTCAGAAACACTGTCACGCAGGATGGAAGAAAAGTTTACAAACAGAATGCTCAAGTTGGCTAAGTTGGAGGTGATGACGTGCGAAGTGACATGATCAAGAAAGGAATCGACCGGGCTCCCCACCGCAGCTTACTATATGCTACGGGAGTCAAGCTCGAAGACATGGAAAAACCATTTATCGGGGTGTGCAATTCTTACATCGACATCATTCCCGGTCATATGCATTTAAACGGATTTGCCCAGGTGGTGAAAGAAGCGATCCGGGAAGCCGGCGGAATTCCATTCGAATTCAACACAATCGGTGTGGATGATGGAATCGCCATGGGACATATCGGGATGAGGTACTCACTCCCGAGCCGGGAACTGATTGCCGACTCAGCAGAAACCGTCATCAACGCTCACTGGTTCGACGGAGTGTTTTACATTCCGAACTGTGACAAGATCACACCGGGAATGCTCATGTCAGCGGTCAGAACAAACGTCCCTTCCGTCTTTGTATCGGGAGGCCCGATGGAAGCGGGGGTTTCCAGCGACGGGAAGCCATTATCACTCGTATCCGTTTTCGAAGGGGTCGGTGCCCATCAGTCAGGAAGGATGACGGCAGAACAGCTTCTCGACATCGAAGCCAATGCATGTCCCACTTGCGGATCATGCTCTGGAATGTTCACAGCTAACTCCATGAATTCCCTGATGGAAATGCTTGGGATGGCTCCTCCGGGAAATGGCACGATTGTTGCCACATCGGAAGAACGGCATCAGTTAATCAAGGATGCAGCCAAATATCTGGTGGAAATGGTGAAGAAGGATATTAAACCAAGAGACATCATAACGAAAGACACCATCGATGATGCATTCGCTTTAGACATGGCCATGGGAGGTTCCACCAATACCGTCCTCCACACATTGGCAATTGCCAATGAGGCGGAAATCGATTATGACATCAACCGTATCAATAAGGTCGCTGAACGAGTTCCCTATTTATCTAAAATAAGCCCGGCCTCAGATTACTCCATGCAGGACGTTCATAACGCTGGAGGGGTCAGCGCCATTATTAAAGAGTTATGTGAAATGGAAGCTGTACACAAAGATCGCATCACCGTTACAGGGAAGTCTCTTTATGAAAATGTGAAGGATGCTCATATTCAAAATGACGATGTCATCCGTCGAAGGGAAAACGCCCACAGTCCAGTCGGAGGATTATCCGTCCTCTTTGGGAATATTGCTCCGAACGGTGGCGTCATCAAAGTCGGAGCAGTCGACCCATCCATAAAAACCTTCATGGGTGAAGCAATTGTATACGAATCTCAGGATGACGCACTTGCCGGCATTGAAAGTGGAGAAGTGAAAGAAGGGCATGTAGTGGTGATCCGTTACGAAGGGCCAAAGGGTGGTCCGGGAATGCCGGAGATGCTGGCACCAACGGCAGCCATTGCAGGAAGGGGCCTTGAAAAGAAAGTCGCACTCATGACAGACGGCAGGTTTTCAGGAGCATCCCGGGGCATTTCAATCGGTCATGTCTCACCGGAAGCTGCTGAAGGAGGACCGATCGGTGTGGTTGAAAATGGAGATCCCATCTTCATAGATCTCACGAATCGAACGATCTCCCTCATGGTTTCAGAAACAGAACTTCAGTTCAGGCAAAAGGAGTGGGTACAGCCTCCTCCAAAAATCAGAAAAGGTTACTTAGCAAGATATGCCAAGCTTGTAACATCAGCTAGTACAGGTGGAATCTTGAAAACGGAATAAAGGAAAGCGTTGAAGAGGTAAAAGGATTGGACATCGTATTTTCAGAGAGCTGGTGGTGCTGCAAACCAGTAATACATCCAATACCGACATCCCCTCTGAGTATCGTTCTGAACCTCTGATAGTAGGAACGATCGAGTAGATGATACTCGTTACAAAAACAAAGGCTGGTGAAACCGATCAGCCTGCAAAGGGAGATAATATCCATTGTCTCTGAATTAGGGTGGTACCGTGGAAAGGATGAAGACCTTTTCGCCCCTGCGAAAGATGAACTCTGTCGTAGTGGGTGGAAAGGTCTTTTTTGTTTGGGAAAGTGGATGAATAAAGCTCAGGTGGTTCACCGTCTGCGCATTTTAATATATCCAGCTCCGGCGGCTAGAGGCTCGAGGTCATAAAGCAAACATACCAAAAAGGCAAAGAACGCCTTTCCGGCATGTTCGCTTTATGCTTGTCGCCTCTGACCAAGCCGCCTGCGCTTTTAATATATCCAGCTCCGGCGGCTAGAGGCTCGAGGTCATAAAGTAAACATACCAAAAAGGCAAAGAACGCCTTTCCGGCATGTTCGCTTTATGCTTGGCGGGCCTGACCAAGCCGCCTGCGCTTTTAATAAAAGGGAGGAGATAGGCAATGAGAGCGAAGGTAGAGGCAGAACCCGCTTCACAGACACTGACAGAAAACGTCAACGGTGCTGATATGCTCATGAAAGCTTTGAAGGAGGAAAAGGTTGAGATTCTGTTTGGGTATCCTGGAGGAGCGGTCTTGCCGATTTACGATGCTCTATACAAAGCCCCGATCAAGCACGTTCTCGCTCGTCATGAGCAAGGCGCCATCCATGCGGCAGAAGGGTATGCCCGTGTATCAGGGAGACCGGGTGTGGTCATTGCCACATCAGGACCGGGAGCAACGAATTTAGTGACAGGGATTGCCGATGCCATGATGGATTCGCTGCCTCTTGTTATTTTTACCGGGCAGGTGGCTTCAGGGGTCATCGGAACCGATGCTTTTCAGGAAGCGGACGTAGTCGGGATAACGATGCCGATCACCAAGCATAATTATCAGGTGCGTGATATTAAAGATTTACCGAGGATTGTGAAGGAAGCCTTTCATATCGCATCGACCGGCAGGCCTGGACCGGTACTTGTCGACATTCCGAAAGACTTGACCTTGCAGCAAGCTTATCCGGTACGCGATGTGGAAATGGACTTACCGGGGTACCAGCCTAACTTCTATCCCAATCCGCTTCAAATCAAGAAGCTGGTGGAAGCCATCAAAGTATCCCGGCAGCCGGTCATCTTAGCCGGGGCAGGAGTCCTTCACGGAAAGGCAACGGAGGAACTGAAGACTTTCGCAGAACAATATGAACTCCCGGTGATTCACACCCTCTTAGGTTTAGGTGGATTTCCGGCAGATCACCCGTTGTTTCTCGGCATGGCAGGGATGCATGGGTGTTATGCAAGCAATATGGCTCTCCACGAATGTGACTTGCTTATCAATATCGGGGCCCGATTTGATGACCGGTTGACAGGGAATCTCGCTACTTTTGCACCAAGGGCCAAGGTGGTCCATATTGACATCGATCCCGCGGAGATCGGGAAGAACGTCAAAACGCAGATCCCGATCGTAGCCGATGCCAAACAGGCACTGGAAAAACTCCTTCAACATGAGGAAGAGAAGCCTGATTTCGATGCCTGGCATCATCATCTCAAGTCATACAAAAGGGAATATCCTTTCTGGTATAACCAGGCCAACGATGTACTGTCACCTCAACGCCTCATCGAACAGGTGTATGAAATGACCAACGGGGAAGCGGTTGTCACAACAGACGTTGGACAGCATCAAATGTGGGCGGCACAGTATTACTCTTTTAAAAAGCCGAATAATTGGGTCACTTCCGGAGGCCTTGGAACGATGGGATTCGGATTTCCCGCAGCGATCGGGGCTCAGTTAGCGAACCCTTCAAGTACAGTGGTTGCCTTTGTAGGCGATGGCGGATTCCAGATGACTCTTCAAGAGCTGGTGCTGCTTAAAGAGTTGAACCTTCCTGTTAAAGTGGTCCTTCTTAATAACGGTACCCTCGGAATGGTGAGACAGTGGCAGGAGACATTCTTTGAAGAAAGATATTCACAGTCGGTCTTCGCTATGCAGCCTGACTTTGTAAAACTGGCTGAATCATACGGAATCAAAGGATATCAAGTGAAAACCCAGGAGGAAGTCGATTCTGTTTTAAAAGATGCCTTAACGAGTGATGAACCAGTGCTCATTGATTGCTGGGTGAATCCGAAGGAAAATGTCTACCCGATGGTGGCTCCAGGTAAGGGATTACACGAAATGTTAGGAGTGAAACCATGAGGAAACGGATTGTAACTGCTCTCGTTCATAACCGGAGTGGTGTATTGAATCGGGTGACCGGATTGTTTACAAAGCGTCAGTTCAACATCGAAAGCATTTCAGTCGGCTATACAGAAGTCGAAGGAATTTCGAGAATGACGTTTGTCGTCAATGTAGAAGACGATCGCAAAATAGAACAGCTTTTAAAACAGCTTCATAAACAAATTGATGTCCTCAAGGTATCCGACATCACGGATCAAGGCGTAGTCGCAAGGGAACTGGCACTCATCAAAGTGTTAAGTACAGGGCAGACCCGATCTGAAATCAATGGAATCGTTGAACCTTTCAGAGCCGCCATCATTGATGTGGCAAGGGACAGCGTAACCGTCCAGGTAACAGGCGAAACATCCAAAATTGAAGCCATCATCGATCTGTTAAGACCATACGGAATCAAAGAAATTGCCCGAACAGGCATCACGGCATTCGCAAGGGGAAATGGTAAATCGGTGACGGATTTAAAACAATATTCAATCGTGAATTAGAAGCTGTATCAATAAAAAATTTATTATTCAAAAAATGGAGAGGATGAGGGAAATGGTAAAGGTATATTATAACGGAGATGTGAATGAAGAGGTTTTAAAAGGGAAGAAGGTAGCGGTTGTAGGTTATGGTTCACAAGGTCACGCACATGCTCAGAACCTGAAGGAAAGCGGATTTGATGTTGTAGTCGGATTACGAAAAGGGAAGTCCTGGGACCAGGCGGAAAAAGACGGATTTGATGTCTACTCGGTCCGCGAAGCAAGTGAACAGGCAGACGTCATCATGGTTCTCCTGCCGGATGAGCATCAACCGAAAGTGTATGAGGCAGAAATCAAGCCGGCCCTCTCCTCAGGCAAAGCACTGGCATTTGCACACGGATTTAATATCCATTTCCATCAAGTGGTTCCTCCAGAAGATGTAGATGTATTCCTGGTAGCACCGAAAGGACCGGGACACCTGGTAAGAAGAACATTTGAAGAAGGAGCCGGAGTGCCCGCACTCTTTGGGGTTTATCAAGACGCTTCAGGTCAAGCCGGTGAACTGGCCCTTGCGTATGCAAAAGGTGTAGGGGCAGGACGCGCAGGAATCCTGGAAACATCCTTCCAGGAAGAAACGGAAACCGATCTATTCGGGGAACAGGCAGTCCTGTGTGGAGGGGTGACATCCCTTGTGAAAGCAGGATTCGAAACGCTGGTCGAAGCCGGGTATCAAAAAGAGGTCGCCTATTTCGAGTGTTTACACGAATTGAAGCTGATCGTTGACTTAATGTATGAGCAGGGATTAGAAGGAATGCGCTTCTCAATCTCAGACACAGCTCAATGGGGAGACTTCGTTTCAGGTCCACGAGTGGTGAACGAAGAAACGAAAGCCCGTATGAAGGAAGTATTAACGGATATCCAAACAGGAAAATTTGCGAAGGGATGGATCCTGGAGAACCAGGCGAACCGTCCGGAGTTTAACGCAATCAACCAGCGTGAAAGTCAGCATCCGATTGAAGTCGTTGGAAAAGAGCTTCGCAAAATGATGCCATTTGTACAGAAACCTTCTACTAAAGAAAAGGAAGTGGTTGCGAGTGCGAACCATTGAGATTTTTGACACAACCCTAAGGGACGGTGAACAGTCAGCAGGCGTAAATCTTAATACGATTGAAAAGATCGAAGTTGCGAGACAACTGGAAAGGCTGGGGGTAGACATCATTGAAGCCGGGTTTCCTGCAGCTTCAAAAGGAGACTTCGATGCCGTACAGAGGATCGGTTCCACGATCAAAAACAGCTCTGTTACAGGGCTGGCAAGAGCTCAGCAGCGGGATATAGATGCAGTTTGGGAATCTCTTAAGAATACAGCTGAACCGAGATTGCATGTATTCCTAGCCACCTCTCCCATTCACATGACTCATAAGCTTAAGATGACACCTGATCAGGTCATCGATACAGCGGTCCAGGCCGTTCAGTACGCGAAGAAATTTTTCCCGGTCGTTCAGTGGTCGGCAGAAGATGCGTGCCGAACAGACTTGAATTTTTTGGTGAAGATCATGGAGAGAGTGATTGCGGCAGGGGCTTCGGTCATTAACCTTCCTGATACGGTAGGGTATATCACCCCACATAAATACGGTGAACTGTTTCGGTACGTAAGAGAAAATGTACCGAATATCGACGGAGTAAAGCTATCGGCTCATTGTCATGATGATTTGGGAATGGCAACAGCTAATTCACTGGCTGCCATTGAAAACGGAGCCGATCAAATTGAAGGAACGATCAATGGGATCGGGGAAAGGGCTGGAAATGCAGCTCTGGAAGAGATCGCAGTGGCTCTTAGAATCCGGGAAGATTTTTACGGAGCCACCACCCGCCTGAAACTGGATGAAATCAAGAAAACAAGCTCTCTTGTCAGTAAGCTGACGGGGATGAGAGTACCGGCTAACAAAGCGGTTGTAGGTGATAATGCTTTTGCTCATGAATCAGGTATTCACCAGGACGGAATGCTGAAGGAAAAAACAACCTACGAAATCATCACCCCTGAACTGATTGGAGTGAATGCGACCCGCCTGGTTCTGGGAAAACACTCCGGACGTCATGCTTTTAAAAATAAGGTGATTGAATTGGGATTCGAACTTTCAGACGAGAAGCTTAATGAAGCATTTCACGCATTCAAGGATCTGGCGGATAAGAAGAAGGAAATCGTCGATGAAGATCTATTCAGCATCCTGACGAATAAGCAAACGGAAATGGCCGATGGAGTCGGCTTTACATTAGAAAGAATGCAGGTCCAATACGGCATGGACAATATCCCCACGGCCACGATTGAATTGAAGTTTGAGGACGGAAGTGTAACCCAGCTCGCCTCAACGGGTTCAGGAAGTGTAGAAGCCATCTACAATACAATCGAAAAAATTCTGCCAAGTTCTTCTAGATTATTAGATTACAAGATCAACTCAGTCGGTGGGGGGCGGGATGCCCTTGCAGAAGTCTATGTAAGACTCGAATATAACGGAGAAAAGACAAGCGGCCGCGGCACTGCCCAGGATGTATTAGAAGCATCAGCACGCGCTTACCTTAATGCAGTTAACCGATCAGCACAACGGAAGTCACAGTCCATGGAGAAGGAAGCAGTGGAAGCCGGCTTGTAAGACAGAGAGCCTTGTAAATCAAGGCTCTCCCATAAAACCAACCAAAACAGGAGGTAATTCTAATGAAGAAAAAAATCGCTGTACTACCAGGAGACGGTATCGGTCAAGAAATCATGGACGGGGCATTAGAAGTACTGAAGGCAGTGGGTGATTGGTTCGGTCATGACTTCGAAGTCGAGAAAGGTCACATCGGCGGGGATGCCGTCGACCGCTTCGGTACACCATTACCTCCTGAAACGATCAAGCTTTGTAAAGATAGTGACGCCGTTTTATTAGGTGCCGTAGGAGGTCCGAAGTGGGAGCATCTTCCGAAAGAGCTTCGTCCAGAAAAAGGTCTCCTGGCGATTCGCAAAGAGTTCGACCTTTTCGCGAATCTGAGACCGGTGAAAGCATTTGAAAGTTTACTAGGTGCATCCCCACTAAAACGGGAAATTGTAGAAGAAGTAGATTTGGTGATTGTCAGGGAACTGACAGGAGGATTGTACTTCGGTCAGCCGTCCGGTCGTCAAGGAAAGCGAAACGAAGTAGCAGTTGATACCCTTGTCTATGAAAAAAGTGAAATCGAACGTATCGTTCATAAAGCCTTCAAGCTGGCTCAAAAGCGCAAGAAAAAATTAACGTCCGTCGACAAGGCAAATGTTCTGGAAACAAGTCGAATGTGGCGCGAAGTCGTGAATGAAGTCGCCGTTGAATACCCGGAAGTGGAAGTGGAGCACATGCTGGTCGATGTAGCGGCCATGAAGCTCATGTATCAGCCGAAGCAATTCGATGTGCTGGTAACTGAGAATATGTTCGGGGATATCCTGAGTGACGAAGCCTCCATGATCACAGGCTCACTGGGTATGCTTCCTTCCGCCAGTTTAAGGGGGGACTCCTTCGGGCTGTACGAACCGGTACACGGATCTGCACCCGATATCGCCGGAAAAGGAAAAGCCAATCCACTGGCCATGATTTTATCGGTTGCCATGATGCTTAGACATTCCTTCGGCTTAAAAGAAGAGGCTGAAATGATCGAAATGGCCGTTCAGGAAGTCCTGAACGCAGGCTACCGTACAGGAGACCTTTGGACCATGGGCCGCGGAACCGTTGTAGGAACCGGTGCCATGAGTCAGCTGGTTGTAGAGCGACTGGAAGCAGATCATGCCTTGTCTTCGATCTTGGCGGCGTACTTGTAAGATGGAATTTTCCGGGATTGCTTTTGTGTAAGCAAATTAGATTATAAAGAAGTTGATTGGAGCGGAAATCAACCAATACTCGCTCAGCAACTATTTTAATTTCACCAAAACAGTTTGAATTAAAATCTTACCAAATCAGGAGGGAGTTCATGGCAGGGAAAAATATCATCGAAAAGATATGGGAAAAACACATTGTGCACAGAGAAAAGGGAAAGCCGGATTTACTGTATATTGATCTGCACCTTGTACATGAAGTTACGTCTCCCCAAGCATTTGAAGGTCTTCGCTTGAAAAATCGCAAGGTGCGGAGACCTGATTTAACCTATGCCACTATGGATCACAATGTACCGACGAGAGAGCGTCACATCATCAGGGATGAAATCGCTCGACTGCAGATGGATACGTTAAAGAAAAATTGCGAAGAATTTGCTGTCACTCTTGCCGATATTCACCACCCTGATCAAGGGATTGTCCATGTCATCGGTCCAGAGCTCGGTTTGACTCAGCCGGGGAAAACCATTGTTTGCGGAGACAGTCATACCTCTACCCACGGAGCCTTCGGAGCACTGGCCTTCGGGATAGGAACTAGTGAAGTGGAGCATGTATTAGCAACTCAAACCCTCTGGCAATCAAGGCCGAAGACTCTTCAAGTTGAAGTGACGGGAGAGTTGGGATTTGGTGTCACAGCCAAAGACGTGATCTTAAACATCATTTCTACCTACGGAGTAGGATTCGGAACCGGATATGTCATCGAATTCACCGGTGACGTGATCCGCAATCTATCCATGGAAGAAAGAATGACCGTTTGTAATATGAGCATTGAAGCAGGAGCCAAAGCGGGATTAATCAGTCCTGACGAGACGACCTTCGATTATTTAAATGGGAGAGAATATCTTCCTAAAGATAAATCTTTTGAACAATGTAAGGAAGAATGGAAATCCTTAACGAGTGACAGGGATGCAACTTATGATCACAAAATTGAGGTGAAAGGTGAGGAAATCGAGCCTCATGTTACATGGGGAACAAATCCTGGAATGGGCGCATCGATTTCAAGGTCCGTCCCTCATCCGGAACAGTACGCAGATCCTTCTGAAAGAGAAGGGGTTGAAAGGGCGCTTCATTATATGGGGCTCGAAGCGGGAATGAGAATCGAGGACATAGAGGTTGATTATGTGTTTATTGGCTCGTGTACGAATTCGCGCTTGAGTGACTTGAAAGCGGCGGCTGAGGTGGTAAAAGGCCAAACTGTAAAGCCGGGCGTAACCGCTTTGGTTGTTCCGGGTTCGTTTAAAGTGAAAAAAGAGGCTGAAGAGGAAGGGTTGGATACCATTTTTAAAGAAGCCGGATTCCAGTGGAGGGAAGCAGGCTGCAGCATGTGCCTGGCTATGAATGATGATATCGTGCCTCCAGGCAAACGGTGTGCATCGACTTCCAACCGGAACTTTGAAGGCCGGCAAGGAAATGGATCGAGAACCCATCTACTCAGTCCATCCATGGCCGCAGCGGCTGCCGTGACCGGAAAGCTGACAGATGTTCGGAAGCTTGAAAAAATGCCGATTTCATAGGAGGTGAAAAGGTGGCGATCAATCATGTGGAAGGAAAAGTATTTCCTCTCAGGAGAGACAATATAGACACCGATCAAATCATTCCGAAACAGTTTTTAAAAAGGATTGAGCGTAAAGGATTTGGACAGTACTTATTTTATCATTGGCGGTTTGAGGACGATGGGAAGTCGCTAAGAGACGATTTCTTATTAGACACACCACAATATCAAGACGCAGAGGTTCTCCTTGGAGGAAAGAATTTCGGTTGTGGATCCTCAAGGGAACACGCACCGTGGGCCCTCCAGGACTATGGATTTCAAGTGATCATCGCGAAGAGCTTCGCAGATATTTTTTATAACAATTGTTTGAAAAATGGGATCCTGCCCATTCAACTGGATGAAAAAACAGTGGATGCACTTTTGGAAAATGAGAGTCATGTAGGCTTATATAAAATTGAAGTGTCCCTTGAGCATCAGACCATTTGTGATTCAGAAGGACTTCGTGTCTCTTTTGACATCGATCCTTACTGGAAGACGATGCTGTTAAAGGGACTGGATGAAATTGATTTGACGTTACATTACGGGAAAAATATTGAAGAATACGAAAAAAATTATGAGGTGAGTGGCTTGGGAATTTAATGGATAACACTGAAGTTGTAGAAGCAATGGAAAGAATCAGTCATCAGGTGCATCGAACACCGTTAAAGCAATCATCGACGCTGAATACGTTCACAGGTGGAGAGATCTATTTGAAAATGGAGAACCTGCAGCGAACAGGTTCCTTCAAAGTAAGAGGCGCAATGAATAAAATCATGTCATTGTCTGAAGAAGAAGCGGGTAGGGGGATCATTGCCGCATCTGCAGGAAATCATGCCCAAGGTGTGGCACTGGCTTCATCCCTGCGCGGAGTTCCGTCGAAAATCTTCATGCCGAAACGAACACCTTCCACAAAAATAGCGGCAACGAAACATTACGGAGCTGAGATTGTCCTGACTGGAGACACCTATCAGGAAGCCTACGGGGCAGCACTTGAAGAGAAAATCAGAAATGGCTCGACGTATGTTCATGCATTTGATGATCATAAAGTGATGGCTGGGCAAGGGACAGTCGCACTGGAAATGCTTCAGCAACTCAGTGATTTAGACATGATCCTGGTACCTGTTGGCGGAGGCGGTCTGTTGGCCGGAATGGCACTGGCCGTAAAAGCCTTTAACCCCCGAGTACAAATCGTCGGCGTACAGGCACTGGGAGCACCGGCTACGTATAACTTTTTTACAGGAAGAAACAAAGGATCTCTGGAGCATGTACACACCATTGCAGACGGGATCCTCGTCAAGAAGCCTGGAGAGCTCACGTTTCCGATCATCCGTCAGTATGTAGACGATATGGTCACCGTTACGGATGAAGAAATCTCCTATAGCATCATGTTTATGCTTCAAAGGGAAAAAACGCTGGTTGAAGGAGCAGGAGCGGCATCCTTAGCGGCAGCTATGTGTCAAAAGGTCAAGGTAGATGGAAAGAAAGTCGGCTGTGTCATCAGTGGCGGAAATGCCGATCCAAGCAAGATCCCTGTGTACCGAGATCTATCCAAAATGGCCAGGCAGCTGCACCATATTGTGTAAAAGAAGGACGGCTCTTAACTACATTGATAGTTAGGAGCGGTCCTCTGTTTATAAGTGGTGGAGTTTATTCAAAACCATTCTCCCAATCTATGAATAATGAAAGCTCTTACATTTAAGAAATAAGTAAATACCTATTGTAATAGGTAATTTTTTCAACTATAATGTCCACTATACAAATACAAATGTACATGTGAAATAAACAAATGGAGGTTTTCGGCTTATGGAATCAATTTCAATCGGACTTTTAGGACTCGGAACGGTGGGAGCCGGTGTGGTGAAGATTGTAGAGAATCATCAGGATAAACTGTCCCATCAAATCGGCTGCCCTGTGAAGGTAAAGAAAGCCCTTGTTCAGGATTTAGAGAAAGATAGAGGACTGGAAATGGAAAACAGCATACTGACCTTAAATCCTGAGGAAGTCCTGTTTGATCCTGAAATTGATATTGTGGTCGAGGTAATGGGAGGAATCGAAGCAACGAAAGAACATCTCCTCCATGCACTGCACCAGAAGAAGCATGTCGTAACGGCAAACAAGGATCTTATGGCTCTTCACGGACCGGAATTACTAAGGGCTGCCTCCGAAAACGGCTGTGACCTATTCTACGAAGCCAGCGTCGCAGGGGGTATCCCGATTTTAAGAAGTTTAGTAGATGGCCTCGCCTCCGATCGCATCACGAAAATGATGGGAATCGTCAACGGAACGACGAACTTTATCTTGACGAAGATGACGAAAGAGGGACGGACCTTCGAAGATGTTCTCAAGGAAGCCCAGGACTTAGGCTATGCTGAAGCGGATCCGACGGCAGATGTAGGCGGCTTGGATGCAGCGAGAAAGATGGCGATTCTTTCAACGTTAGGGTTTTCCATGAACGTCGATTTAGCCGATGTGAAAGTGAAAGGTATTACGGAAGTGACAGGTGAAGATATCCAATATGCCGAGCAATTTGGCTACACAATGAAGCTCATCGGCTACGCTCACCGTGAAGGAGAGAAGGTTGAAGTGAGCGTGGAGCCCACTTTGCTGCAAAATGAACATCCACTCGCATCCGTTCATGATGAATACAATGCAGTGTACGTATATGGGGAAGCGGTTGGTGAAACGATGTTTTACGGTCCGGGGGCAGGAAGTCTTCCGACTGCAACAGCCGTCGTATCAGATATGGTAGGAATTATGAAGAATATGAGGTTGGGAGTCACGGGTAAGAGTGCGGTGAACCCGCAATTCCCTAAGAAGTTAAAAGAGCGGAATGAAATTCATTCAAAATATTTCTTGCGTCTGCACGTTCAGGATGAAGTAGGCGTCTTGGCAAAACTCACTTCCATCTTTTCGAATCACGGTGTCAGTTTTGAGAAGATTCTGCAGAATCCGTTAGACAGTGATGAGTTTGCTGAAATTGTCCTTGTGACTCATAAAGCATCTCTTGATCATTACGAAGACATTCTGATGGAGCTGAAGGATTATGGAGCGGTTCATTCGATTGAAAGTTCATACCGTGTAGAAGGGGGAGACAAAGGATGAGGTGGAAAGGGTTACTGGAGCAGTATGGGGAGCATCTTCCATTAAATGATGAGACTCCTCTTTTAACATTAAATGAAGGGAATACTCCCTTGGTTGAATTAAAAACGCTGTCCAGGGAATGGGGCATCGAGTTGAATGTAAAGGTAGAGGGAGCAAACCCTACCGGCTCCTTTAAAGATCGCGGAATGGTTCTCGCCGTTGCCAAAGCGGTAGAGTCAGGGAGTTCGACGGTCATTTGCGCCTCTACCGGAAATACCTCCGCTTCAGCTGCAGCCTATGCAGCGAGGGCAGGAATCAAGTGTATCGTAGTCATCCCCGAGGGAAAAATTGCTCAGGGAAAACTAGCTCAAGCTGTCATGTATGGTGCCGAAATCATCTCTATCGAAGGAAATTTTGATGAAGCCCTGGAAATCGTCCGTGAGTTGAGTAAAACCGAATCTGTCACTCTTGTGAATTCAGTGAATCCGTATCGTTTGGAAGGGCAGAAAACAGCAGCATTTGAAGTCATCGAAGGATTGGGTGAAGCCCCTGATGTGCTAGCGATCCCTGTCGGTAATGCGGGAAATATTTCAGCATATTGGAAAGGATTCAAAGAATACCACAACCACAACGCTTCAACTTTACCACGAATGTTTGGCTTTGAAGCATCTGGAGCAGCAGCTCTGGTCCATGACAGGGTGTTTCCTCAGCCTGAAACGATTGCTACTGCGATCCGAATCGGGAACCCGGCAAGCTGGTCTTTAGCGATTGACGCGTTGAAGGAATCAAACGGACATATTGATGAAGTAACCGATGACGAAATTCTTGAGGCCTATCAGCTGCTTGCAAGTAAAGAAGGAATTTTTGCCGAGCCCGCTTCATGTGCATCGATTGCGGGAATAAAGAAATCCTTAGATAAAGGATTGATCGAGAAAGGTTCAAAGGTAGTGGCGGTGCTGACAGGTAACGGCTTAAAGGATCCGGTTACGGCTATGGAATGCAGTCCGGTCACACCGGTGAAATTGCCAAATGATCGTGAAATGGTGAAGGACTATATTATAGGGACAATTGGCGTATGAAAAGACGTGACCCCCGCTCATGGAAGATTATTGTACCTGGAAGCACAGCCAATTTAGGCGCTGGATTTGACTCTCTGGGCTTGGCGTTAAATGTATTTTTAACCGTTGAGGTACATGAAGCAGAAGATTGGCAAGTGATTCCTCTTTCTTCTGCACTGGAGGTCTTTCCGACTGATGAGACTCATTTTATAGTAGAGGTCGTGAAAGAGGTGGCAGATGACTATGGTAAGAAGCCGTCTCCTTGTCACCTCTACGTATCCAGTGACATCCCGTTAACGAGAGGGTTAGGCTCTAGCGCAGCAGCGGTAGTGGCGGGCATTGAGCTTGCCAATGCCCTGTGTGAACTGAATCTGACACAGGAAAAGAAACTGGCACTTGCGAATCGGTTTGAAGGTCACCCCGATAACGTAGGAGCTTCACTATATGGCGGGTTTGTAGTCAGCTGTCAGCATGAAAAGGGTGTGAGTCTTTTATCGGTTCCTGATCTGCCCATTGATGTGGTATGCGTGATCCCTAAAGCCGAACTCAAAACATCGGATTCCCGGAATGTACTCCCCGCCAGTCTTTCCTTTGAAGAATCCGTAGAAGCCGGAGCGATTTCAAATGTATTGGTGGCAGCGTTTTTAACAGGGGATTGGGAAACGGTTGGGAAGATGATGAAGCGAGACAGGTATCATCAGCCCCACCGAAGAAAGCTGCTTCCTCACTACGATGCAGTAGAAGAGGTAGCGGGCCGATTCGGGGCATTCGGTGTCGCCTTAAGTGGTGCCGGCCCGACGATTGCCTGCTTTGTGGAACGGGAAGCAAGTGAATGGCTCGCGCGGCAGCTGGAACAATCCTTCCCAAGCATGAACGTCCGCAAACTATCCATCTCCCCATCGGGAAGCAGCATCACCATCGAACAACCAAAGGTCCGTCCCTCGTCGCTTTGAAACAGGCGAGGGACGGACCTTGTTTGGTGGAGCAAACAGTTTGGTTCGTATGGTTATTTGTCTCTGGAAATCATAAAACAATTATCGGTTTCATTTACGATCAGGTAGTAGGGTGATTGATGGGAAATGCCCATTTCTTCACGGAGTTCTTTTGGGATATGAACAGTTCCTTTTTCTGAGACGTAGCGCTTGTTATGGGTGGAGTCTTTAACCGCTCGCTTAATGTATATACAGTTGTTTTGGTAGACGAGTTCTGCAAGTCTTCCTGGAACCAGTCCAAACTGTTCACGCCATTTGTGTGGAAGGGTAATCGTACCACTTTTACTGAATGTTTTGCTACCATACAACGTGCTCAACATGTAGCATCACCTGCCTTCACTATCATTGCTTCTCTTTTTTCCTCTTACATGAAAAATAAACACAATTTTGAAAAAATAGGAAGAAGGTTGGGGTGTGTTTAATGGGAGGGTGCTCAGTGGAAATAAAAAGGTATAACCCCTAGTTAGGAGGTGTGAATCATCGATCCAATCCAAATTCTGTTTTTACTTGTTATCGGCTACAGTGTTTTTACCATTGATAAAAAGAAAAAGAATGTTCCTGTGCCAGTAGTTTTACTTCTGTTTGGAGTAGGGCTGTCGTATGTGCCTGCTTTTTCTGACGTCAACTTAACGAAAGACATTATCTTTGAATGGTTTCTACCATCCTTATTATTTATTTCCGCATATCAATTTTCAACAAAAGCCTTAAAAAAGCATGTTGGGATTATCTCTATCCTTAGTACAGTGGGAATTATCATTACAACCCTTCTGATGAGCCTGCTCTTTTATTACGGTTTGCATCCGTGGCTTTCCATTTCTTTTATAGAGGCTCTATTAATCTCAACGATCCTGACGCCTACGGATCCTGTTTCCGTTGTGTCTATATTAAAGGAATCTTCCAATCACCAAGACATAGCAGATGTTGTAGAAGGTGAGTCAATGATCAATGATGGGACAAGCATCGTGCTATTTACGGTTGTGGCAGGAGTCTACTTTGGGGAAGATTCCATTTCAGTGCCTTCTTTTCTTTTGGAATTTCTTTTGGTTTCCTTAGGGGGAATCGCGATTGGTGTGTCACTCGGTTGGCTGGCTAGTAAAGCCATCCACTTCACAACTGATTCCAGATATCAGATCATGCTTAGCATTATTCTTGCTTATGGAACCTTTTACATAGGGGAAGAACTTGGTGTTTCCGGCGTACTGGCTACTGTATTCTCAGGGATCATGCTTTCGTACGAATACGGAAGAACGATTAAAGAACATCATTTTAGAAAGGATCTGGATGGTTTCTGGACCGTCATGGAACCGACCATTCTAACCTTTTTATTCCTATTAATCGGGATCCAGTCGACACAGTATTTGTCTTTCTCATTAATCGGGTGGATCTTCTTCCTATTTATTCTCTCCTTAGTGGTTCGCTATGTTATTATTATTGGTGTTGTCAAAATGAAAAAAACTTGGAGAAACACGTACGGATGGAAGGAAGTATTCATATTAACTTGGTCCGGTATTAAAGGAACTATGTCTGTTGCCTTATTACTAAGTATAGATGGACAAGGACCTCAGCTGCTCCATTCCTTGACATTTGGAGTCATCCTGCTTTCTCTCATCATACAAAGCATAGGAATTTACCCTTTGACGACTTTCTTTTTGAAAGGAAAATAAGTCTTCAAAGAATTTATGATAAATTGGTAAGAACTGAGAAACCATAGGAGAAAGACTATTTTGAATTTAGGTGAACCATCAACGATGAAACAAGCAAAAGACATTGCCTTAAGAATTTCCGTCACCTATGTATTATTAGGCATCCTGTGGATTATATTATCCGACTATTTTTCCATGATCCTCGCTCATGAAAAACTCAGCATGTATATTTATTTTCAGCGCTATAAAGGCTGGTTATTTACACTTGTAACAGGTATGATCATTTTTTTATTGGTATATCGGAGAACCAGTGAATTAATAATCTCGAATGAAAAGTTGAAGAAAAAAGAGAAACAGCTTCAAATAAGGAATCAGCATTATCATTCTCTATTTGAACAAAATTCGGATGCAGTCTTAGAGCTTAGCCTGGATGGCAATGTGGTATCTGTGAACTCTGAAGCTGAAGGATTGTTGGAATCCACTCATGAAGAGTTGAAAGAAGTGAAATTCAGTGAATTTTTGGATGAAGTCGAGATGAAAAAAGTAACGGAGTACTTTTTTCAAACCTTTAAAGGCTGGGCGTCAACCTTTGAAACGACCATTCATTTAACCAATAACAACCGGAAAATTCTCCGCTGTTCACTTGTACCGATTATTGTTAATCGAAAAGTGACGGGAATGTTTGCCATTGCAAGGGATATCACACTTCATCGGGAAAATGAAGAAATGGTGATAGCATCGGAAAAGCTTTCTGTCATTGGTCAGCTGGCTGCGGCTGTTGCACATGAAATCCGCAATCCCCTTACATCCCTTAAAGGATTCATTCAGCTTATGCAAATCAGTAACCGAATCAACCATGATCATTTGGATATCATGCTCTCTGAAGTCGATCGGATTGACTTGATCTCAGGGGAGATGCTGATACTGGGTAAACAGCAGGAGTTCGACATTCGTCGTGAAAAACTGGATGATATCCTGAAACAAGTACTGGTACTGATGGAACCACAGGCTCATTATGATAATGTGTCCATTCAATATAAAAACCTGGCGGATAAGCCTTTGTACGTTTTGGGTGAAGGAAATCAGCTCAAACAGGTCTTCATTAACATTATTAAAAATGCAGTTGAATCCATACCTGATAACAAGGATGGGAACGTTTCGATTACATTGGTCACTCGAGGCAATGATGCCCATGTTATCGTTGCGGATAACGGAGTAGGCATGGAACCGGAGAGAATCGGCCACCTTGGAGAACCATTCTATTCAACGAAAGAAAAAGGAACGGGTCTTGGACTGGCCGTCTGTCAAAAGATCATTGAACGACACAAAGGACATATACACTTTCAAAGTGAAAAAGAAAAAGGAACCGCAGTGGAAATCAGCTTGCCGATCGTGGACGAAGAGATTCCTGCTGCCTCTGCCGATTAAGAAAGGACTAATAGCATGAACTCAATTTCAACTATTATCAATACCCCATCAATTCAAAAAAACTGGGAAGAATCAGGATTCACTTCTTTAACTCCTGTACAGGAGCGTGTGGTACCTCTCATCATGGAAGGGAAAGATGTTGTTTGTGAATCGCCGACTGGAACAGGGAAGACGCTTGCGTATCTACTTCCAATCATCCAAGCCATTGATCCATCAAGAAAACAGGCTCAAGCTGTGATACTTGCTCCATCAAGGGAGCTTGTCATGCAAATCCACCAGGAAATCCAAAAATGGGCGAAGGGAACCGACGTCACGAGTGCTGCCTTCATTGGAGGAGCAAACATTAAAAAGCAAGTCGAGAAGCTGAAGAAAAAGCCACATATTGTAGTGGGAACAACGGGTCGCTTGATCGAACTGATGAAAATGAAAAAGCTGAAGATGCATGAAGTGAAAACCATCGTCGTCGATGAGTTCGACTTAATGATCTCATCAGAACACATCCGTGAAGTGAAGGATATCATCAAAGCTACCTTAAAAGAGCGTCAGGTTCTATTCTTTTCGGCCACTTTATCAGATGAAACCGAGAACGTAGCAGAATCACTATTGCAAAACCATGAAATTGTCAAAATGGAAGCCAATCTCGATAACCCGAAAGTGGATCATGTGTATGTATACAGCGAGCTGCGGGACAAAATGGAAGCTCTAAGAAGCATCTCCTACTTCAAAGGAATCAAGGCCCTTGTATTTTTTAATCAACTGGAAAAGCTCTCTGAAATAGAAGAAAAGCTGAAGTATAAGGGAGTCGAGCTGGAAGTGCTGGCAGGGGAATCAAACAAGATGGAACGGAAGCAATCACTGGACCGTTTCCGTTCAGGGAAAGTGTCCATGCTTCTGACAACAGACGTCGCAGCACGCGGTCTGGATATCACAGATGTCACACACGTCGTCCATTACGACTTCCCAAGCGATACGAAACAATACATTCATCGCTCAGGAAGAACCGGGCGCATGGGAGCGGAAGGAACCGTCATCTGCCTCGTATCCAAACGCGAACTGAGCTTCCTCGAGAAACTTAGCAAAGAACTCAATCTCCCATTCCAGGAAAAAACCATTCGCGGTGGGGGACTTCAGGCACCGGAACCAAAATAAAATGAATAGGTAGAGGTCCGTCCCCAGGTTTTGAGGGACGGACCTCTGTTTTTTGACCGGATGGGGTGATGATGTCTACCCATCCCAAATTTTAAGCCTTTCCCCCATACACGACGTTACCATCCATCATTGTCATCCAAACACCAGTCTCCAGGATTTCTTCCGTTTCCCCGTCAAAGAGATTACGATCCAAGACGACTAAATCCGCTTTCTTTCCAACTGCGATCGTTCCTAAGTCGTGTTCTCTAAAGTTACCGTAAGCAGGGGTTTTCGTGTAATGGATCAGGGCGTGTGCCATTGAAATTTTCTCGTAAGGATTCCATCCTCCATGTGGAGTGCCGTCTTCATGTTTACGTGTAACCGCCCGGTAAAGACCAAGCATGGGATTCAGGTCCACAATCGGAAAGTCCGTACCGAACGCGATACTGGCCTTATGATTCTGCAAGGACCCGATTGGCCAAGTGAATCGAGCCCTTTCAGGCCCCAGTCTGTCTAAATAGGCATGGGTATCCATGGACCCTGATGTCAGGTGTTCAGGCTGAATGGATGCAATGACGCCTAACTTCTCAAACCGATGGAAGTCACTTGGATCGCAAACTTCAATATGCTCGATTGTGTGTCGGGAATCCCGCATGCCATTTACACTCCGGGCGTGCTCATACAAATCCAGGCCCAATCGGACCGCCGCGTCTCCACATGCGTGCAGGCGGATCCTGATACCTTCCCGGTCAGCATCATCAATCCATTCTTGGTAAACTTGAGGATCATAGATGGTGCCGCCTGTTTCAGAAGGACGGTCAGAGTACGGCTGAAGTAAAAAGCCGGTATAGGTGAGGGGGACACCATCCAGGAACTGCTTCAATCCGGAAAATTGAAGCTTATCGGATTGATACTTTTCCCTGAATTGAATACCACGCTCAAGGTTTCCGTCCAAAACATCCAAAAAATGAATTCTCGTCGTCAGCGTTCCTTTTTCCTCAAAGGTCCTATAAAAAGCTGGATCCCCTAAGGTATATCCTGGAAGTGGAAGCATATCAGAAACAGAGGTTATACCGTAGGATGAAGTCTTTGCCAGCATCCCGTCCATCAGCCTGGTTTTCACTTTTTCATCAAACGAAAAAGCTTCTATTACATACTGAACAGCCGTCTCATACAAAAAGCCGGTCGGCTCCCCATGCTCGTCTTTTTCAATCTTTCCAAAAGGAGGCTCGGGTGTATCACGGTGTATCCCTAATTTCTGAAGGGCAGCTGTATTCAGCCAAGCGCTATGAGCTTCTTCATTCAGAAGCACAACAGGTCGGTGGGGAATGTATTGATCCAGAGAGTGACGGGAGGGAAGAGTCTGACCAGGCCAGCGTACGTGATGCCAGCCGAATCCAAGGACCCATTCATCGTTCGGGTGGTCCATTGCATACTGCGCAACCATCTTCGCTGTTGCTTCTTCTGAATAACCGAATGTCAGCTGACAGAACCCTTCAAACATTGCCCCTAAAAACAAATGAAGATGAAAGTCGTGAAATCCTGCCGTCACCAGGCGGTTTCCGACATCCCATGTTTCGGTAGACGGTCCAATAAAGCTTATCATCTCTGAGCGGGGACCAACTCCAATAATATTGTCATCCCGAACGGCCACGAACCCATCAAAAGGGGATAAAGCATTTCCGGTAAATATGGCTTTACTTACAATGATTTTATGAGCTTTATGATCCAACATCGCTTCTCCAATCCTTTTCATATTATTAAATCGATTGTAACCAGAATAAGGAAAGAACACAAACCATCGCTCCTAATCTCCAGTATAAGATTTTATGAGAAATTCAATTTTCAAGAAGGCATTAAAAAATACAATGTTGAATAATAAAAGAGAACAAGAAGAAAAGGAGAATGATTATGCTGACAAGAACCTTCCCGGTGCTTGAAACAGAAAGATTCCACTTAAGAAAGATGGTAGAAGGAGATGCTCCCCAAGTATTTGACTATTTTTCAAAAGATGAAGTCACTCGATATTATGATTTAGAATCATTTCAAGAAGAAATACAAGCCATTGAAATCATCAACAGGTGGAACGGCAGATTTCAGGGGAATGAAGGGATCAGATGGGGGATTGCTTTAAAAGAAACAGACGAAATCATAGGAAGCTGCGGTTTTCATCAGTGGGAAAAAGAACACTTTAAAGCCGAGGTGGGATTTGAGGTTCATCCCTACTATTGGAGGCAAGGGGTCATGTCCGAGGTGTTAAGACCGATCCTGCAGTACGGGTTTGAAGAAATGTCCCTTAATCGAATAGAAGCTTTTTATGATCCGGAGAACACGGCTTCAAAGAAATGTCTTGAAAAAGCAGGGTTTAGGTTCGAAGGGGTATTGAGAAAAGCGGCATTTGAAAAGGGTATCTTTTGTGATGCAGCTGTTTGTTCCCTGTTAAAAGAAGAGTTTTAAACAAAATTTAAGACGCTGCTTATGCCTATATCACATAAACAGCGCCTTAACTTAAGTAAACCTTATTCAATTAACTTTACTATCCTTTCTTACTAATACACATACTTAACATTCTTTTGAATTAATGGTATTGCATGTATTATTTAGTTTATTTTCTCTTGCCGCTGATTTTCCCACACGCCCACATGTTACGAAGATAGTTTTCACGGGCTATCTTCTTGCGTACCATGATGTTAGCATGCTTCGCTTACACTCTTCATTGGAATCATCTCCTGAAATAAGATTGCGCATTCCCGCATATCCACACATCTTGAAATCAGTTTTCACGGGCCGATCTCAAAAGCGAGATGTGATGCTGACATGCTTTGCTAGCTTACTTCATTGGAATCACGCCTTCCTTTAAAGTTTGTGTTTGTAAATCTTTTATTAATTATATATTAACAAATTCTAAAATTAATGCAAATGTTCAGAATAATCAATATAATGCGATCTGGGCTGTTTTTAACGATGAAATAGTCGGTTATCTCACTTTATCTTAATCTTTCTTGTTTTTTTAAAAATTTTTTTCGAAAAAGTAAGTAGCTTCTGAAAAAGTGGATTCAATTATACATGGACCGTTTCTTTTCGCTCCAGGCACTTTCTTTCCCCGGGGAGGAAGTCGAGCCTTGCCCTGTGGGGTCTCGACTTTTCCTCTATTTCCCGCAGGAGTAAAGTGCCTTCCGCTCCAATCCACTCTGTGCAACTACATTTTTATTGTCTATAAATATGGACAGACAAAACCTTAAAGCTCATTTTGAAAATATGAAATGAGCAAAAAACAGAGCCATTAATCCAATCTTCTATTAAGATAATATTTTTCCAAATCCAGCTCCCGGTTCACGAGCAGTTCCATTTCTTCGAGATGATGTGTTTCCACCACGGGATCGAGGTGGGACCAGTGAACTTTGTTTACGAAGTAATAGTTTCGAATCTTTCTGAGGATGACAAGGGAGTGGGGGAAGTGATCGAATTCTGCTTTTATACTGTTGAAGCGGGTAAAGCCCCAATTTGTTAGATTCATCATTTATCACCTAATGTTCTATTACCTTTTCTATCAATATGTTAATCCTCGGGGAGCATATCCGATTTAAACAAACGTTTGGTTAATACTTCAAAACATTTATTCTACTAGGGTTCAGGGGATTAAACAATCGTTTAACAGTATTTACATATCCAGTAGTCTACCCCTATCATCCTGAGATTGTCATTGCTATTTTTGAAGGGCTCTTGTTATGATGAGAAGGTTATGAATCGTAAAGAAAAGCTAGGAGAATGAGCTTTGAATAAAGTATTAACCAACTATTCTATTTATCCATATGAAGCGGAAAAGAAGGAAATCCCGGTAGCACCACTCCATAAAGGGGAAACGACGAAACAGCTGATATCCTCCCATGAAGAGGATTCTTTTTTCTTTCGGACGATGGAGGAAGCAGGCATTCACTTGAATGCTTCTCAGATAGAGGCTGTGCGCCATGTGGAAGGACCGTGCTTAACCCTGGCTGGTGCAGGGACTGGAAAGACGACGGTCCTCGTTTGCCGGGCAGGCTATTTGATGACGGTGAAAAATATTCAGCCGAGAAATATATTACTCGTGACATTTACAAAGAAAGCGGCGGAAGAAATGAAGCAGCGGATTTCAAGTCTCCCGGGGACGGAAGCTGGCGGACAGGTTCATGCCAGCACGTTTCATGCCCTGTTTCTTTATTTATTGAGATCCCGCCACTACACACAAGAAGTGATCGGGAACGAGCGTTATAAACAAATCATCTTGAAGCAGATACAGAGAGAAATGAAGATATATGATCCTTATGATGCAGAGACGCTCCTCGCAAAACTCTCTCATTATAAGTTGAACCAAAAAGATATCAGGGAGCTTCCACAGAAATCCAAGTCGGAAAAAGAAGTGCGTGACATTCTCTTAAAATATGAAGAGTGGAAGCGAATGAATCATAAAATGGATTTCGATGATATTTTGACAGAGGCATATCAATTATTACTTTCGAACCCCAACCTCTTGACCTCTCTTCAGCATCGTTTCCAGTACGTGATGGTAGATGAATTCCAGGATACGAATCTTGTACAATATGAACTTATGAAGTTAATTGCGGCTCATCAGAACTTGTTTGTAGTAGGGGATGATGACCAAACGATCTACACCTTTAACGGCGCCAGAAATGAATTTATTTTGGATTTTGATGAAGAGTTCCCGGATGCAAAGGTTGTAACGTTGAAAGAGAATTACCGGTCGGATGCCTATATCATCGGATTGGGTAATAAAGTGATCGGACAGAATGAACACCGCCGTGTTAAAGAGCTCATCGCCACTAAAGTGGAAGGGCAAAAGCCGCTTTATTCCAGACCGGCAACTGCAGATGAAGAGGCAGTTTGGATCACAGAAGAAATCCATCGGTTAATAGGGGAAGGCTACACGTACGGGGATATGACGATTCTTCACCGCACGATGAGCAGCGGGCGTGCAGTCTTTGAGCAACTGCTATTAAAGGAGATTCCTTTCACGCCTTATAATCAAAAGGATTCCCTCTTCTATGAAAACTGGACGGTGAAACCGGTGGTGGATTACTTGCGGTTATCGATGGTTCCAAGGAACTTTTCAGCCCTGGAATCACTGCTGCCGACTCTTTTTATAAGAAGGGACCGGGGGATTGCTCATATTCTGGAGGAAGATCGTAAAGAGAGAAAGAAATATCCTCTCATCCATTTAACCACTTTACCAGGATTGAAGCCGTTTCAGGTAAAGAATATAAAAGAACGGATGAAATTTCTAAAGTCGATCGGAGACCAGTCACCGGAGGCTGCTATCAAGCGGATCAGGAAAGAGTTCTATCATCAATACATTGATGCCCAGGAATCACATGTGGTAACAGAACAGAAGGAACTCATTAAAGAAATGCTGGATGAGCTCGAAGGATCGGCGAAGCGCTTTGATACGATTTCGAGTTTTATTACCTTTATTGATGAGATGAAAGCAAAGTATGAAGAAATCTATTCAAATCAGAATCAAAAGAAGAACACAAACAGCGTATCATTAATGACGATACACCGTTCCAAAGGCCTGGAGTTCCCCGTCGTGTTTTTAATCGGCGCAATTGAAGGAAACCTTCCCCATAGCTCAGCACTGAATGCCAATAAGCTTGAAGATAAGGTATACAAAGATCCGAATCAGAAAGAAAAGGCTTTGGGTGCAGTAGAGGAAGAAAGACGGCTCGCGTATGTAGCCATCACGAGGGCAAAAGAGAAATTGTTTATTTCATCTCCTGCATATTATCAAGGTGAACAACGGAAATGCTCCCGTTTTATTGCTGACTTATTTACGAACACTCCCCACACGGATCAGCCGAAAATAAATAAAAAGGCGAGGAGTGGGAAGGTGACTAAGATTTTGGCCTGGGTTTGCACAAATACCAAATGCATTGCCTGGCAGAGACCGGAAACCCATGAGGATACGGAATCAAAGGTTTGTCCCTTATGCTCAAGTTCAATGAAACTGGGGGAAAAGGAAATCACTGAATAAAAAGAGCCCGAGCGTCCTGAAAGACAGGACGTGCGGGCTTTTTGCTTTGCTGACCGTAAAGATATCAACCGTTATACGGATTTATCAACTGTTATTTCAATTTATCAACCGTAAGATATCGACCGTTCTACGAAAAATAACAAATTTCGCCAGCGGTCATTGAAGGACCAAACCATCATTGTGAAAAATGATCATGATCATGAGAGTCGATCTTTTTCGAATCATTTGAATCCAAAGCTTGTCTTAAGAAATAAATAAGAATACCCAAAATCATTCCAAGCATCACAATTAAACCCAAAGTGATTGTGATTCCCATTGTGCCGCCTCCTTTTTAAATTAGCTATGGTCGAATTTTCATCATTTTAAACATCTATATCGTTAGTCTATGAAGGGAGGGAGGGAATATATGCGATTGAAAACAATTTATAGGCGGGGTTAATTCAGTAAAAAGGAACTATTTTCTAAATATGAACATAATTATAGAACATACGTTCGTTTTTATGTTAAAATGAATGTACGGTGTACATAGCTGGGTGGGCAAGAGGCAGCTCCCTTAAGATGGGAGGTGATGAGCAGGAATGATCGAAATGGCAGACGTACTACAATTGATGATTGCCTTTGGTACATTAACAGTAGCAATAATCGCAGTCACGCAACAAAAAAAGAAGTAACCCACCCACTATGACAACTGCAAGGGAAAGGTTACTTCTATCTTATTAAGGATAAAATTGCTCACGGCAATGTATACTGTCAGAGTTCTGGTGGCAGCCAGGACTCTGTATTTAATGAATGAACTTTTCTATTCTATTATACAAAATGAAGGGAAAACCTGTAAAGGAATCTTATCATGTTCGATCCATTAAAATTGCTCGGACGGGAGATCCATCTCCTTCTTTAAGAGGGAGGGGAAGGGCCACCAATTCATATCTCCCAGGCTTTACGTGGTCAAGGATAATCCCTTCCAATATTCCGATGTCATGTTGCCGTAAGGAATGGTGAGCATTCAACTCCTTACTATCCAATGGATCCACTGAAGGAAGGTCCACTCCAATCAGGTCCACGCCTTTTTCCTTCAAAAAAGGTGCGAGATCTTTCGCGATGGGTGGAATGCGTTTGGGAAACTCCTCAGGATTCTTCCAGGCATTAGTCTTGAAAAGTACCTTCTTAACTCCTGACAAGTCGACTTTTTCCAATAGTTCACTTCTTATTTCTTCAGCATTCTCCACCGATACAACGATGGCCGGTCCCATAAACCTCTCTAATGGCAGATTCAATATTCTCTTTCCATCATTGTCAAAGTGGAAAGGGGCGTCGACGTGTGTTCCAGTATGAGAACTCATGGTGAGCTGACCGACATTCACGGATCCCGTTTCCTCCTTCGTCCAATTCAATGAGAAAGAAAATGGAGTGTCCCCCGGCCAAACAGGAGTATCATTGTGCAACGGGCGGGAAATATCAATGATCTTCAAACGGTCTCATCCTTTCTAAAAGAAGTTACGCTACAACATTCCGCGTATTTTCAAACTTCTTATATTCTTCCTTATCCATAATGGCTTTCAAGATTTGAATGGTCTCCCACACATCTTCATAGGAAGAATAGAGAGCCACGGGAGCCAGTCGAATCACATTAGGTGAACGGAAGTCAGGTGTGACTTTGTTCTCTTTCAAGGCTTTACAAATTCTTGCTGCCTCTTCATGCTTTAAACTAATGTGTCCGCCTCTCTGATCATCTTCAAGTGGGTTACAGATTGTAAACCCAAACTGTGAAAGCTCTTGTTGAAATAGATCCATCATAAATCGTGTAAGGGAAAGGGATTTTCTTCTCAGATTCTCAATGCCGGCTTCTTCAAATAACTCAAGCGAGCCAAGTAAAGGAGCACTGCTTAATATATGCGGGGTCCCGATTTGGAAGGCACCTGCAGAATCTGCATGGGTCAACGTATGATCCATATCAAACTGTTTATCCTTACGGGAGCTGAACCATCCGGAAAGGCCAGGTTTTTTTCCTTTATGTCTGTTATGAACAAATAATCCACCTACACCACCCGGCCCGCTATTTAAATATTTGTAGTTGCACCAAACAGCAAAATCTACTCCGTCATCATGTAATTGATGAGGAAGAGCCCCGATCGAATGGGCCAGATCGAATCCAATCACAATGCCACGGTTATGTGCTTCACTCGTCAATCGCTTAATATCCAGGAGCTGTCCGCTTCGATAGAGAACGGATGGTAATAGGATCATAGCAATATCTTCCGTCATCTTCCCGATGATGTCCTCTTCTCTTAATGTGTATCCGTCTCTGCTTGTTACCTGAATCAGATGTTCATCAGGGGTGTATCCTCTTAACTCGAGCTGACTTTGAATGGCGTAAATATCTGATGGAAAAGTCAATTCATCTGCTAAGATTTTAGTGCGTTTTCCCTCAGGTTGATAGAATGTGGCGAGTAACTGATGAAGGTTCGTCGTAATGGAACCCGTCACAATCACTTCTTCCTCTTCTGCCCCAACTAAAGGGGCCGTCATTTCACCAAGCTTCTCAGAATAATAGAACCATGGCTCCTGCCCATCCATCCAGCCATCGATTCCATGTTCCTTCCAATCTTCCAATGACGTAAGTAACGACTTCTCCGCCCGTTTAGATAATAACCCTAAGGAGTTCCCATCCATATAATAGTGGCTTTTCTTTATGTAAAATTCATTCCGGAAATGGGCCAATGAGTCCTGCCTGTCCAATTCCTGAGCGTGTTCCAACGTCAACTTCTCTCCGTGTTTCATCCCTATCCCACCTTAAACTGTCTTACCAAAATGATAATCGAAATGATTTGAATAGTAAAATAATTATTAGGTCTGTCATAGTATAATGGTTTTTTAGTAGGTTCTATTCACCAAGATTTGTGGATTTACGACATAAAAATTGCTAAGAGTCCTGTTAACCAGAGTGTGCTAGATGGTGAGGGGAACTGCTCCGCTTTCCGCGGACGTACGGCCGAGCCTCCTCAGCTTAGCCGAACGGGGTCTCGGCACGCCCGTTCTTCCGCAGGAGTCTGCACAGTTCCCCTCACCATCTATAAGAGTTTCTAATGACAGAGTTTAAAAATGGTGAAAAAACAACCTTAAGAAAATTGAATTACTAGTAATTAAAAAAAAGAAATAGAGAAGTGATTTCCTCAAATATTTTGGTTTTATTTAGCTATAATGAAAACTCATGCTTAGAAAGTTGATTGGAGTGGAAGGTGCTCGACTCCTGAGGGAGATGCGGGAAAGTTGAGACCCCACAGGGCAAAAAGACCGAGGAGGCTCAACTCACGCCCCGCGGAAAGCGAGCACCTGCAGCGGAAATCAACTACTGCTTTCTTGAATAGAAGTAATAAGCTTTTTACAAATCAGTTAAGTAAAAATATTTATTTTTGAATAATCTATTCAAAAATGTATAAAAAGTCAAAAAACTTTGGTATAAATGAATTAATATAAAACTAATCAGGATAATTATTCATTATTGAATAATTTCAAGACTTGCAAAGGGGATGCTGTCTGTGACTGAAATGAAAAAAAGTTGGAATGAAAATGAAGCGATTCTTCATTCGCTGCAAGATGATATTTTAGTAACCAATACCGATGGGATTATCTTGAAAGTAAGTGACGCAACCGGGGATATATATAACGTGAACTCGGCAGAAATGGTAGGGAAATCTGTATACGATCTGGAAAAAGAAGGCGTTTTTTCTCCGATATTAACTCCGATCGTTTTAAAAGAAAAGAAAAAAATAACGTTGGTCCAGACGAGTAAAGAAGGTAAGAAACTGCTTGTTACAGGAATCCCGGTATTCAATGAAACGGGTGATCTGGTGAGAATCGTCAGCTATTCCCATGATGTAACGGAATTATTGAATATGAAAAAGTATTTAACGGAAATGGAAGATGAGATGGAGAGGGTGAAAAGCGAGCTTGAAATCCTCAGGAGCCGTCATTATTATTCGGAAGGGATCATTGCCTCAAGTGATGAGATGAAAAAGGTGTTACATGTTGCCCTGCAAGTAGCAGAAGTCGATGTGAACGTCCTGCTGCTGGGGGAATCGGGTGTCGGTAAGTCCCATATCGCGAAATTCATACATAACAAAAGTCAACGAAAAGGCGGCCCGTTCATTGAGGTCAATTGCGGAGCGATACCAGACTCGTTATTTGAAGCAGAGTTCTTTGGCTATGAACCCGGATCTTTTACTGGAGCAGACCGCAAAGGAAAGATTGGATTAGCAGAACTCGCTGAAGGCGGTACCTTATTTTTGGATGAAATAGGGGAGTTATCTCTATCGAACCAGGTCAAAATTCTAAAGTTCATCCAGGAGAAACAATTTTACCGCGTAGGCGGTACGAAGCAAAGGAAGGTTGACTTCCGGGTTCTGGCAGCTACGAACAAGGATTTAGAGGCGGCTGTAGAGGAGAAGGAATTCAGGAGGGATTTATTCTTCCGTTTGAATGTGGTTCCTATTACGATTCCTCCATTGAGAGAGCGAACATCAGACATTATCACGATGATTGATTACTTTGTAAATCATTTTTGTGAAAAATATCAGCGCCAAAGAGAGCTGGATGAAGGTGTTGTTCACCAGTTATTAATTCAAGATTGGAAAGGGAATGTCAGAGAGCTGATGAATTTAATTGAAAGGCTGATTGTGACATCTTCCAAGCCATTAATTGAAATGGAAAACCTTCCTGGTCCATACATAAAGCATAATGCTGATATTTCAGGATTTGAGTACAATGGTCAATCATTAAAAGACATTCTTGAATCAGTCGAAGAACAAGTATTAAAGAATGCGAGGGAGAAGCATAGAACTACTACCCAAATGGCTCAAAACTTAGGGATTAGTCAACCTTCAATAGTCAGAAAACTTAAAAAATACAAAATAAATTAAAATATTGGCATGAAACTTGCAGGTAATAAGGTGAAAAGAACTGAAAGGTAGAAGGGGGATATTATTACGACGCAAGTGGTTCTCGAATGTGTAGGGGTTATGGATAAATAACTAAAGGGGTGTTTGACAATGGAAGTCGGAAAACAAAATGTTAGTCAATTAGAAACCCGGTCAGGCAGAACGGCAAGGGAAGCAATGAAGTTTATCATTCCGTCCTTATTAGGGGTGTTGTTGTTCTTAGTGCCTGTAACATATGAAGGGAATATGACAATCGGGGTCGGGATATTTGCTTCTTATTTTCAAGGGGTGCTGGAAGGTGTACTGCCATTATTCATGACAGTGGTTTTTGGTTTATCAGCTCTTATGGCTATTTATACAAAAGTTTTTAAACCTCAGTGGATTGTCAATCAATCATTTTTAAAAGGACTATTCGACGTAGGATACTTTTGGATCGCTGTTCGTGTCCTCGGTTCGATATTTGCGGTGATGACGGTAAATGGAAGTGGTCCCGAGTGGATTATTTCTGACTTTACGGGAGGAACCGTATTGTATTCTTTAGTTCCTGTCTTAGCAACTTGGTTTTTATTTGCAGGCTTATTAATGCCTTTGCTATTAGATTTTGGATTGATGGATTTCTTCGGTACTCTGCTGCAGAAAATCATGAAGCCGCTATTCCAATTGCCGGGACGATCGTCTATCGATGCCCTTGCATCCTGGATGGGGAGTGGTACCGTCGGCGTATTGATTACAACGAAACAATTTGAAGAGGGCTACTACACAAAGCGGGAAGCAGCAGTCATTGCGACAAACTTTTCCGTTGCTTCGATCGCTTTTAGTCTTGTGATTGTCAGCTTCATCGGATTGGAATCAATGTTTGTTCAACTGTATGCGACAGTGGTTATTGCAGGGATAGCAGCTGCGGTCATATGTCCGCGCATTCCGCCTCTTTCCCGTAAAAAAGACACCTACTATGAGCCGGTGGGCATGCAAATCTCAGAAACCGTTCCTGAAAATGTATCCCGTTTTCAATGGGGCTTTGAAAAAGCAGTAGAAAAAGCATCAGAAGTGAAAAGTGTCGGAGAGGTAACCAAAAAAGGATTCCAGAACGTCCTGGATATCTGGTTTGGTCTTATTCCTTTAGTAATGGCCCTAGGAACGATTGCTTTAGTGGTAGCGGAATATACTCCTGTGTTTAATGTATTGGCTTATCCGATTGTTCCTCTATTAGAGCTATTGCAAATTCCACAGGCGGCAGCTGCGGCTCCTGCCATGATCGTTGGTTTTGCAGACATGTTTTTACCTGCTGTAGTAGGCAGTGGGATTGAGAGTGAGTTAACGAGATTCGTCATTGCCGCCATGTCTTTGACTCAATTAATTTACATGTCTGAGATTGGTATTCTATTAATCAAATCCAAGATTCCGATCAGCTTTTTAGATTTATTCATCATTTTTATCCAACGTACGATTATCACGTTACCTATCGTCGCTTTATTGGCTCATTTCTTCTTTATGTAAAAAACAAATTTGTCAGTCACGAATATGGAGGTTACTAGAATGGAACAAACATTTGAACAACTTATTCAAAATATGCCTAATCGTCTGGCACCCAGTATGGCAAAGGATCACCCGAACTTACCGGTAGTAAAAGAGGAGGGGTGCTATTATTACGGGTTGGACGGAAAGAAATATCTTGATTTCACCTCTGGAATTGCCGTAACGAATGTTGGACATCGTCATCCGAAAATTGTACAAGCGATTAAAGATGCTGCAGATGGATTGATGCACGGACCTTCAGGTGTGATCATGTATGAATCGATCCTTCGATTGGCTGATGAGCTGGCGGAGATTCTTCCAGGAGATTTAGATAGTTTTTTCTTTGCCAATAGTGGAACAGAAGCGATTGAAGGGGCAATCAAGCTTGCGAAATATGTAACGAAGCGTCCATATGTCGTTTCCTTTACCGGCTGTTTTCACGGACGTTCTCTCGGTGCGCTAAGTGTCACGACTTCTAAGAGTAAGTATCGAAAGTTCATGCAGCCATCCGGCCTGACTTATCAGGTTCCATATGCGAACGAACGAGAGTGTCCAGAGGGGCTTGACTCGGTCCGGTATGTTGTTGAGAAGCTTGAAAAGGATTTTGAAACACTCTTTAACCATCAGGTCACTCCTGAAGAGGTAGCATGTGTCATATTAGAACCTGTCCTTGGTGAAGGTGGATACATCGTTCCTCCGAAAGCATGGCTCAAAAAAGTAAGGGAGATTTGTGATCGTCACGATATTTTACTGATTTTTGATGAAGTCCAAACAGGCTTCGGACGTACGGGAAATTGGTTTGCCGCTCAAACCTTTGATGTAACACCGGATATCATGGCGATTGCAAAAGGGATTGCCTCGGGGCTTCCCTTGAGCGCGACGGTCGCATCCAATAAGCTCATGAAACAATGGCCTCTTGGGAGCCATGGGACGACGTTTGGAGGAAATCCGATTGCGTGTTCCGTTGGACTTGCTACATTGGAAGTCATGAAGGAAGAAAAACTTCTCGATAATACGAAAACGATGGGGGCTTATGCAGTATCAAGACTTGAACTCCTGAAGGAAAAACATAACGTAATCGGCAGCATTCGATCAGTCGGACTGATGATTGGCATTGAAATCGTTCATCCTCAAACAGGAAAACCAAATCAGGAAGGCTTAATGGACATTCTTGATCGGGCCCTGGATAAAGGCGTGTTATTCTACTTGTGCGGCAATCATAGTGAAGTGATCCGTATGATTCCGCCACTTACTGTAACGAAAGAACAAATTGATGATGGACTGGCGATGTTGGATGAAGCTATAACGGAGTATGAAGAAACGTTGATGAGCCATCTTGATTAAATTCCCATAGCATAAGAAAAGGTTGATCAGTTTCACACTGATCAACCTTTTTTATAGTCTTTTAACCGAAATGGCCTTCCTCATTTTCCGGAGAGCATCCTGCCCCTCCACTTCTCTTCTCATCATCAGATTGACATATAGAGCGTCAATTAACGTTAATTGCGCAATACGGGAAGAGAGGGCCTCGGAGCGATAGTCGGTTTCTTCTGAGACAGTGAAAAGCGGGGTATCGACTCTTTGGCTCAAAGGCGATTTTGCAAAATTCGTAATACAAATCGTCTTGGCTCCTGTTTCCTTGACAATATCAAGAAGCTGGAGAATATCTTTCGTCGAGCCGGAATGGGAAATGAATACAGCGCAATCTTCACTCGTCATTTGAGATGCGGTCATCAGCTGGATATGACTGTCGCTCGCGGCATGAACGCGCAGACCGGTTCGAATGAATTTATGATAGGCGTCAAGGGCAATGACGCCGGATCCTCCACTGCCGAAAAATTCGATTGAGCGTGCGCTGCTCATAATATCCACAGCTTTTAATAGTTTCTTTTCATCAACGACCATTAAGGTGTCTTCGATGGTTTTGATGTTTGAACGGAATACTTTTGTGGCAATGGTTTGTGCCGTATCCCCCTCATCGATGCGCTCATGGATATCCTTAAGTCCCGTCACAATTTCTGAAGCAAGAGCGATTTTCATCGCTTGGTATCCTTTAAAGCCGATTCGCTTACAAAAACGGAAAACAGTAGAGTCCGCGACTCCTAAATCTTCTGCCAAACCATTAATGGTCGAATGAATAATTTCGGTTGGATTTTCAAGTATATAGTCGGCAATTTTTTTCTCGGTCACGCTAAATTGAGGATAGTGTGAGCGTATACTGGCTAAACAATGCTGATGTTGACTCATAGACATCACTCCTGTAAGGGTTTTCATAGTTTTATTATACAAGAATAATAGAAAAATAAAAATAATTTCTGTAAACGGTTGCAAAAAGAAAAATATTTTTTATAATAGAGATATACAGAAAAAAATTTTCCTGGTTATCTTACACTACGAAATGAACTTCCTTTAAGCCATTTCCGTTTAGTAGATCAGAGAGTAGAAGTTACATAGAGAAAATTGTAAACGTTTTACTTTCCCGGGTAGTCAGGATCAATCGTTATAAAAAAATCTGGCAGCCAAGCTGTCGTCATGAAAGAAAGGTAGGGATAGAGATGTCTGATCAAATGCTTATTTTAGTTGCATTAGCCGGAATTTTTCTTCTATTATTTTTAGTTATCAAAACGAAGCTTCATGCTTTCGTTGCCCTATTATTAGTAAGTTTAATTGTAGGGATCGCCGCAGGGATGCCTCTTCAGGAAGTTGTCGCTTCCATACAAAGCGGAATGGGAGGAACCCTCGGGTTTGTCGCGGTGGTTGTTGGTTTAGGTGCAATGTTCGGCCGTATGCTTGAGGTTTCAGGCGGAGCGGAACGATTAGCTCAAACTCTGATTAATAAATTTGGTGAAGATAAAGCGCAATGGTCCCTCGGTATCACAGGTTTCCTGGTCGCCATTCCCGTATTCTTCGATGTAGGATTCATCATTCTTGTACCGATCGTATATGGATTGGCAAAGAAAACTGGAAAGTCGCTATTATACTATGGGATTCCTTTGCTTGCGGGTCTTGCTGTAACACACAGCTTCATTCCGCCCACTCCGGGACCGATTGCTGTTGCTGATTTAATCGGTGCTGACCTTGGCTGGGTTATCTTATTCGGTACACTTGCCGGTATTCCATCCATGATCATCGCGGGTCCACTTTTTGCAAAATTCATTTCGAAACGAATTCATGCAGTGGTTCCGGATTATATGCAGGTGGAAGAAATCGAGTACGATAAAGAGCTTCCGAGCTTTGCGATGATTGCGTCACTTATCTCTATTCCTTTAGTGCTGATTTTATTGAATACGCTTTCGGGTGTTGTATTAGATGAAGGAAATACAATTCGGTCAATCTTAACGTTCCTTGGTCATCCGTTCGTAGCGTTAACGATTGCGACTCTACTGACGTTTACATTATTAGGAACGAGACGTGGATATTCCCGTCAGGAAGTCCAGGATATTGCGACAAAAGCACTTGAGCCGGCTGGAATCATCATCCTTGTTACAGGTGCCGGTGGAGTGTTCAAGCAAGTTCTGATCGACTCAGGTGTCGGTGAAGTACTTGGTGAAATGATGGCAGGTTCAAGCTTGCCTCCGATTGCCCTTGCTTTCTTAATCGCAATGGTGGTACGGGTTGCACAAGGTTCAGCTACTGTCTCCATGGTCACGGCAGCGGGATTGATGAGTCCATTGATTTCCACTCTTGGTTTAGAGGGGCCGGTCCTTGGCTTAATGGTTATTTCCATCGCTGCAGGAGCAACCGTCTTCTCTCATGTAAATGATAGTGGATTCTGGTTAGTGAACCGTTATTTTGGATTAGATGTGAAAGATACGTTAAAATCATGGACGATGATGGAAACGCTCATCGGATTTGTAGGGTTTGCCGTAGTATTCATTATAGGGATTTTCATTGGTTAATATAGGATAGAATATAGTGGAAGAGGGAAGAGCCATGTCGCTTCTTCCTTTTCTCTATTTATTTAGGAGGAACGAAGATGTCAAAATTCATGATTGGTGTCGATATCGGGACAACCAGTACAAAAGCAGTACTTTTTAATGAAAAGGGAGAAGCGATCGATCGTCATGGGATCGAATATCCATTACATACACCAGCACCGGGAACGGCTGAACAGGATCCCGAAGAAATCTTCCGTGCCGTCATCAGTTGTATAAAGGAAGTGACCTCGAAAACAAGTGAGAAGATCTCGTTTGTGTCGTTCAGCTCTGCCATGCACAGCTTGATCCTGGTGGATAAGAATGACCAGCCACTGACTCCTTCCATTACTTGGGCTGATAACCGAAGTGCCGAATGGGCAGATAAGATAAAAAAAGAAATGAATGGTTTGGAGATTTATCGCAGAACAGGGACTCCTATTCATCCGATGTCCCCGCTTGTAAAGCTTGCCTGGCTGCAGAATGAGAAACCGGAATTATTTGAGAAAGCGGCTAAATTCATATCCATTAAAGAATTTGTGTTCCATCGCTTTTTTGGGAAATATGTCGTGGATTATTCAATCGCATCTGCAACGGGTATGTTCCATCTGGAAAACCTGGCTTGGGATGAAGAAGCGTTGAAGGTGGCAGGTGTATCGAAGGATCAACTTTCGGTTCCTGTCTCAACGACTGAAAGCTTAGTCGGATTGAAATCGGAGTATACGGACATGATGGGCTTATCAGCCGATACACCGTTTGTCGTAGGAGCAAGTGACGGGGTTCTGTCGAATCTTGGCGTCAATGCCATTGAACCTGGTGTTGTAGCCGTTACGATCGGAACGAGTGGTGCGATCCGTGCTGTAACGGACCGTCCGGTAACTGATCCGAAAGGGCGTATTTTCTGTTATGCCTTGACGGATAACCATTGGGTGATTGGCGGTCCTGTCAATAACGGTGGCATGATCTTCCGTTGGGTGCGGGACGAACTGGCTTCTGCAGAGGTTGAAGTGGCGAGCCGGTTAGGTAAAGACCCTTATGAAGTCCTTACGGATATTGCTTCTAAAGTAGAGCCGGGCTCGGAAGGATTACTCTTCCATCCATATATGGCCGGGGAGCGAGCGCCACTTTGGAACGCAAAAGCCCGCGGTTCATTCTTTGGACTAGGTATGCATCACAAAAAAGAGCATATGATCCGTGCAGTGTTAGAAGGAATTGTCATGAATTTATACAGCGTTCTTCTGGCGCTGGAAGAATTAATCGGAACACCGAAAAGGGTTCAGGCAACGGGTGGATTTGCCCGCTCGGAAATTTGGCGTCAAATGCTTGCCGACGTATTTGATCAGGAAGTGGAAGTGCCGGAAAGCTTCGAAAGCTCCTGTCTTGGAGCGGTGGTGCTCGGAATGTATGGCAGCGGGATGATTGACTCACTGGAAGAAGTGAGTGAAATGGTCGGTTCCGTTCATTCTCATCAGCCTGATCCGAAAGCAACGGAGGCTTATACGAAGCTGATGCCAATTTTTATTCGCGTTCCACGTTTGTTGGAAGAAGAATATGAAGCGATAAGTGCATACCAGGAAGGGAGCTGACTCATCTGAGTCGGCTTTTTTCAGGCAGGGGTGGGAAGAATCACTTCAACAAAAATAGTTGTTTTGATGTATAATAGAAACGAAAATACCTTTTAAGATTGAAAGTATCTATAGATAAATTCGAAAGAGAGTGAAACAATATGGGACGTAAATGGAATAACATTAAAGAAAAGAAAGCGTCTAAGGATGCGAATACTAGTCGTATTTATGCGAAGTTCGGTCGCGAGATCTATGTTGCGGCAAAGCAAGGCGAGCCGGATCCAGAACTGAACCAAACGCTGAAATTTGTTCTTGAGCGTGCGAAAACATACAGTGTTCCGAAACACATCGTCGACCGTGCCATTGAAAAAGCAAAGGGTGGTTCAGAAGAAAACTATGATGAACTTCGCTATGAAGGCTTCGGACCGAATGGTTCCATGGTCATTGTTGATGCCCTGACGAATAACGTAAACCGTACAGCCTCCGAAGTACGTGCTGCCTTCGGTAAAAATGGCGGTAACATGGGTGTGAGCGGATCGGTTGCCTACATGTTCGACGCAACAGCCGTTATCGGTATTGAAGGGAAATCTGAAGAAGAAGTCATGGAGATCCTGATGGAAGCGGATGTAGACGCACGTGATATTATCGAAGAAGATGAAGCTGTGATCGTTTACACTGAACCAGATCAATTCCATGCGGTTCAAGAAGCGTTTAAAGGTGCCGGTATCACTGAGTTTACAGTAGCGGAACTGACAATGCTTGCACAGAATGATGTCGAACTTCCAGAAGACGGTCAAGCTCAATTCGAAAAAATGATTGATGCGATCGAAGATTTGGAAGATGTTCAACAGGTATATCATAATGTTGATTTAGGTGAATAATAGAATGAAGGACCTCTGATGCTGAGTGCATCAGGGGTTTTTTATTGGGAGAAGAAATGGATCTTTATGATAGAGTTGGTTGCTAAGAACAACCCCGCTGAATATGTCACTTTACCACTTTATTTGTCGAATAGATTGAAAATTCAGCAAAATGCTTCATTCTCCCTATCTGCTTTGTTATGCTAAAGAGGAATCTGAATAAATACGTGACAAGGGAGAGGAAAATATGGGACTAGATCAACTTGAATTACAGCAAGCAGAACAGAACGTGGATCGAAAGGAAAAAACCAAACCCTATCTAACGGCATTGATCGGTTGGAGTCTGCCGGCAATCGAAGCGTGTACGAAGCTAAATAGGCCGTTCGTCGTTGTTGGCCCGCCTGATTTTGAGGGCTATGCAGAAAAACATGATATTGCCTTTATCGGCTGGGACTTCGACCGATTAAATGAAGGTTCAGATCATCTTTATAAACAGTTGAAGGCAATGGGTGCCGAAGTGGCTGTTCCTTTGTATGAAGAGTGTGTGGAGTGGTCCGGGGCATTAAACTCCCGTTTCCGTAACGAACCACGCGTCTTCAACCGTTCTCTTCTATTAAGAGATAAAGGGATGATGAAGCGTAAAGCGCAAATTGCCGGAATCAAAGTGGGTGTATTTGAAGAAGCACGGGATAAGGAAGATGTAAGGCGCTTCTTGAAACGTGTGAATGAAGCCCTTCTGAAAGTCGAAGGAGATAAGAACGATCCCATTCACGTAAAACCTCTTGATAAAGCAGGTTCTGTCGGACACCGTGCCATTGAGAATCCCGAAGATATCGATGCTCTCACCGAGTCGGAGTTTCCCCTTCTGATGGAAAGTCATTTAGACGGACAGGAATTCTCGTGTGAAGCGTTCATTCATAATGGAAAGATCCAATTTTTAAATATAACGGAGTATGTGCGATTAGGCTACTCCAATTTCGTACCGGCATCTCCAAGCCTTGAAGAAAAACGTCCGATCATACGTGAAGCGATTCAACAGCTCATTGATGCGTTTGAGATTGAATACGGTGTTATTCATCCGGAATATTTCATTACGTCCGATGGTACTCTTCATTTCGGTGAAGTCGCAGCCAGAGTCCCCGGCGGACATATCTTTGATTTGATTGAGCGGGCTTATGGATTTAATGCATATCAAGCTCAGATCCTTTGTAGTGATCCCAATACAACAGAAGAAGAGCTTAGAGAGTTTTTCCCTTCTACAGGTGAAAAGGCAAAAGCGCATGCAGGTTGTTTAATGGTCCATCCGCATGTTAATTATGTGGAGAAACTGGAGGTACCCGATGAACTGGAGAACCATGCCTATTTTGAAAAACATGATATGTTCAGTCCGGCTCAAGGGAAAGTAGCTCAGCGAATCGGCTTCGGTAACCATTACGGAACGATCTTCTTCTACGGGGAAGACAGTGAAATCATGAGGGGGCTATTAAAGGAATACGAACAGTTTAACTTCTATATCTAATTCTCTCATCCACTGGTATTTTGATCGATAAAGGAGTTTTGAAATGGCATTTGAATTAACGTCTAAGCTGGAAGATCGATTTCTGCAAGCGCTTAATGAACTGGAGAGCGCAGCTTCATTTGCAAAATCAATGTATCAAACTGACGTCTATCAGGAAGCTCAAAGATTGTTGGATACGGATGAAGGACTGGAGATTCTATATCGAAGCGCAAGTCGCTTTGAAAAGGCCGGGGTCTTCCAGGACGGTCCCTGGGAAAAGGCGTCCAAGCTTCAACCACCTCTTGTGGCCGGGTCACTTCAAGCGAAGGGGCTTCCATCGATCATTGAAATTCTTAGTGAGTTAAGGATGCTATCCATTGCAGAAGGTCAATATGAACATCCCGATGTTTCGACTGAAATGGCGGAGGATTTCCTCAATGAAGTAATGGTTCTGAATCTGAACCTGCTTTTCCCTGAAGTAACAGAAGCAGCACGGATTGAAGGGGGAGAGCAGAGTGAAAGAGCAACGGAGTTATTTCGATTTCTATCTGATAAGCTTTCCTATCAAGCACTTACGACTACACTGATTAAAGAAATTGAACGGTTGACCGCACAACGTCCAATCATGGTGAAGCGGACAGTGTCGATGATTGAAACAGCGAAAAAGATGCTCCATTCAGATTTAAGCGTAGCGGAACGGCTTGTATTGGAAAAGTATGTGTCTGCTATTGAAGGTCCGTCCCTCTTAAGCAAAAGCATTGTCCAGCCGGGTGAATACCGTAAGAAGCTTATGAACTTGTCTAAGGAAGAACTGGAGAAGGAAGCTGTTGCCTTTGCGAGGTCTATGCGTGAAACGGGGCTTGTTGCTCCTCAGCATGCGATTTTACTAAGGTTCCTAAGCAGAAAGGTTCAAGAGCTTGTTCCGGCTGCCCTTCAGTTAAATGACAAAGGAAAAGCAAACTTGGATGAACATAAGGAACTCGTCTTTCAGCTCATAAAAGTGGCAATTTATCCAGCCACAAAGCAATCGGTTTACGGGCTCGCTCTTATGCTTGAACGGGGAGTATTATCATCATCTCCAGTATCACCGGGATTGAAAAGGCTGATTGAGCTTGACATTCGACCGGAAGTACGGAAGACGCTCCTTAACTCGTGTAAAGCAGGAGACGGAATTACAGCAAATTCTGTCCTTCTTGCCGGTGTCATCAATGTCCTCGGTCAACCTATCGGGATTGGTCAAGGCTTAAATCCGACCTGTCAAACAGCGCGGGGAATCAGCCTTTGGGCACAGCATGCTCCGGGGTACTTACTCGAATTGATTCCAAGGGCGGCGAGGGACGGAGATATCGATATAATGTTTGAGGGAACACCGGTCCATTCGAAAGAATTAAGTGGAGGGCTGGCGCCTGAGCTTCATCAAGAACTTGATCCTGTGTCACTTGTTCTCGTTCCTCATCTTGATCGTATTTATAGTGAGATGATGAGACGTGTATCGCTTAGAGGTGAAGATGGCCACCGTTGGGTGAATCCGGAATTTTATGGAGATTGGGTTCAAAAAGGATTTAGCACAGTCATTGATTCATTAACAGGACTCATCTCTGACTATGCGGGATTCGTACGCCTGTTCTATGCCACTCACCACCCTGAATACAATGATGACTACGGGTTGATCTATCCGAATCCGGTCGGGATATTCATTACAAATGTTCATGGGAAGCTCCTTGGCTTCCATGCTGTTTCGATACTGAGAATCACCCAAGATCCCAAGGGAGACTATCGGATTTATTTCTATAATCCGAATAACGATGGCTCTCAGAACTGGGGTCAGGGGATCGAACCTTCTGTTATGGAAAACGGGGAACTGGAAGGTGAATGCTCTCTTCCGTTTCACGAGTTTGTATCAAGGCTTTACGCATTCCACTACAACCCTTATGAACAGGGAGATGCTTTTGCTGTGGAAAATGAGATTGTCAATGAAATCAAAGATCTTGCACGAGATAGCTGGGGAAGGGATTATACATGGGTTTGAAGATGAATTGGGCGTTAGGCAGCATAAGTTGCTTAACGCTTTTTTTGATCCACATGAAATGTGGATGATTTTTTTTATCAGTAGCCATACTAAATAATGGAGGTGGAATAGATGAGAGATCATAAGAAACCTGAAGATCTACGTATGGACACACCGCTTAATCCTGAGTTTACACTGAACAATGAGGTTCGCAACACCAGTCAAGTGTATGTGCCGGGAGAGTCAGTAGAGGAGCATCATGCAATAGAAGAAGGGAACGGGTTCATTGCAGAGAAAGAAATCGGACAAGCAAACGAAAATAGTTAAGAGGTGAAGAATAGGATGAATAAAGAGTTTCCGGTGGCAAACCTATCAGAAGATACGTTGAATCAAGTGCAGAATATGGAGAGTGAACTTCGTCAGCGAACGAAAGAAGATATTATTCTAATCGCTTATAAGAATGGTGGTGGAATGATTGAAGAAGGAAGATGAAGTGAATAAAGGAAATAAAGACATGCCCGATTTCAAACAGTTAAACGACCGTGTCATAGCAGAGGAACCAAAAGGACCGTTTCTCGCCATCAAAACAAATATGGATACGGCAGGAGTCAAGGATAATCCGTATGCGTCTGCACATGCAGAACCTGAACAAGATGAGAAATTACAGCAATTTTTTGAAGATGAAGAGTTATAGGTGACATGAGAAAGAACTTCAATCATTTGTTTCATTATACAAAAAAGTGTCAGTCACATGATTGGCACCTTTTTTGATTGATGTATCGTTCAAATACATAAAAAAGCCCTATACTAGGTATAAGAAATAGTTACTTGGAAGAGAGGAATGGAAAATGCCGAAAGTAGCGTTGGTAGTAGGATCTACGGGATTAGTCGGTTCCCATTTGATTGAAATACTGATCAAGAGTCCCGAGTATAAAAAAGTGATTTCGCTCGTGAGAAGAGGCAGTGGAGTGGAGCATGAAAAGTTGGATGAACGAATCATACCATTCGACCAGATGAAGCTCCTTCCCCACGAGGAAATCGATGATGTTTTCTGTTGTCTAGGAACGACCATTAAGAAAGCTCAGACAAAGGAAGCGTTTAGAAAGGTAGATTATGAGTACCCCGTTCAACTAGGAAGGCTAGGTAAGGACCATGGAGCAAAACAATATATGGTCATATCAGCTATTGGGGCGAGCTCGGGTTCACCGTTCTTTTATAGTAAGGTGAAAGGGGAATTGGAGGAAGATTTAATAGCGCTTTATTATCAGGCACTACACATTTTCAGGCCATCCCTCCTATTAGGGGAGAGAGATGAATTCCGCTTTGGGGAAAAAGCGGGAGAAATCTTTTCCAGAGCCATCAGACCGGTAATGGTAGGTAAGTTAAAAAAATACAGAAGCATCTCAGGGCGACAGGTGGCTTATGGAATGTACCGTGCCGCCAATGGCCCTGTTGGTGAAAAAGTAACCATTCATGAATCGGATCAAATTCAGCAGCTGTAAAAAGAGACCCGCTTGTCAAAAAGCGGGTCTTTATATGTCAGATTTTATAAAAATGTCTCAAGGCATTCACGAGATGCTTCAGCGGCGGGTCCTCTTCAAGATTCACAATCATTCCTTTAATGACGACCGGCCGGGTTTCATCCTTTTGAATTTCCTCTTGAATGACTTCCAACGAAATTTTCGTGTTTTCGTCCTCTGCTACTTCACGTGCATCCTCGATCATATGAACAAGTGTAGACTCATTGATCCTGTTAGATAAAGTGAAATCCTTCACTAGATCGTCCAATTTTTCAAAGGAAAGTACAGGCTGATCCCCGCTTTTTAGTAAGCCTTCCACTAAATCATCCGTACGTTTCAATATGAATCGGGATAAATAGGCAAAATCCAATTCGATTTTATCAAGCATCACCAATTCTAAATAAGAATGGAAAAAACCTTGAATCATCATAGTGATATCCCAGAAGTAGGGTTCGATTTTTTTTCCGTAAATCCCATATAATCTTTTTTTATAATAACGATGGGTGTCCATTTTCATCTCACTGAGGAGATCATGGATTTCATCGTTAAACGGCATGGCATTCTCTCTGATCTGCATAATGATAAACTCTTTATGTTTGCAGATTTCAATAAACTGACATTCTAATTGCTTTTGGAATTTTTCATAAGGAGGCAGATCCTCGTTTTCAATCTCATTTACTTTAGCCGTGATCATTTTAAAATAGTAATTCATGATGGCTAACAGAAGGGCTTCCTTTGATTTGAAATACAAATAGAATGCCCCTTTTGATATTTCACACTCGTTCACGATTTCTTGGACCGAGGTTGCGTTAAATCCTTTTGTGGCAAACAACTTAATCGATGTTTCAATAATTAATTTCTCTTTTTCCTTCATGCTTTCCTCTCCTTGATAAACTCCTTGACTCCATTATGACCGATTGGTCACAAAAAATAAACCTTTTATTTTATAAGTATATTGACTTATGACTGTTCGGTCAGTTATATTAGATTGTGTTATGACTAGTCGGTCAGAAAAATGAGAGAAGGGACGAATAAAGAGTGAATAGTATTATTAATTTCGTACTCAAGAATAAGTTTGCCGTATGGTTAATGACCATCATCGTCATTATTGCAGGCTTATATTCAGGATTTAATATGAAACTCGAAACCTTGCCGAACATTAATACACCCATTGTAAGTGTTACGACGGTGTATCCTGGAGCTACGCCTGAAGATGTAGCCGAAAAGGTTTCAGAACCAATCGAAAAACGATTGAAGAATTTAAATGGAGTTAATATTGTCAGCTCCACGTCTTATCAAAATGCTTCAGCCGTTCAGATAGAATACAAGTTTTCGAAAGATATGGACGAAGCAAAGACTGAAGTGGAAGATGCTCTTTCAGATCTCTCTTTTCCAGAAGGGGTGAATGAGCCGGAAGTATCAAGATTAAGCTTTAACGCTTTCCCGATCATCGCACTCAGTGTAGCAAATGATGATCAATCTCTTGCTCAATTAACTTCAACTGTAGAAGAAACGATCGTACCACAGCTAGAAGGAGTGGACGGGGTAGCATCAGTTCAAGTTTCAGGTCAACAAGTTCAAGAAGCCCAAGTCGTTTTTGATCAAGAAAAGCTTGCTCAATACGGCTTAACCGAAGAAACGGTCCAAAATATGATCAAAGGTTCTGATGTGACAGCACCATTAGGACTTTACACGTTTAAAGACAGTCAGAAATCTGTGATGGTTGATGGAAATATTACAACGATCGAAGATTTGAAAGAGATGAAGATTCCTGTGATGCCTTCAGCTGGGAATATGGAAGCACCGCAAGGACAACAGCCTGGTGGTCAAACTTCTCAAGGTCAACCTGTAGAAACGCCTCAGGCTCAGGAAGCACCTGCAGGGATGAAGATCCCGACCGTACAACTATCAGACATTGCTGATATAGAGCTCAAAGGGAAAGCCGAATCGATTTCCAGAACCAATGGCAAGGAATCCATCGGACTTCAAGTGGTGAAAACAGCAGAGGCCAATACGGTAGACGTTGTAAACGCGGTAAAAGAAGAAGTGAAAGCCTTTGAAAAAAGCTTGGATGGGGTTGAAATCATCTCTACCTTTGACCAAGGTGAACCTATTGAAGAATCAGTCAGCACAATGCTGAACAAAGCATTATTTGGTGCCATATTTGCGGTCATCATCATTCTGCTATTCTTACGGGATATTAAATCGACGCTAATCTCAGTCGTATCGATTCCACTATCGCTGTTAATCGCGATTTTACTTTTAAAACAGATGGATATCACGTTAAATATTATGACTCTTGGTGCCATGACTGTAGCCATTGGACGTGTCATTGATGACTCCATCGTAGTTGTGGAGAATATTTACCGACGGATGTCCCTTAAAGGTGAGATGCTGAAAGGAAAAGAATTGATCCGTGAAGCAACAAAGGAAATGTTCGTTCCGATCGCGTCTTCCACTATTGTAACGATCGCTGTGTTCCTTCCATTAGGATTGGTTCAAGGTATGATCGGGGAACTATTCCTTCCATTTGCCTTAACGATCGTGTTTGCACTATTGGCTTCACTTCTAGTGGCAGTAACGATTGTACCGATGCTTGCTCACTCGATGTTTAAAAAAGGTGTCGGGAAGAAGCATGTGGAAAAACAAAGCCGTTTAGCGATTTGGTACAAAGGCGTATTGAACTGGACGCTGAACCATAAAATCATAACGTCACTCCTGGCTGTCGCGATGCTTGTCGGAAGCTTGTTCCTGGTTCCGCTCATCGGTGTGAGTTTCCTGCCATCAGACGAAGAAAAGATGATCATGGCTACGTATAAGCCGGAACCTGGTCAAACAGAAGAAGATGTAAATCAAATCGCTGAAGAAGCTGAAGAGTATTTCCAAGGCCGTAAAGGGGCTGAAACGATTCAGTACTCGGTTGGTGGAGAAAACCCAATGAGTCCGGGAAGCTCAAACAATGCAATATTCTATGTTCAATACAGCGATGATACAGAGAACTTCTCTGAAGAAAAAGAACAAGTTATTAAAAAACTTCAAGAATCAACAGATAAAGGGGAATGGGCTTCACAAGACTTCTCCGCAAGTGCCGGCAGCAATGAAATTGTCGTGTACGTGTACGGTGAAACCCTGAAAGAAATCGAACCTGTTGTAAACGATATTCAAGCTATGATGGAAGATAAAAAAGATTTCAAAAAAGTAGGATCAAGTATCTCTGAATCGTACGATGAGTATTCGTTCATCGCAGATCAGGAAAAACTGAGTGAGCTTGGCCTGACAGCGGGTCAAATCGCGATGGAACTTGGTCAGACACGTCAGCGTCCGGTCCTCACCACCATTGAAAAAGATGGAGAAGAGGTAAATGTCTATTTAGACGTTGAAAAAGAAGAATACGAAAGCATCAACGACTTGACGGATAAAACCATTCAATCACCACTGGGCATTGAAGTTCCGATTAAAGAAGTCGTTGAAGTGCAGGAAGGTAAGACATCCGATACTGTTTCACGACGCGACGGAAAAGTATTTGCTCAAGTGAGCGGAGAATTAAAATCGGATGATGTATCAAAAGCTTCACAAGATATTCAAAAAGAAATCGAAGAACTTGATTTGCCGGCAGGTATCAACGTGGACATGGGTGGAGTAACAGAAGACATCCAGGAATCCTTCACACAATTAGGGTTAGCGATGCTCGCAGCCATTGCCATTGTGTACTTGATCCTGGTAATCACATTTGGCGGAGGTCTTGCGCCGTTTGCGATTCTGTTCTCGCTGCCATTTACGATCATCGGGGCATTGGTTGGACTATTGATCGCAGGAGAAACGATCAGTATTTCCTCCATGATTGGTGCTCTCATGCTGATCGGTATCGTTGTAACCAACGCAATCGTCCTGATTGACCGTGTGATTCATAAAGAAAACGAAGGTCTATCAACAAGGGAAGCGTTACTCGAAGCCGGTGCGACCCGACTTCGCCCGATCCTTATGACAGCTATTGCGACAATCGGGGCCCTATTCCCGTTGGCATTAGGTCTTGAAGGAAGCGGATTGATCTCGAAAGGACTTGGTGTAACCGTGATTGGCGGTCTGACAAGTTCTACTTTATTAACACTTGTCGTTGTGCCGATCGTGTATGAAATCCTGATGAAAATTAAAGGAAAGATTGGTCGACGGAAACGAAAGGCAGTAAAAGAGTAAGTTGAGGAAAGCAGTCCTGTTGCGGGGCTGCTTTTTTTCTTTAGGTTACCTTGTATATAAATTTTCTGAAAAATAGTATTGATTCCATCAAAAGTCTGGACTATAATAACATTAACGAAAGCGCTTTCGATGAAGAGGAGATAACAATGGTTACAATCTATGACTTAGCAAAACGGACTGGTTTTTCCAGTACGACAGTTTCTAAAGCTCTTAACAATTACACAGATGTGAGTCAAAAAACGAAACAAAAAATTCTCGATGCAGCAGCTGAAATGGGGTATTTACCAAATGCCCACGCCCAGTCTTTATCGACAAAAAAATCCTGGACGATCGGTGTAATGTTCGCTGAGGACAACGAGGTCGGGATGAAACATCCTTTCTTTAGCGCCCTCATTGAAAGTTTTCGAAAGCATGTAGAACGGGAAGGCTATGATTTAATCTTTGCTTCTCGCAATCTGCGAAATCGGGATACGAGTTATTTGGAGCATTTTATGTACCGTGCTGTGGATGGGATCGTCGTAATATGTTCAGATCCTAACGACCCGCAGGTTCAAGACATGATTAACAATCATGTGCCGATTGTCGTGATTGATATGAGCAATCAAAACTGCAGCGTCGTCTATTCCGATAATATTGAGGGTGGAAGGCTTGCAGTGAACTATCTGCATTCATTGGGTCATACAAGAATCGCTCATATTTCAGGAGATCCAAAGATCGATGCAGGAGCACAAAGGATTAAAGGGTTTTCTAAGGCCATGAATGATTTAAACCTTCCGATTCATCAAGAATACCTTGTAAACGGTGGATTGTTTTCCATTGAAGAAGGTAGAGCAGCAATGGAATCCCTTCTAGAACTGGAAATGATACCTACTGCTGTTTTTGTAGCAGGTGACCATATGGCCATTGGAGCAATGGAAGCCATTAAAGAAAAGGGATTAAAAATACCGGAAGATATCTCTATCATCGGGTATGATGACATAGAAATGTCGGCCTATGTCACTCCGAAACTAACCACAGTGAGACAAGACACGGATAGAATCGGTGCTCGAGCAGGACAGTTACTAATTAAACAAATGATTCAAAAAAAGAAACTCATAACAACGGAAATCATTCCAGTAGAACTAATCATCAGGGAATCATGCGCATCACTAAAAAAAGAAAAAAATAATTAATTTTTATTTTTTAGTAATTCCGAAACCGGTTTCGGAATTTTTAAAAGAAGTGAAACGAAACCGCTTTCGAAACTATATTGGGAAAAGAACAAAGGGGGATAATGATGAAGAAATTTTTAGGGATATTTATGACGATTGTACTGCTGGCAGGGGTGTTGTCAGCTTGCTCCGGAGATTCAAAGTCATCAGGTGATTCTAAATCAAGTAAAGATGTAGATTTGAAGATCTGGTCATTCACAGATGAATTAAAGAAACCAATTACGAAGTTTGAAGAGAAAAATGGTGTGAAGGTTGAATTGACCATTGTTCCGATTGCCGACTATCCGACTAAGCTTAAGCCTGTACTTGAAAGTGGTGTGGGAGCACCGGACGTATTCACAGGTGAAATTGCCTTCCTGAAACAATGGGTAGACGCAGGGTATTGGGAAAACTTATCAAAAGATCCATACAATGTGGATGAAATCAAAGATAACTATGTTCCTTACGTATTTGACTTAGGTAAAGACAAAGATGGAAACGTAAGAGCCCTTTCATGGCAAACGACGCCAGGAGGCATATTTTATAAAAGAAGTATCGCCAAAGAGGTACTTGGTACAGATGATCCAACTGAAGTAGGTAATATGCTCAACTCAATGGACAATGTATTTAAAGTGGCGGAGAAGATGAAGGAAAAAGGCTACAGCATGTTCCCTGATGAAGGGTCCATCCGCTGGTTCTCACAAGGAGATAATCCACAACCTTGGGTGAACGACAAGAATGAGTTAAAGCTGACTGAACAGAAGATAGAGTTTATGGACTATGCTAAAAAATTGCGTGAGAACAGCTATACGGCACTTGCAGCTGAATGGTCTCCATCATGGTTTGAAGCAATGGATAAGCCAATCAAGGTGAAAGAAAATGGAAAAGAGAAAGAAACTGAAGTGTTCTCTTATGTTCTTCCGACGTGGGGTCTTCATAGTGTTCTGAAGACAAATGTGAAGGAATCAGCAGGGGACTGGGCAGTAACGAATGGACCAAGCCCATACTTCTGGGGTGGTACATGGTTAGGTGTTTACGAAAAGTCAGAGAACAAAGAACTTGCTTATGACTTTGTGAAAATGATGACCCAGGAAGATGAATTCCTGACAGACTGGGCAAAAGAAACAGGGGATGTTCTGTCCTACCTGCCTGTAACTAACGAAATCAAGGGTGATTTCACTGACGAATTCCTTGGCGGTCAAAATAACTACCAGTTCTTCCTTGAACAAGCGAAAGAGATCGAGCCTGGCATTGTAACGAAATATGACCAACAGCTTGATACGTTCTATGGAAACGCCGTTCAGCAATACGTAGACGGTAAGAAATCCAAAGAAGAAGCCGTTAAAGAATTCTATCAAAAAGCACAAAACGCATATCCGGACCTAAAGGTACCAAAAAAATAACGCGTAAAAGTCAAGGGCAGGTGGCATGGTTCATGCCACTTGCCAAATCTACTAACAACTAAGGGGGGCTGGGGAATGAAGAAATTAGACCGATATGGTTATGTTTTTATTGCCCCGTTTTGGATCATCTTTTTAATATTTAGTATTTATCCCGTTGCGCTTACATTCTACTACAGCTTTACGAACTATTCAGGAAGCGGGACAGCAGAGGTTGTTGGTCTTGCAAACTATGCCCGTTTACTCTCGGACAGCTATTTCGTCGAAGCATTTTTTAACACATGGAAAATATGGGGAATCAATTTTGCCCTTCAAATAGGACTGGCCCTTGTACTCGCATTAATCTTCTCTGATATGAGAATGAAGTTAAAAGGTTTGGCATTTTTCAGATCGATCTTTTATTTACCTAATTTAATCACGATTAGTTCGGTCGCTCTCCTGTTTGGTATCTTACTGGACTGGCAGCACGGATCATTAAATATGATTCTATTAAATATAGGTCTTATATCAGAACCGATTAATTGGCTGAACGAGCCAGCCACTGCACAGCTGTCTGTATCCCTGATCCTTACCTGGATGTGGTTCGGCCATTCGTTCATTGTGGTCATGGCGGGTGTTTCCGGAATTTCGAAAGACTACTACGAGGCTGCCTTGATCGATGGTGCAAACCGCTGGCAGACCTTTACAAAGATCACCATTCCCTTATTAAAACCGATCTTACTTTATATCATGATCACATCCCTGATCGGCGGCCTTCAGCTGTTTGATCTGCCGATGCTTCTGACAGACGGAATCGGTTCTCCGGATGGATCACTGAATACCATGGTACTGTACCTGTACAATCAAGCATTCAAGTTTAACAATTACGGGTATGCATCAGCTGTAGCATACGGATTGTTTGTCATTACCTTGATTTTCTCAAGCCTTGTCTTTAAAGGGATGTATGGAAATGAACGCAAACAAGCAAGGAAGGTGTAAAGCATGTTGGGAAAAACAGCGGTTGAAAAAAACGTGTCCACAAGGAAGATAGAAAAACCAAAACCCGAACTTCTGCCACATGAGTCCAAACTGAAGACCAGAAACAACATTGTGAAGAGCATTATCTATATCCTGCTTGTGTTGATGGCGATTATTTGCTTCATTCCATTCCTTATGATGCTTGTGAATGCAACAAGATCAAATGAAGCGATCCTGTCAGGGTTCACCTTGATCCCTGGCAGTTCCTTAGTTGAAAACTATACCAATATGATGGAGTACGTAAACATTTGGTCGGGTTTTAAGAATAGTCTGATCATCTCTGTACTTACGACCGTATTATCAGGATATTTTTCAGCTTTGACTGCATATGGATTTGCTTTTTACACATTCAGGGGAAAGAATTTCTTATTCGTCTTCATGCTTGTGATGATGATGGTTCCGGGACAATTGGGGCTTATCGGCTTTTATGAACTAAGTAAGAACCTGGGGATACTTGATTCCTTCATCCCTCTGATTGTACCGGCCATCGCAAGTCCGTTTGTCGTGTTCTTTCTCAGACAATATATCAAGACGACTCTGCATCCAAGTTTAATAGAAGCAGCCCGAATCGATGGTGCGAGTGAGTTCAAGATTTTCCACACCGTGGCGATCCCGATCATGATGCCTGCTGTTGCAACGATGTCGATCTTCACGTTCATCGGATCATGGAATAACTACATCATGCCACTCGTGATCCTGTTCTCGCCTGAAAAATATACTTTGCCAGTATTAATGGGATTCTTGAAGGGGTCTCAAGTAGCACAAAATTTAGGGTCGATGTATTTAGGAATTGCGATTTCAGTCGTACCTATCATGATCGCGTTCCTATTCCTATCTAAATATATCGTCAACAGTATTTCAGCAGGATCAATCAAAGAATAGAGGAGAGAAAAACATATGCATTTTGATAAAACATTTACCTTTGGAACCGCAACATCATCGTATCAAATTGAAGGAGCACATCAGGAAGGGGGAAGAACCCCATCCATTTGGGATATGTTCTGTGATATTCCGGGAAAAGTGTATAAGCAGCATAACGGGGATATCGCATGTGACCACTACCACCGGTTCGAAGAAGATATCCAGCATATTAAACGCCTTGGAGTGGATACGTATCGTTTCTCCATTGCCTGGCCACGCATTTTTCCAGAAAAGGGTAAGTATAATCAGGAAGGCATGGATTTCTATAAAAAGCTTGCGAGAAGACTTCAAGAAGAAGGCATCAAGCCTGCTGTGACGTTGTATCATTGGGATCTGCCAATGTGGGCGCATGAAGAAGGCGGCTGGGTCAATCGTGAATCCGTTCAATGGTTTTTAGAATATGCGAGAGCGTGCTTTACAGAGCTTGATTCAGTTGTAGATTCATGGATCACACATAATGAGCCTTGGTGTGCAGGATTCCTCGGTTATCATCAAGGAGTTCATGCTCCAGGTCACACCAATCTGGATGAAGCGGTCAAAGCGGTTCACCATATGTTGTTATCTCACGGAAAAGCGGTTGAAATGCTGAAGAAGGAGTTCCATTCACAAACGGATATCGGGATCACGTTGAACCTATCACCGGTTTATCCAAATACGGATTCAGTGAACGATGCATTAGCTGCCAATAATGCGGATGGTTATTCGAATCGCTGGTTCCTTGATCCTGTCTTCAAAGGTGAATATCCAAAAGACATGATGAACTTATTCTCGAAATATGTTCACTCCTATGACTTTATCAAAGAAGGGGATATGGAACTGATTTCAACAGAATGTGATTTCTTCGGGATCAACTATTACAGTCGTGGAATCGTCGAGTTCAGTGCTGCCCATGACTTCATGCATAAAGGAGCTTACTCTGATTACAAGAAGACAGGGATGGGCTGGGATATCGCGCCGAATGAATTCAAAGACCTCATTCGTCGTCTGAGACAGGAATATACGAATCTGCCAATCTATATCACGGAAAATGGAGCGGCGTATGACGATGTGTTGGAAAATGGAAGAGTACATGACAAGGAACGTGTTGACTACTTGAATCTGCATCTTCAAGCGGTTTCTGATCTTAATGAGGAAGGCATGAACATCCAAGGTTATTATTTATGGTCACTGATGGATAACTTCGAGTGGAGCTTCGGATATGATAAGCGATTCGGCATCCTTTATGTGAATTTTGATACACAAGAGCGAATTTGGAAAGACAGCGCCTTCCGATACGCGGAAATCATCCGGGATCATAAAGAGAAGCATGGTCTTCACACAAATGCTGAGGAAGTTGCACAATGAATGCAAAACAAGTACAGGTGATTTTGACAGCCAAAGAAACAGGAGATCGGTTCTCTGAAAAAGAACCGGTTTCCTTTTCTTCTGATCTTGCTCCATCCCCTACTCATATCCAGCTTGATCCGGAGCGGAAATATCAAGAAATGATAGGATTTGGAGGCGCGTTCACCGAGGCGGCGGCTCACAGCCTGTCCCTCATCAGCCCGGAAAAGCGGGAAGAAATCATTCACCGGTATTTCGATCCGATTGAAGGTTTGGGGTATCGTTTAGGCAGAACACATATCAATAGCTGTGATTTTTCATTAGGGAACTATACGTATGTGGAGGACGGCGATGCGTCGTTAGAAAGCTTTTCCATCGAACGCGAGAAAAAGCTCGTGATTCCTCTCATTCAAGAAGCCATGGATGTAGCTGATGAAGACCTTTCCATTGTAGCTTCACCCTGGAGTCCGCCTTCATGGATGAAGACCACCGGCGAAATGAACAATGGCGGGAAACTTTTATCAGAGTATGAATCTGTTTGGGCTGATTATTATTCAAAGTATATAGAGGCGATGGAAGAAGAGGGGATCCGAATCTGGGGCATCACGATACAGAATGAACCGGAAGCAAAGCAGGTGTGGGATTCCTGTCTGTATACAGGAGCGGAAGAACGTGACTTCATCAAAAATCATCTAGGTCCGTCCCTGACCAACAATGGGCATGGTGATGTGAAGGTCATCATATGGGACCATAATCGTGATGTGATTTATGAGCGTGCCCATGCCGTATTGTCAGATCCTGAAGCAGCTAAGTACGTATGGGGAACAGGCTTGCACTGGTATGTATCAGAGGAGTTTGACAATCTCTCTAAAGTACATCATGCTTTTCCTGATAAACATCTGATTTTTACAGAAGGATGCATGGAAGGCGGGGTCCAGGTAGGTTCATGGAATACAGGTGAGCGTTACGGTAGGAATATCATCGGTGACTTGAACAATTATCTTGAAGCCTGGATCGATTGGAACCTGGTATTGAATGAAGAAGGCGGACCTAATCACGTAGGGAATTATTGCGATGCCCCGGTGATCGTAAATACTCAAACGGACGAGGTTCACTATAACAGCTCTTATTATTATATCGGCCATTTTAGTAAGTATATCAAGCCTGGAGCAAGACGTATTTGGAGCGATGTTTCAAACGAAAAGATTCTAACCACGGCTTTTGAAAATAAAGATGGTAAGATTGCCGTTATTGCCATGAATGCGAATGACCACGATGAAGAGATTTCGTTATGCAGTGGCGATGGAAGTTTCAAAACGACTCTTCCATTGCACTCAATAACGACATTCATAATTAGTTGATTGAAAAGCAGTCCTTTCAAGGGGACTGCTTTTTTGTAGTAGTATGGTTCAAACTTTAAAGTTAACTCCATGATCGACACGCACCCCTTCACATATTCCGGGGACAACCATCATAGAATAGACCATCTAAAACAAAGGCAGGGTACTAACATATGAGTTTGTTTTTAAGGGGAACATTGGTGCTGGTGGTGACGGCTTTTTTAGGTGAGTGTTTGGAGTTTGTGATCAATATGATTTTGGCTCGTGAGCTCGGGGAAGCTGGTCTTGGCTCGTATATGTCGATTCTGCCGACTGTGTTTCTGATTGTGATTTTATCAAGTATGGAGCTGCCGATCAGTCTTTCCAAGTTCTTTGCCGAACGGGAAGAAAAGTATCATCGGGGCATGCTTCATTATGCTTTTCGATTTGCGATTATAACTACGTGCGTATTATTAATCCTCATGGTGATGATATATGCCTGGACTCCTTTATTTGAAGGGTACCATCCCGGGATTCGCTGGCTTATTTTGGCAGTGATTCCGGTGGTGGCGTTTACCTCGATTACGAGAGGTTATTTTATGGGGATCCAGAAGATGGGTAAAATTGCAGTCGCTAATTTTTTGCGTAAAGGAATTCAGCTTTTTTTACTGGTTTCGATCTATAATTTTTTATCGTTTGGTGTCAATACGTCGATCTTCATAGCCCTTGGGACGCTGATTGCGAGTGAAGCGGTCGTATTTGTTTATCTGATTCATGCTTACGTACTTGAGATTAGGGGTAAAAGAAAGAACAGTCATTCTACATTATCAACACTTGAAATGAGAAAATCAGTGTTATCAGTGTCGGTTCCAACGACGGTGCTGCGGATTTTTCACGCTCTCACCCATGCGGTTCAGCCATTTTTGATCAAATGGGCGTTAGTTCTTTCAGGTATGGGGGCGCTTGAGGCGAATGAGCATTTCGGGATGCTGGCTGGAATTGCCCTTACCATCGGCTTTTTCCCATCATTTATTGCCTTTTCGATGTTGATCGTGTTAATACCGACTGTATCGGAAAAAGTGTCATCAAAGGACTTTGATGGAATTCTGACCCACCTTAAGCAGGTAATGTGTATTACATTAGGATATGGTGTTCCTGCTGTATTCATATACTATTTGCTTGGGGATTACATTACAGAAACGTTCTTTCATTCTGTGGCATCGGCCTATTATTTGAAACTGCTCTGGCCGTATTTTCTTTTTCATTTCCTGGTGTTTCCTCTCCAAGCTTTTTTAATCGGACTGGGGTTGGTAAAGGATGCTCTCCTTCATACCGTCTGGTCGAGCGTATTTTCATTTAGCCTGATATACTTGCTCGGATCCCGTTTTGGAATGGAAGGAGTCATTCTTGGCATGAACGCAGGAGCTGTTCTGATCACCATGCTTCATTACTTTACAATATGTAGAGAATTGGAAACGACTCTTTGGTTAAAATCAGCAATAAAACTGTAAACTAATCAAAAACACAATGTGCCCTTTTGAACCTCTTTGTTTTGCACAAAGGGGGACAAATCTTTTATTCTTTAATACGTACATACATTCTACTGTTATGATGGCTAATTTCATAACCTTCAAAGGAGAAAGCTATGATCGATTCTATTTTATTCAACATCATGTTAGTCGGAGTACTCGGAATTGCTTCCCAGTGGATTGCTTGGAGATTCAGGCTTCCTGCCATCGTCGTCATGTCGATTGTTGGATTGCTGGTGGGTCCTATATTTGGTCTCATTAATCCAAAGGACGATTTTGGGGAAGTGTTCAAACCCATTATATCCATGGCGGTTGCCATCATCCTTTTTGAAGGAAGCTTAAATCTTAATTTTCGAGAGGTAAAGGGATTAGGCAAGCCTTTATTCAGGATTGTGACCTTTGGAGCTTTACTCGCTTGGATATTGGGTTCACTTGGCGCTCACTATGTAGCGGGTTTATCCTGGGCTGTTTCCTTTGTGATAGGTGGATTATTTATCGTAACCGGTCCAACCGTCATTCTACCGCTGCTCAGACAGGCAAAACTTAAACCAAGACCGGCGGCTATACTGAAATGGGAAGGGATAGTGGTTGATCCATTCGGTGCACTTCTCGCCGTATTTGCTTTTGAAATCATCAACTTTTTAATTAGCGATGATGTAACAGGTTTAACCCTATTACTGTTCTTTGCAGCTTCTCTATTTGCCGTTGTCTTTGGATGGGCACTGGGGAAATTCACAGGCTTTATTTTTGAAAATGGACATGTGCCGGAGTTCTTGAAATCACCTGTCGTTTTTGCCCTGGTACTTGCCTGTTTCACAGTATCGGATCAAATCACACATGAAACGGGACTGTTAGCCGTTACAGCAATGGGGATGACACTTGCGAATATGCATATCTCATCCATTGACGATATGCGTCACTTTAAAGAAAATATTTCGGTTCTGCTCATATCTACGATTTTCGTCATGCTGACGGCATCATTAACTGTAGACACGCTTTTACGAATCTTTAACTGGAACATCGTCGCATTCGTCCTACTTATGCTGTTCATTGTCCGACCGTTATCGATTTGGTTGTCAACGATAGGGACGGACCTCTCTAATAAGGAGAAATTGCTTGTCGGGTGGATTGCCCCCAGGGGAATAGTCGCCCTGACCGTCTCAAGTTATTTTGCTTCAGTCCTATTAGAGAAAGGCTTTGAGGATGCGGCGATTCTAACGTCCTTAACCTTTGCTCTCGTATTCTCTACAGTATGTGCGCATGGTTTCTCCATTAAATGGCTGGCAAAGAAATTGGATTTAGCCATTGATGAGAGACCGGGAGTAATGATAGTAGGAGGAAGCAAATTCAGCACTGAATTTGCCAAAACCCTTCAGGACCTGAAGATTCCGGTCTTGATTTCGGATTCATCCTGGCAGCGATTGTTTTCAGTCAGAAAAGCAGGGATCCCCTTCTACCGTGGTGAAATCTTATCCGAACAAACGGAATATTATCTGGATATGACGCCGTATGAATACATGATTGCGGCTACGGAGCTGGATTCATACAACGCACTTGTCTGTACGACATTTGTTCCTGAAATCGGCCGTAATAATCTCTTCCAACTGAGTCTGCGCAGCCAGCGGGACGATGATCTTGAAGACATGGTTCACACGATTGGCGGACGGATCCTTTTCCAAAACCATGTGACGTGGGAAGAACTGAACAAACGCATTGAACGTGGAGACGTGTTCAGAAAAACAAATATTACAGAAAAGTACACCTTTGAAGCGTATCTGCAGGAGCGGGATGAGCATACATTATTGATGTTCGCCCTTAAACCTACAGGCAGAATCGAGTTCTTCACTGAAGGTGCTTCACCTAAGATTGAGCAGGGAGATGTCATTGTCAGTCTCACTCAGCCCTGTAAGGAAAAGAATAAGATTCAAGAGAAGCTTACGGTTCAACGTGAAAAAGAAATCATAAAAGCTCAAAATGAAACGAATCAAGAAAGCGCCGACTAAGTCGACGCTTTCTTTTTGTGGAATTTACTTCTTACCGCTATATTGCTCCCCCAGTAACTGTTTCACTTGATTATACGTCAGCCCTGAATGCTGATTGAGTCGTTTGACTTCATCAATATCCGTTCCGGAACGAGTGTCATTTTTCTTTTGCTGGTTCATACAACACACCCCCTATCACTTAATGTAAGTCATCGGAAGGCTTCCTATACAAAAAAAGGAGGCCCGGGGGACGGACCTTCGTGTACATTATGGTTGTCGCGTGCGCTTGTAGACCAGGTCAAAGATGAGGATGATAATGGCGAGTGCGTAGGCAGTATAGGAATAGGCTGAGTGTTCTGCCATGTTTTTTACTCCGATACCCACAAAAGCCCAAACAAACACAAGTGGATAGAGCATGTCATGCTGTCCGATGCGGAACCAGAAAGCAAGTATCGTTGCGACAAACAGTCCGAGATAAGCCCACACCAATTCAGAAATGCCAAATCCGTTCCAGCCAATGTCCGTCAAGTAATACGTAATGTTCACAATCGTGGCAATCGAAATCCATCCTAAGTAAATCGAAAAAGGGGCTATATCCAGGAGGGACGGACCTGTACTCTTTACCCGTCTATAAAGGGCAATAAGAGTTAAAAGAAGTCCAATCATGATAAATACGGAAACGAGAAAGTAATTATAGTGCCAAACGAATATCCATGCTGAATTTAATAAGCAGCTCAGGATGAATAGTCCGCTTGTTTCCTGATAAAGGGGAAGATCCCTCCTGTCTTTAGGGAACTGGCGGATGATCCAAATCGCAAGCAGCAGATAAATCAGGCTCCATATGGAAAAGACATAACCCGCCGGAGTAATCATGATATCGAGCCTGTCACTGATTTCCCCCGTTGATTGATTATTCAAAGGCAAAGTCACAGCCAGCGTATTCATCACAATCACTAAAGCGAATGCTAACATATTCAAGATCAGTTTCATTGAGTGTACCCCCTGTAAGTAGTGATGTTATATAATATTCCACTCTTATCATATTAAAAACCAAATGAAGAGAGTTAGGGAAAAAGGATTAGTGAAAGATCAGGAAGGATTTAAGGGATTTATCGAGAATTAGAAATAGGATAGGGACAATGAGAAAATCTATTAGGGGGACATTATGGACCGTACAAATCATACATATTCGGATGTTTGGGATTTAGATGTTTTTTTCCAAGGAGGAAGTGAATCTTCGGAATTCAGAAAGCATCTCGATACGTTAGAGAAAAAGAAAAATGACTTCGCAGAGAATGCACTGGCTTTTCATCCACCTCAATCGGCCAGTGATGCTGACCTGGTGTGGAACCTGATTGAAGAAGCAAAAGAAGTGATGCTGTATTTGCGTCAGGCAGGTGCCTTCGTGAGCTGTCTTGAAGCTCAAAATATGCATGACCGAAAAGCAGATTCTCTCCGCGCGGAAGTGACCAGCCTGAGTGCCGACTTTTCTTCTACTTTTACAAAGTTTCAGCAGCAGCTTTCAGATTGCAGAGAGGAGGTTTGGAATGAACTGCTTCAGCATGATCAGCTGAGTGAAATTACTTTCGTCCTCAATGAGTGGAGACAAAAAGCGAAAGATAAGCTAACCAGCACAGAAGAGTCACTGATCCAGGCATTAGCCGTCGATGGTTATCACGGCTGGGGCCAGATGTATGACACGATCGTGGGGGCAATGGAGATTGAACATGATGGAAAAAAACTATCGGTGGGTCAGGCAAATAACCTGCTCTCAAGTCCAGATGCCAATACGCGCAAAGAGGTTTTTGCAAAATTAGAGAAGACCTGGGAACAAAATGAGGAACTCTTTGCAAGGACCCTCAATCATCTGGGCGGCTTTCGCTTGAATGTCTATAAAAAGCGTGGCTGGGACGAATTGATGAAGGAACCCCTCGAATATAATCGTATGAAGCAAGTAACGCTGGATGCCATGTGGGGCGCTATTTCAAAGCATAAGCAGCCTTTCGTTCAGTACCTGGAAAGAAAAGCGGAACTAATCGGGAAAGACCGACTCGATTGGTATGACCTGGACGCACCCGTAGCAGAGTCGACGAGTACAATGTCATATGATGATGGGGCAAAATTCATTCTGAAACAGTTCTCCCGATTTGGTAAGGAGATGGCTCAGTTTGCTGAAAAGGCATTTGAGAACCAATGGATCGAAGCAGAGGACCGGTCAGGCAAACGCCCAGGTGGGTTCTGTACATCCTTCCCGTTAAGTGATCAATCTCGTATCTTTATGACGTATTCTGGCTCTATGTCGAATGTCTCCACCCTTGCACACGAGTTAGGGCATGCGTTTCATTCCTATGCATTAAAACCGATGCACACATTGAATCGTAACTATGCCATGAACGTTGCCGAGACCGCATCCACTTTTGCCGAAATGATCGTCGCCGATGCTGCCGTAAAAGAAGCGGAGACGAAGGCAGAAAAGATTGCCCTAGTGGAAGATAAACTGCAGAGAAGTGTCGCGTTCTTTATGAACATCCATGCCCGTTTCTTATTCGAGACACGCTTCTATGAAGAACGTAAGAAGGGGATTGTATCTGCTGATAAACTCAACGAACTGATGGTGGGCGCTCAGAAGGAAGCATTCTCAGACTCCATTGGAGAGGTTCACCCGCGCTTCTGGGCATCGAAGCTTCATTTCTATATTACTGGAGTACCGTTCTATAACTTCCCGTACACCTTTGGATACTTGTTCTCACTGAGCATTTACGCCAAAGCCCTGGAGTCGGATGAAAGCTATGAGGATAAATACATGGCATTACTGCGTGACACAGCGGTCATGAATGTCGAGGAACTTGCGTTGAAGCACCTCGGTGAAGACATCACCAAAGAAGCCTTCTGGGAAAAAGGGATCAAGTTATGCATGGCGGATGTGGAAGAATTTCTTGAGTTAACAGAATAATGTTTGCAGGGTCCGTTCCATTTTGGGGACGGACCTTAATTTTTGAATGGAACGACTGTTATGGGATTATCGACCGTTCTTCAAAAAGCGAAAAATATCGCGACCCCTCCCCAAAAACACCAAAATACGACAAGTCCTAACACCCCTAAGCCTCAAGTCTGATACGAAAATAAAGCTCTGGCTCGTTATGGGAAATCCGAAAAATAGATAGGATAGAGACATGAAGAAGAAAGGAGGCAATAACATATGAAGAAATTCGGATTGCTTTTAGCCGGAGGGATTGCGGCCATTGTCCTGCTTGCCAATTTGGGACCGATCGTCGGGCTCGCCATCTCTTTAGTGATCATGTATTACAGCTTTAAAGGATTTATGAAAACAGATTCGACAATGAAGAAAATCTTATGGGCACTGATTGGTCTTGCGGCATTTAGTGCTTCGATATCCAACTTCCCGGCGATCATCGGATTGGTTGCTCTGTACGTTCTGTATGTGATCTACAAGAACTGGAAAAAAGAAGAAGTCATTATAGAAGAAAAATCATCGGATCCATTCACTAATTTTGAAAGAGAATGGTCTCAATTAAAAAACTAAAGGAGAGAATACACTATGGCAAACTTATTTCAACGAATTAAAAATACAGTCATGTCCGACCTGCACGAAGCAATAGATAAAAAGGAAAAGAAAAATCCAATAGCCGTGTTGAATCATTATTTAAGACAGTGTGAGCAGGAAGTAGAAAAAGTAAGTAAGCTTGTTGAAAGACAATATCTATTAAAAGAAGAATTCCAAAAAGAGTATCAGCAGGCTTCTGCTTTAGCTGACAAACGAAAATACCAGGCTGAGGTTGCATTGAAGGCAAATGAAGAAGGACTGTATGAATTTGCCCTGCAGGAACAAAAATACTATGAAGAGCGCGCCGTGCGCATCCAGGAATCCAAGTTGAAAGCAACGAAAGAGCTTGAGGACCTTGAAAGAAAATATGAAGAGATGAAACACAAGCTGAAGGATATGTACATCAAGCGAATGGAGCTGATGGGAAGGGAGAATATCGCCCGTGCCCATAACAAGGTGAATTCAGTGCTTGAATCGTCTTCAGGTTATAACAGCCAGGCGTTCTCTAAATTCGATGAAATTGAAACATACTTAGATCATTTAGAGCATGGTGTGAACTCCTCATATTATCGAAATACGATCGACGCAAAGATCGCCAAATTAGAAAAAGAAGTGAAAAAAGAGGAAACGGAAGCCATTCCTTCGTAAAACATGGTATTCTAATCTAAGAAAACGAATAGTAACCATAAAAAAGGGGGAGCCCAACCGGGTTCACCCCGTTTTATCATCATATATATGTAGGGTTAGGGATTTACAATCCGGATTTTGGATTTATGACCCGAAATGAGGAGATATGAACCGGATGTTGGATTTATGACCCCAAATCGGAAAATATGAACCGCATTAAGAACTTTTTGTATCCGCAATCACGATATATGAACCTCTTGTCGAAAAATCTTCATTTTTAGAAATACATAACCGGAAAGGAGGAACCCCCTTGTTCAATCGTTTACGTTCAGACGGGATCAGCTGGATCATTTTAATAGGAACCCTTTTAATACTGTTGGAAGTATCATTTTATGATGGGGGGGTTCTCGTCTTTCTCTCGATTGCGGCCTTCTGTATCTATATTGGAAGAAAGAAGCTTCCGAGTACTTTTGGAAAGATCCTGCTGTGGTTTGGGATCATCAGCTTAGCGATCAATATCTTTAATACCGTAGCGTTTAAATTTTTATTGTTTGCCATTCTTCTATTTATCATCGTCCGTTTTGCTGATTCCAAGAAACACCCTAAATACATCACTCCGAGGATTAAAGAAACGTTCAACAAAACCAATGAACCACTCGTCATGAAAAAGTCCGCTCTTCAAAACGAATGGTTCGGGCCGAAACGGACCCCGGAAGACGTATACGAATGGAATGATATCAACATTCAGGGTATGATCGGGGACTCGGTCATCGATATTGGAAATACGGTGCTTCCTAAAGGGACGTCCGTCGTTTCGATTCGAAATATTTTAGGCAATATTGAAATTTTGATTCCGTATGATGTGGAAGTGAGTGTCCATCACTCGGTACTTGCCGGTTCGATTGAGATTTTTGAAGAGGTGGAGCCAAAAGCGATCAATCAGTCCCTTTATTATCAAACACCTGGATATGATACGGCTGTCGAGCGGGTGAAGATTTTCACCTCTATGTGGATCGGGGATTTAGAGGTGAAGAGAATATGAGCACAGTCAGTAAGCAGATTGTTGCAGGCATTCTCTTTTCCCTTGGGATGGTGGTCTTTTTATCCCTGTCATATTTTTATTTATATCCGTTGGAGGATTGGTCCCTATTATGGGAAGTAGAGATTATGGATATACCGGGAGCGGGGTTTATCCTCGTTGTAAGTATCCTTATCGGGATCGTGTTCGGCATCCGGACAGGGTTGAAGGATAAACGGCAGCTGAGGGAGATAGAAGATGCCCTTATGAATGTGCAGCAGGGCCGCTCAATCACACTCCCTGAAACGGCAACCTCGGAAGTGCAGCAGGTTTGGAAAAAGGTCGATGCGTTAGGGAGACACCTCACCGATCAGGCAAGATATTCTCAGAAACTTGCCAATGAAAAGGCGGAGGAGCAGGAAAAGAGAATCCAGGAAATTGTTTCCCAGGAGCGGAACCGTTTGGCGAGAGAATTACATGACTCGGTCAGTCAGCAACTGTTTGCAGCATCGATGCTGATGTCAGCCATCACGGAAACACCATCACCCGGTCGAACGCCTCATGAAGAAAAGCAGCTCGGCATGGTGGAGCAGATGATTCATCAGTCTCAGCTTGAAATGAGGGCCCTCCTCCTTCATCTTCGCCCCGTTGCGTTAAAAGGAAAGAATCTTCAAGAAGGAATGAAGGAGCTGTTGGTCGAATTAGCTCAGAAGGTCCCCCTTGATATCGAATGGAAAATAGAAGACATGAGCCTTGATAAAGGAATCGAAGATCATCTCTTCAGAATTCTACAGGAGTCGGTGTCAAACACCCTGCGACATGCGAAGGCAACTTCCTTGGATATTCGATTGATAAAAAGGGAATCGATCATTATTTTACGGGTAGTGGATGATGGTCAGGGCTTTGATGTGAACGAATCGAAGGTTACAAGCTCCTATGGGCTTCAGAATATGAGGGAGCGGGCCATTGAAATCGGTGGTACGTTTAAAATCATCAGTGTACCGAATAAGGGAACACGTTTGGAAGTGAAGGTTCCCGTTGTGGAGAATGAAGGTGAAAAAAATGATTAAAGTGGTATTTGTAGATGATCATGAAATGGTAAGGATCGGTGTTTCTTCTTATCTATCGGCTCAGGCGGATATTGATGTCGTCGGGGAAGCGTCGGATGGGAAAGAAGGCGTCCAGCTTGCCCTGGAGCTGCGGCCTGATATTATTCTCATGGATCTCGTGATGAAAGAAATGGATGGCATCCAGGCGACAAAGGAGATCATTCAAGAGTGGCCTGACGCAAAGATCATCATCGTCACCAGCTTCCTGGATGATGATAAGGTGTATCCAGCCCTGGAAGCCGGCGCGGTCAGTTATATGCTGAAAACGTCGAAAGCGAGTGAGATTGCCGAAGCGGTACGTAAGACGTATAACGGCCAATCGATTCTCGAACCGGAAGTCACGGGGAAAATGATGACACGCATGAGACAGAAGACCGTTTCTCATCCCCATGAAGAGCTCACCAACCGCGAACTGGAAATCCTTCTCCTGATGACACATGGGAAAACGAACCAGGAAATTGCAGATGAATTATTTATCGCCCTGAAAACAGTGAAAACCCACGTGAGCAATATCCTCTCCAAGCTCGGAGTCCAGGACCGGACACAGGCTGTGATTTATGCTTTTAAACATGACTTAGCTAAATAAAAAAGAGAAAGTGACCCAAAAAGAAAACTTTTTGGGTCACTTTTTCGTATAGAAAGAAGAAAGCAAACGGATCTCCTTTCCCAAAATGGCAAGCATGAGAGTCCAAGCGTGAAATATACATCTAATAAGGAATGGTTCATTTTGGTAACAAGAATGAAAAAAATCCAAATCTATCATCAACGGGAGGAGGAATAATGGTAGAATAAGCGATATATTGTCAAATATTGAAAAAACCGGTAGGGGGATATGACGTGAACGCAAAATTTAGTAAGCCTAAAGGGTTCGGTGAAATACTGGACCACACATTTCGTTTAAGTAAAAACCGCTTTAAAGATTTTTTCCTTATTTTCCTTATTCTATTAGGTCCTGTTTATTTGCTGCAGGCACTCATTGAGCTGGCAGCAGGGGTTAGCTTCTTTAGAACTGTCGGTACAGGGGAAACCTGGTTCGATGGGATTGTCAACAGCTTTTCAGGCGAGTTTACAGTTGAAGAGGGACAGGGAGTGAATCTGGCAGCGGAGCTTGGAACAGGTCTTATTGGACTTATCAGTATAATCCTTGCTCCAATCGCTCAAGCGGCGATTTTATTTGCCCTGAATCATATGAGAAAGAATGAAGAATTTACGGTGAAGCTTGTGATCAAGCAGGCATTCTCCCGCTTTTGGCCGATTATTGGTAGCAGCCTTTTATTCGGTGTGATTGTATTCGGTATCGTATTTGTTCCGATTTTCACAATTGGTTTTGCCGGAGTATTCGGTGCTGCACTTCTGGAGCCGGGCGTCGGGATTGTGGTAGCCGGCATTGTATTGTTGCTTGGCTTCGCGGTTGCGGTAGCTTACTTCTTAACACGTTGGAGCTTCTATTTTGGAGCGGCAGCCATAGAAAATGACGCACCAGGTCTCGGCAGGAGCTGGAGGCTGACGAAGAAGCGTGGATGGGTCCTTCTGTTATTATTCATTGTATTCGGCTTGATCGTTGGAATCGTAAGCTCTGCCTTTGAATTAACGTTTGGGTTGGTATTAGGGAATAGTGTCCTGTACGGCATGATTGTAAACGTTGTGTCTTTATTTACGTCGATGCTGTTCGCCGTTGGATTCGGGGTTATGTTCCTTGACCTTAAAACGAGACATGATGCAGATGATTTAAATGAAATGATCGATGATTACAACGCAATCCAATAGCGACGTTGAACGATTGAAGTATCCAGTCTGGGTCCGGAGACCTCATGCTTCCGGGCTTTTGATCTGAAAGCTAGGTGAAGAAAATGTTGAATGAAAACAGAGCAAGAGATCAAATTGAAGAAATCTTGGATGGGAAGGAATATATGGCCTATCGAGATGAGTCTCAGGGACTGCTGGCCAGTTGGTGGGGGAAGGCAAAGGAATGGCTTTCAGAACAGCTGGGAAAACTGTTCCCTTCCCTTGAACCGACAGGCGGGGCGGCATCGGGCATCCTGATCACGTTGATTGTCATTGTAGTGGCCATTCTCCTCGTTATTGCATTCTTCGCCATTCGAAATGGAGTCAGAAAGCGGAAATTCCGTTCGAATAAACCACTTCAGTCCATGAATGAGATGGAGTGGTCCTACGAGAGACATTTGGAAGAAGCTTATAAACAAGAGGGGATCGAAGATTATTCGAAAGCAACCCGTCATATGTTCCTGGCCCTCCTTTTATATTTTCATGAAAGAGACTATCTAGAAGCAAAGGTCTGGAAAACAAATTGGGAGTATTATGATGAACTGCGTAAAGTGAACCGAGATTGGGCAGAGCGATTCTACAGGCTGGCACTCCTGTTTGATGAGGTGGCCTATGGTGAGCGGGAAGTGGAGAAAGAAGAGTATCTTCCCTATAAACAGGAAGCTCTAAGCTGGTTGGAACATGAAACGGATTTCCAGCCTTAAGCATAAGGGAAAGGAGGTAGGAACGAGCATTGAAAACAAATATAAAGGCGTGGGTCTGGCTCACCACACTTTTAAGCTTATTTATCATCATCGGTGTATTTCTTTCTCCTGAAAAGCCTAAGGAGTATCCAGCCTATGTTTCCGAGTCTCCCTCTCCTTCTGGAATAAAAGCCCTTTATACTTTTTTGGAAAACGAAGGTGTTTCTGTGGATCGCTGGTCTTTTTCACCTGACAGGCTGCCTGCAGCTGAATCTGATCAATTACTGATTATGATAGAACCGTTTTCAATCCCTGAACAAGAAGAAATGGAAGCTTACGAGAATTACATGAAGGCAGGAAATACGATTCTTCTTGTAAAGGATAATCCAAAAGGGATGTTTGACACGAAGACGGTCTTAATAGGGGAAGGGCCCGATAGTCCTTTTATACGTGATGGAAAAGGGAATACATATCAAACGGATATTTTATCAAACGTAAGACTGGAAACGACGGATGAAGATACCATTCTATTGGATGATCGGGAGGGAACGATTGCCTATAGCTCTCCCAAAGGTAAGGGTCAATTGGTTGTCTCTACTTCACCGGGATGGGTAATGAACGGGAATATTCTTGATAGTGATCATCTTCAGCTGGTTCTCACTCTATTAGAAAGCGGGGGAGCGGATGGGAAAACGATTCTCGTCGATGAATACCTTCACGGGGGAGAGAGTGAGGCAAGCCTTACTACTCTTTATCCCCAGTGGCTACTCTTTATCATCCTTCAATTGCTGATCCTCACCGTCCTTTGGCTCTGGATGCGGGGGAAACGATTTGGAGGTACTCTCATACCAAGGGAAGAGACGGTCCGATTCAGTGATGAACGAATCAAGGCGCTCTCAGCGTGGTACTTAAAAGGGCGCCAATACAAAGAATCTTTAGTGATTCAAGCCGAATATGTCAGAGTTCTGTTCCAGGAACGTTGGGGGCTCCCGACGAGTAAGGAATGGCCGGAATTGAACGAACCGTTAGAACGGAGATTAACCACCGTTTCTAAAAAAGAAATCGATTCGGTTTTATCGGGAATAAGGGCTGTATTAGAGAAAGAACGCATCAGTAAACAGGAATATGTATTATGGTCGAAAAAAATAGAACTATTCAGGAAAGAGGTGGAGGATCGTTGAAACCAGAAATCACATCCTTAATGGAGAAATATGAAGAGCGCATTGTAGGTCAAAGCACGAATCTTAAACTCTTATTGTCTTCCATTCTGGCAGGAGGGCATGTACTGATCGAGGGAGTCCCGGGAACAGGGAAGACACAGATGGTCAAGACCCTTTCCCGGTTGCTCGGGGGAAGCTTTAACCGGATTCAATTCACACCGGATCTGTTACCTAGTGATATCACGGGAAGTACGATTTACAATATGAAGGATAGCAGCTTCCAAACGATTAAAGGGCCGATTTTCACCAATGTACTACTGGCTGATGAAATCAACCGGACACCGGCCAAAACCCAGGCGGCCCTGCTCGAAGCCATGGAGGAAAAGCAGGTGACGATCCAAGGGGCAACGTATCCTCTTGAAGAGGTGTTTTTCGTGGTAGCCACCCAGAATCCGATTGAATTCGAGGGTACCTATCCACTGCCGGAGGCCCAGCAGGATCGATTCCTGTTTAAGCTGGACATCGATTTTCCTTCCTTTGAAGAAGAGAAAAACGTATTGAAACAAGTGATCGAGAATCATTATGATGCAAGTGAAGTGGGAGCGGTTCTCGACATGGAAACCTTTCTCTCCATCAGAAGGGAAATCGCGGAGGTCACACTTAGTGACGCAGTATTGGATTATATTATGCAGATTGTGAGAAAAACCCGTGAAACGGAATCGATCCGCTTCGGGGCAAGTACAAGGGCGGCGATTTCGATTGGAAAAGCGGGACGGGCATGGGCCTATCTGTCAGGACGGGACTATGTCACGCCTGATGATATCAAGATCGTGGCAAGACCTGCCCTAAGACACCGCATCCAGCTATCCCCGCACGTAGAATTGGAGGGAGTGACCATTGACCAAGTCATCCAAGAGCTTGTTGGGTCGATTCCTGTTCCAAGATAAGGGGATATTGCCGACGGGGAAGTTGTTGATCTCGTATCTCCTATTTTCCGTCCTCCTTCTTTCAGGAACGTTTATTGGACTGTCATGGACGCTCATTTTTGTATTGAACGGTTTATTTATCGTCGTGAGTCTCATTGACCTGACCCTGTCGCCATCCAAAAAGGAAGTAGACATCAAGCGCCATATCCCGGATCAAATGGAAAGGGGCCTTGATTATGCCGTCGATCTGGAAATTATAAACAGATCTTCCCGTGGCATGGAGTTTCAGATCCTGGATGGTACCCCGCAAAGCTTTCTAACATCGTTTCCCTTAGAAGGGAAGCTCGAACAGGATTCAGCAGGGACCCTTGGCTATGATGTGGTGACACAGGTGCGGGGAGACTATAACCTGACGAAGCTGTATCTTCGCTATCGAAGCTCCCTCGGTTTATGGGAAAAACAAAAAACAGTGGAGCTCCATGATGGGGTGAAAGTCATTCCGGATCTCACTGAAACAAAAAAAGTATTGGAAAGTGCTCAGCAGTTCCTACTGTATGAAGGGGTAAAGATCCGTAAGCAACAAAGCGGTTCCGGAGAATTCTCCAAGATTAGAAATTATGTCCTCGGGGACGATCCCAGAAAGATCAACTGGCGTCAAACGGCAAAGCTCCGGGAAGTGATGACCAATGAATATGAACCAGAGCATGGAAAGTACATCACGATTCTTATTGATTGCGGAAGAATGATGGGAGCGGAACTAAAAAAAGGAAACCGGTTGGAGAAATCCCTGGAAGCGGCCCTGACCGTGACGGCAGCGGCCCTTCAAAACGGGGACTATGTGTCGGTCCTTGCTTTCAGTAAAGATGTGAAGGTATATATCCCTCCGGCCAAAGGGATGGCGCATCTGCAAACGATCCTTCATCGTATTTATCATTTGGAAGTGGACGCAGCCGAGTCCAATTATGCTGCGGTCCTCCATTATGTTCAAACGGTTCAGAAAAAGCGGAGCCTGCTCTTATTATTCAGTGACGTACACACTTTTCTTCATGAAGAAAGCGCCCTGTTTTATTTACAGCGCCTGCGGAAACAGCATCTCTTTTTAACGATCGGGATAGAAGACGAAATGTTGGTCAAGCGGATCAAGACAGAGCCTGTTGATTCTCAGCATGCGATGATGAAGAGCATTGCCCAGAAGCAGATGCTCGTGAAGAAGAGGGAGAAAGCCAAGTGGGAAAAGCAGGGCCTCCTGATGGTGGAGGCCCGTGAAGAGAAACTGGCCGCAACGGCTGTTTCGTACTATATCGATATGATGAACCGGGGGTTACTGTAGGCTCGCTTTGCTTAGGCGAAGCCTTCCGATCGTCATATAGAGAATCAGACCGATAACCGTTAAAAAGGCAACCATATATTTTGCGAGTAGCGGTATGGCAGCAGGCGTAATAAAACCTTCGATGATTCCGGCGACCACAAACAGGGGTACTGTCCCGAGGAGCAGCTGGACGGATCTGATCGCTTGCTGCTTTAATTGGTAGCCTCGTGTGAAACGTCCAGGTACAAAGAGCTTATAGCCCATCAAGAGACCAGCACCTCCTGCAATAAATATGGCTGTAAGCTCGATCATTCCATGGGGGACGATGTAAGCCCAGAATTCATAGCTCATTCCCTGGTGCCAGAAGACAGCGGCCAGGGCACCTACAATGATTCCATTGTACACAAGTATATAGACCGTCAACAGGCCAAATGTCACACCGCCGGCAAAGGCAAGGAAGGCGACTTTGATGTTATTGGTCATAATGGCAGCCGACATAAGTGAAGAATCCACTTGTCCGTCACTTTTCCCGAGATTAGATGGATCCACCCCTTGAGACATTTCAGCTGGTAGAATGGAATAAAGGTGAAGAGGATCATTCACGACAGAAATGAAGGCGCCGAGTGCACCGATTGTAAATAAAAGCATCGCGGTGACAACGAACTTCCACTGCTCAAGCAGTAATCCGATAAATGTCGTGGAGAAAAAATGTCTAATCTGTTTTCCACTTGAGATTTGGTCTTTATATAAAAGATTGTGAGACTTTGATACGAGGCCGTTCAAATAATCGGTTACTTCTTCTCCGGGAAAATAGGTCTGGCTGTAGGAAAGATTCTGGGCAGCCTTTTGATAAAGACGGTTGAATTGATCAATGGCAGGGCCAGTTGTGTTCTTCCTCTTTCGAAGAGTTCCGAGGAGTTCTTCTAACTGCTTCCAGTCGTCCCGGTGCTGTTTGACAAATTGCTTCACGTTCATTGTGACACCTACTTGTTCTTTTAATTTCTTATCTCTTATTATAGTAAGTTAAGAAAAAAATAGAAACCATTAAAGGTAAATTCATCCATAAGGAGGGGATTGTATTGCATGAAGAACAAGTCGATATTAAAACCCCTGAATATGTTTCCCTGCAATTTCAACCTGCAGGCTTAGGCAGCCGGGCTGCAGCCCTGATGATTGATCAGCTGCTGTTAACAATCTTAAACATCTTGATCCTTGTACTCCTATTTTTTATAACGTCAGGGAATAATGGCATATTTAGTATGTTGGAAATCAACTCGACACTATGGGGGATCGCCATCATCGCCATCTTCTTTCTCAATTGGGGGTATTTCTTTGCATTAGAATACTTCTGGGGTGGAAAGACGGTAGGAAAGCGATTGCTGGGGATCCGGGTGATGCAGGAAAACGGACACAGCGTCACTCTCTTATCCTGTTTCATTCGCAATCTATTAAGAATCATCGATATGCTTCCCGTCTCCTATTTCATTGGTATGGTCATGATCTTCCTGCATTCTAAGCATAAAAGGGTGGGAGATCTCGTTGCTGGAACCATCGTTGTTCATGAGCGACGCGTCAAAGGAAAACGAAAAGAAAAAGCCATCGAGAAGGAAATCCGTCGTCGAGGGTTGAGGAAAGAGAACTTTATAGTGGAAGAGTGGGAATTAAAGCAGCTCGGTGCGAAAGAATGGAATCTGGTCAAAACGTACAGCAACCGATTCGTTCAACTCCCCCTTTCAGAACGTAACCAATTAACCAAAAAGCTTGCCCTTATCCTCTATCCTAAACTTGGATTAGACGTGCAGGATAAAACATATGAGGAGCTTGAGGATACCCTTCTCCTTTTATACCTGTCATTAAGGGAAGAATGGGAATTTGAATTGTAACAGCAAAGCCTGGAGAGGGCTTTGCTGTTTTTTTATTTATCAGATGACAAGGTCTTTATACCTAATAAAGATTCCTCGTGGCTATTAAAGCAATCTCTCAAGGAATTAGATGATTACATAGAAAATTAAGTAAATATAGTAGGATAATTGTGATAGGTGTTTACAATTATTATATGTAATTTACAAAATAATAAGAAAAATAATGCCCATTATCCCATTACATTACAAAATGCGACAAAATATACTTGTACTGTAATCATTTAAATATATTTGTTTTTTTAACTGAAGGGGGAAAGGGTATGAGGACGAAAAAGATTTCATTATCGATTATCAGTATTCTGTTTTTACTGACTGGAGGTTTCATTCAGCCTCAAGAAAGTATGGACAAGGGAGTGGCAGCTGCACCTCAGTCTGCCGTAATAAATGAAGTGGCCTGGATGGGGACAACGGGCTCTTACAACGATGAGTGGATGGAACTATACAATACCACTTCATCTGATCTTTCCTTGGAAGGATGGACCATTGAAGCCCAGGACGGATCACCGAGCATAGCTTTAAGCGGATCCGTGCCGGCACAGGGATATTTTTTACTGGAAAGGACAAGTGATGGCACGATTTCAACTGTCGCAGCTGATCAAGTCTATACAGGAAGTCTTGGAAATTCCGATGAAGTTCTTTATTTAAAGGATGCGTCCGGTTCGATTATCGATGAAGTGAATAGCTGGTACGCTGGTGACAATACCACTAAAGCCACGATGGAGCGAAACGATCGTTCTATCAGCGGTACGGATCCGACTAATTGGAGCACATCGACGGCTTCCTATGAAGGTGGATTTGGAACACCGAAAGCGGCTAATTCAGCTGTTCCTCCTGGAAGTGGAAGTGAATCACTAACCAATGTAAGCGATGCGCCGGGTGCCATCAACGTCTACTTTAACAAAAGTGCATCCACTCAATATGCCATGCCGGGTAACGAAGCAAACTACAACGTGAACCTTGAAAATCGTCTGATCGAACGATTGAATGAAGCGACAACGTCCATTGACTTAGCCACGTATGAAATCAATTTGCCACGAGTGGTCGATACGTTGATGGACAAAGCAGCGCAAGGGGTGGACGTCCGGATTCTCGCTGATGCCAAGGATGGATCGGACCCACATTACGCAGAACGATATGAAACCATGCGATTATACTTAGAGAAGCTTGTCCGAGGTAAGGATGGAATAGTAGGATCAGCGGATGATGCTCATATTTTATCCGATTCCCCTATGTTTGTAGTGGAAGATGCCGTGAAGCGGGCAGCATACGATTTACCTGCAAGCTTCAGCGATTTCCCACAGCGAAACGTAACGGTTGGCAATACGGCGACAACAGGCAATATGTTTGTGGAAGGGGAATGGAAAGAAACGGACAGCTACTATTCTCCAGGGAATCAAATGCATAATAAATTTGCTGTTGTTGATGGGAAATGGGTTTTCACAGGAAGCTGGAATTTTACCGTAACAGGTTTATATGGTTCTGAGGAAAACATGAACCAGGGAATCCTTGGCGGCAACCAGCAGCATGTCGTGGAGGTTCACTCTCCAGAACTGGCCTCCATTTATAAAACGGAATTTGAAGAAATGTGGGGGAGTGGATCAACGACTCCAAATAATACAGTATCGAACTTTAGCACAAGGAAAGTGGATAACACACCTCATACGTTGACCATCGGAGGAGATACGGTAGAAGTGTACTTCTCTTCAGGAGACGATGCGGTGGGACGTATGACAGAGCTAGTAAAAACAGAAGGAGACGAAAACGCATATTTCACTATTTTCGCATGGAGCGACCAAGCCCTTGTGGACGAATTGAAGAATAAATGGGAAGGAAGCTATATGGATAACCAGGGAACGTTGACCGGCTTTGATGTGAAAGGTCTATACGATGCCAGCTTCTGGAACCAATGGTGGTCAGCGAGTATTGAAATGACAGGAAGAACTGCTACGCAAACGAGTACGAACAATCCAAATACGCGCTGGGCAAACCCTGCACCCGTGTACAAGGCAAACGAAAGCCGCAAGCTTCATGCCAAAACGATGCTCATCGATGCCGACACCGACAGTGATCCAACCGTCATCGTAGGGTCGACCAACTGGAGTGAAAACGGCAATAATGTAAATGACGAAAACATGCTCATCATCCATGACGATGCCATCACGAATCAATTCCTGCAGGAGTTCAATGCAAGATATGTGAATGCTGGCGGTGTTGTACAGTAGGTTGGATGAAAAGTTCCTTAACTATGGTACGAAATGAAAAAGGATGATTCTCTGTGGATAATCATCCTTTTTGATTGGTGCCAATTCCTGCTTACTCCATCCCGGGAGCCTTCTGGATTTCAAAAATAAGTACAATTGCAGTGATTGCGTGTGCAATCAATCGGATGACCGGGAAAAAGTTTAAGAAGGAAGCAAGGATACCGAGGGCACTTCCAAGGATCGGCTGATCTTCTGACCTTGAAATATACAATACGCTCGCATGCCAAAGGGCCACTAAACACAGGAGAAAAGGAATCGCATCACCTGCAATATTGCCAAAGATCGGAACAGCTAAAAACAATTCGATAGAAAAGGATAACCATTTAATTCGTGAAAGCACGGACACACACCTCCTTATTTCAGTGTATGACTATGTGAAGGGCGTGTGCTTGTTTTTAGGGAATTGTTTTTTTGTGGGTGAGTGGCGGTTGTCGTGTGCGAATTTTGCTCTAGACAATGCATGGCGGATAACCACTAAAAAGACCACCGTCTCATCCCGAGACAGTGGTCTTTTAAAGCATTTTTAAGCGAGTAACTTCTCTACAACCTTATGCTCATTTTCATTCAGCAGGTTTTTGCCGATCGTTTCATGAACCTCTTTATTCATGCTGGCTTCCAGCACAGCGGCCTCTTCTTTATCGCCAACGAGTAGAATCCGTTCCCACTCCTCATCAGCGGCCTTTTTGTCCAGGATGCTGCCGAGACTTTTCCACCAGCGCTGTTGATTCGCTTTGAGGCGATTTTCGAATTCTTCCTGCTGATTAGCCTTTCCGCCGCCGCTTCCCATGCTTACGTCTGAGTGATGGGGACCTTCGTGCTTTCGCCAATCATCTGTTTCTAAATCGAATTCCATAAATTCACTGGACTGAATCTCTCCAAAGGCGGAGGTGAGGATTTTGATTTGATTTTGCTGAAGAAGCACCAATCCCGTGTAAGGATATTCTTTATGCAAGGATTTCAATTGATCCAGGTGAGGATTTTCCTCCCAATAAAAATTTGTTTCAACCGGTACTTGAAGCAGAAAGGTCTCCCAAATGCCGCTATCGGCTGAAGCGAAGATGATAAAACTTCTTGGCAGTTCACGCTCTAAACTATATACATAATTTTCTACTTTTGAGCGGATCGATTCAAGCCTTTCTTTTTCCTCGGGAGCACTTTCAAGGTATTCTTCAAGGCGGTTGAACCCGTTTTTAAGGGCAATCTTCCATTCGCCGCCCTGCTGATCGTGGTCACTGCGGTCCGTATTCAAATAAACAGTCAATAACTTATCAGGTTTCTGTAAGTACAAGTTTTCCAATACGCTCAGTGTTTTTTTGAAAGACATGGAACTCCTCCTTATAGAATGCTTACTTTTCTTATAAACGGTAGTGATCCCTCTTAAACATCTTTTTGTAAAATAGGGAATTGACGAAAGGATTTTAATAGGAAAAAATAGGAGTGAGGGGAGGGCGCACCAATGAACATAGTGAAACAGTGGGTCCAGGAAGATAGTGATTACATACGTAAGAAATTGATTGAATACAATATGTCCCAAGTAGATGAGGAGACAAAGACGCCTCTGGAGCAAATCAGTTTTGTTATGAGGAACGATGAGGATGAAATCGTTGGGGGAGTGGTCGGAGAAATGTTCTGGCATCATCTCCATATTGATTTTCTGTGGGTGGCAGATGACTATCGGCATGGAGGGTACGGATCCAAACTGATTCACCGGATAGAAGCGTATGCCAGGGAGAAAGGATGCCATCTCGTTATACTAGATACATTCAGCTTTCAAGCACCTCATTTTTATAAAAAGTTAGGGTATAAGGAATTCGGAGTCCTTAACGATTTTCCTAAGGGTCAGAGTCAGTATTTTATGGAGAAACGATTGTAGCAACCAGCCGGGGCTGGTTGCTTTTTTTATTGGAGTTTTTACTTCTATAAACTCTCCAATGTGCATTTAAGCCCATTTTCTTAAAGAAATCAGATAAATCATGTTTTATGTTCTTTCCATCGGGTAAATATGTACTAAATAACACACGACGGGAGAGAATAAAGTGAGCTATATTAACCAAGGTAGAGAGCGAATTCAATTTGATCGCAAGGGTAAGAAAAAGGATTTTCATATACTGGAGTGCACACACTGTGAGAATGAATTCCGTTCAACGATGAATGTCAATCAAATCGAGTGCTCCCATTGTTCAACATCTACAGATCCTAAATTGGACCTTTCGATTTTTAAAGTCATCGGATTTATTGAAAATCTTCAAGGGAGTGAAGTTCGTTGCTAAACAAGGATAAATTAGCCGATTTGAAAATGGATTTCAACGATATTCTTTGGATGAGTTCTGGAGTTGCTATTATTCTATTATTACTTGCATTAGCAAATTTCTTTATCCTTGCCTAATCATATTGTTGTGATTTGAAAAGTCCTGACTGTTTAGTAGGACTTTTTTTGTTGGGCAAAACTCTCCATTGAAAAAGCCTGCCCGCTTTTAGAATTAAAGCAGGCAGGCTTTTCTATTGGTTGTTATCCTTTATAGTTTTCATCGTACTCAAGATAAACAACATGAGTTTCCAGGTATTCGTTAAGGCCGTGTTTTCCATCTGCTCCGCCGATTCCGGATTGACCGCGACCAGCGTGGAAACCATTGATGGCTTCAAAGTTCTCACGATTCACGAAGGTTTCGCCGTATCTAAGTTCATTCGCCGCCCTCATGATCTCATGGAGGTTTTCACTGAAAATCGAGGAAGAAAGACCATATTCTGTATCGTTGGCAAGCTCGATCACTTCATCAAAATCCTTGTATGTCATAATTGGAAGGACGGGTCCAAAGATCTCTTCCTGGATGATTTCCATATCCTGTTTTACATCTACGAGAATGGTAGGCTCGTAGTAGAACCCTTTATCCATATTGAGCGGTTTCCCGCCTGTAAGGATTTTTGCTCCATCTTCAACGGCTGTATTGACCATTTCAGTTACGGTTTCAAGTCGATCTTTATTCACAAGAGGTCCGATGTCGTTATCCCGGTTTGTCGGATCTCCGACTGTCGTGTTTTTCATCGCTTCGGTCATTTTGCTGATGAATTCTTCTGCTACATCCTCGTGGACATACACTCGTTCCGCGTTCGTGCATGCCTGCCCGGAGTTAGTGATTCTGGACGTTTTGATCTTTTCAACGGCAAGATCAATATTTGCATGCTTGGTTACGATGGCAGGGGCTTTACCGCCCAGCTCCAGGTTTACTTTTGTAATGGACTTCGATGCTGCTTCCATCACTATTGAACCGGCCGGGTAGCTTCCCGTCATGGACACCATGCGTACTTTGGGGTGACTGGACATTGGGTTTCCGATATCGGACCCTTTACCGGTTACAAGATTAAAGACTCCTTTTGGCAGTCCGATTTCGTCTACGATCTTAGCGAACTCACATGCGGTATTTGGTGTGTATTGACTCGGTTTCATCACGATCGTACAGCCTGTCACAATCGCAGGGGCAACTTTCCTGGCCAGGATGAACATCGGGAAGTTCCACGGAACGATTCCTGCTACGACTCCGATCGGTTTCTTGTATACAAGTATGTTTTCGTTCGAGCGTTCACTTTCAAGGATTTCACCTTCATACCTTAACGCCCAGCCTGCCATGTAACGGAAATACTCGATGGCAAAATCGAGCTCACCCTCCGAGGCATCCAATGTCTTCCCGTTTTCTTCTGTCAGCATCTGAACAAATTGTTCTTTACGTTCTTCCAGCTTATCGGCTATTTTATATAAATAGGAAGCACGTTCCTTGGAAGGGACCTTCTCCCAGGACAGAAAGGCTGAATGAGCAGCATCAATCGCGTGATTGACATCCTCTTCCGTTCCCATCTGAATGGAAGAAATCGTCTCCTCATTCGCAGGATTGATCACGTCCAATGTATCCTTCGACGTACTATCCACAAACTCACCATTAATATACAACTGATACTTCTTCACGATTACTCCTCCTTGTAGAACTCTTTCTTATCATATCTTCTTCTTTTCCCTTTCAATGGGGAGGGGTAAACATGTGGATGTGCGAGGGACGGACCTCGTTCCATTCATATACTAAGCTAAGACCTTGATACAAAGGGGGTTAAGTGAGTTTCTCGGTTCGCTTCTGGAAAATAAAGTGAAAGAGGGACGGACCTCTTCCACTCAATCCTTCAACCAAAACGCTGGTTTAATAGGATTGGAGTGAAAATGGAGGTCCGTCCCTCAGAATGGTTATTTGCTTGGTTCTGCGATTTTGACGAGTTGTTTGCCGATGTTTTTACCTTGGAAGAGTCCGAGGAAGGCGTCGGTTACGTTTTCTAAGCCTTCTGTGATGGTTTCTTCGTATTGGAGTTTTCCTTGGGAAAGCCATTGGCCAAGCTCTGTTGCGCCTTCTTTGAAGCGGTCATTGTAGTCGTTGACGACAAAGCCTTTCATGAGCGCGCTTGATTTGATCAATTTCGTCTGAACGCGTGGTCCCAGGTCACGATCTGTTTTGTTATAAGAAGAAATCGCTCCGCACACTGGTACACGTGCATGTTTATTTAGTAAACTAAGGACAGCGTCACCAATTTCGCCACCAACGTTTTCGAAATACACATCAATGCCGTTTGGACAGGCTTCTTTTAACGCAGCATAGATATTATCCGTTGTTTTGTAGTTGATTCCTTCGTCGAATCCAAGCGTATCTGTCAGGTAGCTCACTTTTTCATCCGAACCTGCAATCCCGACAACGCGGGCTCCTTTGATTTTGGCTATTTGTCCGACAACAGAGCCGACTGCACCTGCAGCACCGGATACAACCACGGTTTCGCCTTCTTTCGGCTGACCGATGTCAAGGAGGCCGAAGTAAGCGGTCAATCCAGTCATTCCCAGTATACTAAGGTGAGTAGAGATAGGGGCGACATTCGGATCGATGGAGCGAACCTGCTTCTCATCGGCAAGTGAATATTCCTGCCAAGGCAGCATTCCTACAACGAAATCGCCTTTTTGGAAATGTCCGGATTCTGACTCGACGATTTCACCAACCGCTCCGCCAGCCAACGCTTCGTTTAACTGGAATGGTTCTACATACGACTTGGCATCAGACATTCTGCCCCGCATATAAGGATCCACGGAAAGATAAAGAGTTTTGACTAATACTTGACCTTTGGATGGTTTAGGAATTTCAATCTCTTTGAAGTTGAAATCCTCTTTTACAGGCATTCCTTCAGGACGGGAGACTAATTGAATTTGTTGCTGCTTTTCAGGTAACATCGTGATTCCTCCTCGTAATTTAATCTGGAATATATTTTCCGATTACTTGAAACTTATCACATGGAGTTTAGGTTCTACAAAGAATAACACTTGAGAAAGGCGGGGTGAATGTGGCTAATAGTTGGGAAGCGGAGGTGGAGGTCACGATTGACCAGGCAAGATTATTGATCGGAAATCAGTTTCCGGAACTTCCTCTATCAAGAATGGAAATCATTGACTATGGATTCGATAATACGGTTATGAAAGTGAACAACGATTGGGTCTTTCGGTTTCCAAGGCGGGGTATAGCCGTGAAGCTTTTGGAAACAGAAGGAAAGCTTTTGCCATTGCTCGATGAAAAGAGTCTCGGACTCCGAATTCCGGTTCCGACCTTTTTTGGAAAGCCTTCCCCTCAATACAAATGGCCCTTTCTAGGCTACCGGTTTGTTGAAGGAATGATTCCATCCCGGGCACATGAGGTGGTTAGAGAAGGGAATTCAGCCCTTAAATTGGCATGGTTTCTTAAGAAACTTCATCTGACGGATGTATCAGAGGCAGTGAAACGGGGAGTATCTAATGATGAATTGAATCGTTTAGATGTTAAAAAACGGATCACGACCTTGGAAAAAAACATTCATGAAATCGAAGAACTAAATCTTCTTCACCAGGTTGAAAAGTTAAAAGACTACCTTCAGCACGTACCAAAAAAGCCATTACCTTCAGAAACCACGTTGGTTCACGGCGACCTTCATTTTAAAAATATTGTTGTGAATGAGCATGGAATCTTATCAGGGATTCTGGATTGGGGTGACGTGCATATTGGCCATCGAGCCATTGATTTAAACCTCGTGTACAGTTATCTCAATCCTGCGGGGCGGGATTTGTTTTTTGAAGAATATGGAGAGGTAGAGGAAGTCGAGTTGGAATATGCACGGTTCAAAGCTATCTACACCAACGTCGTCCTGCTTCTTTACGGCTATCATGAGAAGCAGCCTCATACAGTAGTGGAAGCCCGGAAAAGTTTAGAGCTTGCATTAATAAGAGGGACGGACCTTGGTGAGTAGCACAAGGTCCGTCCCTCTTCTGATATTATTTAACGTTTTTTTGAATATACTTCACGATTTTTCTCAGTTCATTCGCATGTGGACGGCCAAAGGGGCTCGTTTGTCTTTGCTGGTACATGGTTTGTCCTTTTTCATTCACAAGGAAGTAAGCCGGTTCACCATGTTGTCCGTGATCCTCATAAGGGGCATCTTCACCGTGATAGAATACATCATAGGCTTTGATTGCCTCTAATTTTTCGTCTGCTAAAACGGGGAAAGTTAAATCCTCTTTGTTAGCAAACTCCTGCAAGTCTTCCATTTTATCACTGGAAATCGCAAGTATGTGAACATTGTGTTTTTCAAAATCCTCTTTGTTAGCTTGTAATTCTCTAAGTTCTTCCTGACATACCGGACACCATGAACCCCTGAAGAAAACGATGAGATGCCAGCTTTGATGTTCTTTTTGATGGTCCTCAAATGAGAACGTTTCACCTGAAACTGCCGGGAGCGTGAAATTTGGTACCGTATCATTTAATTGAAAAGTTGCCATTATTCATTCCTCCTATTGTATTCTTTCCAGTCAGATAGGCGTTAGGACAATCCTAACCAGATTGAAATACATACAGTATAGTAATTTATTTTTGCTTACATGGAGTGTATTTCCCTTTATGTGAGAAACAAAACGTACTATTGTGCAGAGTGAGTAGAAAGGACGATGGATATGAGAAGAAATAAGACAGTTCCAAATCTGTGTATTTTCCCGGAATACAAATGGTGCGGACCAGGATGCAGCGGACCCGGTGCCCCTGTCAATTCAGTCGACGCAGCATGCAAGGCCCATGACCTGTGCTATGAGCGATACGGTCCAAGCTGCCAGTGTGATCGGATGTTCATGAGGAAGCTGAAAAATGAAATCAACCCCCATAGTCGAAAAGGGAGGCATGCTTTTCTTATGTATCAATATATGAAATTGCAGACCAGGGTCACGTGTCAAAAGCAATGCCGGGGGTCATGGATTTAGGCCGATGAGACCCTGCAACCTCTTTATTTGAAGGGACCGTTTAACATAAAATGGGGAGTTCAATGGAAAATGAACCGGTTCCCGGCACACATTCAAAAAAACCAGCCCACATCAAGCAGGCTGGCGACTCAGATTAAAATGGTTTAATAGACATTAAGATGATAAGAATAATAGCGGCACTATGTATAATGAAGTTGAATGGTTTTATTCTGAGTTGATTTTTCCGGAAGAATCGGGAAATTAGTACCTGTTTCCATAATTTCTTTAACAAAGGGGAGAAAAAAGTATGAGTGAGAAAGATGAAATTAGGCATAAGGTATGGAATCGGTTGACAGAGAGAAAATTAGGCGCTTTTCCATTTCCTCTAACGGGCAGGATTCCAAATTTCAAAGGAGCTGAAAAAGCTGCTTCTTTAGTTCGGAATATGGATATTTACAAGGATGCCGAGGTCGTAAAGGTGAATCCGGATGCACCTCAGCTCCCACTTCGCGCAACTGTGTTGAAGGACGGGAAGATTTTACTCATTCCAACGCCGCGCTTAAAGGACGGATTTGTCATGATTAAGCCTGAATGGGTGCCCCGGGGAGAAGAGAGAAAGGCAGCGAGCATCAAGCATATGAATACATATGGTAAAGTCGTACCGCTCACAGATATACCTCCCATTGACTTGATAGTGGTCGGTTCCGTTGCGATTCATCGTGATGGAAGAAGACTTGGAAAAGGAGAGGGGTATGCCGATCGTGAATACGCCATCCTGCGTGAAATCGGAAACAACCCGGTGCCGGTCATCACGACCATAAACAGTGAGCAGCTTGTAGGAGATGACATCCCTAGGGATTCCTATGACCTGGCCGTCGACTGGATCATCACCGAAGCAGGCATCACGGAAACCCGCACCCCATACCCAAAACCACAGGGCATCGAATGGGACCACGTAAGCGAAGAAGAAATGGAGAAGATGCCGATCCTGAAGGAATTGAAGAATTTCTCTGGAGGGACGGACCTTTAATTTATAATTAAATGGCAAGAATGCTATAGGGATGGGCCTTATGTGGAAACTGGAGGTCCGTCCCTCAATGTGACGTGAAAAACCCCCTGAAGGTGTAATACCTTCAGGGGAAGGTTATGTTGGTCGACTGAATAGGTCAAGTTTTTTTAGTAACCCTCAACGACCAAATCCAGCTTCCCTGTTTCGGGACTGATGACCAATCCGTGCACGGGAATGTTTTTATCCATCAACGGATGATTCTTGATCATGTCGACGCTGTGGGCGACGCTTTCCTGTACTGAGCTGAAGCCTTTCAGCCAGTCGTGGAGGTCGATTCCGGAGTAGTTGACGGTGTCGAGTGTTTCTTCTGGAATCCCACGGTCCTTCATTTTGTCCAGGATTTGATGGCTGTTGATGGCGCTCATTCCGCAGTCATGGTGACCGATCACGAGTACTTCATCTGCCTGGAGTTCATATACCGCAACGAGCAGGCTGCGCATAATACTGCCGAACGGATGGCTCACGACCGCACCGGCATTTTTGACAACTTTCACGTCGCCATTTTTCATGTTCATGGATTTAGGCAGAAGCTCTACTAAACGGGTATCCATACAAGTTAGAATGACTAAGCGTTTGTCTGGAAACTTGGTTGTTCTGTACTCTTCGTACGATTGTTCTTGTACAAACTGTTGGTTGTAATCAAGTATGTTCGTTAATAAAGTCATATTGTCTTCTCCTATAAAATTTATTATCACTTCACATTTTGCTGAAGGTGATTTTCTATCTCTTTTATTTTATCCATAATTTCTTGTCGATTCCAATCAGACGTATTAGAAAGCTTCAAATAAAGAGAAGATACTTTGGCCAATACTTCTGTCAAATTCGGTTCTTTTCGTGGATACGTGGACTTACCCATAAGATCAAATAAGCCATTCATTTGATCTGACACTTTCTTGTATTGAACGTCTTTAGAAATGACGGCAACATGGAAATATTGCTGCATATCTGAAAACTGATAGAATATATCAAACAGCTCGAATGAATCATTTCTCTTCAGATTCAATTCCATTTCACCTGAGGAATTTTTATGAATAATCCGTGCGAACTTTGGCGAGCTTTCGTCTTCTACAATAGACATGAAGTTTTTTCCGGATTTTAAAAAGTCATAACCTGAATTCGAAGCATCAATTAAATTAAGTTGCCTATCCAATAGTAGATAAGGTATCGGGCATAAATGCAGGTTTTCCACATGATCACTCCTTTGGGAAAGGTAAATGGACGTCATTGCCCCGTTCCTCTCTTCAGAGAAGGTTTCATGTGGGATAACATTCAGTTTAACCTTATTAAGTTTGGCTAAATATGATGAAGGAGCTAGCCTTTTTTCGAAACAAGCAGTTCAGACATATCCGTCAGATACTCATTGAGCTCTAACAAGTCATTAAAGCTTTCTACCTGTGATTTTTCCAGAAAATCGAGGGTATAGTTTGAAATCAATCGGCCTCCGACTAGAATTTCAATCTCTTGATTTTGCTCTCTGATCTCTTCGATGCACTCTTTCAATCGTGTCAGTTCTGTCGTCATGCCGATGGATATTCCAATGGCATGAGGTTTCCAGGCACTAATAAAGGTTAAGGCATCTTTGACAGGCACATTGGCTCCTAAGTAACGAGTATTCCATCGCTTTTCTTTGAACACTTCGTTCGCAAGCTCAAGTCCTAAACTGTGATGTTCACCTTCTATACAAAATAAAAGAGCTTTAGGATGGTTTTCCAAAGCTTCTTGATGGGTAAATACGGTAGCAAGTAAATATTTAAGGGTTGCAGTAGCCAGATGCTCATCTGCAACGGTAATTTGATTTTTCTCCCAAAGATCACCGATTCTATACATAGATGGTTTAATAATTTTCTCGTAAAAAGTAAAATTATCTATTTTTGAGTGAATAGAAGACGAATGTAATTCCATTAATGAATGCACGTCTCCCGCGAGAATAGACTTGGTGAAAGCCTTGACCAGCTGATTCATTTATGATCACTCCTAGCAAAAATACCAATTACTATATTCAATAGATAGAATTGAAATTCCTGCTACAAATTTCAATCAATAATTGGATTGACTTTCCCTAAATTCTTATTTAGTATAACCTCTGTAACACTAATTGGCGCTCAAGTACCTGAGAGAGGTTCATAGCATTAACCCTCTATAAAAAACTATGGTTCTATGAATCTAACATGAGGTTTTCTAAAGCATGTTATCATTAAAGCGTAACAGGATAGTACAATTTTTGCAATTTTACTGCCTGTTATTCCGATTCTTAGGCTAATGCTATGTCCTCCTTCATTCGAGGCACTCTGAAGGGGAGGATTTTCACATGTCAGGAAGAAAAGACGAAGATTTAACAGATCTATCATTATTAGGAAATCAAGGAACAAATTACTTATTCGAGTACGCTCCACACATTTTGGAAGCATTCGATAATAAGCATCCGAACCGGGATTATTTTGTGAAATTCAACTGTCCGGAATTCACAAGCCTATGCCCGAAAACAGGTCAACCGGACTTCGCTACCATCTACATCAGCTATATACCAGGTGAAAAGATGGTGGAAAGCAAATCACTCAAGCTTTACTTATTCAGCTTCAGAAATCATGGTGACTTCCATGAAGACTGCATGAACATCATCATGAATGACCTCATCGAATTAATGGATCCACGCTACATCGAAGTGTGGGGGAAATTCACCCCACGCGGCGGAATCAGCATTGATCCATACTGTAACTACGGTAAGCCGGGTACGAAATATGAAACGATGGCAGACCACCGCTTGATGAACCATGATTTGTATCCGGAAAAGATTGATAATCGATAAGATAGGAAGGACGATTCTGCTTCAGGAATCGTTCTTTTTTTGTTTAACGATAGCGAATATTTCTATTGCCGAAATAAATTTACGTGATTATACTTGCGGAAGGAGATAGAAAAGGAGGGAGAGGGATGAAGCCGTTAAACGCATCTCTTTGTGTATTAATTGGAGCAAGTTCTTACGGGATTCATGCTTCTGTCGTGAAGCTCGGATTTGCTGAAGGCTACTCTGTTTCGGATGTAACGGGTATACAGTATTTATTTGGAGTGGCTATGTTATTCCTGGCCTTCCTTTTTACTAAAAAAATAAAGATGACTAAGAAGCACTGTGTCTCGCTCTTCGGAGTCGGAATCCTTCTTAGCTTGACGGGGATCTTTTATGGGCTCAGCCTTCATGAAGTTCCTGCTTCCATTGCGGTTGTCATGTTGTTCCAATTCACATGGATCGGCGTTTTGATTGAATCGATTTATTTAAAAAAATTCCCTTCCAATAAGAAGCTGTTTTCCGTTGTATTTCTGTGGATGGGAACTTTGCTTGCAGGAGGGGTCCTTTCTTCTGAACGCTTCAGTTGGTCTGAAAACGGTATGGGAATTCTCTTCGGCTTCTTTGCAGCCATTACATTTGCCCTGTTTATTTTCTTCAGCGGCAAGGTGGCGAAAGAAGTGCCTACGATTCAAAAGAGCATGATGATTACCCTTGGCGGGTTACTTGTAGTCCTCATTGCGTTTCGTCCTTCTTTCATTCGGGAACCTGTTCAGATTGTTGAAATGGCTGACTTTGGACTACTCGTCGGCATCTTCGGAAGTATCTTTCCCGTCGTCTTTTTCGCGATAGGTACTCCACACCTCGACTCGAGTCTCTCGACGATTGTCGGTGCAGCGGAACTTCCGGCTGCTATACTGGCAGCCATGTGGATTCTACATGAACAAGTGGTATTATTGCAGTTCATAGGAATCCTCCTGATCCTGATCGGGATTGCCATTCCACAGTTTCATATGGGACCTGCCCGGAATCGGAAACAATTTGGATGAACGAAAGCTCTCTTCTTTGGTGAAGGGAGCTTTTTTGAGGTGGAAGCTAAAATCCCCACTATACCCTAATTGTTGACCCTTAAACCAAAACCCCATCTTCATCACATCTGTAAACCCTTCCAATTTTCACAATTATTAAACCTTATTTTTTTGACCGGATCCCCTTTACAAAGGGTCTTGATGGGCTTTATAATCCCGTTGTTCAACTATTTACGGAAAACCAAAAAAATTTAAAAGAAAAAGGAGGTTGCGGTGATGCGACAAAGAATATTTTCCTTCTTAATGATGAATCTTGGAGCATTTCTTGTTTCGGTGAATGTCCATTTTTTCTTATCGCCTAATAATTTAGCGACAGGGGGAGTAAGTGGATTGTCAATCATCATGAACGATCTGTTTCCAGGGTTATCACTTGGACTGTTCATGATCATAATCAATATCGTGTTATTTATCGTCGGTGTGATCTTTCTCGGCTTTAATTTCGGTGCGAAAACCATTTACGCAAGTTTCGCCCTTTCATTCTATGTTTGGTTATTAGAGAGATTTGCTCCGATGAGTGCGCCATTAAGTGATGATATTTTGATTCAATTGATTATCGGTCAATGCATTGCCGCAACCGGTATGGCCATTGTGTTCAACCAGCAGGCATCTACTGGTGGAACGGATATTGTGGCCCTGATCTTTAATAAATATTTCAATATAGATGTAGGCAGAGGCGTTTTACTGGCAGATTTATCAATCGCCATGTCCTCAGCCGTACTATTCGGACCGCAAGTCGGAATGTATGCATTCTTCGGTGTCATCCTGAACGGACTGGTCATCGATTATGCATTGCAACAATTTAATTCAAATAAAGAGATTGTGATCATCAGCCGCTACAGCGATGAGATCAAGTCTTATATCGTTCATGAACTGGGAAAAGGAGCGACGATTCATACGGCAACGGGAGCCTTCACTTCCGACGAAAAGGAAGTCATCACGACCATCCTTGGTCGCAAGGACTTTTCCAAGTTAAAAGGATTCATTACCCAAGTCGATAATCGTGCCTTCATCACCGTCCATACGATGAATGAAATACTCGGTCAAAACTTTAAACGACTGGCATAGAAACCATGCTCCACCTTTTATACAGAAGGTGGGGCATTTTTATGCTCAAAAAAATTTTTAACCTCACAAAAAATAAAGGAAAATATTACCCTTTTCCTGTATAAATAAAAGGTAGGGGGTGGAAATATGGAGAAAGAAGAGTTTGAACGCCTGGAACGGAAAATCAGCACTTTGGAAAGAGAGCTATACCTTGTGAAAAGGCAGTTGATACAAGCGAAGAGCGAAAGTGAAGCGCCTGTCATCCAAAAAGCAGAAGTGTTTACGGAACCTGAAAAGCAGTTCCCTGCTGGAGAAAAGGAGCCATTCATTGAGAAAGAGCCCTTCGACTTTTCAGTGGAACGCTGGCTTCCAAAAGTGTTTCTATTTGTTCTATTGATAGGAAGTATCTGGGGTTTTATGGCAGCTTCTCAAAATGGCTGGGTTACGCCCGGTTTAAGGGTGTTAACGGGTGCTGTCATCAGTATCGTGATGTATTATTTGGGAGAGCGGTATATCAGGGATCAGAGGAAATTAGCCCTCACGCTGCTATCGGGGAGCATCGTCCTTGCGATCATTACGTTATTCTCAGCAAACATTTTGTATGGATATATAGGCGGACTCATTACGAATCTACTACTACTCGTCATTATTTCTGTCGGACTGTGGACTTCTCATAAGCATGGTTCTGAAGTGATTTTGTGCTTGATAGGGGCAGGAGCGTATCTGTTTCCGTTTATTTTCGCAGGGGACGAACGGAATGAGTGGTTGTTTTACGGATATGAGTTAGTATTGTTCTTTGTGTTAATGACGTTCAGTACGGTGAAACGATACCGGATTGCCTGGAATATACATTATTACTTACTATATTTCTCATTGTTTTTCTTTGCGGCCTTTGGGGTAGGGGCGATGACGCTGACCGTTCTGATTCCATTTGCGATTCAGCACGCCTATGTTTTACTGTTGATCGTGCTGGGCCGCGATGAACGGGTGAGTGCCGAAATGATTCCAGCTCTAGTGTCAGGGTCATTCATCCTTCTCGGATTATTGAATGATATTTACGCAGCGATCCCACTCTTTTATTATGTGACTTTCGCAGCGGTGTATATCGGCGTATCGTTCATTGAACCGAAGGAAAAGAAACAAACAAAGGATGTTCTGCTGGTCTTGGGTTTCCTGCATGTGCTCCTCTTCTTATTTGAACTATTCGAATACGATTGGCGCTTTGTCTTAGTCGGCCTTCAGGCAACTGCCCTTCTATGGCTTGCGGGAAGAAGGGAAAGCTATCTTGGTTTGGTTGCTTCCATTCTTTTGATGATGTGTTCATTCCTCTGGGTGCTGGTCGGTGCATCCGATGATTTCTTTACGATTGAGCTGCCGATTTTTGTGATCGCTTTTGGGTATGTATATCTGTTTTCCCATTATAATAAAAATGAGTCCTTTTTCTTAAACGTGTCGACAACGCCGATTAAAGTGGTGTTGACAGGGATTGTGATGTTCTTCGTGTTACGTTTGACGGACTTTATTGTAATCGGCTGGGATTATACCCCGCGAACCACCGCCTTCACCGTAGCAATTGCCGCTCTGTCCATTGCTTATCTCATCTTCGGTGAAAGCAGGAAGGACGCCTTTTACCGCTGGGTGGGGATCAGTTTTTTAGCTCTGGCACTGGTGAAATTCTTCCTGGCAGATCTCGTGTTCCTGGATTTCACGATCCGTGCCATGATCCTGATTCCAATCGGAGTGATCGGTCTTGTGCTTTCAAGATTTTTATATAAAAAGGAATAAACACATTGCAAATGCTTTCAGAATAATTATATAATGGTGATATTAACTAACGTTTAATGGAAAAGGAGGTGGAATTGAGATGAATCGTTCTGTAGGATTGCGTGGGAAGTATTTAGACTATATTTACATTTGCCGTGCAATTTTTCATGTATTTGCCTTCAAGGGGACACGTATGCCCTTTTGCAGCAAATAAATATGAATACTGAACGGTAAGAGGTCTCAATTCCAATCACTTTTCTATAAAGAATCGGAAAAAGGGGGCGTTTTCGCTCTCTTTTTTTATGCCTTCTTTTCTAAAAGGGGGAAGTGCCAGCGCACTTCGATCAGCCATGGGTGAGCCTTCTGCTTCCCCATGGCTTTTTTGTGATCATAACGGAACCTCTTACCTTAAAATAGATGAACGAAAGGAAGAGGAAAATGATACTATGCAGTGCACAGGAATTAAGCAAGATGTTTGGAGGACATTTAATATTTGAGGATTTATCCTTTGAGATACCGGAAAGAGCAAGGATCGGGCTCGTTGGCAGAAATGGGACGGGGAAAACGACGATATTTAAATTATTGTCAGGGGTCGAATCCCCTGATAAAGGTCTAGTTCATTTGAAAAAGGGAGCCAGGGTAGGTTATCTTGCACAAATCCCTCACTATCCGGAAGGGACGAAAGGACTCGACGTGTTACGCTCCGCATTTTCCGATTTAATCAAGACCGGTGAGCGATTAAAAGAGTTAGAGATCCAAATGGGGACGGAGCTGGATGCTGACACTCTCAACCGTTTATTAGAAGAATACGGAAAAATTCAGGACGGATTCACCCTTGCCGGGGGATATGAAATTGAATCCAATATTTCAAAAATCGTCAATGGATTGGATATCAGTGAACTGGTCGATAAGGACTTCAATGACTGTAGCGGAGGGGAACAAACCAAGCTTTGCTTAGGCTTGATACTTTTGCAAAAGCCTGATCTCCTGCTCCTTGATGAACCGACGAACCACCTGGATATTGGAGCCGTGGAATGGCTGGAGGATTTTTTGAGAGAGTATGAGGGCACCGTCGTCTGTATTTCCCATGATCGCTATTTTCTCGATAACGTGATTACGAAGGTGTATGACTTAGAGGACGGGGAATTGACGATTTATCATACAAATTACTCCGGTTTTGTGAAGGAAAAGGAAGAACGTTTGATGATTGAATTTCAAGCCTATCAGGAGCAACAGAAGAAAATAAAGAAAATGAAGGAAGCGATCAAACGGTTAAGGGAATGGGCAAATCAGGCTAATCCTCCTAACGAAGCTTTGCATAAACGGGCACGTAACATGGAGAGGGCGTTAGAACGGATGGAGAAGATCAAGCGCCCGGTTCTGGACCGTAAGAAGATGGGATTGGAATTTGAGGAAACGGATCGAAGCGGGAAAATCGTGTTTTCCATGGAGGGTGCTTCAAAGGCTTATGGAGACAAAAGCTTGTTCAGTGGCGCCGATCTCCTCGTCCATTTCAAGGATCGTACTGCGATTGTCGGACAGAATGGAACCGGTAAATCAACGATTATCAGAATGCTGCTCGGAGAAGAGACCGCCGATGCAGGTGTTGTGAAAGTCGGAAGCAACGTGAAATTAGGCTACCTTTCCCAGCACTTTACGGTGGCGGATCCAAGTGTTCGTTTGATTGATGCGTTCCGGGAAGAGGTTCCAGTGACAGAGGGGGATGCCCGGCATATTCTAGCTAAATTTTTATTTTATGGACCGAATGTGTTCAGGAAAGTAGGCCAGCTGAGCGGTGGGGAAAAAATGAGACTCCGCCTTGCCCAATTGATGCACCAGGACATTAACTTCCTTGTCCTTGATGAGCCGACGAACCATCTGGATATCGACTCGCGAGAAGTGTTGGAGGACGCCCTGGAGGACTTTAAAGGCACGATTCTGGCTGTATCTCATGACCGGTATTTTTTAAATAAGTTATTTAAGAAAACGTATTGGATTCATAAGGGCGAACTTTATTTCTTTGATGGTCCTTATAGCTGGGCAAAGGAAAAGCTCCCTGAAATTGTTCCACAGGAGGTTCCTGCAGCAGAAGTGAAAAAAGAAGCACCTTCTAAAGCGGTACCGGAAAAACCGTCGCGGACGATGGAAGAAGTGGAAGCTGAGCTGGAACGGGTTGAAGAAGAGATTTTTGCCATTGAAGAGATGCTTCTTATACAAAGGGATTTAGACATCCTTCAGGAACTGTATAAGGAAAAAGAACAGAAAGAGCAGGAGCGAAACAACATGTATCAGGAGTTGGAAGAATTAATGGGCTAGTGAAAGAGGAGGGGGATGACGACAGGGTCATCTCCCTTCCAATATTTCCAATGACCTTAGTATAATGAAGGAAGAGAGGATGAGAATGAATGTCGAAAAAAGAAGTGATCATCATCGGTGGCGGCCTGTCAGGGATCATGGCAGCCAAAACGTTAATGAATAAAGGAATAACGGATATCATCATCATTGAAAAAAGTAGAAGTGTCGGAGGGAGACTCGCCACGAGACGGATTCAAGACGGAAAAGCGGATCACGGCGCGCAATTCTTCACGGTGCGTTCCACAGAACTTCAAACAGACGTTGAGAAATGGCTACATGCTGGCTGGATCAAAAGGTGGTTCGGCAACCCCTACCCGCGATACACCTCCGTCAATGGAATGAACGCCCTGGCCAAAAGACTGGCCGAAACACTTCCTATAATGCTCAACACAAAAGTCTCTTCCATCCGTGATGGGAGGGACGGACCTCTGGAAGTGGAACTGGATAATGGTGAAAAAATCATTGGGGAGCATATTATCGCAACTGCCCCTGTACCTCAGGCGCTTACACTGCTATCTGAAATCGAGAGCACGGAGCTAAAGCATATCACGTTCGCTCCATGCTTTGTAGGTATGTTCACCTTTGGTAAGGAGAGCATGGTACCTGCACCTGGACATAAAGACGAACAGTTGTCACCGGGAGTAGAACGGGTGGTGGATCATCAAAAGAAAGGAATTTCTTCAACAGTAACGGTGAGTGTGTATATGACGGGAGCCTGGTCGAAAAAGCGCTTTGACCTTGAGGACGACGCCATTTTGGCTGAAATTCAGGAGGTTGCAGCACTTCATCTCGGAGAGGGAAATCAAATAGTTGATGCTCAATTGAAACGTTGGAAATACGCAGAAGCAGAAGAAGTCGTTCGCTCTCCTTATGTCGAACTTGGAAGTAATCAGCGGGTTATGGTTTGTGGAGATGTTTTTTTGAGAGAAAATGATGAAGCAGGACGAACACGGTTTGAAAGTGCTTATTTATCTGGAATTTCAGCCGGAGAGAGAGTGGCAGAAAAGCTGAAGGGATCATCTCTCTCATGATCCGTGAAAGATTGGTTGTGGGGGTTAAGTATAACCATCATATCATCAAGAAACACTAGAAGAGTACATAAATTCAATGATAAGAAGAGGAAATAAAATGAGCATACAACTAAAGCAAGCGAACCCTGACCATCTCGACACCATTATGGACGTTTACCTGAGATGTAAAAAAGATCTGGATGAAAAGGGATTGCTTCAATGGAATGATCACTACCCAAGCCGGGAATATTTTGAAGAAGAAATGTTAAATGGAAATCTTTATGTATTCATGATAGATGAATCAATAGCAGGATCCGTGACCCTGAATGAATGGCAGTCCCCGGAATGGTCCGAGATTCCATGGAGATTTGCGAACGAGTGGGTCATTCATGCATTGTTTCTTGATCCCTTTCAGCAGGGAAATGGATTGGGCAAAGTATTCATGGAGAAGTGTGAAGAGCTTGCTCGTGAAAGAGGATTCGGGAGCATCCGGTTAGATGCATATTCAAGAAATACGGGGGCCAATTACTTGTATGAAAAAATGGACTATGGGTACCGGGGTTCAGTCTATTTCACTTCTAAACCAGAGGGGCATCAGGAATATCGCTGTTATGAGAAAGCACTGACTCTTTAAGATTCAATCCTTGTTCAAATGTACAAAGGAAAAGAAGATAGGATAAATGGTATACTTGGAGGTACAGTATGCGCTGAATAAGAAAGCAGGGAAGCGATTATATTGACACCGAATTTGGATGAGGCGAGGGCCTTCATTGAGCAATGTTATCAGGAATTAAATAAAAGCGAATCAGACATGGTGATTCGCTTACAACAAATAGAAGATGAACTAAGAACAGAAGGAACCTATACTCATACGACAGAAGAGCTAGTGCACGGAGCCAAAATGGCGTGGAGAAACAGCAATCGCTGTATTGGCCGGTTGTTCTGGAATTCGCTGAACGTGTTTGACGAAAGGGAAGCGTCGACGGAGGATGAGGTGTGGGGAGCGTTAGAGCGCCACCTTGACTATGCTTCTAATAACGGTAGAATACGTCCGACGATTACCATCTTCAGACCCTCTCAGCCACATCAGCCTGACATCCGATTATGGAATCATCAGTTGATCAGATATGCCGGCTATGTGGAGGATGGGCAATATATAGGGGATCCACATTCCATTGAGTTTACCAAGAAATGCGAAGAGCTCGGCTGGAAAGGGCAGGGGACTCACTTTGATGTCCTGCCTTTCGTAGTGCAAATCGGGGACGGACCTCCAAAGTGGAAAGAGATTGAAGCTCGACTTAGGTTGGAGGTTCCTCTACGTCATCCGGAATTTGATTGGTTTCGGGATCTCGGGTTGAAGTGGTATGGAGTCCCGATCATTTCTGATATGGAATTGAAGATCGGGGGCATCTCATATAAAGCAGCTCCGTTTAACGGCTGGTATATGGAAACGGAAATCGGTGCACGGAACCTTGCAGACGAAAACCGCTATAATCTTTTGCCGAAAGTAGCAAGTTGTATGGGGTTGGATATGTCTAGAGCGGCAACGTTGTGGAAAGATAAAGCACTGATCGAGTTGAATATCGCCGTACTCCATTCCTTTAAAGAAGATGGGGTCAGCATCGTCGATCATCATACGGCAGCCCAGCAATTCCGCTTGTTTGAAGAGAACGAGAAGAGTGCCGATCGTGATGTGACGGGGGATTGGACCTGGCTGATACCGCCTGTCTCACCGGCAACGACTCATATATTTCATAAAGAGTACGACAATACGTGGAATTCGACGAATTATTTCTATCAGGATGCGCCTTATTAAGGAGAGCTGTTTTCTGTTTCGTACAGAAAGCAGCTTTTTTTAAAACGTATAGGGCGGGCGTTTGGACACTTCATAATATTGAAACCAAAACCTGAATTCATCAAATAAAACAGGACCATCGAATGTGAAATTCTCAAAGAAATCCTCAACTAATTCTGTGTCAGCATCATCCATAATGCCGGTCACATAAAGAGGCGTCTTGAATCGCTTGTATAGATCCTCATATCCATAAAAGCTAAACAAATCTTCCAATTGTTGTTCGTTCATCATTTTCACCTTCCTTACTAGTAGGTTTTCTCTTTCTTGTAAAAATATCCATAAAAAAACAGCAGCGGAAGGAGTCCGTGCTGTTTGTCTATTGCTTCAATTCGGTATAAACGACCAGTGCCGGGATTTCAATGGGCGTTGGCACCATTCCGCTTCACTCATCTTTAATGATCGTATCAGCCAATGGGGACGGGGAAGTGGTGGTACTCGCCATTTGAGCTTTCGGCTTTCCCTCTTGCTTATCGGTTGTTTGCGTTTTCTCTTTTTCCTCTTGAGAATTTGAACTAAATCCTGCAGAACAAGCAGAAATGGGCAAAAGTACAAGCACAAGTAGTACAACCCTCATAGTATATATTATGTGAAGCCACTCCTTTCATCTTCACACTGGGGGACGGACCTTAATAGGTCCGTCCCTCTCATCTTTTAAGATTATTTTTTGTGTACAGCGTATTTTCTCATTCCCAGTGTGGTTCCACCAGCGATGATCAGCAGGGCTGCAAGAAGGAATTCGAACGGGAATTCTTTTCCTGCTGTTCCGCCCATACCAGTGTTGGGCATTTCTGAAGGCATATTGGCTTTGAATTTGTCAGGGAACTGGTCAGCAAATGCTCCTGATAAACCTTTTGCCGGATTCAGCATATGCTCATACGCCATACGGATTTGATCCCAGGATTTCTCGTAATCCCCGGCTGCATAGCTATCGAATGCTCCAACCAGTTGATCCACGTGCATTTGAAGTCCTTCTGCCAGGGCATCAGATTTCAAACGGCCATCCGTTGCTGTTTCAAGGAATTTCGAGAATTCTGCACGATATCCATCCAGGTTTTTAAGGGCTTCTTCTTTTGCTTCATCATCTTCAGCACCTGTTGCTTCTACATAATCAACGAAGAATCCGATGTGCTTGGACCACATATCTTTAAATTGGTTACCCGCTTCTTCACCGTATACAGAAGCGATCGCTGCAGACAGGTCTTCAGTATTTGCATTCAGGGCGCCAACGGAAGCATCGAAATCTTCTGATCCGTCAATCCCGTTTTGCATCGCCATCGTTGCAAGGGCAGCATGCTCTGTTAACAAGTGGTTAAGAGTTGAACGTAAATCCGTTGCCGGTGTTACAGCCATCGTATTTTCGAACTTGTCAGGATATTGATCCGTGATCGCACTTGATAATCCTTTTGATACCATTCCCATATGACCGATTGCTTCACGCTCGTATTCGTAAGCCTTTTCATAGTCCCCGGCTACATAACTATCAAAAGCACCGATCAGTTGGTTGATATGCATTTGAAGTCCTTCTGCCAGACTATCAGATTTTAAGCGTTCACCCGTTGCTGTTTCCAGGAAATTAGAGAACTCTTCTTTGTAGCCTGCAAGATTTGCAAGTGCTTCATCTTTCGCCGCTTGATCATCAGCACCCGTTGCTTTTACATAGTCAACGAAGAATCCGATGTGGTTCGTCCAGATTGTATTAAACTGGTTGCCGGCTTCTTCACCATATACAGAAGCGATGGCTCCTTTCAAATCTGCTGCGTTATCATTCAATGCCCCGGCTGCTGCATCAAAATCTTCAGCACCTTCAGCTCCTCGTCTCATGGCTTCGACTGCTAAGTAAGCATGTTCAGTCAGTAAGTGATCTAAGGTAGTTCTTAATTCTCCGGCTGGAGTATCTACTTTCGCCTCGTGTGAATGATCTTCACCGTTGTGTGCCGAAACTGTACCTACAGTTGGTACTAGTAATGTCATGCTTAAAGGGACCGCTAGATAACTTTTTTTCATTTTCATAATCGAATCTCTCCTTTTTTTTATTTTCATAGAGATAACGACAGAAGTTGAAAATTGGATCACTTTTTTTAGAAATGGGTAAAAGTAAGTTGATAGTATCGAGAGAGTACAGTTTCTGTAACTATGTATCCTTAATAAAAGAGTAGAAAGAAGTATAGTGAAACCTTTAGAGCCTTTGTGCAACTCCTGATAGCCAGGGCTAAATTACCTGGATCTATTTTTTTGACATTTCGATGTGCGAAGAATATGTGAGAATTTTTTATTAATAATAAAAAATACCCGGCAGTACTGAACTGCCGGGCGAGGAAAAACTATTTTTAAATTTCGGAAGCTAACACAATTTCTCCTTGTGGAAGCTCGCTATTGGCATCCGGTTCGAGTGTAATGGCCACCGTATCCCAATCTTTCTTCGATAATTCTTCACTAAATTTGAAAACGACCGAGCCTTTTCCATCCTGGCTCGTTACAAATGTTCCGGCACGTTCAGGTTTGTCATCTTTAATGAGCCAAACCTGATAGACTTCCTCATTTGAGACCTCCTGAAGCTCAGAAGCTTGAACAACCATGCTCGTTTGTTGGCCTTGCTTGATGATACTTGCCGTACCCTTGGCATTTCCACTAACTGCAGCGAGGTCGACATATTGCACAACCTGATCGATCGTTGCTTGTTCCACCACTTCGTTCTGATCCTCAAGTTGCGTAAATAGATAAGCATTCCCGATTAAAGAAAGTGCCAGAGCTGCCGCGACAGAAGGGAAGAACCATGACTTCTTTTTCTTTCTGGTGAGGGACCCGTCGTTTGAATGCACTTCCTCTTCACCTAATATATTGGCAAAAACACGTTCTTCCAGGTCTTTAGGAGGTTCGACAACTTCGGATGCGAAAGGCATGAATTCTGCTAACTGCTCCAGTTCATGAAGCTCTTCCTGACACTGGGGACAGCTTTCAAGATGCTTTTCAAATTGGGCTTTCTCAAGTTCAGATAAATGACCGTTGTAGTAATCCAGTAAGTGATCGCATTGTTGTGTAGTCATTCGAATTGACCTCCTTTCCCTTTAAGACACGTGTGTAAATGCTTTAGTGCTAGGCGGATTCTTCCCTTGACAGTCCCGAGTGGAATGTCAGTGGAATCGGCAATGGTTTGTTGAGTCAATCCTTTATAATAGAATAATTGCACAATGTTTTGCTGATCGTCTTTCAACGACTGGATACAATCCCGAATCGCTGCTCCTTTTTCTTTCCATTCCAATTGGTCGGCCGGAGTTTCGTAAGTGACCTGCAGGGAGTCTTTCTCTATATATTCAACAGACTCATGTTTCTTTCGTTTCCTTATCGCATCGAGGCAAGTATTCCTCGTCATCGTTAACAACCAGGACGAAAATTTCCCTTTACTGTGATCATAAGGGGAGTGTTTTTTCCAGAGCTTCATGAAAACTTCCTGAATCACTTCTTCGGCAATTTCACGGTCCCCTGTCATTTTGTATGAGAAAGAATATATCAGTTTTTCATATTGTTGATAAAGCTGTCGTAATGCAGTCGGATCTTTGGCTAAAACTTGTTGATACAATTCTATATCCTTGCGTTCATTGGGCATAGTACGCTCCTTATCTTTGACATGAATACAATAAGGATACTAAACAACGGAGCTGAACTCAATTTTAATAAGCTTAATAAGCTAACGAATGAAATAAGAATTTGGATCACGCATGTTTGAAAAAATCGTTAGTGGGGTAAATAGGTGATTTTGGAGTTGATTATACAAAAAAATCCCCCAACCAAATGGGGGATATCTTCATATTATTTTACTTTTTGTAATTTGTGAATCACGGATAGGGAACGTCCTGTTCCGATTGCAACTGATTCTAGCGGGTTTGGAGCTAAGTGAACAGGTACGACGATTTCCTGGCTTAGCCAATCTTGAAGTCCGTTCAGAAGTGCTCCACCACCAGTCAGAATCACACCACGGTCGACGATGTCCCCACTTAGTTCAGGAGGACAATTTTCCAATGTCGCACGGATTGTTTCCAAGATGTGAAGAAGAGATTCTTTCAACGCATCCTGAATTTCGTTTGATGATAGTTCGATCGTTTTTGGAAGCCCGGTAACCAGGTCACGTCCACGAATATCCATCGTTCTTTCTTCATGATCAATCAGCGCTTGACCCACTTCGATTTTTACCAATTCTGCCGTTCTTTCACCAATCAGGAGATTGTAGCGTTTACGAACGTACTGAACGATATCCTCATCCATTTGGTCTCCGCCGATACGGATCGTGTTACAGGAAACAACGCCACCATAAGAGATGATCGCTACTTCTGTCGTTCCGCCACCGATATCAACGATTACGTTGGCAACAGGTTCACCTACAGGCAAGTCAGCACCGATTGCAGCAGCTACAGGTTCTTCAATAAGTGTCACGGATTTCGCGCCGCTTCCTCTCACTGCATCCTGAATCGCTCTTCTCTCGACACTTGTTGCACCAGAAGGCGTACAAACGACAACCGTTGGCTTGCGGATAGAGAATCCAAGTTTTTTACTCGCTTTTTTCATCACTTGTTTTAACATTTCAGTTGTCACGTCAAAATCAGCAATAACGCCATCTTTAAGCGGGCGTACAGCCACGATCTTTCCTGGCGTTTTCCCGATCATGCTCTTGGCTTCAGTTCCAACCGCCAATACCGTTTTATTCTCTGTATCGATTGCGACAACAGAAGGTTCATTAAGTATAATTCCTTTATTTTTACTATAAACAAGTATATTTGCAGTTCCTAAATCGATACCAATTTCAGAGTTTGATAACATCAATATTCCTCCAACTATAAGAATTCTAGACAGTATAACCTTCTATACAGTATAGGAGATTTTTGCGGGTTATGAAGGTGGAGATATTTACCACCGACAAATTGTTACAAAGTATGACAGAAGTGAAAACGTTTTTAAAAAAAGTAAAAGTGTATGATGAAGGGCTTTTTTATACCTGTAGGAGTATGCGGCGGCGGACCTTACTTTTTTGTTCGTTAAAAAAATTTAAACGTTCTGTAATATAGATGGGGATGTTTGGAGTAGTCGGATGGTGGTGAAGCGGTCGTTCAGGACGCAGGGGTGGTCATATGGGATGGTGCTTAGGTGAAAATGGAGGGAAAGGGTGAGAGATGGGACTCTTGTAGCAATTTTGATTACAATTATATTTGGGTATTTCCATTTATATTGGGTGGAATTGGAAAACCCCATTTACTACCATAGGATGAAAGAAGAGGGGATGGATTTAGGACGGTGAAGAAGGAGAGTTTTAAGCATCGAATGCAAGATATCAGCGAAATTTACATTTTATCTGCGGAATATTCGATATTTCAGCGAAAACGCATCTTTTATCAGCGAACGGCGGAATCGCTGTCTTCATTAATCCTATGAATTCTCGTTCGATTAATAAGCAGCAGGAGAACGTAATCCAAGATAACGGCGAAAATCAATTTTTAACGGCGAAATTCCAAATATAACGACGAACACCCGATACTCCGTCTATATCAATCTATCAAACAAAAAAATGCCCCACTAAGAGGCATTTTCCCATTATCAAAGCGTAAATCGCTCCAATTCTTTTTTCATTTCTGCTGTCATTTCGTTCAATTTTCCTACTTGTTCATTCATTTGCTCGAAGTACCTCAGCTGCTCTTCTGTCGAAGATGAAATCTCTTCAGTTCCGGCAGCGGTTTCCTCTGTGATCGCCGAGATGTTTTCAATGGCTGCAATCACCTGATTGGTACGTTTATTCGAAGCATCCATCCCATTTTCAAGTTGTACTAAATTTTCATAAATGGTTGAAACATTTCCCGAGATATCTTTAAACGCATGCTCTGTCACACTCATGGAGTCCACTTGCTGAGTAGAAAGGGATTTTCCCTTTTGGGAAGCTTCCATAATAGAGTGGATGCCATTTTTGATATTTCCGACCATGTTACTTATTCGCTCGGTTGCAACGGATGAGTCTTCTGCCAGTTTTCGGACTTCCTGGGCAACGACAGCGAATCCTTTTCCTGCGTCCCCGGCTCTGGCTGCTTCGATTGCTGCGTTTAGTGCCAAGAGATTTGTTTGATCGGCAATTTCCCTGACCGCATGGGAGGCATGTTCAATTTCACCGGTATATTGAGCAAAATGTTCGATGGAATCCATGATGGATGAAGAAGAATCGGCGATCATTTCAGCAAATTGCTGCTGCTTATTTAATGATGCCCGGCCATGCTCAACCGAATCCAATGCTACTTTACTGCTAGCGGATGATTCTCCGCTTTGTCTGACATTCTGGGCGAAATCATCACCCATCTGAGACATTAAAGCAGCCGTTGATTGGATGTCTTCAGAGATGGATTGACTTCCCTTTGCCAGTTCTTCAGTCGAAACCGCCACCTGGTTGCTGCTTTCTGCCAAACTCGTCATTTGTGAGCGTACATCCTGGGTGAACTTCTCTACATTTGATCCGATATCATGGACGGATTGAACCGTACTTCGCAGATTCAGAACCATATGGTGAAAAGCCGTTTGGAGTTTGTCCACTTCAAATTTACTGTTTTTCTCTTTAACCGAATCAACTGAAATCGTTAAATCTCCATTGGCCATCTTTTCAGCGTTATCCACCATAATGTTTAAAGGCTTCACAATCCGTTGTGTCAGTAAGATAGATGCTGCCATAGAGAGGATGATGGTTAAGATAAATCCGATCAACGACACCCATACAATGAATTCAATTTGCCTCTTGTTTTCTGTTACTAAATTTTGATACCATTCATTTGTTTGTATCGTTAATAGATACATATCGTTCAGGACTCCGGAGATACGGATAGACTGGCGCTTGATCTCCGCTCTGTTCATTTCAGTGAGAGCTGCATCTGATGCAGTCTTCAAATCTGTGAATTTCCCCTCGATGGATGAAAGGGTTTCTTGCTGATTTTTAACTGTCAAAAGCTTTTTCAAAACTGAGATCTGCGTAGAAGTTTCTTCCAGCATACCTTCTACCATTTGCTTGTTTTCTGCTGTTGAATTGACGGAGTAATTGGATAGTGCCTGCTTTGCCACAATCAAATCTCCCCGCAATGTCTCTGTTTCAAGAAGCACTTGTACATCTTCATTTGCAGAATTTTGAAGGGAAATCAATTGAGAGACGATGTACCCAATGATAATCGTCGAAAGGATAAGGGGGATAAGTCCCAAAATCAGTAAACGTTTTTTTAATGCCATGAGAATACTCCTTAGATGAGATTTATTGCAATTTAATTGTAATGTCCCCAGAGATGATTTTGTCTTTAGCGTCTTCTAGTTGTTTTGTTTCTTCAGGAGACAAGCTGGTGACACGAATGGGGGCTAAACCCACTCCGTCTTCCTTGAGACCCAGCTCATAGGCTTGTTGAGCTATTTTTTGATTTGAAATGAGTTCTTTTGTAATGTTGAAAACCGCGTTATCCACTTTTTTGACCATGGACGTGACAACCGATTTTTCGGCAATGAAATATTGATCCGAGTCGACCCCTCCAGATAAAATGCCTGCTTTTTGCGCAGCCTGAATCGCTCCCACTCCTGTAAAACCAGCGGCAGGATAAATAAAATCAGCGCCTCGTTTCATTTGGTTTTCAGCTATTTTCCCGCCAAGCTCAGCGTCACCAAAGTTGTCGGCGTTGTCTTTCAATACCTTTATGGAAGGATTGATGTACTGAGCCCCTTGTTCGAACCCTTTTTCAAAACGTTGAATTACAGGAACATCGGCCCCGCTAATGAATCCAATCGTGTTGCTTTTTGATTTCATAGCTGCCACCATACCGAGAAGGAAGCTGCCTTCATGTTCTTTAAACGTAATGGATGTGATATTATCCACATCTGAAAATCCGTCTATCAATAGAAATTTCTGGTCAGGATTTTCTTTTGCAATCTTTTCAATCGCATCTTGAATCGAAAATCCAAGGCCGATCACAAGCTCATGCTTCTGATCGACAAGCTCCTGAAGTGCTTCTTCAAAGTTCCCGTCCGGTGCTTCTCTATAATCAAATAAAATACCTAATTCATCCCGTGCCTTTTCTAATCCTCTAAATGCCGAATCGTTAAACGATCCATCCCCCAGACCTGTGTCAGAGAGAAGAATCCCGATACTCTGCTGCTTTTCTATACTCGCTTCTTCCGTCATGGGTGTGGAACATCCCGCCACAACAAGCATGACAAGAAGAAACATGCTGATTATTCTTTTCAAAACGCTACCTCCAAATAAGTCAATGTTGAGACACTTCACATGTCCGTACCTCTGTATTATCGGAGGGACGGACCTATTTTGAAGGGGAGGAGGGAAAAAATGTTTATGGGAGTGACTGAAGTTTAAAAGGAGTGAGTGTGTGGTTTGGATATCGGTAACTAAAATGGAAAATTACAATTTTCTGGGGTGGAATCGCAAATGAAATGAGCGGAAAAGGGGGAGGGGGTGAATTTTGGACGAAGAATCAGAAAAGTTTGGGTATGGAACACAAAATATCAGCGGAATTCCACATATATCAGCGAGCGGGTGATTCTCGGTCTTAATTATGATTATGAATTCTCGAACGATTAATAAGATGCATGAGATCGGATCCAAGATAAAGGCGAAATCCAAGCATTTAACGGCGTACAGACAAATTCAAGTTCTTTCCCAACAAAAAAGAGATGCTCTCTTCAAGCATCTCCCATTCATCAATACGCTTTACGGAAAAACTCCGCAAGCTCCTGACTATGTTTTTTGCGTGCTTTACGGTGCTCGGCACGGTTCTTTGCGGTTTCGTTCAGCCATTTTTCTTCTTCTGTTTCCGGTACGACTTCCGCAATGACGGCTGGTTTATTGCCTTCTAAAGCAACAAAGGTCAAGAAGGAGATGGCTGCCACATTGGTTTCTCCTGTTAAGAGCACCTCTGAAGTGACCTTCACACAAACCTCCATGGAGCTGCGTCCGGTGTAGGTAACCATCGCTTCCAAAGTTACGGCATCCCCGACTTTGATGGGCTGCAGGAAGTCGACGGAATCTGTTGAAGCCGTTACGACGGGCTTGCGGGCGTGACGGGTAGCGGCAATGGAGGCCACGTCGTCTATATAGGCCATCAGTTTTCCACCAAACAATGTACCGTGATGGTTGGTGTCGGGTGGAAGAACGTGGGTCGTTTTACTTGTTTTCGTTTCTTTCATAAACTTTTTTTCTCTCAATGAATTCACCTTCCGTTATCAATGTGCAAAAAGATTGCTACCTTATACTATTCACTAAAGGCGGTCGGAAGAAACATAAACGCGAGAAAAAATTATAGAAATATACTAATAACAATGGCCGTTATGAAGCTCGCCAATGTGCCTGCAATGATGGCTTTCAAGCTTAACTTAGAAACCATCGGACGTTGTGTCGGCTCTAAAGAACCCAATCCGACAATCAATTGTCCGATCGAAGACAGATTCGCAAAGTTACAAAGAGCAACGGATAGAATCGCAATGGTCTTAGGGGAAAGCTCGTTCATCATTCCTGAAAGCTCTTTGTATGCGACGAATTCATTCACTGAAAGCTTCGTCCCGATGATGGAGGCAGCACGGAACGCTTCATCCATTGGAATACCGACGAGTAGTGCCAGTGGGTAGAACAGGTAGCCGAAGACCGTGGAAAGACTCAGATCGACGGCACCCAGCAATCCGTTGACGAGAGCGAGGATCCCGATGAACGCGATGAGCAGGCCGCCAATATTGATGGCCAGCTGTGTACCACTAAGGGCACCTTCAGAAATCGCTTCGAATACGTTCGTATGAGTGGTTTTCCCTAACGAAATATCTCCATTCGTCTTGGATTCTTCCGTTTCAGGCTCTATGATTTTGGCCATCACAAGAGAGACGATCGGCACACTAAAGACAGATAGAAGAAGGAATTTCATGTCGATTCCCATCAATGAGTATCCGATTAATATCGCTCCGCTTGCTGAGGCTGTTCCCCCAACCATCACGGCAAAAAGTTCTGAACGAGTCAGCTTCGCTAAATAAGGCTTAATCAACAGGGGCGCCTCAGCCAAACCAAGAAAAGAATTTCCGATCGCATTAAATGACTCAACTTTGGTTGTCCCAAGGATCTTACCCAAACCGATTCCGATATATTTTACAAAGAATGGGATGATGCGTAAGTAATAAAGTGCTGAAATGAGTGCAGAAATAAAGATGATCGCACCCAGAACATTGATTGCGAAGACAAATGAAATGTTCGTCCCTTTCTCAAAAAATCCACCGAATACGAACATGATTCCTTCATTGCTGTAGTCGATGACTTTCTGTACGCCTAAGGCAGCTTTTTTCAAAATGGTTTGTCCAAATGGGACTTTTAATACAAATAAGACAAGCAGGAACTCAAGGCAAATCCCAATAATAATGGTACGCCATTGAATGCTTGAGCGATTACTGCTCAACAACCATGCTAAAAATAGAACTCCAAGTAATGATAAGACGCCATATACTAAACTCACAATACCAATCCTCCAACATGTTATCTTCAACGAATTCTCAGTTACGTCGTATGATGTCTGACCTCTCGAAAAAATAAAAAAAGTGTATGAAGACATTCTCTAAAAATAGGGAAAGTCTCCATACACAAACAGCATATAGAAAAGACTTTCCTTATAGTCCGGCACTTTACGGCTGCCAGGTAGAGACTTATGGTCCATATCACCATAGATATATAAGGAATTCGTATGAAGTTGATTTGAAATATGTTTTCTACTCTATCACACGATTGAAGACTATCACAATAGTTTTTTTGAAAAGAAAAGCATGGAAAAACGTGGTGGTTCAATTTTACTGTTTTTAGCAAAATTCCAAAAATAATAGTTTACTAGTATAACATTTGGGGAACTTTCACAAACACATGTAATAAATATGAAGGGAAGAGGATGCATGTTTGAAAGTGGATTGCTATTTACTCTATTGTCCTGTGTGTTTTTTATGGGGCTGGTTGCTTGGGTTTCATACATAAAGACCAAAGGATCATTGAACGATTCGACAGGATATTTTTTAGCGGGGAGAGGGCTGACTGGTACGTTTATCGCCGGGTCTCTTTTATTAACGAATTTATCAGCTGAGCAGCTGGTCGGTTTAAACGGACAAGCCTTCCGTGCAAACCTTTCGAATATGGCGTGGGAAGTGACAGCCGCCATCGCGATTATCATCATGGCACTGTATTTGCTTCCAAAGTATTTAGGAAGAAGCTTCACGACATTACCCGAGTTTCTGAATCAGCGCTATGACAAGGGAGTTCGTCAGTATACAACCATTCTCTTTATGCTCGGGTATGTATTTGTTACGATTCCATCCATGCTCTATTCAGGGGCACTTGCCGTGTTGAAGTTATTTGATGTACCCGGGCTCATGGGGATTTCCTATACTCAATCAATCTGGATGATTGTGTGGGTGATCGGGATCATCGGGAGTATTTATGCCATCTTTGGGGGACTGAAAGCCGTTGCCATTTCCGATACGTTAAACGGTGTCGGGCTCTTGATCATCGGGATTCTTGTTCCGATTTTAGGATTTTATGCTTTAGGTGAAGGAAGTTTCTTATCTGGAGTAAAAGAAATTGCCACTAACAATCCGGAAAAGCTGAACTCAATCGGTTCTTCTACTGATTCTGTTCCGTTTTCCACGATTTTCACAGGAATGATTTTTGCGAATTTGTTTTATTGGGCATCTAACCAGTACGTGATTCAACGGACGTTGGGAGCGAAGAATCTGGCAGAAGGACAGAAGGGTGTCATCATCTCAGGGTTCTACAAGCTACTCGTTCCATTTATGATGATGCTGCCGGGGGTCATCGCTTTCCATCTATATGGAGATTCATTGAAAAGTGTGGATTTGGCCTATCCGGCATTGATTAACGCGGTGCTCCCCTGGTACCTGACTGGTTTCTTCTTGGCCGTGTTACTGGGAGCCGTATTGAGCTCGTTTAATTCCCTGTTAAATAGTGCAGCGACGTTATTTGCACTGGATATCTATAAGCCTCAGTTCAACCCGGATGTCAGTGATCAGAAATTAATCTCGATCAGTAAGTGGTTTGGAGCGGCACTAGCGGTCGTCTCCATGTGTGTGTCACCTATGTTGATTCATGCGACGGACGGCTTATGGGATCTGATTCGAAAGTTCACAGGATTCTTTAACATCCCGATTATCGTTGTATTATTGGTTGGGGTGTTCTCAAAACGCATCCCGGCTTTAGCCGCCAAAACCGTGATCATTCTTCACGTGTTCACGTATTATATGCTTGTATGGGGAACAGGACATCTATTTGGATTCTCTATCAATATTAACTTTATTCATATATATGGAATCCTGTTTGTTTCAGAGATTGTCTTGATGGTAGCAATCGGCTGGTGGAAGCCGTTGAAAAAGCCATACGAATATCGATACAATCCGAAGGTGGATATGATGCCGTGGAAATACAGCATCCCATTGTCCATTGTGCTCATGGCGTCCGTAGTGCAAACGTATTTCTTATTCTCTCCTATTGGACTGGCATATGAAACAAGTGTTATTTCGCCGTACTTCTGGCCGGCCACAATCGGATTGCTCCTTGTCACCACAGGATTGATCTACTGGTCAATGAAGAGCTGGACCCGGAAATACCAAGCCTACTTACTAAAAAACAAACCCTACAAACTAAACCGAACCAAAAAATACTCCCTGCAACAAAACCTGAATCCGATCTACTCTTCGAAATTGTTGAAATAATAAAGAGGGACGGACCTTCATTCCTATGACCAGGTCATAGGAATCGAGGTCCGTCCCTCTCTTATGTCTTCTTATTTTGTACGTTCTAGCAGGTTTGCAAGAACGTGTTTTTTGTAGGATTCTACTTTGCGTTCTTCGTAGCGGCGTACTCCCGCTTTTTTTAGTTCTTCTACGTACCAGCCTTTGCTTCCGATATGCATTGAAATAAACATCCTTTCTTTGCGTGTTATTGAGTGGAATCTCCGACTAGCTCTTTATGGAGCTACGTTAAGATTGCTTACGGTTGTACATTGTAACATCTCATTTTTGATGAAAAAAGGGGGTAAAGGGAATTTTTCGGATTCATCCTTTTCTGAAAATTTTTTTGTGGAAAATGAAGAGTCTTCAGACAGTGAGTTCAAGCCTGGTCATACTACAGGTCTTTGTCTGAATACAATGCTGCAGTCTGACGATGAAGGTTTTGATTTAGGGCTGTAAAAAAGAAAAGGAATGATCCATTGCGGATCATTCCTTTTTTATTGAACAGCTTTCTTCAATTCCAGTTCTTCTTTTTCAAAGCGCTCGAACATGATGAAGAAGAGTCCCGCACTCACCAGAGCAAGGATCGACAGGATGATAAACGTCCAATCATACCCTACATAAAGTGAGAGAGTGATGGATAGGGGTGCGATCGTTCTCGCTACTGTGAAGCGCAGGCTGGCTGCGGCAAAGTACTGCCCCCGCATATGATCCGGTGCAAGCTTTGAAACGAAGCTTTGCTGGATACCTGCTGTCATGAGCTCTGCGAATGTGAACACAGCCATGGCAATCACAAACATCCAGACCGAGCTCGTTTGGCCGAACATAAAAATCGAAACGGCATAGATGACAGAGGATAGGATGAACACATTGCGCTCACGGAATTTCGTGATCCATCTCGTGATGACCACTGTAAGAAGGGCCACCAGGAATCCATTTTCAGATAAAATTAACCCGAATACCTGCTCACTTACAAGGGTCAATGACCAGTCCCCGAAGCTGAACAATGTAGCCTGATCCATCACATCTTTAATATATACGGGAATCAGCAGGTCCAGTTGCATAAACGTTTGACCCACGAGAATCCCTGCTAATATGAATAATAAAAACGTTTTGTCTTTAAAAATAACACTGTAATCCTTCATCTGATCTGCTATCACACTATGCCAGACTTTCTTTTTCCCTTCTGTCACTAATAGCTTACTAGTGTCTAGAGGTGCTGTTTCCCTCGTCATTTTATATAAAAGAAGAGCTAAGAACATGCAAATCAGCGCAGCGGCTATTAAAAGCTCAAAGCGGTAGTGAACATAGAAAATCCCGCCAAGTATCGGTCCTACGACTACTGCGATATTTATGGACGTGTAAAAGACGGCAAACACATGACTGCGGTCCTTTTCATCCACCACATCGGCGACCATCGCCTGACTTGCCGGCCAATAAAACGAACCAAATACCCCTACCAAACTAAAACAGATAAAGCCGATCATGGCTGAATCGAGCCAAGGTGAACTGGCCAGTCCAAAGATTAAAAAGGCAAAACCTTGTCCGAATGCAGAGAACACCATCATTCGCTTACGCCCAAAGCGGTCCGCGCAATAGCCTCCCATCAGATTCGCGAGTACGGCGAATACCTGTGAAAGAACCAATAGTAAACCTGCTGTCTGCTTTCCGAATGATTCTGTAAAATAAATCGTCAAAAACGGAAAGAACATCCAGAACGTAATGTTAATCGCTGCTTCCCCAAACAGCCGGACCTTTAAATTACGGTCCCAATCCCGAATTCTCATCTATATTCCTCCCCTCGATGAAACGCTAGATGAACTAGAATATCATAGCTCGATAGGACAAAATAAACAAGACTGATTTACTGGTATTTACAAAATATTTACTCATGTTGTGGCGGAGTCTAAAGATACCATTTTCTCCTTTCTGAATACATTAAAAGTATTGAATGGGAAAGGAACGGTGGGTGGAGGTGATCGATAGGCTTATCCTTATTACCGGTGCTTGGACGCAGGTGATCGGAACGGTGATTGCAGCCATCGGTGAGACGATGGTCATACAAGAAGAACGATACAGTCAAGAACCTCTCGGGTTTCGGTTGGTCTCCATCGGAAACGGATTTGAAGCGGCAGGAAATGCACTTCAGGGGGTGGGAGCGGAAAAGCTGTCAGACGGTTCGTTTGGAGAAACGTTAAGAGTGATCGGTGATTGGGTTCAAGCTTCAGGAAACGTAACAAACGTCGCAGCCTCTGAACTACAATTCGCAGGAAGAGAAGAGGAAGGATTGAACCTTGATATTTTTGGAGACACCGTCCAATCTTTAGGAGCAGGGCTGGAAGCATATGGGGCCACGTTGGGTACGCGGGAGTTTTCAAATCTTCTGGCAGCCGGAAATTCACTTCAATCCCTTGGTGCAGCAATTGAAGCGATAGGAGAAGTATATATTTTAAAGGGTATGGAGGAGATCGGGTTGCAGATCACCGCATTCGGAAGCTATGCCCAGGCAGCGGGAGCGACGATTGCAGCCATTGCGTTGACGAAGCAGTATGGGTGAGGTTTTTGACCGAAGGTGGAGAATTTGTTTCGGAAATGGACTAATAACATGATGAATGGGAGATAGATGAGATCATGGGAGAAGGATACACCGATAGAAAAGGAGGGATTGCGTCTTTTTTCAGGTTTTTTGAGTCAAAATATAATTTTATGCGCCGTTTTTTTGATTTATGCGTCTTTTTTCGAATTTATGCGTCAAAATTTCAATATATGCGTCATTTTTCATGTGCACACAATAGATTGAGCGCTCAGTCAACCAGATTTTCTTCAAATCCCGACCTAATCTTCATAAAAAAATCCCAAAAGGCAGCCAAACCACCTTCTGGGATTCCACATAGCTAGATTTTAAAACGCCCAACCGCCATCGCGGAATACTGCTTCAGTAGAGCCGTCTTCTTTCACTCCATCAATGTTCATTCTGTCAGAACCGATCATGAAATCAACGTGTGTGATACTGTTGTTCAAGCCGTTTTTCTCAAGCTCTTCTTCACTCATTTTCTTTCCGCCTTCGATACAGAATGCATAGGCATTTCCAATCGCAAGGTGGTTTGATGCGTTCTCATCGAATAATGTGTTGTAGAATAACACGTTCGATTGAGAGATTGGGGATTGATGAGGAACAAGGGCGATTTCCCCAAGGTAATGAGATCCTTCATCTGTATCCACAAGGCGTTTCAGGATTTCTTCGCCTTCCTCAGCCTTTACATCCACAATGCGGCCGTTTTCAAATGTGATCGTAAAGTTGTCAATCAAATTTCCGCCGTAGCTAAGTGGTTTCGTGCTTGATACTGTTCCGTTCACACCAGTTTTTAATGGAACCGTGAATACTTCTTCCGTTGGCATGTTCGCCATGAAAGTGGTTCCTTGTTCGTTCACACTTCCAGCTCCTACCCACAGATGACCTTGAGGAAGCTCGATCGTAAGGTCCGTCCCTGGTGCCGTGTAGTGAAGCTTTTTGTAGTTCTTTTCGTTCAGGTATTCCACTTTTTCGTGAAGGTTAGCGTCGTGGTCCTTCCATGCCTGGACAGGGTCAGCCTGGTCGGCACGGACTGCTTTGAAGATGGCATCCCAAAGTAAATCCACTTGCTCTTTTTCAGAAGCATCCGGGAATACTTTTGCAGCCCAATCTCTAGATGGAGCAGCCAGTACGCACCAGCTTACTTTGTCCGATTGAATGAATTGACGGTATTTGGACATTGCTTTTCCAGCTACTTTTTGGAAGTTTGAGATACGATCTGGATCTACCCCTTTAAGCAAATCAGGGCTTGAAGATACGATACTCATGAAGGCAGCTCCGCCTTCAGCAAGCTCTTCGACTTCTCTTGCTTTCCACTGAGGGAACTCCTGGAATGCTTCGTCTGGAGCAAGATCATATTTTGTACGGTTCACCACATCATCATTCCAGTTGACGTAGACATGCTTAGCCCCAACTTCATAGGCTTTCTTTACCACTAAGCGGACAAATTCTGCCGAATCGATGGACGTGTTGATGACCAGGGTCTGACCCTTTTGAACATTGACGCCGACTTCAACAGCAAGGCTAGCGTATTTCTCAAGATTTTGTTGGAAATTAGACATATGTATTCTCCTTTTTTCAGAATGTTCTATTACATTCTTATTGTATCAGTGCGGGCACCGTTTGCAAGTGTTTACACCCATCTTTCTATCGTATGCGAAAGAATGAAAAAGTATTTCTTTTGCATGATGAAAATGAACGTTCTGTGGCATCCAAACAAGAAACATAGCGAACCAAGGGGCAATTATACTATAATGATTGAAGCAATACTCCAGATGAAAAAGGGGGAAGAAACAGTGCCGTGGAATGTCCTTTTATTACGAATGTCCGCCATCTATGGGTTTATTGGAGCGTTTCTCGGGTCTCATATGGCAGGAGCAGGATCATATGCATTTAAACCCATTCACGCTCATATTTTAGTAGTGGGCTGGTTAAGCTTATTTGCATTTTCGTCTTATTATCGTTCCTATCAAGTACCGAAATCTTCTAAACTGGCATTTGCCCACGTATGGACGGCAATTATCGGTTCTCTTGGATTGACCGTTGGAATGTGGATGTACAACTTAAATCCATTCAATCTGCCAGGAAGCTTCACGATGGTCTTCTATATAGTAGGAGGAAGCACGTTATTACTTAGCTTTTTCCTATTCGTGTTCATGACATTCAAATATAGTGAGAGCAAGAAGTAGGAGAGGGGCCTGTTTTCAGTTGGAAAACAGGCTTTTTGACATGGGTTGTGAGTGATTTGTGGATAAGTTGTACCTGGACCAAAAGTGCCGGGCACCACTCCACTCCAATCCCACAAAAAAACTCCTCCCCATCGAAATGGAGAGGAGTTTTCACACCTAGGTTGACGCTTCATCCTGCTGTTGTTCTTGAAATAAGAACCGGTAGTCCATCGGGTTCTGGATCAAATCGGCCAGGGTGTATTCGTCAAGGACAGAGAGATAGGCATTCAACGCTTTGCCGAGGACATGTTTTAATCCGCAAACGGGAGTGATGACGCAGTTATTATTATTGGCGTCAAAGCATTCGACAAGATGGAAGTCTTCTTCTGTGGTCCTGACGAGTTTTCCGATATTTATATCCTCTGGGGCTTGTGCGAGTTTGATACCGCCGTTTCTGCCGCGGATCGTTTCGATCAGACCCTTTTTCCCCAGTTCATACGTCACTTTCATCAGGTGATTCTTTGAGATGCTGTAGGCATCAGCGATTTCTTTTATATTAGAGAGTTCCTCTTTTGGTTTTGATGCCAGAAAAATTAGGACTCTCAGTGAGTAGTCAGTGTATAAAGTTAGTCTCATTTATCTCACCTTTCCAATCCGTTATTATTATTATACAGAAGGAAGCATGTTTGTGTCTAAATGTGGCTGTTTTGTTAAAGATGTATTTTGTATATTGCTTTATGGAAAAAAGAGGAGTACCCTAAAGATGTATTTAAAATATATCTTTAGAGGTGACCAAAATGCTATCTCAAAAAACCATTGAAATCGTCAAGTCAACTGCACCTGTTTTAGAAGTCAAAGGAACGGAAATCACGTCCACTTTTTATAAAAATTTATTTACTAATCATCCGGAACTACTAAATATTTTCAATCATGCCAATCAGAAAAAGGGAAGACAGCAAACCGCATTAGCCAATACTGTGTATGCAGCTGCACAAAATATTGATAAGCTCGAGATGATCCTGCCGGTTGTAAAGCAAATCGCTCACAAGCATAGAAGTTTAGGAGTTAAGCCAGAGCATTATCCGATTGTTGGGGAGCACTTACTTCAAGCCATCAAGCAGGTTCTTGGAGACGCAGCGACAGATGAGATCATTGAAGCGTGGGGAGAAGCATACGGTGTCATCGCCGGAGTGTTTATTGACGTAGAAGAAGAAATGTACAAAGAAACGGAGAACAAAGACGCCGGATACAGAGACTTTAAACCGTTTATCGTCGCGAAAAAGGTTGTGGAGAGCGATGTTATCACTTCTTTTTATCTTCAACCAAAAGAAGGGGGCAATGTCCCAACCTACATGCCGGGCCAATATATATCTGTACGAGTGACGATCCCTGGTGAAGAGTTCACCCATATTCGTCAGTACAGTTTATCAAGCACGCCAATGGAGAATCTCTTCAGAATTTCTGTTAAAAGAGAAGCAGAATTCGATCCGGAAGGAAAGGTGTCTAATTTCTTACATGACAGAGTAGCCGCAGGAAGTGAGATTGAAGTCAGTGCACCAGCCGGCGATTTCTATTTAGCGGATGGCGAATCACCAGTTGCTTTTATAAGCGGAGGTGTAGGAATCACGCCTATGATGAGTATGCTTGAAACGGTCGCGCGAACGAAACCGGAACGTCCTACTGCCTTTATTCATGCGAGCAAACATGAAAGGGTCCATGCCTTTAGAAAAGATGTCGACAGTTTGATGGAAGAGTTAATAAATGGGGAAGCTTGCTATGTTTACGAAAATCCCCGTGACGAATCTCAAGGTCATTTTAAAGGATATGTGAACAAAGAAATCCTTTCTCAATATGTGGATGTAGAAACGGAATGCTATGTATGCGGACCCGTACCATTTATGAAAGCTGTCATCACAACATTGAAGGAGATGGGAGTTCCTGATTCTAACATTAACTTCGAATTCTTCGGACCAGCGATGGACTTATCGAAGAAGGAAAGTGTGAGAGTGTAAAAAGCAGTTCGGGGATTGGATTTGAAAATAAAAGTGATGAAATTGAAAATAAACTAAGTTTTCGTCCCTTTCAATGTGCAGATTTGCCCCATTTCAGCAAATCAAACAGAAAAACGCCAGGAATTCCTGGCGTTTTTTCATATTTATAAGCGATGTTCGTCATTATCCACCCGGTTCTTAAACGCTTCCTGGGTTACAATCAGTTCTTCATCCCCGGCTGCATCTTCTGAGTGTTTTCCCTCTGGTGTACTATTCTGAGGGGAATTTCCTGGATGTCCCTTTTTCTTTGATTCGAACGATTTTCCACGTGCCATGTAAGCCACTCCTTTTCATCCGTGATACAAGTAGTTTTTCCAGCTCATACGAAAATATGTGAAGAGGAATTGTCAGAAAATAGACGTATCTTACGCATACAAACCTGGTGTCTTTTGGATATACTATTGGTAACAAGTGGGTAGTAATCGATACATCAAAGACCAGCCGCGACCACTAAAGCTTGGAGTAGGAGGGGTTATGAATGGATTTTTCGATGATCATGTCCGAGCAACGGATTAAGAAGGCTTATGAGGATGGCGACTTTAAAGAGCTGCCGGGCTTTGGAAAACCGCTTAATTTAGACGATGATTTAGGAGTGCCCCAGGAGTTGAAGATGGCCCATCGGATGATGAAGAATGCCGGCTTTACAACGGATGAGATGAATGTGAAAAAAGAAATGATGCGCATAGAAGACTTGATCAAAGTATGCGAGGATGACTTGGAAAAGCAGGAGCTGCAAAAAAGCCTGAGTGAAAATATGTTGAAATACAACGCGATGCTTTCTAAGAAAAGAATCAAAACGAATGGTTCTTTATTTAAAAATTATGAGCATAAAATAGAAAAGAAGCTTCTTAAATAATGAAAATAATGAAAACGCCACTTTCGAAAAGGAAAGTGGTGTTTCTTTATTTTTTCTCGGGATCATCTTTAAATAAGAAGAATGAGATCACTCCGGATAAGAGTGCCGCTCCAATAATGATCATCGTTTTGGCTTCGGAAGGAATTTCAGAGTATCCTTTGCCGAGCATCCAATTTGCTACGACGGCTACGATAAACATGATGGGAATCATCATGATGATTCTTCGTTTCAAGGTGCCACATCCTTTAGTACTCTAATGATGCTTTTAGTTTATCATATTTTACACCTCGACACTGCGTTGAATTCGTTCCGCACTTGTGGCGGTTTCTTGAACATATTGAGCAATCATGCGGTTATCACCATGAAGGGTTTCAATGGTAGCGCTGATTTCCTCGAGTCCTGCAGAGGTTTGTTGAATGACAGCTGCAAGCTCTTTCGTCGATAGCTCAGCTTCTTCGGTTTGGCCTCTTACTTCTGATGCCGTAGAGGTCAAGGTCTCGAACTCGTTTGACAGGGAAGCAAGTTTTTCACGCAGTGTCGTGAAATAATCTGTTACCTCACCGGTTGCTCCGACATTTTCATCCAGCTTTTCTGAGCTGAGATTCATGATTTCCACAGCAGAAGAGTTCACGGAGTTAACGGAAGCAAGATTGTCATTAATACGGGTGGCTGTGTTTCGTGTAATCTCTGCCAGTTTACGAATTTCATCTGCTACAATACTGAATCCCCGCCCGGCTTCTCCTGCCCTTGCCGCTTCAATGGAAGCATTTAAAGCGAGCAAATTGGTTTGATCCGTAATGTCTTGAATGCTTCCAATGAACGTATTTGTTTCTTCTATTTTGCTTGTTAATTCGCTGAACGTTTGACGAAGTCCTTCAATGATGTTCTTCAACTCAATCATGTTTTCCTGCAAGTAACTGACACGTTCACTGCCTGACACAGCAATGGAATTCGCTTGAGTGGAATGGACAGTGAGATTGTTTGAAAGCTTGGAAACCTCCTCCATTTTACTCATCGTCGTCTCGGAAACGGCAGCAATGTTATTAATCTGGTCACTTTGTGTGACACTTCCTGCTGATATTTCATTCACGGCCGTTCTCATTTCATCATGTGAGACGAGGTGGGTTTGGATCTGCTCGTTGATTTGATGAATGCTTGTAGAGATGGTCGCTAATTCTATTTGTAGAAAGTTTCGTTGTTCTTCTTTTTTCATGCCTTCATTTTCTGTCATTTTGATAAATTCCTGAAGCTGCTTGAATTGATTGCGGTTCAAGTGAATCACCACTCCAAGGACCGTCCCCAATAGTACATAAACGAGCAGGGCGGGAATAAATAATTCTGTGAAAATCGGGTCGTTTGCAGGCGCAAGAGCTCCATTTAAGATGAATAAGGCAAGTCCGGACCCGTAACCGATTCCAAAGATCACTGGATTGAAATGAATCGCACTGATGACAGCCAAAAATAATAAGATGACTATTTCGTTAGGATTGGACCCTTCTAAAAAAAGCCAGATTCCGATGATGATGTAAACAGTAGGAATGCTGAAATAAACAAAAGAATGTGGTTTTTTCAAGATTAATTGCAACACTATGAAGTATGCGGACAGAACGATGATCTGTGAAGCGAAAACTGTTACGGTAATGATTCCTGACTCATTTATGATGGAATACGTCAGGGCTGCGACCAGGCTGATGGAATAGGTGATCAGTAGCAGCAGATTCTTTCTTTTACTATCGATTTCTTTCAATTGCTTTGGGGTCATGACGGTTCTCTCCTTTAATATAAATACCTATATATTACATATATCGACAAAAACAGGCAGCGCTTTCATAACGGTTTACGGTAATTTAAGAGAAAATTTTGAACTTTTTTACCTCTCAATAATTAGAAGTTCCATCCGATATTAACAGTAGACTACGATGAGTAAGGTGGAGCGATCGATGGATAAGACGTCTTTGATAGGAGTCATTTTAGGATTGATAGCGGTTGGAGTGGGGATGGTTTTCAAAGGAGTAAGCCCTGTTGCCTTGCTTAACCCTGCAGCCATATTGATTATTTTACTTGGAACAGTGGCAGCAGTGACCATTGCCTTTCCAACCCATGAAATTAAAAAAGTACCGAAGCTATTCGGCATACTGTTTAAAGAACAAAAACTGCAGGACCCGAAACAAACGATTCAATTTTTCTCCCAATTGGCAGATCTTGCCCGAAAAGAAGGACTGCTTGCACTCGAGGGCAAAACTCAGGAGGTTGAGGATCTTTTTTTGAGGGACGGACTTTCATTAGCGGTGGATGGACAAAGCGCTGATTATATACGGGATGTGCTGCATGAGGAAATTGATGCCATGGAAGAGAGACATAGTGCCGGGGCGCTCATCTTCACACAAGCGGGGACCTATGCACCGACACTCGGGGTACTTGGAGCGGTTATTGGACTTATTGCGGCCCTCAGTCACATGGACAATACAGATGAACTTGGTTACGCCATTTCAGCTGCCTTCGTTGCGACGCTCCTCGGTATCTTCACGGGTTACGTTCTTTGGCACCCATTTGCCAACAAGCTGAAGCGTAAGTCAAAGCGTGAAGTACAGATGAAAATGATGATGGTGGAAGGAATCCTGTCGATCATCGAAGGGGAATCACCACGGGTGATCGAACAGAAGCTGGCCTCCTATTTACCGGCAAGTGAACGATTATTGTTGTTAAAGGGGGATGAGGATGAGGCGGCGTAAGAAGAAACATGAAGACGAGCATATGGACGAGTCCTGGCTGATACCTTACGCAGATTTGCTAACACTGTTACTGGCCCTGTTTATCGTGCTTTATGCGTCAAGTTCAGTGGACGCTCAAAAATTCAGGGAACTTTCCCAGGTGTTTAGTGAAATCTTCACCGGTGGGACAGGAATGATGGAATATCCCAGTCCCGTAGCTCCTCAGCAGTCGAGCGATCAGGAAAGCAAACAGGCAGCATCTTCAGGGAATGATGAGGAAAAAGAGAAGGAACTAAGCAAGGATGAGCTTGATAAGCAGGCCTTTCTGAAAGATCAGGAAGAGTTAAAGGAAATTCAGGAAAAAATAAATCAGTATATTAAAACGAATAATCTGGAGATTCAATTCGTCACGAAGCTTACCGATGAAGGATTGCTTCTCACGATCCGTGACAATGTGTTATTCGCCTCGGGATCAGCCACAGTTCAAGGAAGTGACCTGAGCGTGGCCGGTGAACTATCGGCACTACTTGAAATGAATCCTCCACGGAACATTATCATTAGCGGTCACACGGACAACGTGCCCATCAGCAACGCGGAATACGATTCAAATTGGGAGCTAAGCGTCATGCGTGCCGTTAATTTCATGAAAATCATTTTGGACAATCCAAAGCTGGATCCCCAGTGGTTCAGTGCAAAAGGATTTGGAGAATTTGAACCGATTGCCGACAACACTACACCAGAAGGCAGGGGACAAAACCGCCGGGTGGAAGTGTTGATTCTGCCAAGGGTATCAGAATAAAAAACAGGATCTGCAGTCAGTAGTTGGCTGCAGATTTTTTGTTGGGCAGAAGTTGCCGTATTTCCGGGGAAATGAACGGGTTTTGTCGAATGGAGGCCCCTTCACAAACCCACTCCAATAGACTTTCAGCAAAAAGAGTATCCTCATTCCCCCTCATTTTCAAACAAAATGTTTCACGTCACCCAGTTTAGGGAAAAGTTTGAAAAAGCATTTAGAAGTAGGGGCTAATTTTTCAGGAACAAGGGTCTCATCTTGAGAACGAAGGGCATTATACATACTTAGGAACGATCATTTACACCTGCCCCAACCAAGCATTCCAAATCTTAGCCACTGCCTCTACTAAAAGGAGGAGCACGATTGGATACGTTTTTTGACATCATAGGTAAAATTTCGGCATGGTTATGGGGGCCTCCATTAATCATTGTCCTGGGTGCAACGGGTTTGTACTTAACATTTTTATTGAAATTTATACAATTTCGCTATCCTCTCTACATATTTAAGCAAACGATAGGGAGCGTTTTTAAGAAGCCGAAAGGCGAAGGAACGGTAACGCCGCTGCAGGCGTTGACGTCGGCTTTGTCGTCCACGATCGGGGCGGCGAATATTGTCGGGGTACCGGCAGCGATCATGTTTGGTGGACCGGGGGCAATTTTCTGGATGTGGGTGATTGCCTTGATTGGAATGGCCCTTAAGTTTTCCGAGAGTGTACTTGCGGTTCGCTATCGTGAGAAGAATGAAAAGGGAGAATTCGTTGGCGGTCCCATGTACTACATGACGAAAGGATTAAACATGAGATGGCTAGGTGTATGGTTTGCCTTTGCCCTTATGATCGAGCTGATTCCGAGTGTGATGGTGCAGGGTAATGCTGTGGCTTCAACGGTAGAAGAAACATTTAATGTAGATGGACTTATCACGGGCATTGTCGTTGCCCTCATCGTTGTATTAATCGTATTTGGTGGCATAAAGCGTATTGGTAAAGTGACGGAAATATTTGTACCGTTCATGGCTCTGATCTATGTAGGAAGCGCATTGATCATTCTGTTTATGAATATTGATGCAGTGCCGGAATTCTTCAGTCTGATTCTATCGAACGCATTTCAACCCATGTCTGCAATGGGTGGGTTCGCCGGGGTAGCAGTGGCTGAGACGATCCGCTGGGGATTTGCCCGTGGGTTATATTCCAATGAGGCGGGGCTTGGAACGGCGCCGATTGCCCATGCGGCGGCACAAACCGATCATCCCGTCAGGCAGGGGCTTTGGGCGATCGTTGGAATCGTGATCGATACGATCATCGTTTGTACAGCAACGGCGTTCGTCGTGTTATCTTCAGGGGTCTGGACTGCAGAAAATGCATTGGATGATCCTTCAGCACTAACAACAGAAGCATTCTCTAGTTATTTCGGGGAATTTGGTGGTATCCTCGTTACGATTTCATTGATTTTCTTCGTACTTTCGACGATTATCGTCATCGTCTTTTATGGAGCAAAGCAGGCAGAGTTTCTATTTGGATGGAAAGCGGCCCAAGGGATCAAGATTGTTTATACGGTTGCGATTGTGCTTGGTTCAGTTGGAGCAGCAAAAGTCATTTGGCAATTCCTTGACTTAGCCCTTGCGGCGATCTTAATTCCGAATATCATTGCGGTTCTTCTCTTAAGTAAAGAAGTGAAGAGACTTACAAATGAATTCTTTACATCAGATGAGTATTACTTGAAAGACACTGGCAAGGTAAAAGAAAAGAAAATATCATAGTCCAAAAGGCTTGTTTTTCCGGGAGGGGGAGCAAGCCTTTTTTTATGAAATTCTGGCTGTACTCCGTATTTCGACCCGCTTTTTAGTTGTGGATGATTATGGAATTAGTGATAATCATTTTCAATTAGTTATTGACTCTACTTGAAACCTTATTGTAATATAAGTTTGTATTAATTGATAATGATTTTCAATATCAATTATATCAGTAAAAATCAATGAAAGCTTTGGGGATAGTCATGAAACAACGTTACCTTTTTATTGCGCTCATCTTGCTGTCACTTCTGTCTTTATTTGTTGGAGTGAGCCATATTACACCGATGGATTTATTTCAATTTCAATCCGAAGAGACACAGATTTTTCTCATCAGTCGATTACCCCGATTACTGGCGATCTTACTTGCCGGTGCGGGAATGAGCATTGCAGGGTTGATCATGCAATGCTTGAGTCGGAATAAGTTCGTATCCCCTACGACAGTGGGGACCATTGATGCTGCCAGGCTTGGGATCCTTGTATCGATGATTGTGTTTGTGAACGCCTCTTTGCTTGAGAAGATGATTGTTGCCTTTGCATTTGCGCTGGCCGGCACGCTGCTTTTTATGCAAATACTCGATCGGATCAAGTTCAAGGATGCTGTCTTTATCCCTCTCGTCGGGTTGATGCTTGGGAATGTGTTATCTTCGGTGACGACGTTCTTTGCCTACAAGGCAAATGTGATTCAAAATATGGCAGCATGGCTCCAGGGCGATTTTTCATTGATCATGAAAGGTCGATATGAACTTTTGTACATAAGCATTCCCATTTTGATTATTGCCTATCTTTATGCGAATCGGTTTACTGTCGCCGGGATGGGGGAGGACTTCTCCAAAAACCTTGGTGTTTCTTATCGCAGAATAGTGAATATCGGTCTCGTCCTGGTTGCACTCATTACGGTGACAGTCGTATTGACCGTCGGGGTGATTCCATTCCTTGGATTGATCATTCCGAATTTCGTATCGATCTTTAAAGGGGATCACTTACAGAAGACATTGCCACATACGGCATTACTTGGAGCCATCTTCCTCCTTGTCTGTGATATTTTAGGTCGGGTCATCATCTACCCATATGAAATTTCAATCAGTTTGATGGTTGGGGTCATCGGCAGTGCGATCTTCCTATACTTGCTGGTTAGGAGGAAGGCATATGCGTAATCGGTGGAAAATGCTTATTTTACTGGGGATTTCTCTTTTATTCTGTGTTGTTTATTTATTTTACGAACTAAATGGAAGCTATGATTATGCGCTGCCTCGACGGGGGATGAAGGTGCTTGCCATGGTCATTACGGGAGTCGCGATCGCCTATTCAACGGTCGTTTTTCAAACGATCACACATAATCGGATCCTAACACCGAGTATTATGGGGCTCGATTCTCTTTATCTTCTTCTTCAAACGGTGATCATTTTCTTCCTGGGATCGGATCACATTCTTGTCATAAACAAGAATATTAACTTCTTATTATCGGTTACAGCCATGATTGTATTTGCTCTTATCCTGTATCAATTATTATTCCGTCATAGTAATCAACCAATCTACTTTTTATTGTTGATCGGAATCATCGTTGGTACATTCTTTGGAAGCATCACCACATTCCTGCAAGTGTTGATTGATCCCAATGAGTTTTTAATGGTTCAGGATAAGATGTTTGCGAGTTTCAATAACATTAATGCGGATCTGGTTTGGCTTGCCCTTATCGTTGTCACCATCGTCATGATGTTTGGCTGGAGAAAGATCCATTACCTGGATGTCATGTCATTGGGAAGGGAGATGTCCATTAATCTTGGCGTCCCTTACGATCGAATGGTACGGCAAATGCTGGTGATTGCATCCGTACTCATAGCCGTTTCAACGGCCCTGGTCGGCCCTATCACCTTTTTTGGGTTGATTGTCGCGAACTTAGCTTATCAATTCTTTCGGACCTACAAACATAGCATTTTCATTACCGGTGCGGGCTTGATGAGTGTCATTGCCCTCGTTGGAGGACAGTGGGTGGTAGAACGGATCTTCACGTTTTCCACGACTCTGAGTGTCATTGTGAACTTCATCGGAGGAATGTACTTTATATATCTTTTGTTAAAGGAGAGTAAAGCCTAATGATACAGATTCGAGGGCTGTCCAAGTCTTACGGGAAAAAACTGGTGGTTGAAGACGTGACCGTCACGATTCAGCCTGGTCAAATCACTTCGTTCATTGGACCGAATGGTGCCGGGAAGTCTACCCTTTTATCAATGGTAAGCCGTCTGCTCGATTCAGATAGTGGTGAAATCATACTCGATCAGGCAGATCTTAGGAAAATGAATTCAAATGATCTTGCCAAAAGGGTGGCGATCTTAAAGCAATCGAACTTTCTTAACGTCCGTTTGACGGTGAGAGAACTGGTATCGTTTGGACGTTTTCCTTATTCGAAAGGACGATTGACCGAAGAAGATGAAAGGGCAGTTAACGAGGCGCTTGACTATATGAATCTAGTGGATTTAGAGGAGAATTACTTAGAAGAATTATCCGGTGGGCAAAGGCAACGGGCATTCATTGCCATGGTCATCAGCCAGGATACCGATTATATTCTCCTGGATGAACCCCTGAACAACCTGGACATGAAGCATTCGGTCCAGATTATGAAAATCCTGCGCAGATTAGTGGATGACCTGGGAAAGACGGTCGTCATCGTCCTGCATGACATCAATTTTGCCTCTGTGTATTCAGACAGGATCGTAGCGATGAAAAACGGAAAGGTCATTAGAGAAGGTTCAATAGATACCATCATACAAACCCAAACATTAAAGGAAATCTATGATATGGATATTCCTGTGCAACAGATGAATGATAATCGGATTTGTGTTTATTTCAATTCATAAAAAAAGAGGAGAAAAGAAAATGAAAAAATGGTCATTTATAACAATATTGCTTACGGTCTTGCTGGTATTGGCAGCGTGCGGTTCCAAGGAAGAATCAACGACAGAAGCGAAGAGTTCCGGTGGAAATGAAGAATCGAAAGAAATCACAATAAAGCATGAACTTGGCGAAACGAAAGTTAAACAAAACCCTGAAAAGGTAGTCGTGTTTGATTTCGGTGTCCTTGATACGTTAGATGAACTAGGAGTGGAAGTAGCGGGTGTTCCACAAGCAACGATCCCGCCATACCTTGAAAAATACAGCGGTTCTGACTACACGAACGTAGGAAGTTTGAAAGAAGCGGATTTTGAAGCGATCAGCTCGATGAAGCCCGACGTGATTTTCATCTCTGCCCGCCAATCTGAAATGTATGAAGAGTTTGCGAAAATCGCTCCGACCGTGTATGTTCAAACCGATTACACAAATTATATGGAATCGTTCACAAGCAACATGGAAACCATTGCGGAAATCTTTGATAAAGAAGATGAAATGAAAAAGGAATTAGAGGATGTTCAAGCTGGAGTCGACGGCATTAAGAAGAAGACTGGGAGCCTTGATAGCAAAGCGTTGATCTTGATGGGGAATGAAGGGGAAGTAAGTGCATACGGACCGGGATCACGTTTCGGAATTCTCCACGATGTATTTGGATTCAAGCCTTCTGATGAAAACATAGAAGAATCCACTCATGGACAGAATGTGACGTTTGAATATGTATTGGAACAAAATCCTGATGTACTGTTTGTGATCGACCGTGATGCTGCCTTTGATCCAAACGCAAGCGTCAAAGATTCATTTGAAAACGAACTTGTACAAAAAACGAACGCCTACAAAAGTGAAAAAATCGTCTATCTGAATGGCGGCCCATGGTACCTTTCAGGAGGCGGACTTCAATCGATGAAACAAATGGTAGAAGATGCGAAAGGAGGTTTATAATATGTTTTATCAAATAAAGAGACTGGTAGTGAAAGAGGGAACATCATCAAAAGTGGTTGAAAGGTTTTCTAGTGAGGGATTAATTGAAAAACAGCCAGGGTTTATAGACTTAAAGGTCCTCGTCAAAAAAGTCCGCCGTGGTGACGAAGAAGTGCTTGTCATGATTCAATGGGAATCGGAAGGCGATTGGAAAAACTGGGAGAAGAGCCCTGAGCATATTGCAGGTCATAAAGCGGGTGCTGGCAAGCCTAAACCCGACCATATTCTTGAGTCCAGTCAGAATGTGTATGAGGTAAAAGCAAATAAATAGTGAAAAGAAGTGTCCTGACTCATGTTGGGACACTTTTTCTTTTATTTTCCATCTTGTCTAAATTTAAACAAAAGTTTAGAATGTTAACAAAAGTTACTTTTCTTTATAGGGGTGGGATCTTGTGAACGAAAAAGAAAAGCTTTTGTTGACGTATATTGAGGAAAATCCGTTTATGACTCAACAGGAATTGTCCGAGCGAAGTGGTTTGTCACGCTCAGCCGTTGCAGGATATATCTCGAATCTGGTGAAACAAGGGAAAATCATGGGGCGTGCGTATGTTCTTCCAAAGAAAAACGGGATTACGTGCATAGGGGGAGCCAATATTGACCGTAAGCTTCAGTTGGACGGGAGATTGATTGCTGAAACCTCAAACCCTGCGAAAACAGAGCAATCCAGTGGTGGCGTGGCACGCAATATTGCCGAGAACTTAGGACGTTTAGGAAAACAGGCCAATTTGATAACGGTGGTAGGGGAAGATACGGAAGGAAGCTTTCTATTATCTCAAACGAAATCGTTTGCCGATGTATCTGCATCCCAGCGACTTCTAAATGAAAGCACCGGGGCATACTCCGCCATACTGGACGAAGAAGGGGAAATGCTCTTTGCCCTCGCTGATATGAACATTTATGAAAGCGTTGACATTGGCTTTGTTGATAAGAGGTGGGGATTGATTTCTTCATCGGAAATGGTGCTGCTCGACACCAATTTCCCAGAGGATGTACTTAAATACATCATCCGCAGGTGTCAAACGGAGGGAGTGCCCCTTACGATCATCCCGGTTTCTGAACCGAAAGTGTTGAAGCTGCCAACATCATTGGAGGGGGTTTCCTGGTTCATATGCAATAAAGGGGAAGCGGAAACGTATTTAGGAATGCCGATTGAGACAGAGGGTGACTATTTTAAAGCGGCCAAAGCCATCACTCAAAGAGGGGCAGAGAGGGTCGTGATTACCCGGGGAGATCAGGGATTGATCTATTACACTACTTATAAAGAGGCGAGAGCCGTTTTACCTCCCAAGGTCGAAGTCGCTGACGTGACCGGTGCAGGTGATGCCCTTGTCGCGGGAATATTATTTGGTTATTTAAAAGGATCCGATACAGACGGTGCCTGCCGGATCGGAGTGATCTGCTCGTCGATCACTCTTCAATCCAAATTTACGGTAGCACCTACGCTGAACAAGACCAAGCTTCAACAAGAGTTTAGTCTTTTCTATTAAATAGAGGGGGAAATGTGCATGAATATCGACTCATATATTGAATATTCGCAGGAAGTATCAGAAGCCAGACAGACAGGAAAGGCGATTGTGGCATTGGAATCTACGATTATTTCTCACGGAATGCCCTATCCACAAAATGTGAAGACCGCCCGAGAAGTAGAGGATATCATTCGGTCAAAGGGGGCCGTTCCCGCAACGATTGCCCTTTTGAACGGGAAAGTCAAGATTGGGTTGTCTCATGAAGAGCTTGAATATTTAGGACAGGCAACAGACGTGATCAAGGCAAGTCGCCGCGACATCCCTTATATCCTTGCTTCTAAAAAGGACGGTGCGACTACGGTTGCTGCTACCATGATCTGTGCGGAGCTAGCTGATATTTCCGTTTTCGTGACAGGGGGCATCGGCGGTGTTCACAGAAACGCTGAGGTGACGATGGATGTTTCGGCGGATCTCGAAGAACTTGCCGTGACGAATGTGGCCGTTGTCTGCGCAGGGGCAAAATCCATTTTGGATATAGGCTTGACGATGGAATACCTGGAAACAAAAGGAGTGCCTGTCTTAGGATACGGAACAGAGTCCTTACCTGCCTTTTACACACGAAGCAGTCCTTTTTCAGTGAATTATAAAGTAGAGACACCCGAAGAGACCGCTGATATTTTAAAAGCGAAATGGGATCTTGGATTAAAGGGAGGCGTGGTGGTCGCTAACCCGATCCCTGTCCGGGATGCACTGGATGAGAACGAGATGAATAGATTCATAGAAAGAGCGTTAAACGAAGCGGAAGAACAGCGTATTACAGGTAAGGCAGCGACGCCTTTCCTCCTGGGGAAAGTGAAGGAATTAACAGAAGGAAAGAGCCTTACAGCGAATATCGCCCTCGTGAAGAACAATGCTCACGTAGGAGCAGAAATTGCGGTTCATTACGCCAAACTTGCTAAGTTAGAAAGCGTCTAATCTATGTGAAAAAAGGGAAACCTGAGCGGATTTTTATGCCCGGGTTTTTTTATATGAAATATATTGGTCATTTATATGTAACAAGAGGTAGGGTAAAATGGTGGTAAATAACGTTACGAAAAAGGAAGGTAATATGGCTGATATGCAACCCTATCATGCATTGAGTGTTGATACAATTCCAGTCCCGGCTGCAATAATAGATGTGAAAGGCCAATCATTTATAGAAGAGAATGAAGAATGGAAAGGATTGACCCTGCAAGAAGATAATCTTCTTCAGAGAATGTTAGAAGAAAAGAATTGTTCCATTCGCTTGAACCATTATACCTACACAGTTAAACGAAAACAGATGGATGAGCAAAAAGAATTAGTGATGATTGTTCCAGAGGCATGTGGAGAGAATCATGTTTCCCATGACTATTCAAATAACTCCCGTTCGGCCATATACGAGTCTCTTATTTATAACACCCCGACTTGTGTTTGTATCCTTGATAAAAAAGGGAGAGTCGTGGAAATGAATCAGTCCTTTCAGGAGCTGTTTCATATTCCGAATACCGTTCTTGGTGAGTCCCTTTGCAACCAAACACCCCTTCAAAATCAATCCTTTATCAATCTGGTGATGAACGGATTAAGGGGAGTGAATACAACAGGAGAAGAAGTAACCTTCAGAATGGACAATCATCGGAAGATTACATGCAATATCACGATCTCTCCTGCAAATTACAAAAGTGACGGTACTGTAGACAGTGTCGGAATCATCCTTCATGACATCACGGAGAAGAAAAACTATGAAAACGAACTGGTCTCATTGAAAGCGGAACTTGAGAACACGCTCCGGCTCCAAAAGACGATCACCTATAAGATTAATAAGAGAGACAATGAATTTGTGATCGAGATGGCGGCAGGAGAGCTATTGAAAAAATTAAATCTTACCCCTTCAAAGGTGATTGGTAAAACCATTGAAGAAGTGTTTGATTCCCATCACTTAGGGAAAATCCAACCAAAACTAAAGCGTATATGGGAAACAGGGGAAGAGTTGACGTATGAGGATGAATACAAGGAATTAGAATATATCGCCTCCATCGTTCCTGTGGTGCAAGATGGAAAAGTCGTCGAAATCATCTGCTCCATTTCAGACATTTCCCTGATCAAAGATATTCAGAGAAAACTGATCGAGAGTGAGCAAAAGTATAAGTCGATTGTGAAATACAGTCCTGACAATATTTATATGGTCGATACAAAAGGGATCATCCAGGAGGTAAACCCCGCTGTGAAAACGCAGTGGAATCATATCTCTCCTCATATGATCGGCAGTCACTTCAGTGAATTCATCGCGGAAGGCAGTAAGCATTCAGCCATCAATCACTTTGAAGTCGCCCTTCAAGGAGAAGCGTCAAGATTTGTCACCACCTTCGAAAATGGAGAAGGTGGCAAAAGCCATGTAGCGGTCACCAACATCCCGATCCGGGTCAAAAACAAGGTCATCGGAATTTATGGATTCGGACAGGACATCACAGAGAAACTGAAGATGGAAGAAGAACTAAAGGAAGCGAAAGAATTACTGGAAGCTTACTTCGAGCATGCCGGAGACGGAATTGTCCTTTTAGATCCAGAGGGAAGCGTATTAAAGGTCAATCAGCAGTTTGAATCGATGTTCGGCTGGAATAAGGATGAAATTACAGGACAAAAAATCACCTTTATTCACCAAGAAGACCAGGTAGGACAATTCAAACAGAACTTAATGACCATCAAGGCCGGGAAGCGAATAAAAGATTATGAAACGGTGAGGTACCGAAAAGACGGCACGCCGATCGAAATTGCCTTTAATATGAACCCTATCTTAAATGACGATGGAAACCTGATTGGTATTTCAGCCATAATCCGGGACTTATCCGAGAAGAAACGAAATGAAGACTTACTGAAGAAATCGGAACAATTAGCGATGATCGGACAGCTTGCAGCCGGAGTGGCCCATGAAATCAGAAATCCCCTGACGACACTGAAAGGCTTCCTTCAACTGATGAAAGAAAATGCAAAGGATGACTTTTACTTAGGGGTCATCCAGGGAGAGCTAGATCGAATCGAAATCATCACCAATGAATTTCTCGCATTGGCGAAACCGAGAGCCGTTCAATTTTCCCTGACGTCCTTAACGACCCTGCTCACAAGCTCTGTCGAATTCATTAAGATGGAATGCCTGAAGCAAGGAGTCGATGTGAGGTTTTCGGTGGAAGAAGCGGAAATTTATTGTGACTCCCATCAAATGAAACAGGTCATATTAAACGTCATGAAAAATGCCTTGGAAGCCATGCCGAGTGGGGGTCTCCTAAGTGTTCAACTTGAAAAAGAGGACGGTTATGCGAAAATTTCCATCCAGGACAACGGAAATGGAATCCCGCCGGAGCGCATGAAGCATTTAGGAGAACCGTTCTACAGCACGAAAGAAAAAGGGACCGGTCTCGGATTGATGATTTGCCAAAAAATCATCAAAGAGCATCACGGCTCACTATCGATTCAAAGCAATGTATCGGAAGGAACGACCGTTACGATTTTGCTGCCGATTGCAAAACAAAGATAGAAAGAACTCCACGATGAGAGGGAACTCTTGTCGTGGAGTTTTTATATTTCCTCGTGTATTGTCGAATACCTTCAGGGAATAATCCGACAAAAAATGTAAATGCCTGAGAGAATGGAAGCAATAAAAGCTGATATTTTCCGGGAAATAGTACGTTCTACAAATTTCGTATTTCGCTTTTCATTCTTAAGAACTTGTCTACTCATGCCGATTGTATGGGAGCACATCGCCACGTTTCAACATCTTGGGAAAAGGTTAAAGAGAGAGAAAGAGGTGAGGAGAAATGAAAACAAACGTCTTTATTAGTGGTGGAGGCATTGGCGGTCTGACACTCGGATTGAAGTTAGCACAGTGCAATATAGACGTAACGGTTGTGGAACGGTTACCAGGGCCAAGCTCCGTGTACAAGGGAGAGCTCCTCCAGCCAAAAAGCCTGGAAATATTTGATTCATTGGGGGTCATTGACTCCGTATTCGAAAACGGCCATATCATTTCCGATTTGGAACTCATTGAATTGAAAGGTGCGAAATCAATAGCGGAGAACTCCACGATGAGTTACTCGATTCTTCCCAGTCGATACCCCTATTCATTAATGATCCATCATGAAACGTTAAAGGAGATTCTGCGAAAAAAAGGGCAGGAGTATCCTTCCTTTCATTATCAATCGAATACAGTTTGTAAGAAAATAGACGGTCATACCGTGATCATCGAAGATCGCGAGACGAAAGAGGTTCAAGAGATTCATAGTGATTTCATTATCGGGGCAGAAGGAAGAAGCTCTGTCACCCGTGACTATATGGAAGTGGATGTGAAGGAAAGAAAGTACAACCATCATTTCTTGACGGTGACATTTCCACGGCCGAAGGAAATGGTGAAGGGGCGTATCATTTCTACATATCAATCATTCCTGGGTCTATTCCCGTTACCAAACGATGAAGTACGGTCCGTTTATCTCATCCCGGCAGGGGAATATAAAACGCTCAGGAAAGAATCGATTTCAGAGTTTCATAAGCTTTATATCCAAATGTGTCCCGATCTCGATGGGTACGTGAACCAAATTGAGGACTGGAAGAAAATCCAGCTGATGGTCCCATTGAAATATCATGCGGAAACTTATGTGAAGGACCATCTTGCCCTGATTGGAGATGCGGTCCACACGGTGCATCCCATGGCAGGAGAAGGAATGAATATGGCCATACAGGATGGGAGCATTCTTGGTGAATTGCTGTGTGATATGTATTCGTCCGGAAAATTAGACCCCGCTAATCTGGAGTGGTACCCAAAGGTCCGGAAAAGAAGGGTGGCCCATCAAATGCATCTCAGTCATTTATCGGCCCTCGTTTATTCGTATCCGTATCGCCCGGTCGGCTGGCTGAGAAATAAGAGCCTTCAGCGCATGGAGAGGGATTCGATTTCCCATTACAAGCAGATGTTGAACATATCCGGTCTCGGAATGTGGAGAGAAACCCTTTACGACCGGATGGTCCAGGGGGGAGTGCTTCCAGTCAGAAAGGATTCGTTGACAGAAGAAGAGAAATCAAACACTAAATTTACGGAAATCCAGGATTATCCCTGGAAAGGAAAGGAGGCACTGCTATGATCGGAGAAATGGTGAAAGTATGGCGGGCAAGAACATGGATGAAAAAGAATGTACCGTTTCTATACAGCTGGCATGCCTATGTAGGGTATGAAATGGATCTGTTTGATAGTTTTACAAAGCCTGCCTCCATACAGGAAGTGGCGCTAGCTAAAAATATCGAAATGGATCTCCTTGAACAGTGGGTTGAGGTCGGCATTACCATCAAGCATATGAAGCGGGTGGAGGATGAGAAAGTCACAACGAGGAACCGCTGGAAGCTTCCGACATCAAAGAGGGACCCACATTCATCAGGTATTTTGCTGAAAGAAATGATGGAGCTGCACATCCCGGCCTTGTTGTCGTATCCTCAATTATTGCGCAATCAAACGAAGCAGCATTTCAATTCGGATGTCCATGGCTCGACTGTAGCAAAAACGTCCATTTTATTAGAACGCTTTGCCTTTCCAAAGGTACAGAAGGCGATAAAAAAATACAATGTGAATTCTATATTGGATCTGGGCTGTGGTGAAGGCGGATACGTGAAGAGAATAGGAGACCGCTATCCTGAGAAGAGAATGGTAGGAATCGAGATTCATGAGGCCGTCGCTAAGGCTGCTGAAGAGTCTCTTCAAGACTATGAAAATATTGAAATCCTTTGTAAGGACCTTCATGAATACGAGCCCGGTCAGCTCTTTGACATGATCATGGCCAATAATCTCTTTCACTATATCGATCCGTCCGAGCGCCTGCAATTCTTTGAAAAAGCATCGACGTGGCTGGAATCAGAAGGCTTGTTCTTTGTTCTGACCCCGATGCAAAAGTCCAAGCACGGGCAGCAGTTTTCCAGTGCCTTCAACAGCTTCTTCATGACCTTCCAGAACCTGTATCCGATTCCGTCGCAGAAGGAGATGGAGACATTGGCCGGTAAAACAAATTTCAAAGTGGAGTCCGTCGAACCGATCGTGAAAGAAGGCGGATGGTATGTAATGATATTCAGGAAGAACTGATCCTTGTAACGGGGATTGGTTTTTTTGTTTGGCTGTGTGGAGGAAGTGTATGTCGGTTCGTGTCGTTTTATCCATATTCGATAATAAAAGTGCCGAAGTCGATAATATATCTGGAAAGTCGATAATATATGGGGCAAAGTCGATAATATAACCCGAAAGTTGATAATATATAGCGGAAACTCGACAATAAAAAGTTTCGCATCCCTTTTGTGCACTAATCAATACGTATTTGTTCCTTCCCCATGCCAATATTCATCGTTGTTAAAAATCAAGCGGAATTCAACAGTCAAAATACTCACACCACACACATCCGTCACAATTATTTTAACTAAAAAGGGTAATCACCCGTCGTTTTAGGGTAAAAATAGAAAGATGATTACAAATGTGGAGGAGAGCCAATTGAGTAGAGAAGTATATGATTGTATCGGCATTGGAATAGGTCCGTATAATTTAAGTTTGGCGGCGTTGATGGAGGAGAAAACGGATCTGAAGGTGAAGTTTTTTGATCAGACTCCGGAGTTTCAGTGGCATCCGGGGATGTTGATTAATCTGACGGATCTGCAGGTTCCATTTATTGCGGATTTGGTGACGTTTGCGAATCCACAGAGCAGGTACAGTTATTTGAATTATTTACATACCCATAATCGTTTATATAAATTTTTCTTTTTTCAAAAGTTTGAAATGCCGAGGCAGGAGTACAATGATTATGCCCGCTGGGTGGTCAGTCAGCTCGGCTGCTGTCAATTTCATAGTGAAGTGCTCGGGGTCACGGATGAGGGCGACTGCTATAAGGTCGTGATTGATAACCGGTTGACCGACGAGCGTGAGATCTTTTATGCGAAGCATGTTGTGATGGGGACGGGAAGCAAGCCGTTGATTTTAGACGGGATGGATGGTCTGCCGGATGGGGACGTCCATCATACGAGTAAGTATCTGTTCCATAAAAACACAACGATGGAAGGGTCCTCGATTACGATTGTCGGGTCCGGGCAAAGTGCTGCTGAGGTGTTTGTTGACCTTTTAAAAGAACAGAAGGATCATTCCTATCAGCTGACATGGCTTACCCGTTCCGAAGGGATTTTGCAGCTCGAATCGTCTAAGCTGGGACAGGAATTCTTTGCCCCTGACTATGTGGATTATTTTCATGGACTGACATATGAGAAGCGTGTGGAGGCATTGGAAACGTTGGATCAGCTCAGAAACGGGATTGATCCGGATACCCTCAATAATATTTACAACATCCTTTATAATCATTCTGTCAGTGATAGCTCGCCGGACATCACGATTCAGCCCTTGACGGAAGTGAATAAGATCCGGAAAGAGGAGGATCAGTACGTCCTGAATTGCCGTCAATGGCAGGAAGATCGTGATTTTTCATATCAGACGGATAAGGTGATTTTGGCGACGGGTTATAAGCCGAATATTCCTGAATGGTTTTTTGAGGAGTTCGAGGACAAAATCGTCTGGGAAGATGAGAAGAAGTATAAAGTCTCCCGAAATTATAAGCTGGAATTTAAAGAGAGCAGAGACCGGGATCATCACTTTTATACGGTGACGAGCCTGGAGCATTCTCACGGTGCAGGGGCAACGAATTTAGGGTTGGCTGTGGACCGGAATATCCAAATCATCAATCACATCGTTGGTGAAGAAGTATATGAAGTGCAGAGGAACACAATTTTCTCTCAATTCACGATGGATAAATAAGGGAGTCGAGTTTGAATTTATGCACAAAGGGTAAAGTACATGTGTGATAAAAAAAAACAAACGATAACTAGGAGTGTTTCAATTTTATGGCTAAAATAGCAACTTTAATTACAGACATGTTTGAAGACGTAGAATTTACAGATCCAGAAAAAGCATTTAAAGAAGCAGGACATGAAGTCGTGACGATTGAAAAAGAAAAAGGAAAATCAGTCAAAGGGAAGCAGGGGGATGCAACGGTGAAAATCGATGAAAGCATCGATGACGTCAATCCTGCAGACTTTGATGCCTTATTATTACCAGGCGGATTCTCTCCGGATCAGCTGCGTGCAGATGACCGTTTCGTGAAATTCACCAAGCATTTCATGGATGAGAAAAAACCGGTTTTCGCGATTTGCCATGGTCCACAATTACTAATCACTGCAAAAGCACTGGAAGGACGAAAAGCGACAGGCTTCAAGTCCATTAAAGTAGATATGGAATATGCAGGTGTGACGTACGAGGATAAAGAAGTCGTCGTATGCGGCAATCAGCTTGTGACAAGCAGAACACCGGATGATCTTCCGGCATTCAACCGTGAATCACTGGCGCTTCTTTCTAAATAGGACAAGTAAATGAAAGGGGACATTCCCCAAGGTATTTTGTACCTTTGAGGGAATGTCCCCTTTTTACATATTATTTACGCAGGTTACCCATTTCTTCAATGATCGCAGTCATTTCACTCGGGCTGAATCTGTCCTTGCGATCGACCATTACATAAAGGTCGTGAAGATCCTCATACATTTCTTCATTGAAATCTTCAGGCTTTACGGCACCGGCATTGACTATTTTTAATTTTTCTTTAATGGCAGTGACCATGAATTCAATATTTTCCGTTGTATTTTGTGATAAATCCATTTGGGATCGTCCTTTCTAACGTGCATTGATTATATTTATCTTTCCATGATTCGTCCACCCTGTCAACATAACTTCCACCTGGGAAGGATTTTTTTCGGAGAATGTTTTACACTATTAAGGAATGGGAAATGAGTAGGTAAGCTAAAACGTTAGGAGAGGCACGTTGATGGTATCTGTGTTGTTTGTATGTTTGGGAAATATTTGCCGTTCCCCTATGGCGGAGGCGATCTTCAGGGCAAAGGTTAAAGTGGAGAATCTGGATGGCGAGATTGAGGTTGACTCTGCAGGCACGGGAGATTGGCATGTCGGGAAGAAACCTCATGAAGGAACTTTAGCCATCCTTAGAGAAAATAATATAAAGAGTGAAGGCCTGGTTGCACGGCAATTTCATGGGAAAGATAAGAAATATGATTACATCGTGGCCATGGATGCTTCGAATGAACAAAACATGAAGGAAACCCTTGATAGTGATCATCACGGAAAGGTGTTCAAACTCCTGGACTTAGTGGATGATAGCAGGGAGAAAGACGTACCCGATCCGTACTACACGGGGAATTTTCAAGAAGTGTATGATTTAGTGGAGTCCGGCTGCAGCCAATTATTAGAAAAAATAAAAAAGGACAATCATTTAAAGGAGGGTAATACATATGGGAAGCAATAAATTTTTCAAAGGGGTTTTGTTAGGTGCCGTAGCAGGAGGTCTTCTTTCCCTCTTGGATAGAACGACCCGTCAGGAAATGGGGACATCTTTAAAGAACAGCGGGAATTATCTTTCAACGTACTCAAAAAATCCTCAAAGACTGGTCGAGTCATCGAAGGAAGTGTATGAGAAATTGCGTACGACAGCCGATCAAGTCAGCAGGGATATTCAATTCATCAGTGAAAAAGTGGATGAAATCAAAGGGATGACTCCACAGGTGAAAGAAATCATCGAGGAGACAAAAGAAACCTTTGAAGACTCTTCAGAAGCTTATAAGGATACGTTTTCAGATAGGGAAACATCAAATGAACTAACAACTCAGGATGAAGAGAGCCAACCTATTGCGTCTTCATTTAAGGGGTATTAACGAAACGAGGTGAAAACATGTCGGATGAGACGATCAAAGGAGGATGGAAAGGATTTTCTAAAAGTCTTTTCTCAAATATTAGTGCGAATGATGTAACGGGGCTGGCCGCGCAAATTGCCTATTACTTTCTTTTATCGCTCTTTCCACTGCTGATTTTTATCGTAACACTTTTACCATACCTTCCCGTCGAGCAGGGTGACATATTGGGTCTGGTCCGGGATTTTGCACCCGGGGAAACGATGTCCATGATTGAGGAAACCCTACAGGACGTCATGTCGAACCGGAATTCAGGGTTACTGTCTGTCAGTATCATCGCCACGATCTGGTCGGCTTCCAATGGGATGAATGCCATCGTAAAAAGTTTAAACCGTGCCTATGATGTGGAGGAAACAAGATCATTCATTGCGACCCGTCTCATGTCCATTTTATTGACATTTGCCATGATTCTCGTATTTGTCGTAGCTCTTTTACTTCCGGTATTCGGAAAACAAATTGGCCTATTACTATTTTCTCAATTCGGATTTTCAGAGCAATTCTTAACGGTATGGAACGGGATTCGCTGGGCGATCAGTCCCATCATCCTCTTTATTATCTTTATTGGGCTGTATTATTTTGCTCCGAGTAAACGGATCAAATGCTTAAGTGCGTTCCCCGGGGCAATCTTTGCGACGCTTGGATGGGTGTTGGCTTCCTTGGCATTCTCATACTACGTAGGAAGCTTTGGGAATTATTCGGCCACATACGGCAGCATCGGAGGGATCATCGTCCTCATGATCTGGTTCTACTTAACGGGAATCATCATCATGATCGGCGGGGAAATCAACGCACTCGTAACGATTAAAGATAAAGATTCGTGTTAAAATAGGGGAAATCACTCCCCGGACATAGTACAGGTTCAAGTAGGGGAAGATTCTATTAAACATTCGTGTTTAATGGGGTCTTCTTTTTTGATGTGAAATAGAAAGTGAGGTGGAGCTTATGTTGATAGCTGCGATGGTGGAGAGGCTTGGTATCATTGTGACAATTGCCTTTGTGATGACGAGGATCAGTTTCTTCAGACATTTAATCGAAAAGCGGACCCATGTGAAGAAAACCCAGACTCTGCTCCTCATCCTGCTGTTTGGCTTCTTCGGGATCGTTGGTACATATACAGGATTGATCGTGAATCCGTTTCAAGACGAATATACAAAATGGCAGTGGCATCTTCAGCAGAATGAAGCGATCGCCAATTCCAGGGTGATCGGTGTCGTGGTCGCCGGGTTACTGGGTGGTCCATGGATCGGACTTGGCGCTGGATTGGTCGCTGGGGTCCACCGGTATTTTCTCGGCGGATTTACGGCATTCTCGTGCGGAATCTCGACGGTATTAGCTGGATTACTGGCGGGGTGGATCGGGAAGCGGGAAAAGAAGAACAGACTCGTTTCCCCTCAAAAAGCGTTTTTGGTTGGTTTTGTTGCAGAAGGGATGCAGATGCTTCTCATTCTTCTATTATCGAACCCATTTGATGATGCATATTTACTCGTTTCCGACATCGGATGGCCGATGATTCTTGCAAATGGAGTCGGAACCGGGATTTTCCTGCTGATCATTAAAAGTGTTTTTTATGAAGAAGAGCGGATGGGAGCGGTTCAATCCCAGAAAGCATTGCGCTTGGCTGATAGCACGGTGAAGTATATGCGAAAGGGACTGAATGCAGCCTCTGCACGGGCAACGTGTGAGATTCTGATGAGAGATGTGAACGCTCTGGCGGTTTCCATCACGAACACTTCCCACATCCTGGCTCATGTCGGACTAGCCTCGGATCATCACCAACAAGGGCGCCCGATTCAAACCGAAGCGACAAAACGGGTCATCGAAACGGGAGAGCTCATGAAGGTAGGAAGAGAGGATATTCAATGTGACCGGAATGGATGCCCATTGGGAGCAGCGATCATGGCCCCTCTTTTAAAAGGGGATGAAATTGTCGGAACGCTTAAATTCTATTTTCATTCGGAAAAAGAAATAACGCCGATCCTGATGGAATTAACGAAGGGGATCGCGACCCTGCTCAGTCACCAGCTGGAGCTTGCTGAAATCGATACCCATAAAGAACTTGCGAAAGAGTCAGAAGTAAAGGCGCTGCAGGCACAGATCAATCCGCATTTCTTGTTCAATACCATCAATGTCATCGTGTCGTTGACGAGGATCAATCCGGATAAGGCAAGGACCCTGCTGATTTCACTATCTCAATTTGTACGTCAGAATCTGACAGGAAGCACGAAATCCACCTCGACCCTTAAAGAAGAGGGACAGCATGTAAAGGCCTATCTTGCCATTGAAGAAGCACGATTTTTTGACCGGCTGGAAGTGGTGTATGAGATTGACGAAGATGCCCTGCAGGCAAAGGTTCCTTCGATTACCCTGCAACCTCTTGTTGAAAATGCGATCAAGCACGGAATGAAGAATGTAGAAGAAGGATTTGTGTTGAAGATTTCAATTGATTCGAATGGTGATGAGGTGACTGTCCGTGTGGAGGATAACGGTGCCGGGATCGATGAAGAGAGAGTGGAAAAGCTTTTGCTTGAGCCGGTGGAATCACAGTCCGGTACAGGAATCGGCCTCTATAACGTGAACAAACGATTGGAAATGATGATGGGGAAAGAAGCAGGTCTATCGATCACTTCATCATTAGGAAACGGGACCACCATTGAATTTACGGTAAGGAGTGAGGAAGGGTGAAAGTTGCCATTATTGATGATGAGCCCTATAGCCGGGAAGAAATGAAGCATCTCTTAAGCGGTTATTCATGGGTGGAGGTAGTCGGAGAAGCGAGTTCTGCTGAGAAGGGATTGGAAATCATTTTAACAAAAGAACCCGATGTCTTATTTCTTGATATTGAAATGCCGGGGATGAGCGGAGTCGACTTAGCGGAAGCCCTGCAAAAAATGAAGCACAAACCGGAAATCGTCTTTGCCACTGCCTATCCGGATTATGCCCTTAAAGCGTTCCGGGTGGAAGCCGTTGACTACTTATTGAAACCATTTGAAGAAGATCAGCTCGGGCAAACGATGGAGCGGTTGAAGAATCTTTTGAATGTGGGAGTGAAAGAGCAGAGCGAGAGTCCGTCGATGGGGAAACTGGCGGTTCAGGATGAAGACAAAATTGTATTCATCAGTCCGAAAGACATTCTATATATATTCCGTGAAGAGCGGGAAACCTTTATATGTACGGAGAAGAAGAAGTATACTTGCCGCTTGCCGATCAAGGAATTGGAATCGAAGCTCAGTACATATCCATTTTTCCGCGTCCATAAAAGCTACCTCGTTCAGCTGCCCTTCGTAGAGGAGCTCATCCCATGGGGAAGCGGCGTGTTTCAGTTGAAGGTTCATGGAGCGGATGAGGCGATTCCGGTGAGCAGGAATTATGTTAAGGAATTGAGGGAGCGTTTGGAGTTGTAGGTATTTGGATTTGTACCTGGTACATAAACCGATTATTGTACCAGGTACAATTTTGGTTTTGGGTGCCTGGTACAAATCGAGCATTCGGATCCGCGCACCAAACTGGTCATCTGTAACCTGCACCATCTCTTCTTTCTCTGCACATGAACCCCCGCTTAGAACATCTTAACCCCGATTTCCGACATCTTAAACAGAATGTGACGAAACTGTGAATATGATTGCTATAATGAAAGCGTATTCATAAATGAGCGAAAGGGGATCATAAGCATGGTTACATTTCTGGTCTCGATTGTTGTATTAATTATCGGATATTTCACATATGGAAAATTAATTGAAAAGATTTTTGGAATCAATGAAAGTCGTTCGACTCCTGCTTATGCGAAGGCGGATGGAGTGGATTATGTACCAATGAAAACAGGTAAGAACTCCATGATCCAGCTGTTGAATATCGCCGGTGTTGGACCCATTTTCGGTCCGATCATGGGAGCACTTTACGGACCTGTCGCCTTCCTTTGGATCGTACTCGGAGCGATTTTTGCCGGAGCGGTTCATGATTACTTAACGGGGATGATTTCGATCCGTAACGGAGGAGCTCATTTACCGGAGCTTGCAGGACGCTTCCTTGGTAAGACGATGAAGCATGTGGTGAACGCATTCTCGATTCTATTACTCGTGCTGGTGGGTACGGTTTTCGTTACAGCACCTGCAGCATTGATCGCGAATCTGACGCCAGCCTGGATTTCTTTAGGTGTCATTATCGCCGCAATTTTTATTTATTATATTGTCGCAACCCTATTACCGATTGATAAAATCATCGGTAAAGTATATCCGCTTTTCGGAGCACTGCTTGTAGTGAGTGCAGTTGGAATCGGAGCGGGATTAGTGATTACCGGGGCGGATATTCCTGAGATCAGCTTGACTAATATGCATCCTGAATCAGTAGCGATTTTCCCATTATTATTCTTGACGATTTCTTGTGGGGCACTTTCAGGGTTCCATGCCACACAATCACCGATCATTTCAAGAACGACTCAAAATGAAAAGAACGGACGCAAAATTTTCTACGGAATGATGATTTTAGAAGCGATCATTGCGATGATCTGGGCAGCAGCTGCCATGAGCTTATTCCAGCCGGGTGAATTGAATGCCATCTTGAAAGAAGGCGGACCTGCGGCGGTTGTAAGTGAAGTATCGATCCTTATGCTTGGATCAATCGGTGGAACACTGGCCATCCTTGGGGTGATCATTCTTCCGATCACGTCTGGTGATACATCATTCCGAAGTGCGCGAATGATCATTGCCGACTATATTAAAGTAGGACAAGTGAAAATGTCCAGCAGGCTTTGGATTGCGATTCCATTGTTCGTGATCTCAGTCGTGTTGACACGAATCGACTTTAACCTATTATGGAGATACTTCTCCTGGGCGAACCAATCGACAGCAATGATTGCCCTTTGGGTAGGTGCCATGTATCTGGCCCTTCAAAAGAAACCTCACTGGGTCGCAACGATTCCAGCGATCTTCATGACGATGGTGACATTCACGTATATCCTGAGCGCACCAATCGGATTCGGGTTATCCATGGGTACAGCCTATATGGGAGCGACAGTCGTAACCATCGCCGCAATATTAGCATTTATATACACATTGAGAAAGCGCTTAAACGATGGATCCGTCATTCAAGTCGACGAAGATGTTCCTCAATCAGCAGCCTAATGTGTTAGGGAGTTTTCCGGTAATTACCGGGAGACTCTTTTCTTTTTTTGCACAAAATAAGAATGGTTCAAAAACCACAAGTTTTCTTGATGACGACTAATTATTAGGAGTGATTCAGCATGACAAAGAAAACGAAAAAAGACGGCGGTACAAAGCAAAACGGCAAGCACAAACCGAAACAGAAAACATCCGGTTCTGCTAACGGGCAGAATGGATACCACTAGAAAATGAATGCCAATCCTTTACGGGTTGGCTTTTTTATTTGGAACTCGAGATGTTTTCTGGTGGAGGATGTATTATAATAGAGGTAGTTTCAAAAATTTAGTAGTCTCAAAAGGAGATTCCATTATGTCGAATAATAATGATCAGCAAATACAGCCAGAAAAGAAAAAAATCAGCCTGCAGGAAGCAATGAAGCAGCAGCTGGCAAAGAAAAAAGAAGCCCAGGCAGGCGGCAAGCAAGCAACAGGCGGTTTAGCATCGAATCAACGCATGCAAAGTCAACAAACGAAGAAGCCCAGCAATACTCGTCGTAAGATGGGAAGCTAATGGGAGAGAGCGCTCGGGAATTGGGGAGTGCTCTTTTTTTGTTTTGGATGGTCTTTCTGGTGAGGCGGTACGGTTGGGCTCAGGGGCAGCGGTCGGTACAGCGCGAAACTTGACGAAGTGTGTAAAATGGCACATATATCAGGAATTCGGCAGATAAAATAATAAAATGGCACATAAATCGTGAGAGCGGCAGATATATCACAGAAGTGGCAGATAACTTTTTCAGTGCAGAGCTCAGGTCTCGATTGGGCTTGTGAAATTTGTCGATTTACGAGGAACGGTTAATATCGTGAAAAAACGGCCGATAAATTCAAATAACGGTTGATAAAGCTATGACGGTCGATAAATCGAAATAAAGGTCGTTAAACCCAAAGTCCACCTCATCATCCCGCCATACCTCCCTTCAAAGATCAAATCCCATTAAAAAAATCAAACTTTTTCCTCTCCATAGTCGTCAAAGTAGTAGAAAAGAGGTGATCTCTCCTTGAATGAAGACCAGGTACACGATGTCACTCTGTCAAAGGAAGAAATTCTGGAAGAAGTGATGAATGAATACGGCAAAGAGGTGCTATATATCGCTTATTCTTATGTGAAGGATCACAGTCTTGCTGAAGATATCGCTCAAGAGGTGTTTGTCCGGTTTTATCAGCGGTACGATTCGTTTCGGGGAGACTCCTCGTTGAAGACGTGGATCATCCGGATAGCCATCAATCAGAGTAAGGATCATCTCAAAAAGTGGGAAACGAGGAAGCTGCTTTTTACAAATAAGTTGAGTGAATGGATTCAGGAGAGCAGGAGTCGATGTCCGGAATCTCAAACTATACATAGGGAAACGGGCAGGGAGCTGCATTCAAGGTTATTATCTTTGCCAATCAAATACAGGGAGGTTCTATTTCTGTATTATTATGATGAACTGAAAATCACGGAAATCGCCGAGTGCTTGGAGATCAACATCAACACGGCTAAAACCCGTTTGAAAACAGGGAAAGAGAAACTGCAAAATATGTATCCAAAAGGGGTGCATCACGATGGATAGAGAGCTTCAGCGACAGGTTAGAAAAATGACGGATGAAGGATTACAAGGATTCGATTTTAATAATCAAATGAAGGATCATGTAAGGAAAAGAGTAGCTGAGGGGAAGCCGGAAAAAGAATATCGGCGCAGGTGGTATGCGCCATTGACCAGTTTTACCATTGTTCTCATCGTTGTATTTGCGTTTGCCGTAGTGAAGGGGGAGCAATGGGGAATCCTTGGTAGCGAGAATCTGAGTGGTTTCTTCACGAATAAATCGAACTTTGATGTGGAAATCCGCTTTGATGGAGGGATGACCATAAGTACGTTTACGGACACGATTACAAATCAAGATGGTGAGGAAAAAGCTCTAACCTTCTCTAAAGACGAAATGAGTGAAGTTTACACAAAGATAGAGAGCCTGAATCTGAAAGGGAACAAACAGTTGTCTTACCGGAAAGATTGCACCATTCTATCTCTTGAGGATTACATGATGAAGATAAGAGTGAATGAAGATGTATATGAATACTATCATTCAGAGTGTGCTACGACGGCTGACAGAAGGGAATTCGACGAGTTACGCCAACTCATCATCACCATCATCAAACAAAAACCTGGGTACGAAGAAATGTTAAAAGAAAGACTGAAGATGTAAATATTCCATTTACTTCCTCTCTCAATCATGCTATCATAATGAAAATTTCAATTAAATGCCAAGAAGAGAAGAGTAGATATCTGAAATCTTTACAGAGAGCTCCGGCAGCTGAAAGGGAGCAAGAGGGACGGTATTGAAACAAGACTCTGAGCAGTGCATCGGAACCGGGCAATGGGGATGGTGTGACGGGAGCTCCCGTTATAGGGCTAGGGTATAAGCCGGTTGGCCGTACCCGAAAAGGTTAGTATGGCGACATATTAACGAACTGGGGTGGCACCGCGATAGATAATCTCGCCCCCAAGATCAACGTCTTGGGGGTGGGATTTTTTTATTCATAAAACATATCGCGGGGAGGAATAACCAATGAGAAAGTGGAAGTATCCTTTATTGCTGCTGGCAGGCATCGGGATTTCGAATGTCGGAGGGTGGATTTATTTAATCGCCCTAAATTTGATTGTTCTAGACGAGTGGGGATCACCTCTGGCTGTGGTGACTTTATATGTATTGAAGCCTGTGGCTGCCCTTTTGACAAATGGCTGGGCGGGAAGCTTGATTGACCGGGTCAACAAGCGGAATCTGATGGTGGCTCTCGATATCTTCAGAGGCGTGTTGATTGGAACTTTACCTTTTCTTTCGTCGAGTTGGTGGATGTATGCGGTTGTGTTGATCATCAATATGGGAAGTGCAATGTTTTATCCGGCGTCCATGGCGTACATCACGACCTTCATCCCACGGGGCAACAGACAGCGCTTCAATGCTCTCCGGGGGCTGATCGGATCGGGTGCGTTTCTCATTGGGCCGGGAATTGCCGGATTGATGTTCATGATGGGGACACCGACGTTTGCCCTTTATATGAATGCACTGGCCCTCTTTTTATCAGGAGTGATCACCCTCTTGCTACCGAAGCTTGAGGATGGGATCCACGTTGATACAGGTGATACCAAATGGGAAGTCATCAAAGAGGATTGGCGGATGGTGTGGAGATTCAGCCGGCGCGCTACTTATGTAATGGTCCTTTACGTCTTGTTCAGCATCCTGATTGTAATGACGGCAGCGCTCGATTCCCTTGAGGCCGCATTTTCTAAAGAGGTATTGCACCTTTCGAACAGTACGTATGGATATCTTGTAAGCATTGCAGGGGGAGGGTTTGTGCTGGGGTCAATCTTGAACGCGTCCCTTTCCCATAAGCTCCATCACATGCATCTAATGGGATTTGGTTCTCTGCTCGTTTCCGGAGGATATCTTATTTATTCTTTCTCGGAAGGTTTCTTATTAGCGGCGATCGGGTTCGCTGTTTTATCCTTCACGTTGGCCTTTGCGACGACAGGGTTTGAAACCTTTTATCAGGAACATATTCCCGTGGAGATCATGGGGCGGGTAGCCAGTATTTATGGATTGCTGGAAGGGGTACTGGTCATCCTTTCTACGGTGCTTATTGGAGTGGGAGCCGAACTGGTGTCGATTCGATTTGTTGTGATTGCGGGTTCGATGATCATGCTTGGGGTCACAGTGATTTTATATATAAGCTCTACCAGGAATTCTTGGGAAAAACAGTTAAGACGTAATTCTGAATGTTATAATAAATAAAAAAAGACACAAAGGGGGTCAGTGGATGAAAATGACGGCAGATCAGTACTGGGACCGGTGGGAAGAGTTGATGCACCGGGAAGAAGCAAGTTATGAGAAGTGGAACGGTTTAGAGGATCTGTTGTTCATTGCGCAGAAAGAAAAGGACCTCTATAAGGAGTTTTGCTGCCGGTTCGGAATAATGAGGACCGTCAACTATCTTGGGGAGTATGAGGAACTATTCGACCATTTCGAGTGGTGCAACGGCTTCTTTTCAGATAATGAAGAGAACTTGCAGGATTGGGTGGAAAGCTTCTTCTGGATCTATAAATGGATGGCGGAGCATCTGGTGAAGATGCCCGGCATTGACACGGAACTGTTGGATGCCTTTTTCAGTGACTTTCAAGAAGCGTATGACCGTTATGGCTATAGTTTGCGTCCCTTTTATCAACATCAGCATAAACGGGCGCTGAAAACAGGGAATGCAGAAGAAGCGGAAGAGTATTATCAAAAGTGGATAGCAGCCGAAAGGGATTCCCTTTCGGACTGTGAAGCCTGTGAATACCAGACACAGCTTGAGTATTTTTATTTTACCGGGGAAAAGGAAAAAGCCCGCCCCATTGAAATGCTTTTATTATCCAAAGAAGTGACCTGTGGTGAAATCCCCCATTTGACCTATAGTAAGCTCCTTTTGCCTTATCATGAAGATGGCCGGGTGGAGGAAGCCTCACGCTATCAGTCAGAAGGGTACTTTTTCATTTATGATAAGCCACACTTTTTAGTCGAAGCTTCCGAACATATCAGGTTTCTTGCTTTAACGGAACCAGTAAGGGGAATCAAAATATTGGAGCGTCACATCGAGTATGCAGATAGTGGGAAGGATCCTTACGGGATGTTTTACTTTTATATGAGTGCGATTGTTCTTCACCGTAAGCTTGTTGAAGCCGGTCATCGTCCGGGGTTTGCCATTGATGTGATGAGTGAGATTGCAGAAGAGATCGCCGGGGATTTTGATGAGAGGAATGGGAATGATTTCTTCAGTCTGGAGATGGAGAGGATTTATTCTTTGTAACAAATATTGACAGCCCCTGCATATCTATATATAATCATCTAAAATAACTGAAACATTGCCGAGGATCAGTAAAGGGATCTTGTCTTTTCAGAGAGGGAGCGGTTTGGTGAAAAGCTCCCATTGATGAACCTTTGAACCTGCCTCTAAGTTCTGTATCGAATGAAGATATCAGCGGTCCGATACCGTTATCATGGAATGAGTGTAAAGCTTTGCTTTGAATCAGGGTGGTACCGCCAGAAATGGTCCCTGATGAGAAGCAGGGCTTTTTTTGTTTTATGGGTGAAGGCGATTCGCTGATAAAATGAAAATTCCGCTGATATATCCAAATTTCTCTGATAAAATCAATCCAACAAAAAAATGAGGTGCTCTCAAATGGCAAAAGAATTTGTAAAAGATGTAACGGGCATGGATGAAGACTTTGCCCAGTGGTATACCGATGTTGTGACGAAGGCGGAGCTGATCGATTATTCCAGCGTCCGGGGGTCGATGATCATCAGACCTTACGGGTACGCACTTTGGGAAAATATCAAAGATGCCCTTGATGCAAAAATTAAAGAAACAGGGCATGAAAACGTGTATATGCCACTTTTTATACCTGAAAGCCTCCTGCAACGGGAGAAGGATCATATCGAAGGCTTCGCGCCTGAAGTAGCATGGGTGACTCATGGTGGGGAAGAGGAGCTGGCGGAACGGCTGTGTGTGCGCCCGACTTCTGAGGTATTGTTCGGGGAGCACTACAAAAACATCATCCATTCCTACCGTGATCTGCCTAAGCTTTATAACCAGTGGGCCAATGTGGTTCGCTGGGAAAAGACCACGCGACCATTCCTGCGAACATTGGAATTCCTGTGGCAGGAGGGGCATACGTGTCATGAAACGGACCAGGAGGCTCATGATGAAACGGTGAAAATGCTGGAGGTGTATGCGGAGCTTTGTGAAGAGCTGCTAGCGATACCGGTCATCAAGGGTCAGAAAACTGAAAAAGAAAAGTTTGCCGGAGCGAAATATACGTATACGATCGAAAGTCTGATGCATGACGGGAAGGCTTTGCAATCAGGAACATCCCACCATTTAGGTGACGGATTCGCGAAAGCTTTCGGTATTCAGTTCACGGACCGCGATGGGAAGCTTCAGCATGTGCAGCAAACGTCCTGGGGATTCACGACCCGTATCATTGGTGCCATGATCATGGTGCACGGGGATGACCGCGGTCTGGTGGTTCCACCAAGAATCGCACCGACTCAGCTTATGATCGTTCCGATTGCCCAGCACAAGGAAGGCGTCCTTGATTTTGCCTATAATCTGAAAAGCCAGCTTGCCGGTGTTGCCCGGGTTGACATCGATGCGAGTGATAAAAAGCCGGGCTGGAAGTTTAATGAATATGAAATGAAGGGCATTCCACTTCGCCTGGAGGTTGGTCCACGGGACATCGAGAACGGGCAGGTGGTATTAGCTAGACGTGATACAGGAGAGAAAATCACGGTCACGTTGGGAGAACTCGAAGGGAAAGTAGCTGAACTTCTGGAGGACATTCAACACAACCTTTTAGAAAAAGCGAGAGACCATCGCGATGAAAAAACAACGGTAGCCAAAACGTTTGAAGAATTCAAAGCGACGATTAGGGAAAAAGGCGGATTCGTCAAAGCGATGTGGTGCGGGGACAGGGCTTGTGAAGACAAGATCAAGGAAGAAACGAGCGCCACGTCCCGTTGCATGCCGTTTGAGCAGGAGCAGGTGTCGGATACATGTGTGTGTTGTAGTAAGGATGCGAAACATTTGGTTTATTGGGCGAAAGCGTATTAAGAGACAAAAGAATGGTTCTTCCGTCCTTTTTCTTTCTAAAGCCTTCTTTTTCCCGTGTTTGATTAATAAACATAGGTAAAGGAGGCATCGATTATATGGAATTTGAACTCATCCTTGTTTTATTCATGGCAGTGGTGGTAATCAGCCTTTGGGTCGTGCATTCCAAGCTTAACCGGATCACCGAACATGTGCAGCAATTGGATGAAGAATACTTGTCCGATGAGCAGATTGAAAAGGAATTAGAGGAAGAATGGTACAAAGACAAGTAATGACTAGGCGTTTCTCAGCAGAGGGACGCCTTCCGTTTTATTGAAAAAGGACTACCATTCTAAATGGCAGGTTGATACTATTAAAAATAGAAATAAACGAAAAGGGAGGGGAAAGGATGAAGCATAAGGACTTAACCATTGAAACACCAAGGCTGGTCATCAGACCCTTCGTAAACAGGGATTACCAAAACTGGTTAAGGGAACATCTGAACAGGCTCCCATCCCAGCATAAGTATGACGTTGGCTATCAGGACATGAGTGAGTGTACGGAGTTTTGGTTCCGGGAGATGCTTCTGAAGCATGATGAGATGATCGATTGGGACCAGGTCTATATTCTGGGGATCTTTCTTAAAGAAGGTGGGGCGAGTATTGGGACCATCGACTTCTCCACTTTGATGCGGTACAACTTTAACTGGGGCAGGGTCGGTTATATGGTACATAATCGCTACTGGAACCGGGGCTACGGGAAGGAAGCGGTGAAGGCAGCCCTTCAGCTGGCTTTTGTTAAATTGAATTATCACAGAATCGAGGCCCATATCAATCTTGATAACGCTCCATCGATCAGCGTTGCAGAAGGTGTCGGCATGCAGTATGAGTGCACTAGGAAAGGATTCATTTATGAGTTTGGGAAGTGGACGGATAATCTGGTGTATTATGTGAATGCAGGCGAGTCATAAAAAACGATGAGAGCTCAATGGCCCTCATCGTTTTTTTATTATAAGCCTTCTATGGTCAGTTCTTTCACTGGCAGGAATTCTTCCCCTGTATCCATGTACATCACGTTCACCTTGTCATTTTCCTTCAGGTAGATCGCGAGTAAGCTGTTTTCGGAAGAGACGATATAGTTGTTGCCGTTGTCGAGTAAGAATGAGACGACCGTGTAGTCACCTGTCTTTTCTTTGTAGACACGGACGACTGTACCATTTGTCTGTTTTTCCTCAGCTTTCGAGCTGCCGTCCACACTGCCGCCTCCCCGTTGAAGTGCAGTTTTATATTGCTTCAATGCCTGGTTTGGCGTGCCCGCATAGGCTGAGATTTCCGGGTTGGCTGCCGAGACGATGAAGTAGTTTTGTAAGAAACCATTCGCATCGAGCACCGGAGTCAGCCAGCTAGCTTCTCCGTAGAAGTTATAGAGCACCGGCATTTCGCCATCCCATTTTTTCTCGATGAATTTCTTCTGGATGATTTGCAGGGCACCTTGTGAATCCATGTAGGACTCTTCCAGATTTCCTGTATAGAACGTCGCTTCTCCCGTTCTTGAGTTCGTCAGGGAGTAGCCGAGCATGGAATCTACGCCTTCTTTTGGCGAAGTGAAATCGGTGAAGTAGTACATGTCACCATTTTCGTCAAAAATAGGGCTTACATTGGCTTCGGTCCCTTCGTCAGAAGGTAGCTTGACGTCTGATTTACCGAAGCGGCTGTTCCAGAAGCCTTGAACGTAGTTACCGAAATAACTGTTCTGAAGGCTGACGGTTTCCGGTGAAATCGCGCCGTCAATGAAAGCCGGGACTTCGTCGATTTTGTATGACTTGGTATCCCCGGATTTTGGATCGACCATGACGATTCCTTTCGCTTCAAATCCGTTACGTGCCGAAATGAACTCACCGTACGTTCGAATATAGAATGGCTTTCCTTCGTCATCGATCTCAAGCTGAACATCACCGTTGAAGATCTGCTTCGGATAGTTCAAGCGGATGTGTCGCTCGATTTTTTTATTAAAGAAGGCAGAAGGTGTGTAGACCATTTCTTCTTTGATGAATTTAGGGTTTGCTGATGAGTCGGTGGCACTTAGCGTGAAGTAACCGGGTGTTTCATCTCCCTTGAACCATTTGAAGAAACCGGAGAATTCAACCGGTGCAATGTAGACGTACTCGCCATTGACCTTTTGAATCTGCAGTCGTCCAAGCTCATAGTAACTCGTATTCGGAACCTGACCGAATGCTTTCTTCATCTTGTTGCGGGCGAATTGTGGAGGGACGCTTGCAGGCGTTTCCTTTTCATCAAACGCTTCGATTTCCGTTTTCACGTCCATTTGCGCTGATTCAAATTTCTCATCGGCGTTGAACACAAAGGCGGTCAGGAAGTAAGCCCCGACGAGGAGACTTCCAAGGAACAGTGCACCCTTCACCATTCGTTCGGTCCCGGTTGCAAGTGTGGCACCAAAGCCTGCGGCAACGATGAGCAAGATCCACATGCTTGTAAAGTTTTGATCCAGATTCGTAATGTAATAGAAGACGAATACAATGATCGTCGTAATAAGGAGGGTGGCCCCGAACAGTGCTGCAAATGACGGATATCCCTCTTTTTTATTCTGCTTTTTCATGATTGCCATCGGTACGACGAGTAAGGCCATGACCAATCCGACAATGACTGAAAATAATAAGATGTTTCCCATAGTGTTCCCCTTTCAAGTGCTTCTGTTTATAGTGTATATACGGATGAGGGGGTGTGGAGGTTTCATTTGTTTTTTGGGGGAGCGTTCGGTTGGGAGGGTCGATCGGCAATCAAGGTCATATATCCAACCCATCTATCATTCGCTATAATAAATAGAAAGAACCATTTCAGGAGGATTTTATGGATATATTTGATATTGCGAGGATTGCGGGGGTGTCTAGGAAGACGGTGCAGCGGGTTCTGAACAATTCGGACCAGGTACGACCCGAGACACGTGACCGCATTCGGAAGATCATGGAGGAGCATCACTATCAGCCCAATGTTTCAGCGAGAAGGCTGGTGAAGAAAAAGACGCATACGATCGGGCTTTTTATCATTCAGGATCCTCAGAAGTACCGTATTTATTCGGATGATCTATTTTATAGTGTGGTGATTGGCGCCATGATTAATGCCTGCTCAGAGCGGGGATATAATATGCTCGTGAACATGACGGATCTGAATGATGCCTCCCCCGTTTTAAAACTGTACCGTGAAAAGAGCATCGATGCGGGAATCATCATCAGCTGGAGCAATGTCCAATCAATCGTGGATCAAATTACTTCAGCGGGCTTTTCGGTGGGTGTCTTTGATCAAAACAATGTGTCGAGACGGACTCCATCGATTCCGATGCCCGTATTACAAAACGAAGTAAGTGCGATGGTGGCGACCAATCACCTCATAGAGCTTGGTCATGAGGTGATTGGGATCATTACGGGTGATGAAGATAATACTGCGGCAATGGAACGTCTGAGTGGCTATCAAAAAGCAATGGAAGCGGCAGGGATCCCGATTCAATCCTCTTACATATATAAAGGAAAATTCATCGAAGAATCAGGGAGGGATGCTGTCAATCATTGGATCGGGCAGGGAACTCTTCCTTCTGCCATCGTGTGTTCGAATGATCATATTGCGTTCGGTGCCCTCAAGGCGTTAAAGGCAGCCAACCGGAAAGTTCCTGACGACGTGTCTCTCATTGGCTTTGATAATCTATTGCTTACGGAATATACTTCCCCTGCATTAACGACCATGAATATTCCAAGAGTTGAGATGGCGGTGTCCCTGGTGGAGCAGTTGATTCACAGAATCGAGGAGCTCCCCTATGAAAAGATGAGTCCATTTGAAGCGACACTCGTCAAACGAGATTCCAGTCGCGAAATAAAATAAGAAAAGAAAATGCTGTATTCCCATGGGTGTCAGCATTTTTTTAATAGAGAAAGAGATTGTTATTGTAAAAAAATGTTGTCAAAGAGTGATGATGGTTTTATAGTTATATACAAATGTCCCACGTGAGACATAAATGAATACAGGAGGCGTTCCAATGATAAAAAAAGCAGTCACTTCTTTTACCGCCGCATGTCTCATCATGAGTCTTACTCCAGGAAACATAGGAAAAGCAACGCAGCACAAAGAAAAGCCATATCACCTCAAGGATTCGACGTTAAAGGATAAAACAATCAAAGGAGACCTGGTGATCACCCCTGATGCAGGAACAGACATTACGTTTGAAAACGTGACGGTTCTTGGGAAAACCCTTATCAAGGGGAAAGCACCTGAAAGCGTTCAATTGACAGATTCTCAGTTACATAGCCTCTCAGTGAAAGCACCCGGGCACCCTACAAAGATTACCGCCTCTGGAGAATCGAAAGTCGAAGAAACACTGCTGGATGGAAATGTTTTGCTGGAAGAAAACGAGATTACGTCCGTTGGATTCCAGGACGTTACGGTATCGGCTTCTACTGTCAAAACGAAAAAAGCTGACCTGGAAGGTGAGTTCGATACGATTACAACCACAGGTAAAAAGGGACAGGCTCACGTAGAGCTTGACGGCATCGCAGAACGGTTAATTTTGAATGCGTTTTCATCCGTCAGCCTCACTTCTGATGGGTTGGTGAAGGAGCTTTACGTATCGAAGGCCGGTAAAGGATCGGTCATCGATGGAGATGGTTCCGTCGAGAAAGCAACCTTGAACAGTGCCATTGTATTTAATGGAAATGAAACAAGTGACGCATCATCATTCGTCACACCATGGTCCCTCATGTGGAATGACGAATTCAATCAGGTCGAAATCGACCGTTCGAAATGGACGTTCGAAATCGGGAACGGGTTTACCGATGCAAACGGTACCTTTGTTCCCGGATGGGGGAATAATGAAAAACAATATTATACAGACCGTCCGGAAAACGCGAGGACAGAAGATGGAAAGCTATTGATCACGGCAAAGAAAGAAGAATATGAAGGTTATTCTTATACGTCAGCCCGCTTGAAAACAAAGGGGCTATTTTCAAAAGCATTTGGGAAATTTGAAATGAAGGCATCGCTTCCAGTCGGGAAAGGATATTGGCCGGCGTTCTGGATGCTCCCGGAAGATGATCAGTATGGCGGTTGGGCGGCCTCCGGGGAAATCGATATTTTAGAAGCCCAGGGAAGCAATCCCCATGAAGCGATCGGGACGATTCATTACGGTGAAACCTGGCCGAACAATAAATATACCGGCGCTCACTATGCCTTTGAAAATGGATCGACGATTGCCGACGAGCATGTGTACTCGGTTGAATGGGAACCGGGGGAAATTCGCTGGTATGTGGATGGAAAGCTCCGCCAAACCCAAAACAATTGGTATAGCAAAGGAACCGGTACGTCGGCTAATTTCACATATCCAGCTCCATTTGATCAGCCATTTCATATGCTGTTGAACCTGGCGATCGGCGGGAATTTCGACGGGGATCCAACAGAGGATACCATGTTCCCTCAATCCATGGACGTTGACTATGTGCGAGTGTATGATTTGACGGGGAGACCGTATAAAACTCCGGAGCTGCCAGTATTCGAGCAGGCACCGTTACCTGATGAGGCAAAACAACCCCTTGAAGACGGGAATCTCATTTACAACAATGGATTTGATCAGGAATGGGAAGAGGTTGATGGGATTGCAGGAGTACCGAATACAGATCATTGGTATTTCTTGACCGTGCCTGAGTTTGGAGGAAAAGCGAATGTGTCCATCGATCAGTTGGATAGCGTGAACTATGCAAAAGTCAATATAGACAAGCCCGGTAATCAACCTTATTCTGTCCAGCTGATACAAGATGCCTCCATTGGAAAAGGACGTTATTATCGTGTGTCCTTTGATGCGAAGTCAAGTGAGCCGCGTCCGATCAATGTAAAAGTCAGTGGGGGTGCCGAGAGGGGATATAGTTCCTATTCAAACAGCGAATCCTTTCCTTTAACCAATCAGTTGGAATCATATGAAATGGTGTTTCAAATGACCGAGGAAAATGACCTGGCAGCGCGCCTGGAGTTTAATGTCGGGTTGTCTACTCTTCCAGTGTGGATCGGGAATGTCCGGGTGGAAGAAATCCCTCCCGTGCAAGTGGATCCCGATGCTTCCAAACCTGCACTACCAGATGGGAATCTAGTCTACAATGGAACGTTCGATCAAGGATTCCCTGATCGCCTGCTCTATTGGAATTTGATAGATACTGAGAATGCTGCATCGATGGCCGTAGATCCTGATGAGCGGTCATTTTCTGCTCAAGTTTCAAACGAAACGGCAGACGTTCAATTGGCGCAAAAGGGAATTCAGCTTCAGAGTGAAAGTGAATATAAATTAACGTTGGATGCGAGTGCGGAAAGCGATCGTGAGATTCAAATTGAAATGAGAAGTAAAGATGGGGAAGTCTCCTATGCAAAAGAAGTGCTCACCGTTACCCATGATGTAGGAAGCAAAATCATGACATTCACGATGCCTGATGTGACTGATTTACAATCGCAGCTGGTCATACATTTGGGTGGCAGCACACATGAGGTGAAGCTGGATAATATTAAATTAACGAAAAAGGCTGGACCCGTTGATCCGTTTCCTATTAAAAATGGGTCATTTGATAATGGTTTAGCCCCTTGGGAGTCCTACATCCATTTCGATGCGGGGGCCAGTGTCCGGAATGAAGATGGAGAAGCGCGGATATCGATTGAGAATGAAGGACAGGAAACCTGGAGTGTCCAATTCTTTCAGGGCAACCTGACGCTTGAGCCAGGGAAAGAGTACACACTTTCCTTTGATGCAAGTTCTACAGTGGACCGGTCGATGGAAGTGACCGTGGAAAACAGTCAATTTCACCGGTATTTATCGGAAGTTGTCCAGCTTAATGGAGATAAAAGCCGCTATGAGTATACGTTTACCACACCTGTGAGGGAGGAAACGAGTTTTAAGTTCCTTATGGGTGCTACCGGAGAGGTGCTTGGCGCTCATGATGTGATGATTGATAATGTGGAGTTGAAGTAAGAAGTGGAGTACAGCGTCTTTGGGCGTTGTACTTTTTTTGGTTGGTTTGTGAGTGTGGGGAGGAGGCTGCAGTTTTTATCGAGAATAATAGAACGGTCGATATATGAGTGGTTTTGGTTGATAAAATGAAATAACGCTCGATAAAATGAAAATATGGTTGATATATTGAAAATATGGTCGATAAATTCCTGTAACGGTCGATAAATCTCCAAGCGCCATTAACCACACCAGCAAGAACTACTCCAAAACCCCATACACATACGATTCCTCCCCACACCCTGGCAAAAACTACTCGAAACCCATTCAAAACACATAAAAAAAGCAGCCAATCCAAGATCAACTGCTTTCTCTATCATCCAAAACCACTTCAACCCCGAAGTGATCCGAGACAACAGGCTTATTCATATCATTAAAAATGACCCGGGACGACCTAACATCCACTTTCTCACTGGAAAGTACAAGATCAATCCTTAAATCGACCTTATTCTCATCCCACCCGGCAATCTTCCCTTCAACGGTGACACCGCTATCTCGTTCGGCAGCTTCATCAAATGTATCCAGGAGTCCTTTTGAAAGAAGGTAATCGTATCCTTCCTCACGAACCCATGCATTGTTATTGAAATCACCCATTAAAAAGTAGGGGGATTCAGGAGTGACTTGCTCCATCAAGGAATCAACTTGAAACTTGAACGGTTCTTCTTCGTCCGTCCACCAGCCGAGGTGGCAGGAGTAGAAGGTGAGGGGCTTTCCTTCATATGAAATCGTGGCCCCTACGATCTTCCGGGTTTTCCAGTAGGATTGGTCATGGCTTTTTGAGATGAAGAAGCGGTGTTCTTCAACGACCGGGTGCTTCGTCAATAGCGCCACGCCTTCTTCATAGATGTCGTACCCGATATGAGCGAAGTCCCAGACGAGTGTATAATCCGTCACGCCGCATTTCTCCAATTCCCCAAGAAGGACGAGGGCAAAATTGTCTTTTTTAACTAAGCCCTCCACTGGTTCACTTTCGATCAGCTGACTGACTTCCTGCAAGGCGATGACATCGTAGGATTTCTCCGCGATGTCAACTGCCAGGATCGAGATTTTTTCTAGCTGGTTGTCTTCTTGCCATGAGTGACAATTCAACGTGAGTAATTTCATGGTTATGCTCCCAACAGATCTTGAATGTCAGACTTGATGACGTCTGCTTTCGGACCATAGATGGCTTGTACGCCTTTGTCTTTCAGGATGAGTCCTAATGCTCCGTTTTTCTTCCATTCCTGTTCAGTTCCGACAAGGCTTGTGTCTTTTACTGTTACACGAAGACGGGTCATACATGCATCCACGTCTACGATGTTTTCTTTACCGCCAAGCATGGCAACGACTTTCGGAGCGATGGAATCGGCACTTACGGTACCGCCGCCGGTTGCCGCTTCATCTTCAATGTAGTTACCGTTACGACCCGGCGTCGGGAAGTTGAACTTTTTGATCAAGAAATTGGCAACCGTAAAGTTAAGGGCAAAGAATACGATACAAGCAACCACAAAGTTCACAAGGTCGACCCATAGACCGGCTTTGACGATCATCGGAACACGAGTTAGAAGCTCGATGGATCCGAAAGAGTGAACGCGGATGTTGACGATATCCACAATCGCGAAAGCAAGTCCCGTCATGATGGCATACACAACATATAAAAGTGGGGCTGCGAACATGAACATGAATTCGATTGGCTCTGTAACACCTGTCAAGAATACGGCTAAACCAGCTGATAGGAACATAGAGTTGTATTTCTTCTTCTTGTCTTTATCCACATTGCGGTACATGGCATAAGCGATACCGATCAGGGCAGCTGTGGATAGAATCATTTGACCTACTTTGAAACGGGCAGGTGTGACGTCATTTAATAATTGCTTGTAGCTTTCAGTATCTCCTGCAGCCAGGAAGTTGTTTAAGTCAGCGATCCATGCAAGCCACAGTGGATCTTGACCGGCAACCGTCGAACCCGCACCTGAACCAGTCAGGATTTTGTACGTTCCGCCGAGTTCCGTGTAGTTGATTGGAACCGTTAACATATGATGCAAACCGAATGGTAATAATAGACGCTCTAACGCACCGAAAATGAATGGTGCAATGATTGGCGCTGTGTTCCGGGATGTTGCGATCCACTGACCGAAGTCATTCAGTAACCCTTGGATGAATGGCCATACAACGGACATCACGACAGCGATTACAACAGAACCTACAATCACGACAAATGGTACGAAACGTTTTCCGTTAAAGAAGGAAAGGGCATCCGGTAATTTACTGTAGTTATAATATTTGTTGAAAAGATTGGCTCCTAAGAAACCTGAGATGATTCCGACGAATACACCCATATTTAAAGCAGGTGCACCAAGAACCGATGTGAAATAATCAGAAACCACTAATGTTTGTCCGAAAAGGGAAGAGACCGTTGCTTCGGGATCACCAAGCATATCTCCATTGACTCCGAAGATCGCTCCTGTAATCCGGTTGATCAGGATGAATGCGATCAGTGCAGCGAATGCTCCGCCTGCACGTTCTTTCGCCCACGAGCCACCGATGGCCACGGCGAACAGGATGTGAAGGTTGGTGATGACTCCCCACCCGATATCTTCCATTACTCTTGCAATCGTTTGCACTAATGTGATGTCTCCACCCATCATCGCAATCAACTTACCGAGGGAAATCATGATCCCTGCAGCTGGCATGACGGCCACTACTACAAGCAACGCTTTCCCGAACTTCTGCCAAAAATCAAACGACAATAAATTCTTCATAAACCCGTTTCCTCCTTTAATATCAATCTATTTGTCTCTATATATTACATTGAATGACATGTGTGCGTTTACATTTCAGGTGAAAATGAAATGCTGATTGGTGCGTCTTCATCATTAGGGTGCTATGTAACATGAAATAGATGCAACCGTTTGCACTAACTAAACACATTTTATGATATCCCTTTCAAGAAAGCAACAACAAAATATTATTTTAGTAAAATATTATTAGTTGGAGGGACGGACCTTGGTAGGGGAAAGATGTTTTGCAGGGAATGTGGATAACTACCCTGGTTGTTTAGTAGTGGGAGGAATGTATTCATGGGTTGTGGATTGTGGATAATTTTCAGGGTGGAATGGTTGAGTCATTGTGGATAAGTGTCGGAGGATCACTGGACCGCCATTCAATGTCAATCACTGCAATTAAATCCCTCACGAATTCATCAAATTCAAGAAAAAACATCCAACCTCTCAAGATTGGATGTTTTTCACCATTATTTCAACAATCGCAGACCATTTAATATAACCAAGATCGTACTACCTTCATGCCCGATGACTCCATAAGGGAGATCAAGGATTTGCAGGAAGTTCGACGCGATCAACAGCATGATTACAGCGATGGAAAAGACTACATTTTGTTGCACGATCCGCTTCATTTTTTTCGATAGCTTGATGGCTTCGGCGATACGCGTAAGATCATTTTTCATTAACACAACATCGGCTGTTTCCAGGGCAACGTCGGTTCCTTCACCCATGGCGATTCCCACGTTGGCCGTTGCGAGTGCCGGTGCATCGTTGATCCCGTCCCCGACCATTCCGACTGTGCCGAATTGGCGTTTCAGCCTTTTCAGTTCGTCTACTTTCGTTTCCGGCAGGCACTCGGCAATGAAGGAAGCAACTTTGGCTTCTTCTGCGATGGCACGGGCCGTCTTTTCATTGTCTCCTGTCAGCATAATCGTTTGGATGCCTTCATCCTTCAGGAGTTGCAAAGCTTTAATGGTTTCTTTACGAACAACGTCTTTTAATGCGATCAAAGCGACAATTTCATTCTCTTTGGCAACGAAGACCGTCGTTTTTCCTTCGGAAGCGATTCGTCCAAAGGCACCATCCATAAATTGTTCTGCTAACACTTTATCCACAAAATCTGCTTTCCCGATCTTCCATTCGGATCCGTCCACAAGCGCTTTGACTCCCCATCCGGATACGTCTTCGAGGGAATCTGGCTGGGAGAGTTCCAGGTGTAACTCGCGGGTTGCGTGGCGAACGATGGCTTGTGCAAGTGGGTGATTCGACTGATTTTCAATGGAAGCGACGGTGGCAATGACTTCACGTTCATCCACATGATCCGCAACCACTATATCCGTTACGACTGGCTTTCCTTTCGTCAACGTACCTGTTTTATCAAAGGCAATCGCTTTGATGTTGCTTAAGTTTTCCAAGTGGGCGCCGCCTTTGAAAAGAATTCCGTGACGGGCACCGTTTGAAATGGCCGATAAACTCGCTGGCATGATCGCGGCAACCAGTGCACAAGGTGAAGCCACAACGAGCAGGACCATTGCCCGGTAGAATGTTTCCGTCCAGCTCCATCCGAGGAGGAAGTGGGGAACGAACATCATCAGGAAGACAACGGCAAGCACGACTTTTACATAGGTTCCTTCAAAGCGTTCGATGAACTGCTGTGAAGGAGACTTTTCGCTTTGCGCGGATTGCACAAGATCAATGATTTTTTGGAAAAGGGTTTCGCTGCTCGGTTTGGTCATTTCAACCGTGATGGCACCGTTGATGTTGACCGTTCCAGCGAACACTTCATCGCTTTGACCTTTGGTGACGGGGACGGCTTCCCCGGAAATGGCTGCTTCGTCAATGGAAGTCGTGCCCTTAACGACAACACCATCTGTTGGCACGCGTTCACCTGGTTTAATTAAAATATGATCGCCGATCTCAAGGCTTGAAACGTGGACTTTCTTTTCACCAGAGCCTGTCACGAGCCATGCTTCTTCAGGTTGAAGCTGCATGAGTGCGGAGATTTCTTTCTGACTTTTGTTCATGGTATACGTTTCAAGTGCGCCACTGACTGCAAAGATGAAGATGAGGATGGCGCCCTCTGTCCAGTAACCGATGATGGCAGATCCGACAGCGGCAAAAATCATCAGCATTTCTACATTCAGTTCTTTGTTTTCAATGGTTTCTTCGATTCCTTCTTTGGCTTTGGCGAACCCGCCGATGGCAAAGGCGAGGAGATAGAAGATGATGCTTAAGGTGGAGTCGTTGTTTGACGTCAACCATCCCAGTAAAATAAACATACCGCTTACCAGTGCGGCAATCAATTCTGCATGAGGCTTTATTTTTTCAAAGAAGTTAATTTTTTCATTAGGTGTCCCCATGGTTAAAGCTTTGGATTGTGAACTCATAGCGTATTCCTCCTTCAGTTAAATGAAAATACGAGATTCTCATTGAGAATAATAATCAACGTCAATACCCCTATAAAACGACGAAAGCTGCCACCAATGAAAGGTGACAGCAAAACTGCACGTGCTCTTAGATGATTTTATATGAAGTTAGTAATTTATAATAATTATAATCTAATCCTATCACAAGTATATGATAATGGAAAGAGTTTTGTGCTAGTTATTCTGGGTTATTTCTCCACGTCGATTTTGGATGGAAAAGACGAGTAGGCTCACAAAAATCATCAGCATCATAAAGGCAATTAAATAGAAGAAGCTCGAGCCTTTGAACCAGTCGATAGTGATTCCCCCAACGAATGGCCCGATCATGCTACCGAAGCTGAAGAAGATTCCGCACATGATGTTTCCGGCAGGAAGTAATTCTTTTGGCAGAAGATCTGTCATATAACTAATACCGAGTGAAAAAGTCGATCCGACGGCCATCCCGGCTAACGTAAAGCAGATAAATAAGCCGATGGTGGATTCAGAGACGATTCCAGCAGCGGAAAAGCAGAGGAAGCCGATCATCATGACGATGAGCAGGACATTTTGTCTGCCATATTTGTCACTCAGAATTCCAAGTGGAACCTGGGATATAATACTTCCCACTGCAAAAGCAGGCAGGAGGATCGCGACGGCTTCAATTGAAAGACCGTTTCGCAGTGCGAAAACAGGGAAGTTCCCGTTTAATGAAGCTTCCAGGAATCCATATCCCAATGGAGGCAGCAGGGCGACCCAGGCATATTTGAGAACTTTTCCGAACCGGTGAAAAGATCCAAGGAACGAGGCACTTCCTATATTTTGCTGTTCGGGGAATTCGTTTTGTAATTTAAAGACGAACATCCATACCGTCAGGCTTAATAAGGAAGAGATGATGAACGGCAGTGCTTGATGGATGGTGATGAGCTGTGTCATCATCGGTCCTACGGCAAAGCCGACTCCAAATGAAACCCCGTAGATGGATATATTACGTCCCCGATGTTCTTTCGGTGAAAACGATGTGATCCATGTCTGGGTGGCGAAGTGCAGCATGTGATCGCCGATTCCGATGCAAAGACGAAGGAAGAACCAGAACCAGAAAGATTTCCAGACCGGGAACAGTAAGAGTGACGCTGCCACCACGATTCCCCCGATGATGATCATCGGTTTGTATCCCATTTTCTGAAGCGGTCTTTCCATTAATGGAGAGGCGAGTAAGATTCCGATATATAGTGCGGTTGCGTTTAATCCGTTCATGGAGGAAGAAACGCCGTCCTGTTCGAAAATGATGGCGATTAAAGGAAGGAGCATCCCTTGTGAGAATCCTGAAATCGCGACGATGCCGACCAGGACCCAGAAACGGAAAGTTAGTGTTTGGTTCATTTGAAAAAACTCCCAATCATTGATGATTACTTCTTAGATGGTACTCCCAATTTGATTGTTTGGCAATACGAAACGAATAGAGTAAAATCAAAACATCTACTAACATAATAAGGAAGGAATGAAGTGAAAATGGAATTTAACATGCAAGAAGGCGGATTTTACACAGATTTAGGGTTTGGAAAGCTGGAGGTTTCGGGTAACGAAGAGTATGGATTTCGCCCATTCCAATTATTGGTTTCATCCGTAGCCGTGTGCAGCGGGGGAGTGCTCCGAAAAGTACTGGAGAAAATGCGCATCGAATTTGAAGACATACATATCAAAGCCGACGTAACCCGCAACGAAGCCGAAGCCAACCGCGTCGAAGCCATCTCCCTTCACTTCACCATCAAAGGGACAGACCTCGACAAAAACAAAATCGAAAAAGCCATGAAGCTCACACGTAAAAACTGCTCCATGGTCCAATCCGTACAAGACAGCATCAAAATCGAAGAAACCTTTGAGTTAGTGCAGTAAAGTGTTGAGGGACGGACCTCCAAGGAGTATAAGCCCTATTGTATCAAGGTTTATAACCAGATGAAGGTCCGTCCTTCAATACAGTAACATGTTAAAGGACGGACCTCTAACTCAGCGTAAACCCCATTACATCAAGGTTCTCATCTGATCAGAGGTCCGTCCCTATTGTCCCCTATTGTCCCCTATTGTCCTTATTTAGGTTCTTTTTAGTTTTCCCTCTATAGGCTTAGTTCCTGCGGTTCTTTGCCTGTTTTTTCGTAGTAGAGGATGGTTTTGGGTGTGAGTTTGAGGAGCATGTATTCTGGGTCGTCGGGGCTTGCGATCCAGGATTTGAGTTGTTCGTTCCAGAATTTCCCTTTCAGCTCTTTGGATTCTTCCACAGTTGCCTCTGCTTCGATTTCTACATAGTGCTCATGATTGGAATCGCGGTCATGGCCCAGAAGAATATGAACGTGAGGATTCTGTGCGATGTCTTCCGCTTTGTGGGCATGTTCATTGGTTGCAGTGTAGAGAGTTAGGTCTTCATGGTAGAACATCATAAAGCGTGAATACGGTTTGTTGTCGCGAATCGTGGCAAGGGTGCCGATTTTATGGTGGGAAAACAGCTCAACGATCTTATCTTTTAAGGTTTGTGCCATGGGTTGTACCTCCTAATTGGGTTCTATCTATAATGTGTCTAATCTCGCTTGATTTAAACAAATTTTCTTTTAGAAAGAAGGATTTTACACATGAATAAAGTATTTGCACTGCTTGTATTTGCAGGTGTTCCGATCTCCGTCATCGGCTCACTGCTTCATTGGCCGAATGTCATCATGTTCGTGATTTACTGTGTCACGATCATTGCCCTTGCTGCTTTTATGGGAAGATCCACGGAAAGCCTGGCCGTTGTGTCAGGACCCCGTATCGGCGGATTATTGAATGCGACCTTTGGAAATGCGGTAGAACTCATTATTTCTATTTTTGCGCTAAAAGCTGGTTTGATCGGCGTTGTACTGGCGTCCTTAACTGGATCCGTGCTTGGAAATCTGCTCTTAGTTGCCGGGTTGTCCTTCTTTGTTGGGGGAATCAAGTTCAAACGTCAGAAGTTCAATGTGTTTGATGCCCGTCACAACTCGGGGCTCCTTATGTTTGCGATCATCGTGGCATTCGTGATTCCTGAAGTATTCACACAGGATATGAATGAAGCGAAGACCATGACCCTTTCAATAGGTGTTTCAGTCATCTTGATCGCCCTTTATTTATTTGCCCTATTCTTTAAATTAGTGACTCACCGCGGGGTTTATCAGCATGAAGGCGAAGAGAGTGCGCACGCTCATGAAGAACCGGAGTGGAGTAAGGGGAAAGCGTTGCTGATCCTTGCCGCTTCTACTGCAGCCGTTGCTTATGTATCGGAACGCCTCGTTCATACGTTTGAAGAGGTCGGGAACACATTCGGCTGGAGCGAACTGTTCATCGGAGTCATCATCGTAGCCATTGTCGGAAACGCTGCTGAGCATGCATCCGCGATCATTATGGCTTATAAAAATAAGATGGATATCGCTGTGGAGATTGCAGTCGGTTCCACCTTGCAGATCGCAATGTTTGTAGCCCCGGTTCTTGTATTGATTTCACTCTTTTTCGAAACGAGCATGCCGCTTGTGTTTACGTTACCGGAGCTTGTGGCCATGGTATCAGCAGTACTTGTGACAATCGTCATATCCAATGATGGCGAGACGAATTGGTTTGAGGGACTGACGCTCCTCGCAGCTTACTTCATCATGGGAATCGGTTTTTATTTACTTTAAAAAAAAGCCCCGGCAGTCCTTTGCCGGGGCTTTTGCATGGGATCATTCGTCAGATAATGAAATTCGTGAGAACAGCCTACTCATCCTTGAATAAGATAACAGGAGAGTTTTGTGTAAAGGAATGAGTATAGTGAGAAAAAAGAAAAACCCATCCTTAGTAAAGTTCATTGATTGTAATATCGATTTACCTCCCAGAGGGTGTCCCGGGATTTTCCCGTTTGAAGGATGCACGAATCCAACAATACAATTAGATACAATAGGAACGATCAGTTGTGAAGGCACCATCAGTGGAAGAGTGTTATGTGATTATCAGCCCCTACAAGGTGTGCCGGTAAATCTTTCGTCATCATTCACGGGGCTGGTCTTTGACAACCCGACTCCTGTCACGGACAGCACCGGTCGGTTTTCAACGAGAGTCACGGTGGCCCCGGGCACATCGATCATACCAAACGTCATCGTGACCGCAACGGCAGTGGTCATCGGCAAAACCATCAGGGATTCGATTTCAGTGAGAGTGGATTGTATTGAATGCAAGCATCCTGAACTTACGCTGGATCCTATCAAGAAGCCAGTCGGGTGCAAGGGTGCAAAACTTTCTGGACGACTCATTTGCGATGGGAGAGCAATTGGGAATGCGGCCATTTCATTTATCATTGAATCGAAATCCAAGCGTGTCGTTATCACTCCTAATCCTGCGATTACTCAAGGTGACGGAATATATATGGCAACCCTGGTCCTTTTTCCAGAGGTGAATGAGACCATTACGATTACAGCAACAACCAAAATCGGAGGTAAAACGGTTACCTCAGAAACAATAGAAGTGAAGGTTCGCTGCGTGAAATGTAAGAAACCGGACATAAAGTTAAATAATTTAAAGAAAATAGATTGCCGTGCCGTCGTGAGTGGGAAAGTTACCTGTGATGGCGTACCACAGGCGAATATCCCGGTAACACTAACCGGTTCACCAATTCTGAAGTTTAGGCCATCTGTTCCAGTGACCAACGAGAAAGGAGAATTTACTTCGGTCGTCAAGGTGAAAAACGGAACTAAGTTTCAGACTGCTTTCTATACAGCTAAAGCAGTGGTGAGTGGGAAAACAGTGGAGGAGACTGATCGAGTCATTGCAGGCTGTAATAAGTGTGAAAAGCCTAAACTGACTCTCGAGGTACCGTGCGAAGTCATCCCTTGTGAAGGTACTAAATTGACCGGACAATTAACATGTGACGGAACCCCTATCCGAAATGCTGCAATCACGATTACTATAATAGATTCATCGCCAGGTGCTGTGAAAGTGAATCCCAACCCTGCCTGGACTAATAAGCAAGGTGAATATGAAACAGTGATCACTCCAATCTCGGGAAAATCTGAAGACATAACCATCCAAGCGATGACAATCTTTGGTGACAAGATGATCAAGTCAATGATCAAAACAGTCAAAATCCATTGCCAATGCAAAGATCCGACCATTGAACTGGATCATATAAAAGAAATAGACTGCTGTGGAAAGGTGAGCGGTAAAGTTAGATGTGACAAGGAACCATTGGATAATGTGAAAGTGAAATTGTCCAGTCCGGAACTACGGTTTGAACCTGATGTTGTGTCTACAGATGAACATGGGAGATTTACCAGTGACGTCAAAGTGCCGACGAACACTCCATTCAAAGACGTTATGTATTCGGCAAGCGCCGTGGTATGGGATGAGGAAATTTCAGAAAAAGCCTTTGTTTATGCTGGCTGCAAGGAATGCAGTGATGTAAAACTGACGTTTCATGTACCGCCGTATGTAGGATGCAAAGGAGGCCGCCTCACTGGGAGAGTGCTGTGTGACTCCAAGCCACTTGAAGATATCGAGGTTCACTTTGAAATAGAAGAAAAGCACTTTAAGGATATCATCGCCCCCAACCCTGCTATCACAGACGAGGAAGGGAACTATTCAGCAAAAATCATCCCTGAATACGGAATGCATGATCGTATCTCTATCCAAGCCTTTGTCGTCATTGATGGCAAAAAGATTTCCAGCAAACCATATGACGTTCACATCAAATGTGTCTGTCCACCTGAAGAGTGCTCTTGTAAGTATGATTAAAAAAACAGCGGAGTTCAATTATGAACTCCGCTGCTTTTTTAGGGAATGTAGGATGATTGAAAACAGGCAATATGCTTTGTAGGCAGAAGCCTGACTGTTTTCTTGTCATTAATAACATAAAAATATTTGATTTTTATAAATATTCTTTCAAATAAAGTTTTTGGGATAAGCTTTTTCAACTAGGAAAAACTAACGGCAAACCCTTAAGCTTGAAAGGAGTCAATTTCATGAAAATCATGCGCACTGTTCTTATGGTCATACTCGCATTTTTCGTTGCAACAACGGGTATCCACGCTGAAAATAGTCCTAAAAAAGAAAGCAAAGAAGCGACGGAGAAAGCTCCGAAACCAACTGAAGATACCAGCGTGAAAATCCCAAACTCAGTATTAAACATCGCAAAGGAAAATACGTATCCCAATTCTACACAGGATCAACCGTATCTTCAACCGAGCGAATGGTCCCAGGAATTAATCGAAACATCCAATGTGAAAATTGAAAACCCGAATCTGATCCGGATGCTGAATGAATCCACCATGAATAAAGCACCAACCATTGGATTGCGGGCAACGATCTATTTAGGGGAATGGCCTTTAAACTATGCTTCAACCGAGACATCCCCTAACTGGGAATATCAAAAGGTCAACACGAACTACTTCGATAACCGGGGAGGAAAATCCAATTATCAGATTCACTACGTACAGGAAGCACAAAAAGTAGTGAAGGGTGGATTGACGGCTAAAGTACCACACGCCGATGATGTAGAAAAAATGATGCTCATCAAAGCAATGGATAAATCAAAGCTGCCACTTGCATTCCAAACGATTGTAGGAGCAGGAACGAAGAAGGATCAGGTGTATAACATTTCACCTAAGCGACTTGGCTACCTCTATGCCTACGCACCGGCGATTAACGAAAAGGGAAAAGTGACCTACGGTGAAGTGTTCCTTGTGATGAAAGGAACAAAACGCTCCGTCGTCGTGAAAAATGTTACATCCCAGGGAGTCGGAGCATGGATTCCGGTCCAGGATCACGTCCACTTCGGCTTCATGGCAAGCGAAACACCAAGATAAATGTTTAAAGAGGAGTGAAGTGGGGTAAAACTTATTTCACTCTTTTATTATTTTCCTTGATATGTTATAATAATTAGAATATTCAGAATTGAAGGAGGGATATCATGGAGTATCTACTTATTTTTGGCGGAATCCTGATTGCGTACACAGCAATGAGAATTTGGTTCGGAGCGAAAAGGGCTAAAGTATATGCCGAAAGCCTCAAAAATCAACAATATAACGTAATGGACCCAGCACTACAAAAGAATGACCAACCCATAAAAGACAATCACCGCGGCCCAATCGGATAAGAAGCACACCGGATGAATGTCCGTTGTGCTTTCTTTTTTTGTTTGGAGAGGGACGGACCTTGTGTTGTGGGATGATTTGGAAGGGGTATTTGATGTGTGATTGTCACTTGTTCACATTTTGGTGCGAAAAACAGTTAAAGTGCCGCAAGTTTAGCGAGAACTGGCACTACAAGGCCGGAAATTTAGTCAACTGATAGAAGATGATCAAATCCAATTTCCATGAAAAAAAGCCCAAACCCATAACAGATTTGAGCCTCCACACTATTTCATCGAGAAATCTTCGCTTCACGCTTCGAAAAGTCCACATCCCCATAATACATAGATTTCACGAGCACATTCGGTCCAAGGCAGCGGGCCACCCGGCAGTGGCAATTCAACTCTTTCGCAAGAGGCTGTTGTTTCCACTTTTCAAAAATGTCAGGCAGGGTATCCTTAGCTATATTTCCAAGGGGTGGCGTATCGCCGAAGTCAGTGACGATGACATCTCCGGTGAAAATATTTACGTTCAGACGAGAACGGCCGTCAGGGTCATTGCGGACGCTGACATTTTTAGCAGCATAAAGTTCCTTCAGAAAATTCAAATCTTCCTGTGAAGAGCTGCAAGGATAGAATGGGAGTGTTCCAAAGAGCATCCATACTTTTTCATCACGGAAGGAAAGAATGTCTCTGATGGCTTCCCTGGTTTCTTCCAATGAAAGGGTTTCTAAGCTTGACGCGAAATCGGAAGGGTACATCGGGTGAATTTCGTGACGACCGCACTTCATTTCGTCTACTATCTGACGATGGATTTTTTCCAAGTAGGGCAGGGTGTTTTTATTTAACATAGTTTCTGCCGATACAAGGACTCCCCGTTCAGATAGAGCACGGCTGTTTTCAATCATGCGGTCAAAGAGTTTCTGACGCTGCTCCCTCGTTGGCTTTCTTTCCATATTGGCAAAGCCGACGTCGATGAACTCATCGATCGTTCCCCAGTTGTGCGAGATGTGCAGGACATCCAGGTATGGGGCGATTAACAAGTAGCGATCGAGGTCCAGGGTCAAGTTGGAGTTGATCTGGGTATGTACGCCTCTGGAATGTGCATACTTGAGTAATGGCAAAACATAATTTTCAACGGATTTCTTGGACATCATCGGCTCTCCGCCGGTAATACTAAGGGAACGAAGTGTTTTGATATCGTCGAGCTTCTGCAGAATCAATTCAATGGGAAGGGCGCTTGGATCCTTCGGGGATAACGTATAACCGACGGCACAGTGCTCGCATCTCATGTTGCAGAGCGTCGTGGTGGTGAATTCTATATTGGAAAGCGTGATGTCACCATGCTCATCCACATCTAAGTAAGCCTCCCAAGGGTCATGCTCTATGGACATTTTCTTGGAGAGAGTATCAGTTTTCATTATAAAAGCTCCTTTATAAATAAGTCACTTATCCATTATTGAGAAAGGGTCAGCCCTTGTCAATCGGAAAGTTATTAGTTACCATAGTAAACGTATTGAAAGGAGAGAGAACTCTTGGGTAAAGCTATCAACGATAAAGACTCACAAGTGAGCTATTTAAAACAACGCCTGAACCTGTTCGTCGACGTTCTGGACTCAATCGATCCCGAACAAGCTGACATTGACGATATCGACCGCCTGATCGCAATGATCGATGATATAGAAGTAAAATGCGAGCAATTTAAGAAGAATGAGTAGGAGTCCTGGATGGGGCTCTTATTTTTTTATGTTTTGGAGGGACGGACCTTGGATGGATGTGTTGGCGTTAGGGTTCTTCCGGGTGCTGAATTTGTCGTGTTTTGTAGAACGGTCGATATATGGGTGATTTCGGTTGATAAAACAGAATAACGGTCGATAAATCAGAATGACGGTTGATAAATCCAAATAACGGTCGATAAATCCACTAACAACGTTCCATAAACCCAACACCTCATTTTATGCAAGAGAGTAGACGAGAATACCAAGCAGGATTTCCCCACTGAAACGTCAAACTTCTATAAAAAAGGAGTGACGCATATGATCATCACACCCATCGAAAAACACCAATGCCAGGCAGCCAAAGACGTGATCCTCTCTGGTTTCCTCGAACGGTTCGGCTTCATCGATCACAGCTTGAATCCCGATATCCATGATATTGCAGGAGAGTATGATGGGTCGCATCATCATTTTTTTATAGGAAGAGAGAACAACGACATCATTTGCACAGGCGCTATCCGAAAAGAATCACAAGATACGTATCAGATTGTGAGGATGTCGGTACAATCCCCATACAGGAAACGTGGTTTCGGCCGCATCATGCTCAAATTTCTTGAAGAAAAAGCACATTCCCTTGGTGCTCGCAACCTCATCCTCGAAACGAACAAACATTGGGCAGACGCCATCCGATTTTACCAAAACAACGGATACATCTATAAGGAAGAAGACGAGGTTTCATGTTATTTCGAGAAGGAAATTCCATTGTGAAATCCCTTTCAATCTCATTCTTATAGGAGTATAATGATGTATGAAAATTAAGACTGTTTTTGAGATCTTTAGAGGGGGAGAACGATGAATAAAGAGACATTACAGCAAAGTATGTACGATTTGATTGTGGAAACATCCACGAACCTGCCAAAGGATGTCAGGCGTGCGATCCGTTCGGCGAAAGCCCGTGAGAACGCAGGTACACGCTCGGCGATGAGCTTGGACACGATTTCGAATAATGTAAAGATGGCGGATGACAATGTATCACCGATTTGTCAGGATACAGGACTTCCGACTTTTAAAATAAAAACACCGGTCGGCGTGAATCAGCTTGAAATCAAAGATGCGATCTATGCTGCCATGGTACAGGCGACGAAGGACGGAAAGCTTCGGCCGAACTCAGTTGATTCATTGACCGGGGCAAACTCAGGAGACAATCTTGGCTTAGGGACACCGGTCATCAAGTTCGAGCAGTGGGAAAAGGATTACATTGATGCGCGCTTGATTTTAAAAGGTGGCGGTTGTGAAAATAAAAATATCCAGTACAGCCTTCCGTGTGAACTAGAAGGACTGGGCCGTGCCGGTCGTGACCTGGATGGAATCCGTAAATGCGTGATGCATTCGGTGTATCAGGCCCAGGGACAAGGCTGCAGTGCCGGCTTCATCGGCGTCGGAATCGGGGGAGACCGTTCTTCAGGCTATGACTTGGCAAAAGAACAACTGTTCCGTTCCGTTGATGACGTGAATGCGAATGAAGACCTTCGTAAGTTAGAAGAGTATGTGATGGAACATGCGAATGAGCTTGGAATCGGCACGATGGGATTCGGTGGCGAAACGACTCTGCTTGGCTGTAAAGTCGGCGTGATGAATCGTATTCCTGCGAGCTTCTTCGTATCAGTTGCCTATAACTGTTGGGCATTCCGTCGTTTAGGCGTGAAGCTTGATGTGGAATCAGGCGGTATCGACGAATGGTTCTACCAGGAAGGCGAGAAAATCGATCTTACTCAAGGGTCAGAAGCTGAGCTTGAAACGGCAGCGGCTTCATCCGGCGAACAGCCAAACGTTGTGGTACTCCAAGCTCCAATCACCGAAGAGAAAATCCGTGAGCTGAAAGTGGGAGATGTGGTTCAAATCAACGGCCGCATGTACACCGGCCGTGACGCGATTCACAAGCATCTGAGTGAGAATGATGCACCAGTGGATCTTGATGGTCAAATCATCTATCACTGTGGTCCGGTCATGCTGAAGGACGATGAAGGCAACTGGCACGTCAAAGCGGCTGGCCCGACAACATCGATTCGTGAAGAGCCTTATCAAGGGGACATCATGAAGCGCTTCGGAATCCGGGCGGTCATCGGAAAAGGTGGAATGGGTCCGAAAACCCTTGCTGCCTTGAAAGATCATGGCGGAGTGTATCTGAATGCCATAGGTGGAGCGGCTCAATACTACGCAGATTGCATCAAAGGGGTAGATGGAGTGGATCTGATGCAGTTCGGTATTCCTGAAGCGATGTGGCACCTGAATGTAGAAGGTTTCACAGCGGTTGTAACAATGGACTCCCATGGTAACAGCCTCCATGAAGAAGTGGATAAATCGTCATTGGAAAAATTAGCTCAATTTAAAGAGCCTGTTTTTAAATAAGGAAATGGAACCACCTCGTTATAGATGCGGGGTGGTTTTTCTGTTGGATATTTATGTTAAAATATGAAACCATAGAGACCGTTCTTTCGTATTACATACAAACAGGATCTGGAGGGCTACGATGATTTTCAATAAATTGGTGAGCATGTTGTTTCTTTCTTTAATGGTGTTCTTAACAGGGTGTGCAAGCAATAGTGAAAAATCGAATATTACTTCAATTGAAGACGTGAATATTGATACGTTAAAAGAAAACAGCGGAACCTATGTGGGGGACAACTCCAAGGTCAGTGCGATCCTTCAGGAATTGCCTGGTGGAGAAACGATTCAGGAAATCGATCTTTCAAGAGAAATGGTGAAGGTGACCTATGGGAATAAAGAAGGGAGCCTCTCTGAAAGTGACGTGGATGAGTTTTGGTTTGACGGTGATCATGCAGACCGGAAGAACTTTTATTACAACGCCGTCTACCTGACCCTTCTCGTTCCGAATGCCCAGGAATATCACTTCCAAGTAGACGAATCCATGGTATCCGTTTCAAGGGACAAAATGGTCAAGAACCTCCAAGATGAATTTGAAGAATTCCCATCAGGCGAAGCCATCTGGGACAAAAAGATCGTATCTGAATTCATCGATGAACATAACGGAAAACTAACCGAAATGGCCACGAAGTATCAGACGTTTTTTGAGTGAGGGACGGACCTTATGTCGAAACGAGTCTCACTTCGACGGAAGGTGAAATGTCAGGGTGACCGGAGATATATGCCTCGATACAAACCAAATCTTTTGTAGAACTTTATTGTGATGGAAGATATATAATCATCTAAACTTCCTTCTACTGTCAGTACCTCTTGAAGATTCCTTTAGTACCAAAAGAAGGAATCTTTTTGCTTTTTCCATATGAACTTTGAATTTTACATATTTAAAGTATTATCTTAAATACATCTACATAAGTATGAGGGGGAAGAGTGATAGTGGAGGGGGAAGAGCATATGACAAATGCGATCGTAGCTCGATCTTTAGATGAGATTCAATTTTGGTCGAGAATTATGAAGGAGCATGCGTTGTTTCTGAGCTTGGGATTCACGTATGATCAAAAGCAATTAATTGAAGAAGCACAGCAGTTCATTACGGTTTTCGAAAGAATCGAGGAGAAGCTGAATAGATACTCCATCAACACGGATGTGCGACAAATCCAAGCTTTTAACAGTGAAGTTTATCAAGCGGCAGCTGCGATTTGGAACTATAAGCGGAAAATACTAGGATTGACATTGCGATGTGAAATCCGTTCTAATAATTATCCATTGTTAGTGGATCATATTAGCAGGGAGGCAGCATTCTTTGCCAAACGTCTGCAGGAACTGAATGAGGGGAAACTTGTTCCTGAACAGGATTCAATAATCCAGGAAAATGTATTCTTCCTGAAGATCATGGCCGATCACGCAAAATTTATCGGACATCTATTGGATCCTTCCGAACGAAAATTAGTTGAACAGGCGAGAGAGTTCAGCCAGGATTTCGACCAACTCGTTTTTCAAGCGATTGATTTAGACTCCATGCGTCCACAATCCGAAACAAAGCCAATGTTGAACCAATTTCTGAATCAAAATAAGGTTTCAGTTAAGTCATTGCGTGATTTCAAGAAAACCGCAAGAGAATTAATTGAAGAATGCAGAATCAAAAGTAATATCCATCCACTTTTGGCTGATCACACATTTAGAGAAGCAGAACGATTCCTGGAAATCATCGATTTATTTGAAGCGAGTTTGCAAACGAAATAAAGGTGGGTTTTGATAACCGCTTTTACTATTGGATACTTTTAGTACACATGAATCCTTCCCGTTCTCAAAAACTAAGGGAAACGGAATGTGAAAGAAGGGTTCAATTTTGCGGAAATCACTAAAAGTGTTGGTAATAGCGTCAATCTTAGTATTGCTCATCCCGGCACAAGCCTATGCAGTTTCGAATAACCCCATTGGCTGGGGATTTAAGAAGAGTCAGAATGAAGTTCCTGCAGAAGCAGGGGCCCAGCATGATCAGCTGCTTGAGAAATATGACGCCTTTTACAAGGGATCACCGGATAAAAAAGTCCTGTATCTGACCTTTGATAATGGGTATGAAAATGGCTATACAGGGAAGATCCTTGATGTATTGAAACAAGAAAAAGTGCCAGCGACCTTCTTCGTGACAGGTCACTACTTACTTAGTGCCGAAGACCTGGTCAAGCGAATGGTGAAAGAAGGACATATCGTCGGGAACCATTCCTGGCATCACCCGGATTTCACGGCAAGCTCGGATCAAAAAATCCGGGAAGAGCTGCAGAAAGTAAAAGTGAAAACGAAGGAATTGACAGGTCAGAAAGAAATGAACTACTTGCGACCGCCAAGAGGTGTATTCTCTGAACGAACGCTTCAAATCGCGAAAGAGGAAGGTTACACTCACGTCTTCTGGTCGCTGGCCTTTATCGATTGGAAAACCGATCAGCAAAGAGGTTGGCAATATTCGTACGACAATATCATGGCCCAGGCCCATCCAGGCGCGATCATCCTTCTGCACTCCGTCTCCAAAGACAACGCAGACGCCATGGAAAAAGCCATAAAAGACCTAAAGAAAAGAGGCTACACCTTCAAAAGCCTGGATGAACATCCAATGATGAAAAAATAAGAGGGACGGACCTTCATTCCTAGGACCTGGTCCTAGGAATTGAGGTCCGTCCCTGAACTTTTTAGTACCAAAGCACACTGGCATCGGCATCTTCCCTGTTACAATCGGTCAACTTGTACATATTGTCCGCCATTTCCCCATTTTGTACATACTCGATATTCTCGCAGGACAACTTTACAATCTCACCACTACCGAATGTATCCATACGCGAGTCCCTTACGGAATGAAATACATTCCCGTCAAACCCGAGGTCATGCAAAATGGGATCGCCTTCTTCTGTATAAGAAACAATCCGAATGCGATCCTTCCCATCATCCACCACATTCTCATAAAACTTTTCAAACCTCTCCATATTCTCTACATTCCCATGAGTATTCACTATATCCGTCTCCACAGGCTCATAAGCCCCCGCCTGTTTCCCAACTTTAGTCTCAACCTGATCGCCAGGCTCCTCACAACCACCAACACAGAATAAAAGGAACAAACCAGCCATCATCAATCTCCTCATCAACCAAATCATCCCCTTCAGAAATTACATGAGGTCCGTCCCTATACTTTAGCCCCAATACTTTTAGAGGTCCGTCCCTCAGCTACTGCATCAGACGCACCACAACGTTGAAGTGTTACACCCACGGTATGCTATAATACACATACAAGTTTTGTGCGGAAGGATGAGGATGATGGTGATAAGGAATGTTAAGGTTGAAGGTCCGTATGATTTTGATCGAGTATTGGAGAGGCTGGCGCTGGATCCGTTGAATGCAGTGGATCAGGAAGATCGAAGCGTAAAGGTTCCATACTATCTCCCTGATGGGAAAGGCGAGGTCATCAAGGTTCAGGCGACAGGCACCACGGATCAGCCTGAGTTCAGCATGACCTTTGAAAATGAAGAGAACCTTGAAGAGAAGCAAAACCGGATTTCGGACATTTTCCAGTGGCACACCGGTCTCCGCGACATGCACGAGCACTTCCTGCAGACCGATCTGAAGCCCATTTTCGAGGAGCATATCGGGACGCCCATCATCCTGGAATTCGACCCGTTTGCGACGATTATCAAAAGCATTATCCATCAGCAGCTGAACCTGAAGTTTGCTTTCACGCTGACCCATCGTTTTGTCACGAAATATGGCTGGCAAAAGGACGGGGTCTGGTTCTATCCATCACCGGAAACAGTCGCCGGGCTCACTGTGGAAGAACTGCGGGAGCTGCAATTCAGTCAGCGGAAAGCGGAATATGCAATTGGCATCGGACAGAAGGTAGCAAGCGGAGAACTGGACCTGGACAAACTAGCCGAGGAGCCTGACGAAGAAGTCATCAAGGAACTTACCAAAATCCGCGGCATCGGTCCATGGACAGCCCAAAGCTTTCTGTTATTCGGATTGGGTCGACCGAATCTCTTCCCGAAAGCGGATATCGGCATCCAAAATGCCATCAAGAAATTATTCCAAATGGATCAGAAACCGACCATGGACGAGCTGGATCAATTCAGCACATCCTGGCATCCTTATTTAAGCTATGCATCCTTGTATTTATGGAGAAGTATCGAATAGAACGGACGTGAACCAATGAAAAAGCAATACGAAAAAAAGCAGCACAATGAAGTGAAAATCGAGCTGAAACAACAGTTTCCTCTGACGATAAAAAAAATCGGCATCAACGGTGAAGGAGTCGGGTTCTTTAAACGAAAGATCGTCTTCGTACCTGGAGCACTGACCGGAGAAGAAGTGGTCGTCGAAGTGACCAAGGTCCACCCGAAATTCACCGAAGCCCGCATCAAGAAGATACGGCAGAAGTCACCCGAGCGTACCAAAGCTCCATGCCCGGTATACGAGCAGTGCGGGGGCTGTCAGCTTCAGCATCTCTCTTATGAAGGACAGCTGGATGCAAAACGGGACATCCTGCTTCAATCCCTCGAGCGTCACACGAAGCTTAGATTGGAAGACCTGGACATCCGTCCGACGATTGGAATGGACAACCCGTGGCACTACCGGAACAAAAGCCAATTCCAGGTGGGGACCCAAAACGGCAAGGTGATCGCGGGCCTATACAGCATGAATTCAAACAAGCTGATAGACATCGATGAGTGTATCGTTCAGCACCCGCTGACAAATAAAGTGACAACTGAAATTAAACGCATCATCAATGACTTCAACATTCCTGTTTTTGATGATAAAAAGAAGAAGCCGATCCTGAAAACGATCGTGACCCGTGTCGGCTTTGAAACAGGCGAAGTCCAAGTCGTACTCGTCACTGCAGAGAAGAAGATTCCGCGCAAGGAATTGCTGATTTCGGAAATCCAGAAACGTCTCCCTGAAGTCGTATCGATCGCCCAAAACATCAATCCGAAGAAAACCGCACTCATATTCGGCGATGAAACCATTCATCTATCAGGAAAAGAAAGCATCGAAGAACGCCTGGAAGAGTTCACCTACGAACTATCTGCACGTGCATTCTTCCAGCTCAATCCAATCCAGACGAGCAAGCTGTACAACGAAGCAAAAAAAGCATCGGCCCTCACAGGTGAAGAAAAAGTCGTCGATGCCTACTGTGGCGTCGGAACTATCGGGCTATGGCTTGCTGACGGAGCGAAAGAAATCCGCGGAATGGATGTCATCAAGGAAGGAATCGATGACGCGAAAAAGAACGCGAAGAAATTCGGAGTCAATCACGCCGAATACTTCGTCGGAGGTGCCGAAACGCTCATGCCCCAGTGGAAGAACGAAGGCTGGCGTCCCGATGTCGTCGTAGTCGATCCGCCACGTACTGGCTGCGACAACAAGCTCCTTGATACGTTAAAAGAAGTGAAACCGAAGACGTTCGTGTATGTATCCTGCAACCCGTCAACCCTGGCGAAGGATATCGATTACTTGAAGAAACAGTACAGGGTGGAATATTTGCAGCCGGTGGATATGTTCCCGCAGACCGCCCATGTGGAGGTTGTGGCGAAACTGGTTCTCAAATAAGAAGAATCCTCTTTCTTAACAGCGTCAATTTTAGAAGAAAGGAAGAGTTATGTGGGAAAGGTGAAGGTAAGGTATCTAAGATATGATGATATTCTTGATAGACACTACTACTCAGATACAATTGGACGTAGATTAAATGATGGTTTTGTTCACAGATATTGAATTCGGCTATGGGATTGAGAGAATCTTCGAAGAAAGAGATGGGTACTGCTTTGTTCGTGATTTGCGATGACTTTACTCCTATTATTGTTGATATAGATAATGCAGGCGACATCGATTTCTCCAATGAAGCCGTAAAGGGATTTTTTGAGTATTTGATTGAAACCACACTACAAAGCAAGTAATAGGGCATTCCTCAGTCGTTGAGGGATGCCCATTTTTTATAATACCGGCACATCCTCCGAGCAGATGTCTGGTCAATAAACCTGTTTATCTATTAAGATGTCCCTTGAACAACCACAAGGAGGCAAAAACATGAACAGTAAATATAAAGAGCTATTATCCCCCTATACTTTCAAAAACGGAGTCGAATTAAAGAACCGCATCATCATGGCACCGATGACGAACTTCTCATCGGATGAGCAGGGTAACGTTACGGATGCAGAGGTTAATTACTATGCGAGACGTTCCAAGGATGTCAGCATGGTGATCACGGCTTGCACATATGTAACGCCTGATGGAAAGGGATTCCCGGGTGAGTTTGGCGGGGACTCCGATGAAATGATCCCAAGCCTTGAACGTTTGGCAAAGGGAATAAAGGATCAGGGCGCTAAAGCAGTCCTCCAGATTTTCCACGGAGGTGTACAATGTCCACCGGATCTGGTTCCAGATGGGGATGTTGTGAGCGCCAGTGACGTAACGGGTGAGAACGGTGAGAAGAAATCGAGAGCATTATCAGAAGCAGAGATTGAGAATATCATCGATGCTTTCGGTGAGACGACCCGCCGAGCGATAGAAGCGGGATATGATGGCGTGGAGATCCACGGAGCGAACGGTTATCTGATCCATCAATTCTTTTCCCCGATGACAAATCGTCGTGAAGATCGTTATGGCGGCAGCCTGGAAAAACGGATGACGTTCCCACTTGCCATCGTGGATAAGGTGAAGAGTGTGGTCGCTGAGCATGCGGATGCATCGTTCCTAGTTGGATACCGTTTCTCACCTGAGGAGCCTGAAGACAATGGATTCACAATGGGTGACACCCTTACCCTTGTAGATGCCCTTGCAGACAAGGACCTTGATTATCTTCACGTTTCCCTTTTCGAGTTCTTCTCAAAGCCAAGAAGAGGCGTTAAGGACGTTGAGAAAACAAGAATGGACTATCTATTGGAAACCATCGGTGACCGTACACCACTGATTGGTGTAGGTTCGATCTACTCTGCCGACGATGCAAATAAAGCGTTCAGTACAGGCGTTCCGCTATTGGCCCTTGGTCGTGAACTGATCATTGATCCCGATTGGTTGAAGAAGATAGAAGAAGGAAGAGAAGATGACATTGTGACGGAGATAGATAAAGGGAAACAGGAAGAATTGGTCGTTCCCGATCCGTTATGGAATGCAATTGTGAATACGCCTGGCTGGTTCCCGGGAGTGTAGGGAGTCAGTCTTGAAAAGAAATGCCCTGTGAAGATTCACAGGGCATTTCTTTTATCTAACTTTCACTATGCTGAGATTCTTTGTTTCCCGGTGCGAACCACCCAAACAAAGCAATCCCCACAAGAACACCATAGAAAATAAGGGTCCAAAGGGTACTGTGAGGGAAATCGTGGTCCAGGATGTGAATGTCTTCATGAGCAAGTGTAATGACCGCGAGCTTCACTCCGACCCAGGCGACTATGGCATAGGCAGTTGTCTCTAAAGCAGGTCGTTTTTCAAGCAGCTGCACAAACCAGGTTGCGGCATATTTGATCAATATCAGCCCGGCAATTCCTCCGAGGACAACAATGATAAATTGTCCGCCGTCCATCCCGCCAAAATCATCAAGGGGGGAATCAGGAAGTCCAAGGGCAAGGGCCACGGCAGCGAGGATCGAATCAATCGCAAAGGCAAGGTCTGCCAATGCAATCTTCCCGACTGTCGGCCAGAATCCTTTTCCGGCAGCTTCTTCTTCTGTCTCTTCACGAATATTTTCGTTTTCTTTTCCAAAGCGTGCTTTGATGACATGCTTTAAGCCCAGGTAAAGAAGGTAGGCTGCTCCGATCGCCTGGATTTGCCAGACATTTGCGATAAAGGAAATCGCAAACAAGGCACCGAAACGAAAGGCAAAGGCGAGGAAAATCCCGTATTTGATGGCTCTTTTCTTCTCGTCGTCCGGAAGGTGTTTCGCAATAACGGCAAGAACAAGGGCATTGTCTGCAGATAACAAACCCTCAAGGCCGATTAGGATCAGTAATGTCCATCCATATTCTAACCAAATTGATTCCAAATAAAGTGCTCCTTTCCACTAAACATCGAGCCCAACACATAAAGCTGGACCTGTTAATGTGTAATACTAGTCCTCAGTCTTTATCATACCACTGATTGTGAATCTAATCCTTTATTGGTATTGGGTTTTTTTAGATATTCTCAATTTCCTTTGCACCTCCAAATCATTTCATGGTATAGTGAACTTACTAAAAATGACAGGAGTGATGGGTGGACGATGAAGTACTGATCTTATTTTCGCGACGTTTGAAATTCCATATTTCAAATTAACCAAAATAGGATTAGTCTGCCCATTTTTATACATCGTCTGAGCTGTTGATTTCCAAATGGCTTTCTTTGAGCACGACAGGTACGGCTAATCCTTCCAGAGAAATGGGGAGGATTTTTTTGTTCTCCCTTTGATGAGAGGGGAAGATGGTATGAGAGAATTGATGAAGTTAGTGAATATAAGCTATGAAATGATGGATCAGCCTATCTTTAAAGGGGTCAATGCGAGTGTGCAGGAAGGGGATGTCATCGGAATCATCGGGCAGAATGGTGCCGGGAAGTCTACTCTGCTTCAGTTGATCCACGGGGATTTAGTGCCTTCCGAAGGTACAATCCATTGGTTGCATCACGACTTGAACTTCGGGATGGTCGAACAGGAAACGGAGTCCTATTCCTTTAACGAAACGACACCTTCTGAAGCCCGGCTGCTGGAAAAATGGCAGGTGCCGAATCATGAGTTTCTGCACTTGAGCGGCGGAGAAAAGCTGAAGGCCCGACTTGCAAAAGGGTTTGCGAAAAATGCCGACCTCCTTCTATTGGATGAACCGACGAACCACCTGGATCACGGGAGTATGGAACTCCTGATGAATCAGATCAAGGAGTATAAAGGGACGATCATTCTCGTATCACATGACCGGTATTTTTTAGACCAAGCGGTGAACAAAATCTGGGCGATCGAACATGGGAAGCTGATTGAGCATCGGGGTCACTATTCAAGCTACATGGAGGCACGGAAACTGAGACGGCTCACCCAGCAACGTGAATATGAGAAGCAGCAGAAGATGGTGGAACGGATTGAAGATCAGATGAAAGAGCTCTCATCCTGGTCCCAAAAAGCCCACGCCCAGTCCACAAAACAGGAAGGATTTAAAGAATACTACCGGGTAAAAGCAAAACGGACGGACAGCCAGGTTAAATCGAAGCAGAAACGTCTTGAGAAAGAGCTTGAAAAAGCAAAGGTGGATGCGGTGCAGGAAGAACATACTGTGCGATTCTCCCTTCTGGCCTCACACAAAACAGGAAAGCGATTCTTGGAAGTGAAAGATCTGACGAAAGCATTTGAGGGACGAATATTATTCAGAAAAGCCAATTTCACGATCCAGCATGGGGAAAAGGTGTCGATCATCGGACCGAATGGCAGCGGGAAGACGACATTATTAAAGGTGATCATGGGACAGGAGCCGGCTGACGGTGATGTATGGATTTCACCATCTGCAGAGATCGGCTATCTGACGCAGGAAGTGTTCGATCTTCCCCTTGACGAAACGCCTGAACAGCTTTTCCACAAGGAAACCTTCGAGGAGAGAGGGAAAGTCCAGACGCTAATGAAGCACCTGGGATTCCAGACGACCCACTGGCGGGAACCGATCGGGAATATGAGTATGGGAGAGCGTGTAAAGTGTAAGCTGATGAAGTATATCCTGGAGGAACGGGATGTGCTGATCCTGGATGAGCCGACGAATCATCTTGATCTTGCCTCCCGTGAACAGTTGGAGGACACCCTTTCGCAATTCAATGGTACTTTGATTGTCGTGTCCCATGACCGTTATTTTCTAGAGAAAACGACGAGTAAGAAACTCGTGATCGCGGACGGCAGGATTCAAAAACAGTTGAATGAGCCTGCTTCAGAACGGGATGACCAGGAAGAACTGCGGTTGAAGCTTGAGACGGAGAGACAGGAAGTGTTGGGCAGGCTCAGTTTTATGATGCCAGGGGATAAGGAATATGAGGAACTGGATCGAAAATTTAAAGAGCTGACGGAACAAATAAATAAGATGAAGTAAAAACGGGACAATTCAATCGAATAAAAACGATTGAATTGTCCCTTTGTTTGAATGAAAGAAAACAGGTGCTTACATTTCTCTGTATTCTTTTTCCGTCCCATCAGGGAATTTGATCTCCAGCTCGAACTTCTCATAGCCATCCTCAACTGAAAATGCTTCTTTCACTTGTTTGATGACCTCTTGTTCATCGGTATCCTGATCAAACGAGAAATCTTTGAAGATCGGGGTAAGCTTATCCATCGCTTCATCAGAAGTCAAATTTCGATCATTAAGATCATCCTGATATTTCGCTTCCGTCGAGTCTTTTTCGTTCTCGTAATCCACATCGATTGTTTTATTTTCCTTGTAATCAACCTCTAAATCAAAGTTCGTAAAAGAAAAAGCTTCATCTTTCGCTCCCTCATTATTATTGGCAGTATCCTCAACTGGTGCACTTTCCGGAGGGTTCTTGACCTCTTCCTTATCATTACAGCCGGCTAAAAGAACCAACGAGAACAGAACAGCGAAGATACATGTTGTTTTACTCTTCATACAATGACCTCCTTGATGATGATAAGGATAGTTTACCCAATTGTGGATATATGAATCGTGGGGGGCTTGTCCTTTCGTATTTAAAAAAGAAAAAAGCATTGCACTCAGCAATGCCTTTCACCTATTAACAAATTACCGCCCGCCAGTCCAGAACTTCAAATGATTGGACTGCCCCTGGCAATAAGCATTATAACCCTCACTCTTGTGTGTATCATAGCAATCACCGGTGAGATACCCTTGTGAAAAGTACGTTTCTTTGACACTGCCTACGATGACGACCCCAGCCATGAAGGACAAGGGAATCAAAACGAATAACCAGACCATTTTTTAAAACCTCCTTTTTCTAAACCTTATTAGGTAAAAGCAGGTGAACGTCCTGTAGGTGTTGCTTCTACTACTATCTTATCACCACTATATGGAAAAATATAGATAATGATACTTGCGGACTGCCAATAGGTCGTGGGTCTTGGTGGCAATAAGATTTAGATTTAGAAGGAATTGTAGATCGCAAGCCGGAATATTATTCTTAGGTGTGCTCTTTTTTGTTGCACAACTAGGTTATAATGAACCTACAACCCTCAGGAGGTACATATGAAACAGCAAAACTATGAAAATCACAGTAAGATCGATCCTGCCTATCATTTTGGGATTGGGATATTATCACTCATCACACTCATCCTGACGATTACGTTTTTCGTCAAGAATGTCGGGACAGAGACTTTGCTAAGCTTTGTGGTGCTGTTTGTTGTGTTGACGATCATCCTCACAGGGATAAAGCTAAGAACCTATGCTCTTCAGCTACAGGATCGCATCATCCGTACGGAAGAAAATTTCCGCTATTTTCGCTTAACGGGGAAATCGCCCGATGCAGGGTTATCCCTGAAGCAGATGATCGCGCTCCGCTTTGCCCCGGATGAAGAATTTCCAGTGTTAGTGGAAAGAGCAGTGACAGAGAACTTATCACCTAACGACATTAAAAAAGCTATACAAAATTGGCGTGCAGATCATCATCGAGTATAAACAACACAGAAAGACCGCTCACTCTTGGGCGGTTACATTTTTGTAAAAGGAGGCTCATTATGCCCAATGAAGTCATGGTGGATGTAAAAGATTTAGTGAAAAGGTATGGGTCCTTTACGGCAGTGAAGGGAGTGCGTTTCCAGGTGGAGAAGGGTGAGATCTTCGGATTGCTTGGACCGAACGGGGCCGGGAAGACGACGACGATCGAGATGCTCGTGGGACTTCGGAAGCCCGATGAAGGGACGGCGGGACTAGCTGGATTCGACGTGCGGAAGGACGTGAATAAGGTGAAAGAAGTGATCGGGGTACAGCTTCAGTCGACTTCGTTGTTTGAGTTGTTGAAGGTGGAGGAGATCCTTCATTTATATGCGAGTTTTTACCCGAGTCATGTGGACATCAATCAATTGATCGAGGATATGCTCCTGACCGAGAAGCGGAAGGACCGGATCAAAGGTCTGTCGGGCGGGCAGAAGCAGCGCCTCGCGATTGCCCTGGCACTGATTCATGATCCGGAGATTGTGATTCTGGATGAACCGACGACGGGACTTGATCCCCAGGCGCGACGGACATTGTGGGACATCGTGCTACGGTTGAAGGAGCGGGGGAAGACGGTAATTCTGTCCACGCACTATATGGATGAAGCCCATGTGCTCTGTGACCGCATCGGCATTATGGATCAAGGGGAACTGATCGCCCTTGACACACCGACGAATCTGGTTAAAACCCTGCAGTCAACGAGTACGATTGAATTCCATCTCAACAATCCACCTGAACAGGAGTGGTTCATGAAAATGGATGGAGTCGAGGAAGTGGCCATCAAGGACACGTTCGTCCAGCTCTACACGGATGAGCTTCAGCTGGCACTGACCTCCCTCATTTCCATATCGACAGAACATCATTTGAAAATCCAGGATCTCGAGACGCGTCAGGCGACATTAGAGGATGTCTTCATTCATATGACAGGAAGGAAGTTGCGGGAATCATGAGAGCTTATTGGCAGTTAACCTTGGCACAATTACGGATTTTTGGACGCAACAAGCAGGTCCTCTTCTTCACGTTACTCTTCCCGGTCATCCTGATGGTGGCACTCGGGTCATTTGCAGGTGGAGGGAATTCGCTCTCGCTAACAGTAGGAATGATCGACGGGGATCAATCCGAAGCTTCAAAGGACTTAAAGGACTTATTTTATAAAAATGAGGGAATCGAGACCACGAAATATGAGAGCGTCAAAACGGGTAAAGAAGCCGTTGAAAATGGGGATATCCAGCTTCTTATCGAAATCCCGAAAGGTTATGAATCGAACTTGAAAGACGGGAAAGAGGCTTCCTCCCTTCCTGTATACTATAACGAGAAAAACCTGACCACGTCAGAGCTTGGATTGACGGTGGTGAACGGCATCATCGATCAATACAGCAAGGACCTGGTTGATTATAAGCCGTTAGTGACGGTCGAGAAGGTAGGAATCGAGGCGCTGAACCTTCGATATGTTGACTTCCTCGTACCGGGTATCGTCGCCATGATGATCATGAGCAACAACATGAACGGGGTGGCCGGTCAAATTTCCGCCTGGCGTGAACGGGGGATCCTCCGGAGAATGCAGGGGACGAGATTGAAAGCATCCACGTTCATCGCAGCCCAGATAACGGCCCGCCTGATGCTGAACGGAACCCAGGCATTGCTCGTCGTCCTGATCGCCGATCTTATCTTTGACATCAACGTCGCCGGTTCGTGGCTCGCCATGATTTTCTTTATCATACTAGGAACCCTTGCGTTTATGGCACTCGGCTTTATCATCGCAGGCATGGCGAAGAACCCGGAAAGTGCGGGTCCGATTGCAGGATTCGTGACGTTTCCGATGCTGTTCCTTGGGGGCGTGTTCTTCCCGATCAACAATATGCCGGATCTCATTCAGCCGATCGTGAAGGTGCTGCCGATCGCTCATTTGAGTTCGGCTTTAAGGGAGACGATGAATCTTGGGACCCCGTTTTTGGAATTGGGGATGGAGACACTGATATTGGGTGCCTGGCTGGTTGGCGGGTTTGCCCTGGCTAGTTATGTGTTTAAGTGGGAATAGAAAAATTCCGGCAAAGGTCATACAGACCCTGGCCGGAATTTTTTCATGCCCTTTTCTCTAAATCCTTCGCAGTTTGACTCGTTTCCACATCTTTTTCATCCTTCAAGGTGCCGAACAAAGCATCGACGAAGGGGGTGGAGACGCCATACCAATAGTTTTCATTTTTGTAGTGATGCAGGATGTGAGTCTTTTTGAGCCATTTCCCGAACCGTGTTTTCGGCTTGAGGGGGCGATGGGCGACATAGTGTTTCCACTCGTAGACAAAGAACATGAACAGAATGCCGGTTGCAAAGGCAAGGGTGGTTGAGATCGAGCCGCTCACGAGGTAAAACAGCAGACATAGAACAAAGAGGCTCGGAGCACTGTACCAAATGGGTAGAAACAAAAGCTTCAGGTCATTCGGTTTTTTATGATGGTCGTAATGCAGTCGCTTAATCAATTTAAAAAGAAAAGCGTTCTTCGGTGACTTGATGTGAAAGACAAAGCGGTGGGTGAGGTATTCACTGAACATGTAGGCGACAATCCCAATGACAAAAAATAAAAAGGTGGTCATGGAAAACTCCATGGTCATCAAAAAGCCGATCACTACAAGAAAGATGCATACCATGACTAAAATATCAAAGTGAAAGAAGAAATCCCGATACAATCGATTTTCTTTCATTCTCAACTGCCCCCATTCATTTTTTGTTTCCACAACCGTAAGCTGGTTTCCATCATTTCTTTAATGAGGCGCTCTGCCTGTTCGATATCCCCATTTAAGATGAAGTCCAACAGTTTTTCATAATAGTCCCGTGAAGCTTTGCGATGGTCCGGCTCGCTGAAATATTTCTCCGCCATCCTCCTATAGAAGTCTTTAAAGCTATTCAGGATGAGGACATAGATGGGGTTGGCCGATAGCATGGCGACACTTTGTTGCAGCTGCCAGTCGAAGTCAGCATATGATCGCGCATCGTCCTGTACCTCTTCAAGAGGGACAAAGAGTGAAATGACCTTGAGCTTGTTATGGTGGAGTGCATCCCTGAAATAGGTGGGTGTTAAAGAGATTCTAAGCTCCAGCATATGATGGATGAATTCATCGGGTACTTCTTCCTGGTGCGCGAGGATATTCACGATCGTCATTAAATTCCCCTGCTTCCAATAATCGTTCACAACGGCGGGCATTCCTTTCCGTCCCGTGATCCAGCCGTCCCGTTCCAACCGTTGCAGTGCTTCCCGGATGGTAGGTCTTCCGACTTGATAGCGGGTGGCCAATTCTCTTTCCGATTGCAATGGTTGATGAAACTTGATGTGCCCTTCTAAAATGGATTGAATGAGTTGGCTTCTGATGTTGTCGGATGAACGTTCTTTCAATGGAATGTACACCTCCTGATTGGTAATACCAATTTTATATATGGTCATACCATTATATGATCTTTTGAAGGGTATTTGTCAATTGATTCTGAAAATTATTCTGTTATGGAGAAGGTTTATCAGTTTCCGATGTTTTAAACGAGGTTTTTAAGGGGAAGTCATATGAATAAACCAAGTCAATATAGGTATAAACTAACCAGGTAGATTGAATAGAAGAGAGTGAGAGGCTAATGAAAGCTGTTCAAGTTACCGGATATGGCGGAATCGACAAATTAGAAGTAGTTGATATTTCGACCCCGACTCCGGGAAAAGGTGAAGTCCTTGTAAAGGTAAAGGCATGTGCCATTAATAATACTGAAATTTGGATGAGAGAAGGCGCTTATGGAACAGGAGAGAAGTCAGGTTGGCGTCCTGAAGGTGTTCAGTTCCCGAGAATTCCGGGATCCGATATAACAGGTGAAATCGTAGGAGTAGGTTCTAATGTTTCTGAGACGATGATCGGCAAGAATGTCGTTCTGTTTCCTTTCACTTCAAGTGGCATGGAGGGTTTCGAGCATATTTCAGAGGATATGTCGTTCATTGGTTCCGAATATGATGGAGGGTATGCCGAATACGTGGTTTGGCCGTCAGAGCTCTGTTATGATATGCCTCTCCCTGCCTATGAAGAAAGTGCCGTTTTTTCTGTCAGCGGATTGACAGCATGGCATATGGTGGAGCAGATCCACGCTAAGCCGGGGGAGACGGTCGTCGTGACAGGTGCCAATGGCGGTGTGGGGTCATTGAATGTTCAAATCGCTTCCAAAGTATTTGGATCGAAGGTGATTGCGATTGTAGGAGACATGGGTTTGGAAGATAGAATGAAAGAACTGGGAGCGGCTCATGTATTATCCTATAAGTCGCATACCCTTGCCGATGAAATAGTAGAAGTCAATGGAGGCCCGGTGGATTCAGTATTGGATGTGGTAGGGGATGCATTGTTTGCGACTTCCATAAGCGTATTAAAGAATGGCGGGAAGTTTTGTATATCAGGATCGGCTGGAGGGCAGAAAACGGAACTCGATTTCAGGGCCATTTATTTAAAACATATCACCTTATATGGATCGGTCCTGGGTACGAGAGACGAGTTTAGACGGATGCTGGATGCCATTTCTGCAGGTAAGATCAAGCCGGTCATTGATCGTACCTATCCACTCGAAAAAGCGGGAGAAGCACAAACGTACTTCAAGAATTCAGGAAAACTGGGGAAGATCATCTTGCTTCCGGAAAAATAGTATTTCAAGAAAAACATGGGGAGCAAGACGTCCTCATGTTTTTCTATTTTTTTCGAAACTATTGGCGAAAGAAAATCACTCTTTTACCCATATCACTCTTCTCATAAGCTTCAGCAATCCCCATCTCTTCAATCAATCCCTTTGCGACTATTTTATACGGCAACGAGACGTGAAACTCCTTCTCAAAAGGATAAGAATCAAGGGTCACTTCCTTTTCATTCACCCATCTGGCCATGAGCGGCTGATTTTCCGGATGAAACATCTCTGTATTCTGAAATCCATTTTTGAACCACGGATGCTCATACTCTTTATCCACACCCGGCTCATTCAGACAAAGATATAAGGACAGATTATCTGAGAATTGGAGTAAGCGGAAATGCTGCTGCAGTAATTCTTCATCGAGGTCAGGGAAGGTCTCCTTAAGTCTCATCTGTCTTCTCGCTTCTCCTGTTAAAAAAACAAGGCAGTCTTTATTTTTAGATTGGGAAAAGAAGGAGCAGAAGTGCAGGCTGCACATGAGACTCGCATAGGTGTTCACCCTCTCAACCTCGTCCAAACCGATTTTGTAGAATGCGAGCTTTGGCAGGAGGGGGTAGTCAGAAAAGGTGAAGGGAATCTTCTCCCTGTCATTCCAGATCGGGGTGTCGTCCAAACCGATCCAGCTCCGGTCGTGCTGATAGGCTGCATATAAAGCATCTTCAAAGAATAGATCTGTTTTTAGTAGCGACGGGTTAAAGTGCTTGATGGTTTCACCTGATAAAAAGGCGTGGTCGTGCTGTTTGATCATGATGAAGGAATCCTTGGTTTCACGAATGATCATGATGGGGGCTCCTTTCTATGGGCTTGTATGTGAATCCATTATAGCAAATGAGATCTCTCTGATTCACCGATTCTCTTGAATAGTGCGTGGAATGTTTTCTTTTTGTGTTGTGAAAAAAGAAGGTTTTTTCCTTAAGAAACAGAATGATTATAGTGAATGATAGAATCCAGGGAGGTTATGAACAATGGGAAGAATGGTACATTTCGAAGTGCACGTGGATGAGATGGAAAGAGCAAAGACGTTTTATGGTGAAGTATTCGGCTGGAAGTTCGAGGATTGGAGTGAGTTCGCCGGAATGCCTTACTTTGGTGCGGTTACAGGGGATGAAAATGAGATGGGGATCAATGGTGCGTTGATGCAACGTCAAAGTCCCCGACCAGAACCGAATCAACCGATGAACGGGTATTCATGTACGATGGGTGTGGAGAATTATGATGAAACGGAGAAACTCATTCTTGACCATGGCGGCAAGGTAGCGATGCCTAAATACGCTCTTCCTGGAATGGCGTGGCAGGGGTATTATGTGGATACGGAAGGGAATATCTTTGGGATTCATCAACCGGATAAGGATGCGAAGTAGATAGAATGAGTGTCTGACCTGAAAAAAGGTTAGGCACTTTTTTTGTTAACAGGGAAGGAACCCGGGACTAGATTCGTGTGGTAAAATAAGGATGTCAAAGATAAAGGAGAACGGTCTATGGAAGTCTACATACTTACGCTTTTTTCCAGCTTCATCATATATAGAAGCGTGCATACCTTGATGAAGCTATTCAAGATCGCATACAAACGAAATGAACTATCGAAGCGAAAGTATCGAAGTGCGGTGAGCATTTCGTTTTTAATAGGTGTTACAGTAGCATCCATTGTGCCTATTATCTTTAAAGCATTGTTTACATAAGAAGAAATGAGGAATAAACCATGTTAGAAAAAATGAGAAAAACGATAAGCATCATTGTTCTGGGAGTAGCAATCTACGGGCTGATTTCGGATAATAACGATTTGCTTCCTTTTACCATGGCGGGGTTGGCGATACTCATGGTAATCATGGGAACGGAAGAACATCAGAAGGATCGGAAGTCGTATCGAAGTTATCTGTTTTTTGGAGTATCTGCATTCTTGCTTCTGGTGTCCATCGAAGGCTTTATCTACTAACTCTTCATCATGAAAAGGAGAATTCCCCCTGTTTGTTGAATTGATTCAAGTAGAGATCAGAAGGGGGAGCGACAGTGGATTATCTATTAGAACGTGTGAACGATCAAATATATGTGTTGGCGGTTTGGGATGCGCAATGGAATACATATACCAATGCTTACTTTATTCAGGAAGATGCTGGATTGACAGTGGTTGATTCGTGTAAGGAGGGTCACTTGGTGTTTCTCCAGCACGCCTTAAACAATATCGGGAAAACGGCTGACGATGTAAAGCTTATGCTCGTCACCCATGGCCATGAAGATCATGTGGGAGGAGCGCCGTTATTTACTAGGTCTAGGAAGGTCATTCATGCTGATGAGACGTTGCCGGTGACGTCTTCCATTAGTGGGAAGCTTATTGATAGGGGAACGATAGGGGATTACGAATACACAAGAGTCGGCTATCATTCTCCGGGTTCTGTGATTTTCTTTCATCGGCCCACCAGAACGCTGTTTACAGGGGATTTTCTCTGTTTCTTTGGGGATCCTTTGTCGGATGGAGGGCTTGTTTCAAAAGGGGACGATCTTAGACAAGCCTGGATTGAATTTCTTCAGGGTGGTGGAGTAGCAAGGGTGGACTTACCGGTATTCCTGAATGGATTACGAATGATGCAGGAATATGGCCCGGACGTGATGTGTACAGGACATGGTGGAGTTTTAGTGGGGGATCTTGACGTGTTCCTTGACGAGTTAATCGCTATTGGAGATAAGGGTAAATAAAAATACAAGGGAGCGGTGGAAGTATAGGGGGCCAATCCCTGTTTTTTTGTTCCAATGGACAAATTATTTTACTGTCATAAACCCCTCCACAAACAACTGATAGTCAAATACCAGGAAGAGATTGATAATCTTTTTGACACTGAAATCGGTATCCCCCTGCCAGAATCCTGAGATCAGCACCTCGACGTTCCTTCTGGATGGTCCTCATGTCAGGGTTCACCATCATAAAATGATATTTTCCGTGGAACTCCCCTCGTGATAATCCTATTTTTATAACGTTTGGAAAAAGGAGAGTATTATTCAAATCGACGATAAAATGAAACAGCTGCCTCTGCCATTTCCAGGATTTTCTGATGAAGGTCATCCGGTTCGATCACCCTTACCTGATCGGCAAACCCGAGGAGATATCCTTTCGCTTCATTTTCTGTATCAAACGAAAGGGTCACAGGTATCCAGGATGTATCGCTGCGTTCCCCAATTTTAATGACCCGTGCAAAACGTCCGGTGAAAGTCAGCCTCGACAGGGTGGATGGGGTGACTTCCACCTTTACTTCATATGAGGGCAATTTCTTTATAAAGGCTTTTGTTGAAGAATTCCAGTATTTAGCCAGGTCAAAGTCGTGTGGCCTTTCAAAAGTTTCGTCCAGAAGTACGGCCGATTGGATCCTCGAAGCTCTGTAATTCCGGATTTCTCCATTTTCTTTGGAAGCGATCAAGTACCAGAGGTCTCCTTTCGCAACGAGACCAAGGGGTTCGACGGTGCGGTCATCTGTTTGTCCGTTTGCACGTTGATAGGTAATGGTAAGTTTGTTTTCCTTCCAGAGGGCCTCTTTGATCACTTCAAAGGAGGCTATTCTTTCCTTCTGCTTCCTCCAAGAACTTGTGTCGATATGGATCCGGTTCCATACGTCTTTCGCATTTTCACGGTAGATAGATGGAAGGGAGGCGATGAGTTTGTTTCTGGCTTCTTCGGACGTTCGGGTCAAGCCGAGATCATCGAGGAGATGGTCTGAAGGTGACACAAACAACGCGCGGATTTCAGATTCTTTCAGACCGGTCAGATCCGTCTGATAGTCTTCGAGTAATGACCAGCCTCCGTTTTTTCCGCGCTCTGCCACCACGGGGATCCCTGTTCCGCTTAGAGCGTCCATGTCTCTGTAAATCGTCCGTTCAGAAACTTCCAATCTCTCTGACAGTGCTTTTGCGGTCAATTGCCCGTGTGATTGTAATAATAAAAGAATGGATACCAGTCGGTCACCTCTCATCTGCTTCACCTTTTTCCTGAATTTATTAAGTTTATTTAATTAAATATGACAGTGGATGTCAAGAATAGGATCGTATAATAAACGTATCTTGTAGTTGAAAGGAATGGGATGAATGAAATCACTGACTGGTAAGGTTGCACTTGTGACGGGAGGAAGCAGGGGAGCAGGACGTGCGATTGCCGTTGAATTGGGAAAAGCCGGAGCGACGGTATATGTCACTGGACGCAGTACAAAAGGGAATTCCACGAAAAACTTTCCTGGAACGATCGACGACACGGTTTCACAAATAGAAGAGGCTGGTGGGAAGGGGATTGCTGTTCGTTGTGATCATACGATTGATTCAGAAACAGAAGCGGTCATCAAGCAAATCCGTGAAGAACAGGGTAAGTTGGATATTCTGATCAATAATGTATGGGGAGCCCATGACATCGGAGTGAATCCGGGATCGTTCTGGGAACTGCCCCTCACCAATTGGGATACGATGTTCACGGCCGGTGTGCGTGCTCAACTGGCGACGAATCATTTTGCCATCCCGTTACTCCGTGAGAATAAAGAAGCTCTCATCATTCACACGACTTTCTGGGATGAAGGTAAATACACGGGGCAGTTCTATTATGATCTGGCGAAGAATGCATTGGTGCGTATGGCGTATGGACTTTCTGAAGAAGTAAAAGGGGATAATATCACGGTCCTTGCTGTTTCCCCAGGGTTCATGAGGACAGAGCTTGTACTCGAGCATATGGGAGTGGACGAGGAACATTGGCAGGAATCGGAAGACTTAAGGAAATCCGAAACCCCTTATTATATTGGACGTGCCATCACGGCGCTGGCGATGGATCCAGGGGTGATGGAGAAGACGGGGCAGGCACTAAAAGCAGGAGACTTGGCGAAGGAGTATGAGTTTACGGATGTGGATGGACGTTACATTCCGCCGTTTACGATGTAGCATTCAGTTTTGTCCCCTGGATTAAAGGTCCGGGGGACAAATTCAATTGATGAAATCCAGTCTTAACCCGTATCTAAGCCGAATAGACTATTCATGATAACCACTTTCAAGAGGAATAGGGGTGGCATGATGTTTTCGGTGACAGAGATGCGTACGTTCGAGTTGTTTTCTGTTCCGCATATTACTGTGCTTTTGATGTTTTGTGCTATATCTCTTTTTCTGGTTTATGGTAAACGGCTCATGAAACCTTATCAGCCAATCATCAAGTGGACGTTACTCGGAATCTTAGTCCTAAGCGAGCTATCATGGCATATTTGGCTTGTGGCAACGGGACAGTGGGAGGTTGGTGACCTGCCTCTTCAGCTATGTTCCATCAGTACATTCGTATCGATTTATTTGTTTTTGAAACCGAATAAGAAAGCTTTTTATTTACTTTTCTTTATCGGGTTGCTTCCACCGATTTTAAGTATGGTGACGCCTGAAATGTTTTACCAATTTCCCCATTACCGTTTTCTTAAATATTTCCTCCATCATGGAGCCATTGCGTGGTCCGTCCTTTATTTCATCGTGTATGAGGGATACCGGGTACCAAGAAAAGCGGTATGGACCGGCTTCCTGATGATCAATCTTCTCGCCCTGCCGATTTTCTTTCTTAACCTTCTTCTCGAAACGAATTTCTTCTACTTAGCCAATCCGACGGAATCCAAAACGATCCTTTCCTTTTTCGGGTCGGGTGTCATGTACTATATCAATCTTGAAATAGCGGCTCTTGTGGTATTTTTCGTGACGTATCTTCCGATGGGGATGCTTATGAAGCGGGAGAGGTTGAATGGGTAACGCATTTCTGATTTCTTTTCTGTGGAAGTAAAATAAGTTAATCTGAAAGGCTCTCCCACCATTACGGTGGGAGAGCCTTCTTACCCTTTGAAATGCGCGGGATCATTTTCAGACAAATAAGGTGAATCATTACAAAGAACAAATGTATAAAAAAACATTCACCTCAAGGTAGCCAGTTTTGATTCTAATTTCTATATAAAGGTTGAGGGTATACCGAGGAGTGAATGGGGATGCAGATAAATATGAATGGACGATCCAGTGGAATGGAGAGGGTAAGAAAAACGTTTGGAAGGTATAAACCAATAATGTGAGGCAGGGGTCTTCGCTCAGAAGGGTGACCCTTTATTCCCATTGCTGGTAATATAGATCGAAAATATGGCCCTCAGACTTAATGATGTGAATCTGTCATGAAATCGGTGATAAACGGACATGGAAACAGACAGTAGATATTAGAGAAAGAAGAGATAGTAAACAACAACATTGCGACTGTGACGGGCGCGTGAGGATTGGGGCCGTGTCCAGGAAAAGGGGCACAGAAACCCATCATGAATCATAAACCGGCTTTTCCGAGTGCAACCTAATACAAATGGGCTATCTTCAGCCACTGGTTGCGACTTCCGGATCATTGACGGTGATCCGGCACTATTATAGTGTTCTTGTCAGAAAGAAAGGGGGTGTGCCGATGCGAAGTGTCCGCAGCCGGTTGTTCGGGATGCTGATCGTGTTCATCATCCTGCCGTATTTTCTGTCGGTTTTCATTATTTACAACAACACGAAGACAAGTGTGGAGGAGCATGAGATCGAGACGAGCAGGGAAGAGCTCGAGGAGAGCGGGGCGGTACTGGAACGGTATTTCGAGGACATGATTTCCCTTCCCTATGCCCTTTACAACGACCCTGATGTTTTACGGGTATTCCAACAGGGACTAAAGGGGGATCAGGAGGATTCTTTCGAGAGAAGCATGAAGATTTTCTCCGTCACCCGTCCGGATATCCGGCAGCTGCGCTTTTATTTCAACCGGGATCAGGAGGCGATGACAGTGTATCGCTCGAAGTTCAGTGCCCCGAAAGTGCAGGAGGATGTCCTTCGGGATCCCCTTTTGAAAAAGCTGTATGAGTCAGATCGGAATTATCTCATCGAAGCCCCCCATGTGATCGAGAATGCGGGAAACGCGGCGATCATCCCGGAATCGGATAAGACGAAGGTGCTTACTATCCATCACAAGGTGAGGAATATCCTTACGGGTAAGTTCCTCGGGTTCCTGTCCATGGATATCGAAGTGAATTCGTACGGTTCGATCATCCGGCATCTGTCCGATACGGGGGATGCACGGGTGGCGCTCCTGGATGAGAAGGGGAGCATCTTCTATTCCAGCCGAATCGGGGAATCCTTTCAAGAGAAGCCGTCACCTGACGAACTCATCCTCAATGAGGAGCTTGGAGGGAAACTTGAAGGCTGGAAGATCGTGAAGATCATTCCAAAGGCTTCCCTGTTCAAGGACGTAAATGAAGCGGCGTATTCGAATACTCTATTGGGGATCGGTGTAGTGGTCCTCGGGATCATCATGGTGATGGTGATTTCCCATATAATCACGAAGCCCATCATTCACCTTAGTGAAAAGGTAAGGAGCATCGAAGGCGGCAATATGGACATCGACTTTACCACCTCACGGAAGGATGAGCTGGGTCATTTGGAGGAACATATGGACGATATGATGCATAGGATCAATCAGCATATCGAAAGGGAATATAAATTGGAGATCGAAAGCCGGAAGAATCAATTCCGTGCCTTGAAGTCCCAGGTAAATCCACATTTTCTTTTCAATGCCCTCCAGACGATCGGCGCTGTCGCCCTCAGGTCCAATGCGAAAGATGTATACAGGCTCATCACCTCCCTGTCAAAGATGATGAGGTATTCCCTGCATGCGGATCAGTGGGTCACGGTCAAGGATGAGCTCACCTATATCGAGTCGTACCTCTCCCTGCAGAAGGAACGCTTCGGGGAAGGGGCACGGGCGGATATCATCGTCGAAGAGGACGTGCTTCCCGCATCGATTCCGAGCATGATCCTCCAGCCCCTTGTGGAGAATTATTTCAAACACAGCTATGAAGAAGGATATGAGAATTCTACCTTGACCATCCATGGGAAACTAGGAGGGGATTCCATTACCTTCATTGTACAAAATACCGGTGCATCCATGACCGTAGAAGAGCTGGAAGGGATTCAGTCATCCCTGTACAGGAAAGCTGTTGCCGAACCGTTTCGGGACAGTGGAATCGGGCTGAAGAATATTTATGAACGCCTGCAGTTGAATTTCAATGATGAAGCATCGTTTGACATAGACCGAATGGAAGGGAACGGCTTCAGGGTCACCATGACGCTTCCATTCCTGGAAAATCGCTAGAGAGGGGGAAACCGAATGAAAGCACTGATTGTCGATGATGAACGGAATGTCCGCAATGTCCTCCGCCAGCTTGGTGAATGGGAGAGAATCGGCATCACGGAGATCTTCGAGGCTGCGAATGGAATCCAAGCACTCGGAATCATCAAGAGAGAGGAACCCGACATCATCTTCACGGATATCAAAATGCCAAAGATGACGGGGATGGAACTCATTGAAGAAATCAATAAGCTGTCCTTCAAGGGAAAGATCATCCTCGTCACCGGGTATGACGATTATACTTTCATGCGGAAGGCAATCCAGTTGAACAGCTTTGATTATTTGCTGAAGCCAATCGAGGAAGAAGCGTTTCAGGCTGTCTTGGAAAAAGTGGTGGAGGCCTTGAAAGAGGAAGCTGCAGAGGGAATCGAGCAGGGAGAGATCCTGGAAGAAGCGATGAGACTACGCGGGAATCAAATCATGACCGCCATCTGTTCAGGGGAACGGGTCTCGGAGGACACCCTCGTGCCCCTTCTACCCGATGAAAGGGAAATGGACATGACGCTTCTTTCCTTTTACGGGAAACAGCGTGCGGAAATACATATAGAAGCCTTGGATGAGGAGCTTCGAACCCGGAAAATCGGCAGGGCATTCACCTTTCTTGACGGGGACAGCCTTTGCATTTTGATTACCGTGAAGGATCAGTGGTTCTATGTAGAAGAATGGATGGGTGAAAACATGACTGTTCCCGTCCGCCTCGTCCAAGACAAGATCGATTCCCTGGGAAGCATCCGGGATGTGTTCGAAGGATTATCCCGTGAGCTTGAACAGAATCAGTACCGAACGATCCGCCGTCCCGATGAAATGGAGGCGGCAAGGCGCTTCCAGGAAATCGTCTCCTATGTAGAGACCTATTATATGGAGGATATTTCCCTTGAAAAGCTGTCGAAAGTGTTTTTCCTCACCAGGGAGCATATCTCAAGGACATTCAAGAAAGAAACGGGCATGACCCTGTCGAAGTTCGTGACGAAGCTCCGGATCGATCAGGCGCAGTCATGGCTCATGGAAACGGAGGAATCGATCTATTCGATTGCCACCATGCTCGGCTATCAAGATGAGAAATACTTCTCCAAACTATTTAAAAAAATGACCGGACTGACGCCGTTTGAATTCCGGTCAAGCGGGGGGTCGGAATGAATCAGAAACTACTCAAAGCCTTCATAGTCGGCTTTATCTCTGTCACACTCACAGCTTGCAACGAGGACAAAGAAGAGAAAAAAGAGTTGGAACCTGAAGAAGAAAAGGTCACCCTCACGATCCGGAATCCCAAGGTGGAAATCGCCAGCGAGTTCGAACAGATGGTATCCACTTATGAGGAAGAAAATCCGGGAGTCGTCATCAAGGTGGAGACGGTAGGGGGAGCAGCGGATGATTATTCCGATATCACGGCAAAGCTTGCAGCGGGTGAAGGACCGGATATCTTTACGAATCTTGGTCGGGAAGCCGCGAAGGAGTGGAGACGGTTTTTAGAAGATTTGTCAGATGAGCCGTGGGTCCACAGGGCATCAGAGAATGTGCTCGGCGGGATCACCTTGGACAAAAAGGTTTACGGGATGCCGATTAATATAGAAGGGTTCGGAATCATATACAACCGGGATCTCTTTCAAAAGGCGGGCATCACTTCCCCGCCATCCACTTATCCCGAGCTTGAGGAAGCCGCCGCTAAGCTCGATCAGAAGGGAATCAAGCCATTTGCCAACGGCTATTACGAGGATTGGAAGCTCGGCCATCATATGGCGAGCGTCGCCTTTGCTCAGGCAGACAAAGGATTCCCTCAAGGATTGGATAATGGTTCAGCAAGCTTCCGGGACAATCCGTCATTCCAGGAGCTATTCACCCTAACCGATCTGACGGTCCGTTACGGGAATGAACGCCCCACCAGCACCGACTATTATACGGAGCTAGAACAGTTCACAAAGGGAAATGCCGCCATGATCCTGCAGGGGAACTGGATTCAGCCACTGCTCGAAGACAAGGAAGTTTCTGTGGGTATGTTTCCCGTGCCTCTCACCGATCGTAATGAAGGCAGGATCCTGGCAGGCGTCCCGGGCTATTGGGTCATTAATTCCCAATCCTCCCCGGAGGAAAAACGGGAAGCGAAGAAGTTCCTGAACTGGATGGTGTCATCAGAGAAAGGACAGGCATACATGACAGAGAAGTTTCACTTCATACCGGCCTTCAAGGACATCCCCGTCCAGGACATCGGTCCGCTCGGAGAGGAAACCCTGAAGCTGATCAAGGAGACGGACACCTTCAACTGGTCCTCTTTCTCCCCATGTATCAAAAAGGAGATGGGAGGAATCATGCAGGATTATATCGATGAAGAGAGCTCGAGGCAGGAAGCATTAGAGGAATTCGACAGGGCTTGGAAGGAAGGGGCGTGCCTGTCATCCTCCTCTTAGGCTGGAGGATCGAGCATGGAAAACGACTCGTCGGGACGGACGGTCATTTTTTTACACGGTAGATTCCGTTATCACCACTATGACTTTTCTCCCCTGCATGAGCCGATCTTCCCCCTTATCAATTTAAGACGAAAATGACATCAATCCATGCCGTATCCAGTTCGGGGCCCTCCTCTTATACTGATATATGTAAGGCGAGCTTAGATCGCCGGAACTTATAACTATCATTTAGGAGGAGTACATAATGAACTATCGTCAATTTGCAAGCAAAGCAACCGTTGTTTCGTTAAGTGCAGCCATTCTTTTCGGGGGCAGCTTCACATCGGCTTCTGCCAACGGGGCTGGGGAAAAAGGATACAAAGAAACGTATGGCACGTCACAGATCACCCGCCAGGATATGAAAAACATGGTCGATCAACAGGAAGATGCCCAATTCAAAGTTCCTTCCTTCGATGCTTCTTCCATCAAAAATGTAGAATCAGCAACCAAGATCGATGAAAACGGAAATGAAGTCAAAATGGATGTTTGGGATACATGGCCGCTTCAAAACGCAGACGGTACCGTGGCTGAGTACAACGGCTACCACATCGTCTTCGGACTTGCCGGTGACCCGAAAAACGCCAATGATACATTCGTCTACATGTTCTATAAGAAAGTCGGCGATGATTCCATCGATGCCTGGAAGAATGCAGGCCGAGTATTCGACGATGAAGATAAATACAAAGCGAACGACGAAACTTTAAAGGGTCAGGTGGAAGAATGGTCGGGATCAGCACTCTTCACAGAAGACGGTGACATCCGCTTATTCTACACGAACCGAGGAGACTTCAACGAAAGCAAGGGCCTATTCGGACGTCAAACATTGACGACTGCCCAAGTCAACGTATCAGAAGAAGCAAAAAGTGAATTATTGAAAATCGAAGGTGTCGAGGATCACAAATCCATCTACAGCGGTGGAGACGGGGAAACCTATGAAACAGTTGGCCAAGCATTCGAAGACCGCAACTTCATGAACAACCACACGCTTCGTGATCCGCACTACATCGAAGATAATGGAAAAAAATACTTAGTATTCGAAGCAAACACAGGAACGGAGTACGGCTACTCAGGTGAAGACTCCTTGTACAACCGAGCTTACTATGGCAACGGAATGAAATTCTTCCAAGAAGAATTTCAACGTCTTCAGGAAAGTCCGAAGAAAGACCTGGCTGAGCTTGCGAACGGTGCCATGGGAATCATCGAAATCAACGATGACTACACGATCAAGAAAGAAATGAAGCCTCTTCTCGTATCAAACACGGTGACAGACGAAATCGAGCGCCCGAACATTTTCAAGAAGGACGGCAAGTTCTACTTATTCACTAGTACACGCGGGTCGAAAATGACCATCGAAGGCGCGGATGATGAAGATATCTACATGCTTGGATATGTTGCAGACTCATTGACAGGTCCTTTCAAGCCAATGAACAAAACAGGGATCGTCCTGCATCAGGACCTGGATCCTAACGACATCACATGGACGTATGCACACTATGTCATCCCGCAACAAGATTCCGATCAATTCGTTGTGACGAGCTATATGACAAACCGTGGCTTCTTCCAAGATCATAAATCGACATTCGCTCCTTCATTCCTGCTTGATATCAACAACAAGAAATCCTCTGTTGTGAAAGATGGCATCCTGGAGCAAGGTCAAATCACGTACGACGAGCAATAATAGCAAACTTCAAAAAAAGGAAATGTCAGAGATGGCATTTCTTTTTTTATTAGGTGGTGGAAAGAATGAATCCAGTAAAAAGAAAGAAGGGAATCATCATGCTGATTGTTCTGATCGTGCTGATGGTTGGAGCGGCTGCATGGTGGATGAAATCCCAGGTTAAAGACGAACGCCCCGACGCCCAACAGGATGTTTCCTACCGGTCATCCTACCATTTCACGACCCCCGACAAGTGGAAAAATGACCCGCAAAAGCCGGTCTACCATAAAGGGAAATACCATTACTACTATCTCTACAACAAGGACTACCCGGACGGCAATGGGACCGAGTGGCGCCATGCCGTATCCGAGGACCTCATCCACTGGGAAGACCAGGGAGTGGCGATCCCGAAATACACCAATGAAAACGGCGATCCATGGTCCGGCTCCGTCGTCATCGACCGGGAGAATACTGCAGGTTTCGGAAAGGGTGCCTTCATTGCGATCGTGACCCAGCCAACCGGGGAGACCGGCGAGCAGGAACAATACATGTGGGTGAGTACCGATGATGGAAAGACATTTGAAAATTATAGTGATGAGCCAGTATTGAAGAATCCTGGTACGAAGGATTTCCGTGATCCCAAAATTGTGTGGGATGACGAACGTGACAAATGGATCATGCTCATGGCGGAAGGTTCGAAGGTCGGTTTCTATGAATCAGAGAATCTGAAAGACTGGACGTTTACAGGTGATTTTCAGACATCGGAATTAGGCGTTTTGGAATGTCCCGATCTGTTTAAAATGAAGGCGCCCGATGGCACGGTGAAGTGGGTGCTTGGTGTGAGTGCCAATGGAGAAGCAATTGGGGAACCGAATACGTATGCCTATTGGACAGGTGAATTCAATGGCAGTTCGTTTGATGCCTATCAGTCTGATCCACAGTGGTTGGACTATGGATTCGACTGGTATGGTGGCGTGACATTTGAAGACGGTAAAGCTGAGGATAAAGAAGAGAAGCGTTACGCGTTTGCCTGGATGAATAAGTGGTCTTATGCGGATAACACTCCGACGATGGAGAATGATGGGTTTAATGGGACGGATTCGATCGTGAGGGAAATCAGGTTGGATGGTGATGCTGAGAATGGCTATTACCTTGCCTCCGAACCTATTGAAGCGCTTGATGGATTGGTGGAATCCACGAAGACTTTTAAGGATATGACCGTTGAGGATGAGATGAAGAAGCTGGATATTGAAAGTGAGACATATCGAATAGAGGCGGATATTTCTTGGGAGGATGCTGAACAATTCGGCTTCAGATTACGCGAGTCCGAAGATCAATCACGACATATCGATGCTGGAATCTCCCTTGAGGGCGACTATTCATACCTAAACCGGCGCTTTACCGATCAACCGGACAGAGAAGGGACATTTGAGGAAAGCAAGGCACCATTCGATTCCGCTGCTAAACGGGTTCATGTCACCATTTTTGTTGATAAGACGAGTGCCGAGATGTTTATTGATGATGGTCGGATTGTTCATACGAATTTGGTCTTTCCACGAGCTGAGGATCGAGATATTTCTTTATTTTCTGATGGGGGGAGAGTGAAATTCGAGAAGTTGGAGGTGAAGAAGCTAAGTTCCAATAGATGAATGATTAAAGAAGAAGGTCCGTCCCTTTTCTAGGGATGGACCTTCTTCACATTACGTTCCCGCTACATATTTATTACTCCCAGGAAGCTTCTTGATTTCATTCCAGGCTACAATGGCATCGACTCTGGTCTTGCCCTTGTTGTCGGGATCGGCAAAGAAGTCCCTGGTGAATTGATTGTATTCGAATTGAGGTACAATCTGTTTCTTGTATGAAGGGGCTTTCTTTCGTTTTTCTTCTTCATACCATGCTTCAACTGCATCACGATAGGTCTTACCTGTATTGTTTTTGAAGTAGTTTTGGATATAGGTCGAGAAATGAAATTTAGGAATGACCGACTTGAAAAATGCCCTCACTTCCTGACTGCAGCGATGATGTTCTGTAATGAGGGTATCAAGACTTAATGCTACTTTAGGTACTGATTTCCGGTTTCCTTTTGATTTTCTAACCGGCTTTTTGATTTCGCCTGTCTCCAGGAAGGTCTTAATCCGTTCTGATAGCTCTACCTTCGAACCAGAAGCACTGATTCCGTTGGCCCGGCTAAATGTTTGCAGCTCTTTCTTTAACCAGTAATACTCTTTAAACGCTTGGACGGGTGTATTCTTTGTTAATGAGGGTCTCAATCATACCAGCTCCTGAAATTCCATTTACATCCATTTTAGAACAGGTGTTCTTGTTTGTCCATATAAATTGCTGTAAGGTGTGAAATTGAAGCTTACTGCCTTGGACCAAGCAGCATCACAGCAACCCCTACCAAACAAATCCCCGCTCCAACCCAGTCATACACATCCGGAGTCTTCTTATCAATTCCCCATCCCCATAAGACGGATAGCACAATGAAAACTCCCCCATAAGCAGCGTAGACCCTGCCGAATGAAGGGAAGGATTGGAAGGTAGCGATGACCCCGTACAGGGCAAGGGTGATTCCGCCTGCAAGTCCCCAAGAGATTGGCTTCCCTTCCCGTAGCCATAGCCAGATGAGGTAGCCTCCACCGATTTCTGCGATCCCGGCAAGGACGAATAATATGACAGCGTTTAGCATGTGGATCACTTCCAATATAAGTTTATGTACTTGGATTATAACGTACTTCGATGCCTAAGGTTTAAAATACACCATTCCAAACATTTGTCTATTTTCACCAAACCTTCTACAATAAAAGGAACAAGAGATGGTTGGAGGTGGAAGGAAAATGGATAACACCGAAAAGCATTATTCAGAGGAAAAGTTCTGGGATAAGTTGAAAAGGTACGGCCTGAAGGCGGGGCATTCCGTCGTTTATACGGCGCTGCTCCTTTATTTTGTACTGCAAAAGCCGGATGTTCCGAAGAAGTCGAAGATGATCATCATCGGGGCCCTCGGATATTTCATCCTTCCGACGGATTTCATTCCCGATATGGCAGTTGGAGTTGGTTTTACAGACGACTTAGGTGCCTTGGGTCTTGCATTATTGCAGGTGGCCATGTATATCGATGATGAGGTGAAAGCGAAGGCCAAAGCGAAGTTGCGTGACTGGTTCGGGGAAGATGTGGATACGTCTGAGGTTGATGGGAAGTTGTAATGGACCCCTCTATTATAGTTATTGGAAAACTAAAGGTTCTGAACTCGTAAATGGTTCGGAGCCTTTTTTCGATTGATTTTTTTTTGCACATAATTCCGAGTAACTTTATATAAATAATAAATATTAAATTTCATTTTGAAAAGATGAGGGATTAAGATGAGAAAATTATTGATCTTTGCCTTAGTCGGTTTTTTTGCACAGTTAGTTGATGGATCGCTGGGGATGGCCTTTGGATTGACGTCCTCGTCCTTATTGTTAGCGTACGGAGTGGCTCCTGCAGTGGCTTCTGCTTCTATTCATATGTCAGAGATTGCAACGACTGCAGCATCCGGATTCTCCCATTTTAAATTCGGGAATGTCAACAAACGGATGGCAATCTTGCTGGCGATACCAGGTGCCATTAGTGCCTTTGTAGGGGCTGCATTCTTAAGTAATATTCCCGGTAGTTTCATTAAGCCTTATATATCCACATTCCTGTTGTTGTTGGGAGTCTATATTTTCTTTCGATTCTTGCTCACTTCCAGAAGCCAGAAAAAGGATGTACCTTCAAATGTCAACGGTCAACTGTTGAAGAAACGGTTTCTTTTCCCTCTTGGAGCAATAGCAGGCTTCTTTGATGCGATCGGTGGAGGCGGTTGGGGACCAATCAACACTCCCATCCTGATGGCAAATAAGCATACTTCCCCACGTGAAGTAGTAGGGACGGTGGATACAAGTGAATTCATCGTCACCATTTCAGCTACTGCAGGCTTTGTCCTGTTCCTTGGTTGGGAGCAATTCAACTGGTTCTGGGTCCTGGCATTTGTTATTGGGGGCGTTCTCGCTGCACCACTTGCAGCATGGATGGTAAGAATCATGCCTTCCTATCTTCTCGGGGTTCTAGTGGGCGGATTCATTGTCCTTACGAATCTCAATACGTTATTGAAAGCGGGAGGTGTCAGTGGGGAGCTCTCCACGGGAGCCTATATTCTTGTTGCCGTTATATGGGGTGGTGGAATCATCTATAGCCTGAGAAAGAATAGGAATAGTAAAGCCTAAAACAAAATCTTCTTTCATTGAAATCTTCTTATCAAAGAGAGCAGGGAGTTGGTTTCACAGGTGATTTAGGTGTCTTTTGTCTGACCTTATTGGAGGTGGCCATATATATCGATGATGAAGGTGAAAGGAAAAGCAAAGTCAAAGTTTAGTGACTGGTTCGGGGAAGATGTGGATACGTTTAGGTTGATGGGAAGCTGTAGGGAGATTCTTTGGAAGAGAATCATCCCTTTCCTCCAAAATATTAGGCGCCTGGTTCTGATGAGTTTCGTCTTCAGACCAAGCGCATTTTTAATTGGGTATTCATCATGTTATCAATCTGCACCCGGTCATAATCCAATATCCAATCATTAAATTCTCTGTATAGGGAACGCAGGTCCTCTTTATCAGACGCAATGACATCGCAACCACGGTCATCGTATAGATGGAAAATCATCTTTCGTGTGACATTCACGAAGTAAATATCTATACCCGCGTGTTGGGAACCTTTTAAAAGTTGAGTTGGATGGGGGAAGTCCTCGTAGGAAATCGCCATTAGGAGTTGTTGATATCGGATATCATGCTTGTGACAAGGCAGGATGAACCGATGTTTGACCAGGTTTTCATCTTCTTCTTCAATATGGAAGAGCTCATAAAAAAGCTTGTACCTAGTATCCTTACGTCTGATATATTTCTGATACACTTTTGTGGGTCTATTCTCAAGAAAACGGTCATATTTCATGGTTTGAACATCCGTAATGCATCTGACTCCTTGAATACGTGGTCGAATAGAAGAGTCGTTCGTTCCTTTATTTGCTTCAAATTCCTCTTGTTTAATGATCGACGTCAGGAATGGATATTTCAAATCGAAGACCAAATTCAGACGAATAAAATAGGGATGGTCGAAGCAATAGACCGTCGAAATGATTTTGCATAAAAGGGTATAATTTATTCTGCATACAAGACTCCTTTTGAAATGATTAATATGGATCATACATTGTCCAACGTCTTCTGCTCCTCTTTTTTTTCATATTTTTTCGTAAAGTAAAGCGTAAGGAATACCCCGAGTACCACTATGCCGATACAAACAGATAGAGGGAAGTCCCAACGTGTATAGAGGACCGTTGAAGCCCCGATGATCGTGATCCATTCGAAGGCTAAGAAGGATTTAAGGTATTTCATTGTATGCGCTCCTTTTGTTCCATATTTTTTTATTGGAGGTAGATTAATATTCATCCATTACTTTTCATCGAATAAATCCTCGTCCCCCTGTGGTTCTTTGATTCCATGCTTATCTTCTAGGAATTTTCCGATTGAGGAATTGTTGATGCCGTCCCGAACGGCTCTTTCGATAACCAGATAGAAGATTAGTAAACTGACTAGTGCCCCCAGAATCATAAAGGGGATCTCCATAATTACACCTCCGTATACTTTACTCCAATTCTATTCTTTTAACCTTCAAGCCAGGTACAGTGTGGATTAATTTCCTGTAATAATCAGACCGAATGGAAAAGCCACCAATTTTCTCATGGGTGGTGGATGAAAACCAGGTGAACGAATTTTTAATAAAAGTTAAGTCTTCCGGCAACTTTGGAGCCACCCAGTCATATAAACCAGTGGCATGTAGTTGCAGTAACTTGCAGGTTTGTTCATTTGCTTTCATTAGATAAACGGTGGCCGGTAGTCCCATGGTGATGGTATTTGCCCATTCTTTTGTTTGGTACGTTTCGATGATGTGTGGATCGAATTCTGCCAAAACATCCTGATCATAAGAAAGTTTTTTTCTTGTGATGAAGAAAAAGGTATCTGAATGGTCGCAAAGCACTTTGATGAGGGCATGGTACGTTTCATCTGTAGGATTGGTGGTCAGGTCCCAGTATTCTATTTTATTCATCTAATCATTCTCTCTCGTTCATAAAGAACTGAAATTTAATTTATCCACCCATTCAACACCATCCCAAAATTCATCACCATATGAAAAGCGATCGAAGGATAGATGCTTTCGGTCTTTAACACCACAATGGCATAGAAGAGTCCTCCGAAAGAAAAGAGGAGGCTGAGAAGCAGCGGGATTCCGATGGATAGATGTAATAGACCGAATCCGAGGCTTGTGACCGTAACGGCATAAAGGACGGATACGTTTCGTTTCAACGATGACAGCATGACGCCTCTCCAGATGAGCTCTTCCAGGGTAGCATTGAGGATGGTAAATCCTATAGCGAATAGGAATTGAGCTTTCAACTCGCTTATGCCTGAGGACCAGATGAGTGGGATGAAGATGGTGCTTGATCCCGCCAGTCCAATCAGTAAGAATAAGGGCAGTGAAATGGTATGGGATGGCATGGAGACACGCCTTTTCCAATTTGGAAATTGAGTGAAGAGAACGATTTTTTCCTTTGACACTAGGTGTGAGACCGCTAATCCCATCAGGATGAGGAGCAGAAAGCTTCTGTTCAACAGGATTTTCGTTTCTTTTGACACGTCCCATTCACCGATCCAGCCATTTGCGAATTGAAACAGCAATAGTCCTAGCAGAAAGAATAGGAAGAGGGAAATAACTGAGTGATTCTTTTTTGTAGCGGGATAGAGGATGAGAAGGCCAAGTAGCGCAAGCAGTCCCCAATCGTATCTTCTATATGAAAGAAGGATGATTCCTGCGAAAAACAGGGCGGCCGAACTTATGAGGAAAAGCGTTTGCTTTGAACGGATCATGGGGTCCTCCTTGGTCGATCTTTACCAATAGTTTAGCATAATTTTCCTATTTTGTATGAGTTTTTTCCATTATGGACGAAGAGAGGATTGCTTGTGGTAAAATTAGGATAGTTTACATAAGGGGGAGGAATGGACATGTACAAACACATCATATGGGATTTCGATGGCACGCTTTTTGATACCTATCCCGTGATGGCGGGAAGCTTCAAGGACACGCTTGAAAGACAGGGAATCGAAGAGCCGTTGGAGGAAATTACGAAACATATGAAGGTATCGATGACATATGCTTTCAATCATTACGGAGAGAAGTACGGAATCGGGGACGAGTTTATCACAGCCTACGATTCACGCAGAAAAGAAGTGGAATTCGATTTGTCCAAGCCCTTTGAAGGGATCGAGGAACTCTGTAAGTATATTCATTCCACTGGCAGAAGGAATTATTTGTACACCCACAGAGGTGAGTCTTCGATCAAGATGCTGGAGAGTTATGGGCTGACGGGTTATTTTACTGACTTCATCACCTCCCAGCACGGGTTTGAGAGAAAGCCGAGTCCTAACGCCATTCAGCACCTGATTCGAACCCATCATATCGATCATACGGAAGCGATCATGATCGGGGATCGGGATTTGGATTTATTATCTGGAAAAAATGCAGGGATCAGTGCGTGTTATTTTACGGATAATGTTGAAGAAAACCCTCATGCTGATTATGTTGTGACGAGTGTGGAAGAATTGTATTCAATCATTTGAGGTTTGATGGAAGAGAGACTATTGGATGTTCTTTAGTTCGATATAAAGTTGTCCTTCCTATACCTAAGATTTTTTTTGTGATTGAGTTCATTGAATGTTTAACTTAAGTGATCAGGATTAGGGTTACAGGGTTGTTGATTTTCCTTGTCACGAACGGCAAATTGGTGTATGCTGATTTCCAAATTACATAGGTGACATAGGGAATCTATGTTGGCGTCCATTTGGTTAATAACGATTTGTTATCGTAGCGCAGTGCCTCCTGAGTATCGGGGGGCACTTTTATTTTTTTCTAAGGGGGAATGGGTTGTGTGGTTGAAGGACGATTTGTACGGAGAATACAAAGTAGACAGTGTATTGGAAGAACTGATTCTAAGTGATCCGGTTCAACGATTAAAGGGGATCCATCAAGGCGGAGCCAGTTTCCTGGTCAATGAAAAGTGGGATGTAACCAGATACGAACACTCAGTAGGTGTGATGCTTTTGATCAAAAAACTGGGGGGCTCAGTAGAGGAGCAGATTGCAGGATTACTGCATGATGTGTCCCATACGGCCTTCTCCCATGTCATCGATGGTGTTCTCGATAATCTTTCAGAGGATTACCACGAAGACATATTCGAACAGGTCATCCATGATTCTGGGATTCCTCAGATTTTGGAGAAGTATGATTATGACTATAGGGATATCATACTTGATGATTCGAGATGGTCCTTGCTTGAGCAGCCGGCACCTGAGCTTTGTGCCGATCGGGTGGATTACACGTTGAGGGACATGTACAGATACGGGTATATTTCATTGAAAGAGGTTCACGATTTCCTGGACGAGGTCGCAGTGGCGGAAGGAAAGATCTGTGTGAAAACCATTGAGGCATCCGAATGGTTTGTTAAGACCTATTATACAGAAGTGATTGACTTCTTCATGAATCCGCTGAATATCTATGGGAATCATTCACTCTCCAACGTATTAAAGGCAGCATTAGAAAAAGGATGGATCAGCTTGGATGATTTTCTTGGGGAGGATGAAGAGGTACTCCTAAAACTCCAAAAGACGGATGACAAGATTCAGATGCTCCTAAGTGAACTGAATCAAGATGTATATATAGAAGAAAACAAAGCCAATTATGATATTCACCATAAAGGAAAGGTGAGATTGATTGATCCTTCTGTTGTGAATCGGAATGGATTGCTAAAGTCGTCTGTTTTGTCGGAAGAAGTTAGACAAAGAGGAGAAGCCGCTTATGAGATCAGTAAAACAGGAAGATATATGAAGGTGATAAGACCTGGGGGACCCAGTTTAGTTGAATAGGACGCTGCTTTGGGTCGAGAAAGAAAAGCGGGTCGCCCTATAGGATGACCCGCTTTTTATACTGAAAAAACATAATCGGTCATTTTCCTGCTCATACTATAGCATATACGTTTAAAGGAGCGAGTACTATGACTGAATCCCAGCAGACCATGCTTAGCCGTTTAAAAGAAATCCAGGAGAATCAAACCGAAATGTGGACCAGCTACTGGCAGCAATATTCGGATTTTGCCACCTGGCCGTTTTGGGTATTGGCTGCATTGTTTATACTTCCTCTGATTGTGCTATTTTTTGTCCTAGATAAAAGAAAGGCCCTTCTTTTAGGGTTCTATGGATATAATGTTCATGTCTTCTTTACATACGTAGATGCCATAGGAGCTAACTTGGTGAAGTGGTTCTATCCATATAAAATCTTCCCGGTATTGGCGAGCTCGATTTCATTGGATGTGTCCCTGGTTCCCGTTGCCTTTATGCTCATGTATCAATTTACATTAAATCATCATAAAAATTACTATTTATTCATGTTTCTGCTCAGTGCAGTCTTTGCATTTGCTTTCAAGCCATTGCTAGTTGCGATAGGTTTGTTTGAGATGAGCGAGGGAACGAATTATTTCACCTTATTCCTTTGTTACGTGGTTGTCGGTCTGATTGCGAAATGGATTACGGATGTCTTTGTTTATTTTGAAAAGAAAGCTCTTAATCGCGTGTGAATTTGTTCTTTCAAGGTTTCCCATTTGCCTTTCCCATTACATTGATAAAATCCTCTAAAAACTTTGGATAGTCCAATTCAAGGAAGATGTTGATGTTTTTTTCAGCCGGCTTGGAACTGGGCCTGAAATCTGCGATGGACGTTCCCATTCCTGTTCCCGTGGTCAAGATGTTGACTTCCCTTCTGATGGACTTCCCCATTTCCGGGTTCACCATCAGGGATAGGGTCACTACATCATGCATGGGTGCGCCGTTTATACCTGGAACGAGCTTCTTATAAGCTTCAATATAGTATTCCATGACTTCATCCATGATCTCAATCAATGGGTTATCTGACATCTGCTGGATATAACGGATTTGGTCCATGGTGATGATGGCTTTGTTCGAGACATTCAAGGGAACGATATAAATATTGTTCAGATCCCTGACCACCACCTGCGATGCAATGGGGTCACCATAGAAGTTCGCTTCTGCAGACGGGGTCACGTTTCCAGGAACCATAAAGGCGCCTCCCATAATGTAAAATTCCTTGATGTCTTCGACGATATTTTCACCTAATAAGTGAAGGGAGGCAAGAGATGTATTTCTCCCCACGTCAACTATGGTGATATCTTCCTGGTCCTTGATGATTTTGTAGAGTTCTGAGAAATTGGTTAGTTCACCCGATATACTCTCAGGAGGTCTGATGGGACCGAGCCCTTCCTGTCCGTGGATCTCGGGATAGTACGTTGGGATTTCCCCTGACGATGGACTATTGGTTCCCCCGATGATCGGGATATCTTCTCTTCCGGCAAGCTTGAGCAAATAGGCGATATTATCCGTTGCCTGCTTTTTTGAAGTATTCCCATAACTTGATACGATGGCGAGTACTTTAATGTCGGGGTTCAGAAGGGCGTACATGATGGCAATGGAATCATCAATGCCGGGATCCGCAAACAAAATGATTTTCTTCATCGGACATTCTCCTAACCAATTATGTTGTATTTATATAACGTATCGATAGAAAAAAAGGATTATTCCTTTGATAGAATCTAATTATATGAAACGCACTGCCCAAACAGATGATTTGTCATCATTCACCAAACATGTGATGATGAATTCATACCAAATTTATCGGAATAAGGAGATGAGGATATGAACGTAGCAGTAGTAGGAGCGAACGGACAAATCGGGAAGCAAGTGATCGGGCTCTTAAAAGAAAGCAGCGAGCATACGCCAAAGGCCATAGTGAGAAAAGAAGAGCAGGCCAAGGCCTTTGAACAGGATGGTGTCCAATCTTCACTGGTTGATTTAGAGGGAACGGTGGATGAGATTACACATGGTTTGAAGGGTGCCGATGCCGTCGTATTTACAGCGGGGTCCGGTGGCAAAACGGGAGCGGATAAAACCTTGCTCATCGATTTAGACGGAGCGGTGAAAACGATGGAGGCCGCCAAACAAGCAGGAATTGACCGGTTCATCATGGTGAGTGCCCTGCAGGCTCATAATCGTGAGAACTGGAACGAATCCTTGAAGCCGTATTATGTGGCGAAGCATTTTGCCGACCGTGCACTGGAACAGAGCGGATTAACCTACACCATCATCCGTCCTGGCGGTTTATTGAATGAAGCGGGTACAGGGAAGGTGACCGCAGGAGAGAATCTATCAAGAGAATCGATTCCACGTGAAGATGTAGCGGGCACGATCGTAGCGAGCCTGGACGAAGAACGTACATTTAATAAGGGCTTTGATTTGATTTCTGGTGATGCTGGAATTGAAGAGGCTGTTCGGAACGTATAAATAGAAAAGAAGGAATGATCATCTTGAGGGTGGTCATTCTTTTTTTTTTCTAAAATGATTGGGTGTAGAAGACTCCTTTTTTTAATCCGTTCATGTGGAGGGATTGAAGGATAGTGGCAGCTGTTCTCCGTGAAGGAAGCAGAAGAAAGTCCCTTAATTCCCAATTGGTGATCGTTGGTTTGATTAATAGGAAGTAGTCGTCAATGGCTTGATGCTGATTCAATAGAAGTCTTTTGGTTTTTTTGAGATCGATGATTTCATTTTCTTCACCGTTGTACTTTGTATTGAGTTTGCTGATTTCACTGACGAGATTTTGGGCATGAATCATTTTATCGTATGGGGGGGTGAGTCTGTGACCGGGAGCCATTCTCAGAATGGTTGACGGATTGCTGAATACGACGAGGAATTCTACGGGAGGGCAAGGAAGTTTGTTGTTATGAAACCACTTTTGCAGGAATAGCATCTGACGCTTCGCCTGTGTAATGGGATCGGGGTAACCCGTTTCAATACCTTGGTAATGTTTAGAAAGTTGATTGAATTCAGGGTCGATCGTAAGGGTGCCGGCGATGTTCTTTATTTCAATCGGGAGTGAGTAGTGTGGGGTGACAAGAAGGCTATCGATCTGGAAGTAATCCGGTTCGAGTGGGAGTTTCAGGTCGTTGAATATCATGTACTTCTTGTCTGTCAGGAAACTTAAGTGATAATCCACGGCTTTCTCACCATGGTATCCGGCTTTTCTTTTCTTGAGATCCTGTTCGATGATGGGACGTTTCGGATGGTCTGGAGGTTGAAGCCTTCTTAAGATGGCCTCGGTTTGGAGAAGTTTGCGAGGAGGTTTTCTTTCTTTTGCGATCAAGGGATCACTCCTTTGTTGGGTGGTTATAGAAAAGTTCTCCATTTTGAGTGAAATTCCTGCTTGTGGAGTGAAATAATCGTCATTTTTTCGATTTTCGACGTGAAAAGAGTCGTGCTGAAGGGCATTTTGAGGTTTTTTCCTCATGTAAGGATTTTTATGAACCAGTTTTCACTACTTATGATCCGGTTTTTGAATATATGACCCGGTTTCCACATTTATGATCCGGAATCCTGAAATATGATCCACTTTTTCATTTTATGATCCCTTAGTCGGATTTCCTTGATTTTAGAACTGAATCATACCGAAAGAAGAGTGACCTTCGTGAGGATGTCATTCTTTTTTTGAGGAAATTAATGATTGTGATTAGTAACCTATTTTGAAATAATTGGTAGTAAGACTAGGGGGAATTAAATGAACTGTACTCATTGTAAAAATGAAATGGTAAAAGGATGTAACGTCAATGTTGAAGGTGTCATGTATGGGATAAAAATAAGTAAAAAACGTAAAGGTTTATTTAATAAAGTTTCGGCAAAACCGAAAGCAGCCGTTTGTTCGAACTGCGGCTATGTGGCTTTCTATGTTGATGATTATAAATTATTCAGAGAATAGGAATATGAATACATAACAATGAAATTTCTCACAACCGAAATTAAATGGTAAAGGGGGACATAGCATGACTAAGAAAAAAGGATTCATTCCTTCATTGATATTCGGAAGTATCATTTTGTGCACGATCGCAATCGTTGCTTTCTTTGTATTTAAAGGTGATGAGGTGAGAGAAATAATCAAGGATGGATTCTCAGATGATGAGCAAGTCTCCCAAACGAACGTAGAAGAAGTAACCAATGAACACGGAAACATCAGTAATCTAGAAGCTTTAGATACCTTTATTGATAAGTTGCAAGATAAACAAAAAGCAAAAATCAATGTGATCCAGTATGGGATTGAGGGACAGAGAGTGGTTGAAGAACTGACATTTAATGGAGATGATGTCCACGTTTATCGCAGTGTAGATGAAGATTTCATAGAAGAATTCCGGTGTGAAAATGTGGTGACGAATGAAGATGGTCGAAAGAAGCAGTATGTGTTGAAGCAATGTACAGGTAATTTTACTGGGGATACTGTTTTACTATCTAAGAATGTAGAGGATTAGGGTTAGTTTGCTGAAAAAGTTTGAATTGATTGGTTGGAGAATCGTCGCCGTCAGACTATTACAATCATAGGGGGGTTCCTCAAAAAGGGGGAAGCTTCTTTATTTTAATAGAGTAATAGCTGGAAGTCACTAACGTAATTTAGTAGGTAAATATGGAAATGGGATGAGGTTTATATGAATTTCAAGATTGATAAACAAAGAGGTTTCACTCCACAGATCGGGCATCTTGTCTCGCAAATGGATTATGCCAGGCACACAACATTGGAAGCTGTAATGGGTCTAACGACGTCGGAATTGGATTACTTGCCTAGTGAGGACGGGAATAGCATCGGAGCCCTTTTATTACATATGGCCGCAGTTGAAAAAGGGTTTCAGATTGAAATATTCGATGATAGACGACCGAATGAACAAGAGATGGAGGAGTGGGGAGCTCCGTACAGCCTCGGTGACAAAGGTCGAAAGAGTATCAAGGGAGAACCGCTGGAGTTTTATATAGTGAAGCTGGATGAAGTAAGGCGCAGAACGCTGGAGGAATTTGCCCAGCGGCCGGATGATTGGTTGTATAAGGATCGACAATGGGATGGACATCCTTCTAATCACTATTTTATCTGGTTTCACGTATACGAGGATGAAATCAATCATAGAGGTCAGATAAGGTTGATACGAAGGATGTTGTCACGGGATTGAGCATCCAAAAAGAGGGGTGAACATAGTGAGTACACTCTTAAAAGATATAGTTCTGAAAAGTAATTGAATATTGAGTGATGGAGGCCATTGTATTGAAAATCAAACATAATCATTACCAAACCCGTGATCTGAAATATACTGTAAGGTCAGCAACAGAAGAAGACGCGAAAGCTTTGTCCCAAGTGAGGTTGCAGATCGATGGCGAAACGGAATATTTAGACCGGGAAAAAGGCGAGGCATATATCGATGAAAGAGGCTTTAAAGAAATCATAAAAGATGATTCGGAGAGGTCCAATCACTTATTTCAAGTTGCGGAAGTAAACGGACGGATTGCAGGGTTTTCAAGGTGTGAGGGGAGCGGGTTGAAAAGAATTTCACACCACGTTGAGTTCGGGGTAGGGGTTTTAAAGGAATTCTGGGGATATGGGATAGGAAAGGCCCTTTTAGACGAATCCGTCAAATGGGCAGATTCAAATGAGATTCGCAAGGTAACTTTAAAGGTGATCGAAACAAATGAAAAAGCTATAAAGCTATATGAAGACTATGGTTTTGAAGTCGAAGGGGTTTTAAAAGAAGACAAACTTCTGTCTGATGGGAATTACTATCATACGATATTGATGGCAAGGTTCAACAAGCATTACTAGTAAATGAATAGGAAAAAGGGAACTCCGGAATATATGGAGTTCCCTTTTTTGCTTTATTCGTTTGGGACTCTCTTGAAGTCTTTGGGAGTGACTGTGTAGCCTTGAATCGATTTTGATCTCTTTTTTCTCGGGGATCTGATTTTTTTGCTAGACAATTTTGGCGGAGCAAGGCCTTTTTCAATACCTGCTGCCATGCTGTTGACCGCCAGGATGGAGATGGTGAAGCAGGCTAACGGTCCGATGGCGAGCCACCATTGATAGTTGATCTGCTTGATATACATGCCAAGGAGCCCGGACCATTCGTTGGCAATCGGCATGGGTGGATCACAAAAGATGTCATAGCATACTGAAGTTCCTCCAAAGTAAATTTGGAAAATGCCCAGATGCGCAATGATGAGCAATACCTGAACGACGATCCTCGGGAAAATGATGAAGAGTCTTGGTTGCAGGTGAGGGAGCACATGGTTCTTGAAAATATGGAAGGGGGATGCCCCCAGTGTGATCGCACTCTCGATGAATTCCTTCTTTAAGATCTCCCTTGTTTCATCCGCAATCAACAGTGCGGTCGTTGGGGTAAGGATAACGGCCAGCATGATGATTTCGTATATGACTCTTCCGGTTAATGAGTAGGCAAACCCTTCAGGGGGCTCCCAAAGAACCGGATGAAGGATGTTATAAGCGATGATGGATAATGGCACAAAATAAAAAGATGATGACATCCCCTTCACCATGGCCTTCGATCCTGGTTTCTTCCAAAAGGCAAGAAGGGTCCCCGATAGGAAAGCCAGTGAAAATCCCAGAAGAGATGTCAAAAAAGTGGCTCCAAACGTATACTTGGCCCCTTGAAGAAGCTTTTCAAGCATGTGGTTGCCATACTTATCTGTTCCAAAAGGATAATCTTTGGCCGGTTCTAATGGAGCCCCGGCGATCATATTTCCTTCACTGTCTTTCAGCCACTCAGTCTGAGGGATGGCTGAATCAAAATGGGTCGCGTGAATAATGCTGGCAAGTGTAATAAGAAAGATCGTTAGAAATCCTAAAATAAACAGGGGCTGTCTGATGACCCTCGACATTATAAGTCCACCTCATTACCTGTTATGGAATTGGCTGTTCGTTGGATCATTTTCAAAAATAAATAAAGCGGGATGAACAGCAGTATCGATGTAACGGCGAAAAGGGTGGGGGTATTATAAGAGAACAAGAAAGTCGTTACTCCCAGCATGTTGAATAAGTATTCTAAGATCAAAAGGTTAGACAACATAAGCGCCATGACATTTTTACCGTGGTAAGCAAGACTGACGATGGTGTTCCGGAACACATGGATGATCAAGATACGGAAGTAAGACAAACCCTTGCTTCTGGCAAGCTCTACATATTGCTTATCAAATTCCTCATTCATCAAAACGATCAGGGTCTTGATGAAGTACATGGTCGGGAGGAGGGATAAACAAAGGATCGGCAACAGATAAGCCCTGTCTTCCCCCAGGGCCACAAAGTCGAATAGAAAAACCCCGGTCTTTTTGAACATCCATACGACGAGCAGCTGACTTCCCACAATGATGAAAATGTCTGGAAGTGAGCTGAAGACGAAGGAGATTGAATCAATTACAAGCTGAAACGGCTTGCCGATCAGGAAGTAGAAGAAAAGGACAACGATGGCGATCAACAAGGAAAGAAACAAGGCTGAAAAAAAGACAATAAGGGAATATTCATAAGCATTCCAAAAGAATGGGAAAAGCTCTCTTTCTACTCCGGAAATCGGATTGACGTATACTAAATTTGCGATGGAAAAGAACCCGGAAAGAATCTGCCATACTTCATTGATGATGGAAGGAAGGAGGCTGATGGCAAAGATTCCGGTTACTATCATCACGATCTGTAAGACGGATGATCCTGCTTTTTTCATAGTAAATCTCCTTTGTTCATTTATGTATCGACCTTCTCAGCTATTTCAATCAGTTGTTGTTTCGTCATTTTATCAAGAGAATAGGTGAGCACTTCATACATGATCTTCTCTCCGTCATATTCCTTGATCCATAGGATGGACTGATAAGGAAATTCGCCAATCTCCTGCTTAAGGTAAAAGGCATCATGCCCCTTCAGTTTTACATTGGTAATCACCAGTTCGCCGTCATCCAATGGCATATTTTCGTATAATTCCACCTCTGAGGAGCTCCGTACAAATACTTCAGTCTCTTCATTTCGATATTCGGTCACGGTCACGATTTGATCGTCTTTTTGCTCTACCTCCACTATTTTGGCGAGTATGTCTTGATCGCTGTGTCGGGCTTTGGCATAAAGCTCTGATTCTGCACGTTTGAACTGGCTTGGGTCTGCCTCGACGGTCATTTTGCCGCTTTCAAAGTGAAAGCCGAAAGGAAGAGTTTCACTTGGCATATAGGAATGCTGAATGGAATCACTGTACGTTTCAAAGTCCGAAAATCTCCTTGGCTGCCTGTAGACCGTGAAATTTTTCTCGGGATAGTCACTTACTTGATAGTAAATGAGGGCTTCACCTGGCTTCACTTTTTCCTTGAACGATTCGGCTGTCCCTGCATCCCACTCTTTGATGTCTGATTCAGGCTGAGTCAATTCCATGATCACTTCCCCGTTTGAATCAAATAGCTGAAACCCTTGTGAAGCAATTACTCCTACAGTGGAAACGGTAACGAGTCCTCCACCGATCAGCGCGGCCTTAATGCCTTTACTTAAGGGTAATGAAAAAAAATGCCTTTTCTTCCTACCTTCTGTTTCGATCATGTCATACGTTTCTTCTATTCTTTTTTTGACAGAAGACGGGAGTGATTCATCTTGGAACAATTCTTTCATCTTCGAGTCAAACTGCTCTCCTTTCATTTCCAGGCACTCCTCTCCAAAGGTGATTGTTCTTCTTCAAGAAAGGTCATCAACTTCTGCCTCGCTGTGGATAACCGTGACTTTACGGTTCCTTCAGGTATATTCACAATGTCCGCTATTTCCTTGATGGACAGGTCTTCAAAGTAATAAAGGGTCGTCACAGTTCGTAAAGAATCTTTCAATGATGATACGGCTTCCTGCACCGAAAGCTTCAAATCGAATTCCGTATTTTCCCATTCATGACATTCCCAGACAGGAATGACCTTTTTCCGTTTATTCAACAGGGAATAACATTCATGGATCAATATTCGAATCAACCACGTCTTGAAATAGTGCTCTTCCTTCAGATCCGGAATTTTCTTGTAACAGATTAAGATCGTTTCCTGGATGGCATCGGCGCAATCCTGATCTTTCTTTAAAATTCCCTTGGCCACACGGTACATGGATTGTTCATATTGTTTCATCAATTTTATAAATGATGGATGATGTCCTTTTTTCGCTTTCCTGATGAGTTTGTTATCCGGCAAAAAGCCCACACCTCCTACGTACTTCATGGCCGTTTATCATTAGATATGAAAATATCGGTTTCGGTTCAAAAAAATTTACATTATTTTGATTATATAAAAATGGTACCATAATCTGGGATGGAGGTTGTTTATTTTATAAGTTTCAATAGAATCGTTTTCAAAATGACAACTACTAAAAGTTAATGGGATATTATCCCTTTTGTGTTATAGTGAGAATATACGTTCGGTATTGGGAGGGAGATTTATCAGATGCTGAAAAATATAGAAGATGTCATCAATTTGATTGAGAACGATCCTGAGATGTTGGAGATTATTAAGACTGCAAGCTCATTGGATCTACCCGATTGGTGGATATGCGCTGGTTTTGTACGTTCGAAAATATGGGATACTCTCCATGGATTTAAAGAGAGAACCCATATTCAAGATGTGGATGTCATCTATTATGACAAAGAAAATTGTGATGAAGAAATCGAGAAAAGGTTAGAAAGAGAATTGCGAACCATCATGCCTCTCATCCCCTGGTCAGTTAAGAATGAAGCAAGGATGCATGTAGTAAACGACCTTCCACCCTATACTTCTTCTGAAGATGCGATTTCGAAATTTCCTGAGATCGTGACTGCTCTTGGAGTGAAGTTGGACAGGGAAGGTCGTTTGGTTGTTACGGCTCCATGTGGACTGGATGATGTGATCAATATGGAAGTAAAGCCGACTCCTTTTTTTAGAGAGACGGAAGAGCGGGTGTCCATTTATGAAGAGCGGATTAGGAAAAAGGATTGGAAGGGGACTTGGCCAGGGATTATGGTTCATCATGTATAGAAGAGGGAGAAAACGTGAAAAACGCTACAATTCTAAAATATGTATTTTTATTTATAGTTGTTATAGCCCTAACTGCTTCTTGGGCTTATGCAGAAGACCAGGACTCTTATACGGAACCGCACAAAGCCATTCAAGCGGTGGATAAGGATCTCCAGCTGATACCTGTCTATAAGATAGGGGATGAGTCCCTGTACTTTTTCATTAAAGATAAAACCAATCTTGGGGCTACTGTGGTTCGAAAGGGAATATTCGGCTGGAAAAGCGGGATGTTTACCTGGGGGCCGATAGATCTTGACAGAGAATATGTAACGCTGCAGGGAATCCAGGAACATGGAGAGGGCTTGGTTTATGGCTTGATCAGAAATGGTGATGAAAGAGTGGTAACCGTCGATGGTCATGAAGCTTCAATGGTGAATTTATCCATGTTATCCCCCTCAGTAGTAAAGGACTATCAATTGGAAGGGCTATATCTTTGGTATGTTGAAAGCGATAAAAATCTTAATAATCAGCAGGTTAAATTGCTGCATAAGGATACTCGGGAAATCATTGATTCGGTAGATTTATAGAATCCAATAGACAGGGAGGGGGAAGACAGTATGATGGATCACTTCTGGTTGAAATTTATTCTGTTTATAGCGAGTTATGGTTTATTGATATTCTTGTTTAATACAGGAATGAGAAAGTTGTTTAATGTTAAAAAGAAGAAGGTTTTCTCCTATCATCATTTGAATGAAAAACATAAGAAGATAGATTGGACGATTAGAATAACTTTTGCTGTTCTGATTGTCGTTGGAGGTATCTATAATGCCGCCCAGCCTCCATTAGAAAGAATGTGGTTTTTGGAAACTCATATCCTGTTTATTGCCCTTATTCTTTTGTCTGAAACGGTTACAGCTGTTATGGAGAAGCGATACGCAGAAAATAGGAATGATTATAAATTCACTATTTCTCAGCTAGTCTTTCTTTCATTGACGGTGTTATTGATCTTCAGCACTGATTTCTTGGGGTTGTTTGAATAATCATATTTAAATTAACGGTCCAAGAACTGGAGTTCAGGCTAAGCCGGTTGATCTACAGCTTTCTTTGCTTTTTTCCAATAAATGAAACTTTCACCGGTTTCAAACGTATGTAAGAAAAAGTAAAATGGGCAGCCAGTGTAAAAGGTGCTATGGCTCATTTAAAGGAAAGAAAAGAGGATGGAGAGCGTGGTTGAAAAGGAAAATGTGGTATTAGAATGGGTTAAAGCTTTGGTGATAGCGTTAGTCGTTGTATTTATTGTCCGCACTTTCTTGGTCACTCCTATCATGGTGAAGGGGTCTTCCATGAATACGACGCTGCAAGACCGTGAGCGAATGATTGTGTCTAAACTGGGGGACACGGAGAGGTTCGATATCGTTGTGTTTCACGCAAATGAGGAACAGGATTATATTAAGCGCGTGATCGGACTTCCTGGAGATAAGATCGAGTATAAAGGGGACATGTTATACGTAAATGGAAAAGCGTATGAGGAATCTTACCTGGATGAGCAAAAAGAGAATGTACAAGGTGACTTGACCAGGCCTTTTACCTTGGAGGATACGGCTGTAGGCCAATCGACGGTTCCGGAAGGCCATCTATTCGTGATGGGCGATAACAGAAGGGATAGCAAGGATAGCAGGCATATTGGGGCGATTCCTATAGAGAAGATTGTAGGGACTACGAATGTTGTGTTTTATCCGCTTAAGGATATGAGGATTGTTGGGGAGTAGTTCATTGGAGGGAGAGGCGAGCTTACTCTGAAGAGATCTTGGATGTTTCTCATTATGGTAATCCTGTTTTGTATCGGGCCATTAACTGAACTATCATGCGGCAATAGCCCAGGGAGGGTAAATATTATTTGAAAAAAACTGTTTGCATCCTTCATATACTATTTTTAGCTGGTTGTAACCTAGGTGAATTGGATCGTAATACGGGCTTGGAGGAGTCCCTCTTTTCTGTTGTAGAAAATGAGAATAATAGTGAGATAACTGTTAAACCGTTAGCGGATTTCAAATGGGATAAAGCCTTCTTATTTGAACCTTACACTCCTCAAGATCAAATTGGAGAACAGCTGGGTGTTGATTTCGAAGACCCTAGCAATATTAGTAGTAGGGATGATATCTATTTATTAGTTTTTCTTAATGATAAAAAGGTTGTTCAATATGCAGAAGTAAAACGTCAAAAATCGGGATTTTCAATTGGAGGGAAGGATTACCTTACTCCTTCTGATGATTTAATAAAGATTGAAAGATATTGAAATAGAGTTAATAGCTGATTACTAGGGGGACTACACATGAAAAAAACCATCACCATTCTTCACACCAACGATCTTCACGGAAACTATAATCTGGTCATACGGCAGGCTGCATACATAAAGAAACGTGTCAGGGAGCTTAAGGCGCAAGGGGAAAGTTATTTGTTGCTGGATGGCGGGGATCATATGGATATGAGCATCAATGAGTGCCTGGCGACGAATGGCCACATGCATTTGGAGATGCTTGCGGATGTCGGGTATCATGCGATGTCGGTGGGGAATAATGAGCTGCTGCGATCGACACCTGAGTTGATACGAAAGCATAGTAAGGATTGCAGTGTCCCGTGGTTGTTATCGAATCTTGTAGAAGGTGACGGGGCTCCCATAGGAGAGATGAAAGAAACGCTCCTCGTGACAGTGGATAACGGTGTAAAGGTTGGATTATTTGGAGCGACCGATCAATTCGAAGATCTATATGAAAATAAGCACGGATTCAGGAATTTGGAAACCCTTGGGGCCATCAAAAAAGCCGTGTCTGACTTGAAAGCGCGGGGGGCGGATGTCATCGTCTTTCTATCCCATCTGGGTTATGGTGCCGATGTGGAGATGGCGAAAGAAGTCAGCGGCTTGGTCGATGTGATCGTGGGGGCTCACTCTCATACGGTGCTTCAAAGTCCCGTTGTGGAATCTGGTGTCGTTATTGTTCAAGCGGGGTCTCACGGACAATATGTCGGTGAGTTGAAATTGGATGTACATATCGAGGATGGTCTTCATAAGATTGAATCATTCGAAGGGAAAGTAGTAGAAATCACTCTCGAATCCGAAATCGATGCCAGCATGGAATCTATTTTAGAAAAGGGCCGTGAGGAAACAAATGAATTTTTCTCTGAAGTATTGTACACGACGAGGGAAGAACTTACTCATGCTGATGTCATTCAGTTAATGGCTGAAGCCGTTCGGGACTACTGGAAGGCGGAGGTTGGTATTATGTATGGCGGAGCCGCTGTGGAAGAAGGCCTGGAACCCGGCGATGTGACGAAGGGGGATGTGTACAATCGATGCAAAAGCATGCATTCCCCAGTGTTGATGGAGCTTAAAGGTGAACAAATTGCGAGGTTGATAGAAGATAGCTTTAATGGGGAGGTTACCTCCAAACAGGTTTACGGAAATGGATTCAGGCCGCACGGGATCCCGATTGGGGCTTTAGGGTTCTCTGGAGTTGCGTGGAGTCGTCATGACGGCGTAATTTCCGATGTGAAAGTGAATGGAGAAAGCCTGGTGGAAGAGAAGGTCTACAAGGTAGGGACAGGGTCTCCGTTATTGTACGAAGAAGTATGTGGATACGCGTCGGTAAAAGGGAACAAGTTGATCGAGGTTGGTAAGACAGAGATGGTGAAGGATGTGTTTATGAATTATTTAAGAGCCGGCCGGGATAGTTCAGTGATGGTCAATCGTTAGATGGTTGAGGTTCAGGACGGGACATTTATCGAGTTCGTCATTTTGAGATGGAATTCTGCTTTTTTTTGATAAAATAACCACTTTTGGGCTTGAAAGTGTGCTTTTAAGCCTCATTGTAGGTTCACTTGTCTGTTCATTTATAAAAATTTCATGCCCTCCTGGAATATATGATCCGGTTTCCGTTATTTATGATCCGCTTTGGGGATTTATGACCCGGTTTCAGCACTTTATGATCCGGGATTTTGAGTTATGACCCCTAATTTCCAACTTATGATCCTTTTGTCAAAAAATCTTGAGGATGTGAATCAGAAGAAAGGGAAACTTTCTTTAGCTTATTGTGAGTGGGGTTCAAGTTATCATTCCAAAATTTGTAGGATTAAAAATTTTGGAATTTCATACTAGTATAAGTTGGAAGAAACTACAAAATAAGGTAGAGTAAGAACATATGTTTTGTTCGGAACTTGATAGGGGGGAATAATGATGACTCACACAAAATATAAACCAGTATGGAATCTCGATAGCATTTTCAAAGGTGGCAGCACTTCACCTGAATTATATGAACATATGAAACAGACGGAAGGCAGGATTTTGAATTTGGATGAGACATTGGAAGAGTTGAAGACGCCAATTAGCTCTGATCAACTAGCGGCTTTTCTTGATCATCTTAGAAAAATAAAGATGTCCATATCCCAAGCAAGATCCTACGCCATATGTCTTCTTTCAGAAAACCCGAAAGACCAGGGTGCACAATTCTACAGAGGGGAAACCACGGCTCTTCAATCAAAATATGATTCTATTACCAGTAACCTGAAAAAGAAATTAGCCCATACGGAGGAATCGGAGTGGAATAGCCTGCTTGCTTCAGAGGATTTGAAGGAGTATCGATTCATCCTCCAAGAGTGGTGGGAAGAAGCGGACCGGGAGCCTTCACAGGAAGTGTCGGACCTTATGGCAGACGGGTACCACGCCTGGGGGCAATTTTATCAATCGTTTATGAGCAGCATTAAGGTCCAGGTGAATGGTCAGGATTTCTCGGTTGGGCAGGCCCTCAATCTGCGTTCGCACCACGATGCTTCGGTTCGAAAAGAATCTCATGAGGCGCTGGTGGAAAAGTGGACCGAGTATGAGGGACAGTTTGCCCAAATCCTGAATCATCTGGGCGGTTTCCGGTTGAATATGTATAAGAGCGTGGGAATCAAGGACGTTCTCCATGTACCTCTCGCACAAAACCGGATGCAGGAAGAAACGCTGAATGCGATGTTTTCGGTGATGGAGAGATATAAAGAACCGTTTGTCGATTATCTGTACGTGAAAGCGGAGATGAACAACGATGCCAAAATGAAGTCTTACCACTTTTGGTCCCCGATGAATCACCATCATCAAGGAATGGGATACGGGGAAGCGGCGGCGCTGGTCGAGGAGCAATTTCGCACATTTGGAACAGAAATGGGACAGTTTGCGGAGAACGCATTCCGTGAAGGCTGGGTCGAAGCAGAAAATCGTCCGGGTAAGTCTGCAGTTCCCATGTGTGCAGGGTTTCCGTTAGCGGGCGAGTCCAGGGTATTCCTGACCTTCAATGGCACATTCAAGGGGGTGTTGACCCTTGTGCATGAACTGGGTCATGCCTTTCATAACCATGCGATGAAATCGGTGAACGGGATGAACAAGTCCTATCCCATGAGCTTGGCCGAAACGGCATCGACCTACGCAGAGATGATCATACTTGAAGCATCCATGGAGAAAGCTGACTCTGACGAAGAGAAGCTGTTCCTCCTCGATGAGAAATTAAAGCGCAGCGTCATGAATTTCATGAACCTCCATGCCAGATTCATCTTCGAAAAGAACTTTCACGAAGAACGGAAAAAAGGGTTCGTTTCCCCGGCACGCTTGAACGAACTTATGGAGTCTGCCATGGAAGAGGGCTATGCCGGATCCCTTGATGAGATTCCGGTTCATTCATGGGTATGGACGCCCCATTTTTATAAAACAGAATCTCCTTTCTATAACTTTCCTTACACCTTTGGGTACTTGCTTGCACTGAATCTCTTCGCCAGGGCGAAGGAAACGGGGAAAGGATTCGAGGAACAGTACATGCATCTCTTGAGGGATTCAGGAAGTATGTCGGCAGAAGACCTCGTCATGAAGCACCTGGGAGAAGATATTACGAAGGAAGCTTTTTGGGAAAAAGGGATGAGGTTATGTGTTAAGGATAGCGAGGAGTTTTTGAGATTGGCAGCTTCCCGATGATAAAGATTCAATGGCTAATTGCCCTTCCTTCTATTCTATTATTATGTGTTTCTTTGTTTTTCAATCTCGACTATCTGCTCTACCTATCGTTGGCCGGTTTCCTCCTGACAATGGTCATCAAGCAATTAAGGTTGCGGGAACGGATGTATGAAATGGGGCATCCAGACCGGAATCTTGATCGGCATGAAAATGGGGAAAAGGGTGATTCAGAAATTGATGGCAGCGGAGATGATTGAGGATAAGTTTTAAAATAAGGAGAGAATTCATGGACAAGATCTTACAAAACATAGTCAATCGAATAAACAAGATGGATGGCAGAATGGTCATTGGCATTTCAGGACATGGTGCTTCCGGTAAAACTACGTTTGCCAAAAAGCTTTTGACGCTCCTGGAAGAAAAAAGGGTCAATTATATCAACACCGATCCCTATATCGTCAATTCCAACGTCAGAAAGCACACCTACATTCAATATGAGTACGATAATGAAATCCATCAATCCAAAATGACTGCCTGCCATCCTGCGGCCCATCATCTATTCGCCCTCGACCGGGACGTCAAGATGGTGAGGGGGAAAATGGATTTCTACACACTGGACGTCCCCTATGAACGAAGTCAGCTCATCTCGTCCCAAAACAACCTGACGATTGTAGAAGGGATGTCTGTTGCATTCAGCAAACCCGATCTATACGACCTAAAGATTTACTTTTATACGGATGGTGAGACGGAGCTCATGAGAAGGGGAATCCGCGATGTTTCCGAAAGAGGGATGGATGTGGAGTATTTAAAAAGAACTCATGAGGAACGCAGAATTCAATATGAGGTATTTATGCATCCGAAGCATGAGCAGTTTGATATGGTGGTAAAGAATTCGGATGAGGGGTATTGGGTGGAAAAGGACATAGAGTAAGTGCAGTTCTAATTATGGTTTTTTTAACAAAGTTGGTATTGAGTTAATTTGATGACATATATACCTGGAGGTGAAATGGTGAAGAGACCCATAGGTGTATCAATCATTAGTTATTTTTATATTTTTGGTAGCATCGTATTATTGTTTACCGCTATTTTTTATCAGGCTGATGCTGACACCATTAGCATTGCAGAACGATTTGGAGTAACAGTCGTACCTGAACGAATCATGAGAGTAGTTGTGGCGTTCCTTTCCTTGTTGATGGTTTATGGGTACATGAGAATGAAAAAATGGGGTTTTTGGTTAATGATGATGTATTCGGTGCTATTTGGATTCATCAGTTTCATATTATTAACGAATGAACCTCCACAGCCCTTTATAGGAAATGTTGTTTTTTCGGTCATCGTCTTGATTTATACGATTTATGTGAGAGAGGCATTTTTCAAGACTGCTCCGAGAAATCAGTCTATTTAAGACAGGGGAGATACTATGAAAGAAATGACAGGCACTAATATTCTGATTTTCGTCGGTTGGTTGTCGGTCATTTTGGCCTTCTTCACTCCATCGTTCTTTCACGGTTTCATCGCCTTATGCGTGGGGCTGGTCTTAAAAAAGGACTACGAGAAAAAACGGTATGGAATGTTTTTCATGGTTTTAGGGATTATGAGCGAGATTTTACCTCACGTTATAGGATTTATATTGATCGGGTACATGGAAAAAGCGCTTTAAGAGAGTTTATCAAAAGAAGATAAGCTTAGTTTGCGGGAGGAGTGAAAGTATTACAATCCAAAGTTGACTGAAAATTGAAACTTTTTAGCGGCTCCATTCGTAAATGTAAGTAAAACGAGGGGGAATTAATATGAAGAAATTTGTAACACGAAAGTCAATAGTAACGGCTGCGATACTTGCAATTGCTATTTGGATCGGGAGCCTTCTGTTCACTTTTTCTTACGGGGAATGGAGCTTTTTCATCGGTCTTGGGATAGCAGTGGGACTTTTCTTTTTTAATAGTAGCGGTGGTGCGCTATCAAAAGGGGCTACCCTTGAAGCAAGTGAGGCAGGGTGGAAGATTCAGAAGGACAATGAGCTTAAAGCGAATGTAGGTTCAGTGTTTTATGGAGCAGTTTTATTTACGCTGATCAGTTTGATTTTCATGATCGTTACGTATTTTTAATGATAGATTAAAAGTTTTCGAGACTATAGCTAATCGGCTATTCTTAACTAGCATTGATTGAGTAGGTAAAGCGAAGGAGCCAGCTGAAATAAAAGGTAGGAACTGCCTCAATGCAGTATAAATAGAAGGACAAAGGTGTTTACAACCACCTTTGTCCTTTTCTTATTTTTTAAAAAATAAAACTTTTTTTAAAAAAAGTGATCCATATCAAAATACGCTGCGTTATCTTACCAGAATACAAAAAACAAGAAGAAAAAGGAGAGTTCAAAAAATGAAAAAAACAAAGATTCTTAAGAAAATCGCAGCACCGATGTTAGGATTATCTCTATTAGCTCCGACGGTAAGTTTCGCGGCAGAAACGCCGACAGCTGTGACGCCGGCTTCCGATCTTCGTTCCACACTGGACCAATTACTATCTGAACATTATGTATTAGCGGTAAACGCCATGGTGAAGGATTATAAAGATGCACCGGATGAGAAACAGGCATATGAAGCACTCAACCAAAATGCACTGGATATGACACCGGCAATCGAATCGATTTACGGTAAAGAAGGCGCTCAGAAATTCGAAGAGATCTTTGCCGGACATAATGACTACTCCCCGGATTTCGTCGAAGCGGCACAATCCGATGATGCGGAAATGAGAAAAGCTGCAGAAGCCGAAGTGAAAGAATTCGTCAATGAATTCTCAGCATTCCTTTCAACAGCAACAGAAGGAAATCTTCCAGAAGAAGCAGCGAAAGAAGTACTGACAGCACATGAGCAGGATGTCATCGAAACATTTGACAGCTATGTAGAAGAAGATTATAAAGCGTATCAAACGAACTTCAAAGAAGGATACGACAGAATGTTTGATATCTCTAAAGCATTATCCGGAGCAATCGTAACGCAGATGCCGGATAAATTCAATAACACAAAAGCAGACGCACCGGCAGCGGAATTACGCTCTACATTAAATAATCTTGCAGCAGAACATTTCGCTTTAGCGGCGATGAGCATGCAAAAGGGTGTAAGTGAAGCGCCTGATTATGATACGGCTACTTGGGCTGAAGATATGAACACAGAAGCCTGGACGAAGGCAATCGGATCTATTTATGGTGAAGAAGGAGCTGCACAGTTCAAGAAGTTATGGACGAGTGAGCACATCAATGCTCAGGCAGACCTTGTAAGTGCGACATTAGCAGGTGACGAAGAAGCTGTGAAGGCAGCGAAAGACAGCCTGGGTATGTTCACTGAAGAATTCGGTACATTCCTTGCGACAGCAACAGAAGGAAACCTTCCGAAAGACGCGGCCATCTCTTCACTGAAAACACATGAAGATCAAGTCGTGAACACGTTCGACTCGTATGTAGCGGAAGATTACAAAGGAAGCATGGATAGCTTCCGTGAAGGATATGCGTTCATGTTCGGTGTAGGGAAAGCACTTGGAGACGCGATTGTGAAGCAGAATCCTGAGAAGTTCGCATCCAGTGACATGCCGGAACAAATGCCAAACACAGGTATGGGCGGTGCAGCTGATCAACAAATGCCAATGGCTGCATGGATCACATTTGTCGCAGTAGCATTAATGGCTGGTGGAATCATCATCAAGAAAAAATTTGCTGATCAACAATAATTCATAGAGCCATGGGAAGAGCGGGAATCTGCTCTTCTCTCTTCTCTTAAGTGGAGGGAATATAATGAAGAAACGAATACTTATCATACTGATCGCGGTCCTTATGATTGGTGTTGTCAGCTTTCAGGCAATCGCAAAGGACGGACCTGAGAAAGAAAATCAGACAACTCAATCCGATAAGAAACAAACAGTGGAAAAAGAAAAAGCAAAAAGCGGGGTGGGTACCGCCCATAAGGAAGAAGAGTTTGTTCTTCTTGACTCTTTAAAGAAGAAGAAAACAGAGCTTGAAGAGCAGGTAAAGGTTCAAGAAGAAGGAATTACGCCTTCCCGTGTACAGATTCCGAGCATGGACATCGATACCAACATCATTCCCGTCGGTTTACTTGAAAACGGGGAAATGGAAGTTCCTGAAGATACCGATGTGGTCGGATGGTACGATCGTGGGGTGAAGGTCGGTACAAAGGGAAATGCCGTCCTTGCTGGACATGTCGACAGTAAGAAAGGCCCGGCAATTTTCTTCTATCTGAAGAACATCAAAGTAGGGGAGAAAATCATCGTCACGGATGAAAAGGGAATGGAACGGACTTTCGAGGTGAAATCGAAGGAAAGCTATCCGAATGATGAAGCTCCGATCGAGAAAATCTTCGGACCATCGGATAAACGGAACCTGAATGTCATTACGTGCACAGGTACGTTCAATCATGACGAACATCTTTATCCGGACCGTCTGGTCGTGTATACAGAGCTCATCTCTGAAACCCAAGTCAATGAGCTTGAAGCTCCTGAACCACCGACGGCAGTCGAATACGATACCGGATCCCTTTCCTGGCACTCGGTCAATGATGATACGGTAATGGGTTACAGAGTGTATAAAAAGTCCTCAGACGCGAAAGAGTTCGAACATATCGAAAGCATTTCAGCACACGAACGGAAGAGCTTTTTTGATGGAGAGGGTGAAAAGGGAGATTCTTATTACATCACAACTGTGAATATTGAAGATATGGAATCTAAAGCCTCTGAAAAAATGGTAGTGAAATAAGATTTGGGAAGGGACCCTTCTGCAATTTGCAGGTCTCTTTCTTTCGAATGAAAAGGGATAGCAAAGAACAAGAATCATCCCCTCTTAGCTTTTTTTAATGGAACGAAATGTGATAAAGCAGCCGGTATGGTACCATAATGTCATATGATTCAACATAAGAAGGTGAGCATGTGGACATCAGGCACTTAAAATATTTTATTGAAGTAACGAGATTCAAGAGCTTCACCCGTGCGGCGGATCATTTGTTTGTGACCCAGCCGACCATCAGTAAGATGATCAGGAACTTAGAGGATGAGCTTGGGGTGGAGCTGTTCCACCGTTCCCGGAAGCAGCTCGTGCTGACGGATGCGGGACGGGCGATTTTGAAGCAGGCGCAGACAATCGATAAGGCATTCGAGAATGTCCAGCATGAACTCGATGATCTGATCGGCCTGCAGCGGGGGCATATCCGCATCGGACTGCCGCCGATCATGGACGCGGGTCAGTTCATCAAGGTGCTGGGGGAGTTCCACGCCCTCTACCCCGGTATCACTTTCCAGCTGATCGAGAATGGGACGAAGCGGATTGAAGAAGATATTCTCACAGATCAGCTCGATGTGGGGGTGGGTGTCCTGCCTGCTGCAGAGGAGGATTTTCACCATTTTTCTTTTATGAAAGAGGAACTTCGGATCGTGGTGCCAAGGACACATCGATTGGCCGGCAGAAAGCAGGTTAAATTGTTAGAGCTTGAAGGAGAACAGCTCATTCTCTTTAATAAGGACTTTGCGTTGAATGACAGGATCCGAGGGGCTTGCAAAGAAGCAGGTTTTCTTCCGAAAGTGGTGTCTGAAAGTTCTCAATGGGACTTCATCGGGAAGATGATCGAAGCGGAACTCGGGATTTCGATCCTGCCGAACAGCGTGTATGAGCAGCTGAAGGAAGATCTCGTCGCTATCCGCGTCGTAAAGCCCGTCATCGAATGGGACCTTGCCATTATTTGGAGGAAAAATCAATACTTATCGTATGCCACAAATGAGTGGCTGACCTTTACCCAGGAACGATTGATGGGGAGCATTTCTGACTAAGGAATGCTCTTTTTTGTCGTCTATTTTGGGAAAGTGGAGATTGATACCATTCAGATGTAAGCCATTGCATAGACAGCATCTATGATGATGATAAGAAACATTCATTTCACTTATCCTGATTCGGGGCGTACACTTTGAGTATCAAACGTTTGAGAAACCATTTTACAACAGAAGGGACTTGTTCTTCATGGCAAAAACGAAGCATCCGAAAGAGAGTCTGGTCGTCAGCACGGACCAGGTGATGATCAATGATTTAAACAACTACAACACCCTGTTCGGCGGGGTGTTGATGAAGAAGCTCGATAACAATGCGACGTTATCCGCGAGACGTCATGCCCGGGTGAAGGAATGTGTGACGGCATCAACGGATTCCATCGACTTCCTCTATCCGATCCATCAAAGTGATTCCGTGTGCGTCGAATCCTTCGTCTCGTATGTCGGAAATAAATCAATGGAAATCTTCTGCAAAGTGATTGCCGAAGATATGATCACGGGAGAAAGACGAATGGCGGCAACAGCCTTCTTAACTTTCGTCGCCCTCGATGAAAATAAAAATCCCGTCAAGGTGGCGGAAATCGTCCCGGAAACAGAAGAGGAGAAATTTTTGTTCGAATCAGGAAAAGAACGGGCAGAAAGAAGACGGGTCCGCCGCAAGCAGAGTAAAATCCTGAATGACATCATTGGACTAGAAAAACCTTGGAACTTGGGAGGGGAAGCATCATGACCACAATGCTTGCAGGAATGAACGAACTTCACGATGCGAAAAGAGATGTGGAAGCACTCAAACAGGATTTCCCTGAATTGAATGAGCAGCTCGTCCACGTCGTAAGCCTGACGAGACAATTACAGTTGAAGTACGGATACATGGGGTCACTACTCCGTGACAAGGAGCTGCCAGACTATGAGCCGCAGTTTGTAAGAGGTTCGATCCTCTCCCTCTATCAGGAGGAAGTGCGGAAGCTGAAAGAAAACCCTAATATCGTTCAGCTGAAAGACATCATGAAAAAGCACCGACAAATCAGTGATTCGAAATTGTTTTTATTGATCCTTGGCGCGAAGCCGGAACTGTTGCAGGGGTCGACGATTATAAAATAATGGAGAGTAGAACCGGAAGAGGGGAGTCTTCCGGTTTTTGTTTTGGTGATGAAATTGCTTGTAATTATTGATTAGACGGTAGAGCATTCAAGAACCTCTCCGGACTGCAATTCACAAAAAAGATTGATGAATATTCCATAATTTGAAATAATTAGAATATTAGAAGGGAGATTCAGATAAAAAATCTTTATCCTGATTATGACCATCTTGATTTTACAATCCCTTGTTGGAAAACAAATTGGGCAACTGTGGGTTTTGATTATCGGGATAGGATATAACTGTGCTGCCTTAACTTCCTGGTTTAGTGCGCATGGGGGGCGGGTTATATTTTCGAGGAGTGAAGTGTCAAGGGCGTTGAGAAAGTCACTAAGTAAAGGAGGAAAACATAATTCAACCTAAAAAAGAAAAGCAAAAGAAGATACAAGATCTCTACCGGAAAAAAAAGCGGGAGGTTTCTCCAAATAACATCTGGACGATAGTTGTGATTCTCTGTGTAATCCCGGTACTTATCCTGCTTGTGACTAGCGCATTATTCGATCTTGGTGTACCGTTGCCTGATTTTTTCGGAAGATGAGAGGTAGGACGTGGAAATATGAAACAATTACTGATTGGATTGACTTGCTTATTGGTAAGTGCCATTCTATATGGTTCCGCGCTTATAACGGCAGCCATCTATTCCCGCATGTTGGGTGAAACGGATGGCCTCGGGTGGGACAGTAGATACGGAATATATGGGACGGCAATACGGGACGTGGGAGCATTCCCCCTTGTAATGGCGGTTTTAACAGCGATTACCGGCATTACGTTGATCGTAGTATCTATCAGGAAAAATATTCAAGTAGGCAAAAATTGAATGGAAAACCCGATATGGGGCGGATCTACCGCAATCGATGAATAAAGCTGATGTTGGTGAAAAAGGGGATGGACGGATGAAAAAACGGTGGATAGCAGCTATACTGCTCTTGATGGCCGTCGTAGTGGGAGGGACTTATTTATGGGTAAGAGAGAATCCCCCAATGGAGATTGGCTTGATTGGTCAAAATGAGGATGGGACATCTGTCTTGGTTGAAGTAACCAATCATGGTTTCCGTGAAGCGAAAGTGGTGAGGGTCAGAGTCAATCATGATGATGCTCCTGAGAAAGTGAAGATGCAGGTGAGTAATCTTCTGAAAGGATACGTCCATGGGGATGATGCTCGAGATGAAAAAGTAGAATATAAGAACCTACAGGATGTAGTCATCGAAAGGGGATCTTCTCAATCAAAACAAATGGAGAAATTAAATAATGGAACTGCGACGAAAGAAGATACCATTTATGCCGTGCATGTGTTTCATGACGAAGCAGTCAGTCGGATGATGATCGAGTATCAGTACTTTGGGATGACGTTTCATGAAACAGTAGAGGTCCCTTTTTGAATGTTACTGTTTGCAGATTCAACAAGAAGTGTTTCTTCCCCCGAGATTTTTCGACAAACGGTTCATAAAAGTGCAAAAGTGGGTCACATATCAGAATTCCGGATTAAATATGCCCGAAACCGGCGCATAAATCTGGAAACTGGTTCATAAAAGGTGAAAACCGGACCATAAACCGAAGGGAAGAAGTGGAAACGGTGTTGTGGACTGTAAAAAGTCCTCGTGTGACAGTATTATATAAGAAATAACCTCGGTTTACACTAAAAAAAGGGGTTATCAATTCAAAATCAGATAAAAAAATCCAATAGAATAATACATACCCCATGCTACACTATTCTATTATTAGATATCCGTATTCACTTTTTTGTACAATTTCTTTTGAATCCAGGGCAGTCCATTCTTCCATTTCTGTATTTGGATTTTGTTCTAAATAACTCTGCATAATCTTATAACCTATCATATAACTAGCTCTTTTCGGGATATTCTTTGAGTCATTTCCCGACATAAAGTCATTATAAGTCTCAGGGTCAAAGGAACTCCTTTTATCAGCTAACTCAAATAGAGCATTTTTTATCACATCATCAGGAATTGTTTTAGTCCATTGTACGTCTGTTTCGGATAAACGATTTTAGCAAAAGAGTCTGCTTTCCCTTCGAAGATAACAAAGTCTAAAAAAGTGCCGCCAACAGAACTTTTCTCCATAGTAACTGTATGATGATATTCGTGTGCAACGGTATAGGTTAACTGCCGATTGGTAAATTCCGGATTCATTTGGATCAATATCACGTTATCACTCAGCGTCCACGCGGCGACACCATTCATATCCTCTAGTGGCATCTCAGGGTTCGCGGACATAACAAATACTGTCTTATCTCCCCCTGAAAGAAGTTTGGAAGAATCAGAGAGAGCTTTTTCTATTAAATTGTTAATTTCATCTTGGCGGTTAAGAAGGTCAACTGAATAATCGTTAAGGTCTTGAGCATACCTTGTAGGAATCAAATATTGGGAAATGTCCATTTTCAGGTTCAAATTACCTTCTGTCAGTTGTTGGCGAAATGGCTGTATCACTTTATCATCATAAATTTCATTTTCAGGTTGATCAGAATTTTTGATAATCACTTCAGTATAATCAATAACTTCTTCATATAAGGGGATGACTTTGAAGTGTTGTTCCCCTTGTGAAAATTCAGATGTTTTCTGTGATGGTAATTCTTCCGAAAGTGTACTTTTCTTACCACTCTCTTTTGAACAGCCTACAATCAATATCAATGTTGAAATGAAAAAAATCATGTATTTTCTCAATCCAACCCCTCCTTATACCTTTATACAACAATACCATAAACAGTAAAATTTTTCCTTTTATAACAATAAGGCAAATATGAAACATGAATCATGAATCATGAAAAGAGGATACTTCCTACTCTATCTGGAATGTATTAAAGAATATGTAAATGCAGGAGGGAATAAAAATGAATGCCAAACAAGTATTATTTATGCAACTGGACGCCTGCCACAGCGAAAATACCTGGTTTGTCTCTTTGATCAATTCCATTACCGGCCTCACCGAAGAACAAGCAACGTGGAAGCCGAATGAAGCCACCAACTCCATCTCTGAAATTATCCATCATCTCAGCTCCCTTCTGTATAAATTAAATTACATAAATGTTAAAAACCCCCATTTTCTGTTTGAATCTCAACTTACGAGGTATATAACCAATGTACAAACGTGCAACACCATTTTCACTAAACTTAAGGAGGATTTTATTTATGGCAAACAGTAACAGCAATAACAACAACAGCAACAGCAGCAACAACAATAATAGCAACAACAAAATGAGTTACGAAGAAGCTGGCCGTAAAGGCGGCGAACAAACGGCGAAGAACCATGACAAAGAATTCTACCAAGAGATCGGTGAAAAAGGTGGAGAAGCAACCTCAGAAAATCACGACAAGAAATTCTATCAGGAAATAGGAGCGAAAGGCGGTAGCCAGTCCAGTAACTCCAGCAACTCGAATAACTCCAACAGTTCAAGCAATAAAAACAGCAATAAATAACCACCGGATGGTTCAGAAACTCAAAAAGACCCTGTCGATCGACGACGGGTCTTTTTGAGTTGAATCTATGGATCATTCATAAGAAGCTAGGTCTGTAATACATTTTCTAATAAGGCTAAAGCGGAGTCGATATCATGATAGCTTTTCTCAGAGTCATGTTGAGTGATGACGAATGAGTTTAATTCCTTGGAGTAAGAAACCAGCAATACGTCAGAATCATGTTCAGAAAATGACTGGGTGATATCACAATCTGAATAGGTTTGGAGCGTCTGTAAGATGGTAAGCAGCTCACGATTTCTTGACATTTTCTTAATCTCCTTTCTTTAAAAAAGGGAAGGAATTTTTAATTTTTGGATTATTTTAACATAATATCAAAATGTTTGTAAGGGAGAAAAGTCGTGTTTTTTTACTGAAAGTATGTATGAATGAAGTTCCTTTCCATGGTAGAGACTATAAATGAATACCCATCGTAAACTTTCGTACCCCTCTTAACTTGTAGAGGGTCTTTTTTATAAAAATTCTTCCGTATAGGAGATCGTGTATGCTAGAGCAATATGATCGAATAAGAGAAAAAGATGTAGCCATTAACCATGAATATATCGGATATTGGTTGGACCATTGCTTTCTAACCCCACGCTGGTGGTTTCTAGTAGCCCTCTTTATGCTTCCCTGGGTCATCTTTTTTCGTTTAACGAAAAGAGAGGAGTTGCCGAGGCTTCTTTTTCTTGGATTGATTTGGATCCTGGTTGCGGCAAACCTTGACGGGATTGGATTTGACCTTGGCTTATGGGGGTATCCGGGACAGTTAATCCCCATTCTTTCAAAAGCATACGTCTTTGATTATGCGTTGATCCCTGTCACGTACATGCTCTTGTATAAATACTTTCCTAAAGGAAAATCGTTTCTGTATGGGAATATCGTTCTTTCGGCAGGAGCATCATTTATCGCAGAGCCTGTTTTTGAATGGCTACATATTTATCATATCTATCATTGGAAGCTTTGGTGGTCCTTTGTCATCTATATCGTACTTTCTTACTTGATCAGGTGGGTGGTGGAGTTGGTATTTAGAAGGGAGGGTTAGGTGGCGTTTGGTGAATAGGTGAGAAGCTTCGATGGATCTTGTACATTTTGACGCGTAGTAGCCCCCAGTAGAATAATCGGGTTGTATAAATATCCCAACAGTCATCCTTTTATGATATACTTACATTGTGAAAATAATCACAATGTAAGTTTTCGGAGGGATGACATGGTGAGTAAAATAAAACCGGCATTGTATACGAGTTTGATTCTTTCTACTTTTTTGATGATCTTTACCATACTGGACGGGGGCATCTGGCTCTTTCCGATTGTCTTTACATATTCCTTCGCCGGTAACCTGGCGTATGGGGCTCCTGTTTCCTTACTTTCGGATTGGTTAACGAGAAAGCTCGACAAGTGGCGGTTAGTTGCTGCGGGACTCATCCATGCTTTCTTTGGAGCCATAACGTATTTTGTGATAGACGGGTTTGCATGGTTTGCGGTGATCTGTGCGGTAATCTTCTTCTTTATAGATGAATGGTTGAAAAGGAAGAACTCACCGGGGCCGGACAGGGGGAACAAGCGATTCTATCTCCAATTAGTAAGCGTGGTCTCCTTTGTGGCGATTGTGATGTTGGCTGTGAATTGGATATCCGGTAACGATCAAGGAGAAATCATAAAAAACCGCTACCTGATCCCTGAGGGTTATGAAGGTACGATTGTCATCTTCTATGGCATGCCAAATCAACCTTCCCTTGATAAAGATGGAGAGTTTTCCGTTATTCCTGTTGAAATTGAAAGTCTGCCCACTTTGATGAGGACGGATATTGAACGATATGGAATCTATCAAACGTCAACACAGGACCGGGGCTATAATCTCAGTCAGAATCAGTATTTCTATGTGGGTGAAGAAGGAAATCGAACCCTTATAGAAGATGTTTGCGTTCACCATAGCGGTGGAGGCAGTGTGGCCGGATCCGACGGGGGGGAGATTTTATATGATGAGTTTCAGGTGACGAATACGTCCTGCGGGGAGGAATTCTCTTTGGAAGGGACTGAACGATATTCTGCACAAGGGCGGGAGATTGGGAAGTATTGGTCAAGTTTGTTTGATTGAAGTTTAGCCGACATATTTGAAATTCGAACAAATCTATTAGGGAGACTATATCGTAATATGTTTGATTATATTCTCATATTTAAGTAAAATCATAATATATTATTTTATAAAAACGGTTGGAGGGATGAAAATGGGACAGAGAAGCTAAGATACAAGTCAGCTAAGCGATGCTGCGTAACATTCGGTTCAATGGTTCGATCCGGGTTGCTGGAAGCTGAACGATCTACTTCTCATCATGGGTTCTATGCAATCCCTTCTGGAGATAAGTAGTTTTCAACTTTATGCTTTCATCAATCCATTCACATAGTGAATGAAATTTATCATGATGGAGGTGTAAGCCTTATCCGAGGATAAGGCTGCTAATTGACAACGTCTATAAACTTAATTTTAATCGTTTTATTGATTGCTCTAACCGCTTTTTTCGTAGCGACGGAATTTGCGATTGTAAAGGTTCGAGGTTCCAGGATTGATCAGCTCATAGCGGAGAATCGTAAAGGATCGATTGCCGCTAAGAAGGTCGTGACTCATCTGGATGAGTATCTATCTGCTTGCCAGCTTGGAATCACGATTACGGCCCTTGGACTAGGGTGGCTGGGTGAGCCGACTGTGGAGAAGATTTTGCACCCGCTTTTTGCTTATTTCGAGTTGAATGAAGCCATCACGCATATCCTGTCCTTTGGTATCGCCTTTGCCCTTGTTACATTTCTTCACGTTGTAGTCGGGGAACTTGCTCCAAAAACAGTGGCGATTCAGAAAGCCGAAGCCGTGACGCTATTATTTTCCGGCCCGATCATTTGGTTCTACCGCATCATGTATCCTTTTATCTGGTTCTTAAATGGATCTGCACGTGTGCTTGTCGGAATCTTCGGATTGAAGTCGGCTTCTGAACATGAAGAAGTTCATACCGAGGAAGAACTTCGGATCCTGCTTTCGGAAAGTTTTAAAAGCGGGGAAATCAATAAGAACGAACTAAAGTATGTAAACAACATCTTTGAATTCGATGAACGGATTGCAAAGGAAATCATGGTCCCACGAAAGGAAATCGCCTCCCTTTCCATAGACGATACGCTCGAGGACGTGATAGATACCATTCGCAAAGAGAATTTCACGCGTTATCCTGTCGTGAACGGCGATAAAGATAACGTCAAAGGATTCGTCAATATGAAGGAACTTCTAACAGAGGCGATGGTCAACGAACTGGATGAAAACTTTACACTCCGACCTTTTATCAACCCGATCATTACAGTCATCGAGACGATTCCGATTCATGACCTGCTTGTGAAAATGCAGAAAGAGCGTGTTCATATTGCCGTTCTGATTGATGAATACGGGGGTACTTCCGGCATCGTGACGGTTGAGGACATCCTTGAAGAAATCGTCGGTGAAATCCGGGATGAATTTGATGAGGATGAAGTAGCTGAAATCCGAAAGCTCAAGGATGGTCATTACCTTCTTGATTCAAAGGTCCTCATCAATGATGTCAACTCTCTTTTGAACATAAACATCGACATCGGGGAACTGGACATTGACACCATCGGCGGCTGGTACATGACGCAAAACCTCGATGCCAAAGTGGGCAGCATCATTGAGGAAGAAGGGCACCGCTTCAAAGTGATTGAAAAAGACGGAATCCAGCTCCGCTATATAGAAGTGACAAAGATATAGATATGGAAAAGTAGCAACTGGCTCATAAAATCTGGTTGCTTTATAGGGGGGCATCCTGATTGGGTGGTCCCTATTTTTTATCTGAATATCCATTTTTTTTACATATTTATTCTGATTTGTGAACTTTCTTAGAAGGAAACTCTGCAAAGGGTCTGGGAATAGGTAAGTATTTTAATGATCAGCAGAGGCTCTACGAATAGTTGAGCTTCTTTTTTTATATGGGATTGAGTTCACGTCTCTCTTTTGAAATAATTGGTAGTGACATAGTTTGGGAGGTTACGATGAACAACAATACGTTTAGATCATTTCTTGATGCATGTTTAGAAGTTTGGAAGAATTCCACTATGGAAGTCCGTCCCTGACTGAGGGGATTCGCTGATAAAATCTAAATATCGCTGATAAATGGATATGGAGGTTTATGATGTAGTGGAATGATGAGGGGAATCCTGTATATTGGTCTATCCGGGATCGTTTTTTTATCTAAGCGGCCATTTTTACCGAGAAATCGATAGAAAATGATCAAAATAACGCAAGCTTTTCAAAAGGACTACATAACCTGGGGGAAAATACCGAATCGGTAGAAGCGCACGGATTCCGGAACGGAGAGACATAATGTTATAAAGCATGACGATCATTTTCAGGCGGATTTTATATCGATAATAAAGGAGAGTGCTCATGAAATTTGTTCTTGTATTTGGACCACAGGCAGTTGGCAAGATGACAGTTGGACAGGAATTAGCTAAAATAACGGATTTGAAACTTTTTCATAATCATATGACGATTGACTTGGTCAGTCATTTCTTTGACTATGGCACTAAAGAAGGAAAGAGATTAGTCAGTCTGTTTCGTCGTGAGATATTTGAAGAAGTATCAAAGAGTGATATGTATGGAATGATTTTTACTTACGTCTGGGCATTTGATATGCAAGAGGACTGGGACTATGTTAATGAAGTCTCCCGGTTGTTCGAGTCCAGTGGGGGCACGGTTTACTTTGTCGAGCTTGAGGCAGATGTAGAAGAAAGACTTGAGCGAAATAAAAGTCCCAATAGACTTGAACATAAGCCAACAAAAAAGGATATTGAATGGTCTGAGGTTGATTTGAAAAAGTCGATGGAGACATACAGATTGAATTCATTAGAAGGTGAAATTAAATATTCAAACTATATAAAGATAAACAATACAAACTTGAGTGCGGCAGAAGTGGCAAAGATCATTAAGGGGAAATTTCTATTATAATAGAGAAAAACTTATTCCTCGCGGTGAAGTCAGTTCACTGCTTTGGGTTAAAAAGGGTCAATAGTACAATATTGTAAAAATGGAGGTCCAAATGAAAACAGTGATAGCATTCAGCGGTGGAAAGGATTCCACCCTGGCAATATATAAAATTCAACAAAATCCGGAATACGAGATAGATTCATTGCTCGTGACCCTGACGGAAGGTTTCGACCGGGTTTCGATTCATGGCGTCCGGTATGAGCTGTTGAAGATGCAGTCGGAGTCGCTGGGGATTCCGCTTCGTGAGGTCTGGATCCCCGAGGAGTGTTCGAATGAGATGTATCAGGAGCGAATGGAGACAGCAGTCTCAGATATGCTGGAGGACGGGGTTTCACACATGGTCTTCGGAGATATTCATCTTAAGGATGTGCGTGAGTATAGGGAGAAGATGCTTTCGGGAACGGGGATCACTCCGGTCTTTCCACTTTGGGGTCGGCCTGTCGGGGAACTCGGCCGTGAATTCATTGACCTGGGGTTTCAAACCGTGCTCACTTGTGTGGATATGGATCAATTGGATCGGTCCTATGCAGGTAGAGTATATGATGAGGCGTTTATACGGGATTATCCGGAAGAGACTCGTGATATCTGCGGGGAGAATGGGGAGTTTCATACGTTTGTGTTTGACGGGCCGAACTATGCTTTCCCGATCCGATATGAGATAGGGAAGGAAAGAGTGACGCCGGATTATCTCACGAAGAAGGATCGGTTTTTATTCATAGATTTACTACCAGTTAAACCAAGATAACTTACTAAATCAAGGTTGATATTCAAACTGATTAACAGAGCAATGCGCATTGCGTGAGTATTGAACTATCATCTAGTTCAGAACTCTTGATTCGGAAAACCGGCCAATGGGGGATTGGCCGGATTTTTTTTGAAAGCGAGCCATCCTGTTCGTTTGTTTTTATTATCAACGAATTCAAAGATTTACTTAAGATTGTTAGACCCGAGGATCTCAACGTTTACCTTTGGCTTTATCGTCACTTGTTGATAGTCCTGTTTCCACGCTTCGGCATTCCAGGAATCAGGATATTTCGTGGAGAGATCTTTGGCGATTCCTAAAGCGTCACTATTCGCTTTGAGTAAAAGGTCGGTAAGTTCCTTTGCTTTTTTCGTGAGTTCCTTTGAAGCCAAAGTATTTAAGCTTTTGAAATCTTCAGAAGGTTCTTCTTCATAATAGCTTTGTATCCTTGCTTGTAGATTAGCTGTAACTGTGCAGGTGACTTTCCCGTTTTCTTTCTTGACATCCATTTTTGTCTTGGCATTATCAATGACAATGGTAAAAGGCTGACTTAACTCGTCTGATTTTATACTTAATAGGGCCCTGTATCCCAATTCATTTCTTAATATGAGCAGAAGTGAGGTCTGGCTTGTTGTCAGTTTATCACCAGTGAATTTATCACCGTTAAATAAAGCTGACCCTGCAAGCATCACCTTGTTTTTATTATCTTTTTTTATATAGGGGAGAAAGATATCATTGGTCTTGTCTGATATTTCATTCCAAGCAGTAAACGTGGTTTCTTTAGGAATAGATGTTCCTTTTGTCCCTCCAGTCAGCAGATTATCCACCTCGAAAACAATGGGACTATCTTCAAGCTTCAAGGACAAGATTTCATGGCCCTTTCCTTCACTTATCACAATACGCGAGGAGATATATCCCCTGGTCGATCGAAGAATCGGCTCTACTAGTGAAGTGATGCCCTTGGTTTGGGCTAATTCTTCCCCGACAATAATGACAAATGCTTTTCCGACATCCATATTCCCGGATACTTTGTCTTGAAGATCCACGGCAAGCTGGGTAACCGTTTCATTCTCCGTTTCATAAAATTCATCCATAACTTCAAACTTACCGCCTCCAGCGCTGCGTATATTAATCGCCCTGACTGTCCCCAGAATCTGATCGGACTCTTCAGCTTTGTCAAAACTGATCCCGTTAACCAGTCTGTTGTCGTTTAGCTGGTTTTGGTCCCAGCACCCTGCCAGAAGGAACATAGCAATGAAAATAACCGGAATCTTTCTCAATAGGAAACCTCCTTTTCCCGTTTCTTTACTAGGTAAGAAAACAATAGCAACATGCATGGAATGACGAATACGACGGCATAGCTCAAATATTCAACATAGTTGGAATAGAGTTCTTGGGAGTCGGGATCTTTCTTTGCGATTGTAAATAGGACGAAAATCAATGTGCTATTCATCAGAACCAGTCTATAAGGTTTACCCTTAAAAAAAGAAAGACTTTTACTGCTCATATATATATAGATGACAATCGATGCCGCAAGCGGGACAATCCATATCGATATAAATAGTAAATCGATACGGTCTACCATTTGAAAATGAAGGGGCCGCAAAAAGTAGATGACGGGATATTTAATTTGTTTCAGGACGGACTCACTGAAAATCAGGATGCAAAGAATGACGAAATAAGTAGTTAAACCTGTTACAAAAACATTGGCCCATGTGATCACTTTTAAGAATGTGGTCCCCTTCTTGGATGCGAGGGGATATAAAAACAGGATCACCTCAAATCCCAAAATGGCTAACAGACAATCTTTGCTGCCGATGGCAATTTCCTTTATTCCGGTGTTTCCTAAAGGGAGCATATGATGTAAGTCCACAGGCAATAGAAAGGAAAAAAAAGAGATTCCGAATAAGAAAAGAAATAGAATCGATATGAGCCCGAAGAATCTGGCGATAATTCGAATGTCACTGATGGCTAAGTACGTACAGGTAAGCATCATCAGTAATCCGATTACCCAATAAGGAGTGATCGTCAACAGATGTTCTTTTATAATGGATGAAAACTGAAGCAATACAAACGTTGCAGTTACGATAAAGTAAAGATACAAGATCATATTTACTAAGCTTCCTACATATTTCCCCAGTACAAATATTGTGATTTCGGGATAGTTTAAATTGGGGAAACGACTCAATAATAGCCAGATAATAACTAGAAACAGCTGGAGAGCCACTCCTGCCAAGAGAACCGACATCCAGCCGTCTCCTTTACTTGTACTTTGTAAAATATTCGGCAGTGTTAGTATGGCGAATCCAACTTGAGTTTGGGCCATAAGAAAGAATATCTGCCAATTAGTTAGGGCTCCTGTCTGTGACATTGACTATTCCACACTTTCGTTTCTGGATTACGTTTGTTTTAATGTGTTATTCCTCTTTTTGATTTTGATAAGTGAATCTTTCATTCCCTTGAAGTGTATTGGGGCTAAGGGTTCCAAGTAAGGTTTTCCGAAAGATTCCAACCTGCAGAGGTGAATCAGTAATACGGAAAGAGCAAGGACAATGCCTAAAAAGCCAAAAAAAGTGGCCGCCAGCATAATTGGGAAAGCCATGATTCTGGCACCTGTCCCCATTTGGTTGACAGGTGCTACGAAAGAGGCGATGGCAGTAAGTGCAACGACTACGATCATCGTGTTGGAAACAAAACCTGCTTCTACTATTGCCGTCCCGATGACCAAACCGCCGACAATACCGATTGTTTGTGCAATTGGTGAGGGGAGTCGGATCGCAGCCTCCTTCAACAGTTCCAGTACCAGCTGCATCGCAATGGCTTCAAAAAAAGGTGGCAGCGGGACGTATTCAATTTGAATTCTGATCGCATATTGAATCCCTATGGGCAGAACTTCTGAATGAAAGGAAACGACTGCAATATAAATGGCGGGTAAGCAGATGGCTACCAAAAAACTGAAAATTCGTATGAGTCGAAAGAAAGATCCGATGATCCACCTGCTATTATAGTCATCAGGTGACTGATAAAAGCTGAAAAAGGTAATAGGAGAAACCAGAACATGTGGAGTTCCATCCACGATGACAAGTGATTTCCCTTCTAATAAATAGGATGCCGCCCGGTCGGGTCTCTCAGTTGATAATATTTGTGGGAATACTGAATAGCTGTTGTCTTCAATTAATTCTTCCAGTTCCCCCGAAGATTGAAGCTCCCCGACATTCACAGCTTCTATCCTTTTCATTAACACATCTAATGGACCATGATCCACCAGTTCTTCAATATAGACAATCGAGGCTTTTGTATTTGTTTTAGAGCCCAACGTATAATTTTTAATAAGTAATGAAGGGTTTTTCACTCTTCGTCTGATTAAGAAGATGTTTTTACTGATATTCTCCGTAAAGCCATCATGGGATCCTTTGATGATGTGTTCATTTTCCGGTTCCTGTATGGCCCTATCATCACCAGCGGCAACGGGCATCAGAAGGGCAGTATTTACCCCTTCTGATAACAGGGCACAACTCCCCTCGAGGAGACCATTCACGGTCACTTCTAAATCGATCGTTCTACTATACTCCGCATTTTTTATCACGGATTCCGGGCCAGTCCCATCTTTGCAATCAAGAAGGGGCTCAATAATATTTCTTTCTATCAACTTTTTATCCACTAAAGAATCGATAAAGACGAGTTTGCAAGGCTTATTCAGGAAAATGAGATCCCTCGTCTTCAGATCTTCTGTTTCATAGACGGCAGATCGTATGGCCTCTAGATTCTCTTCAATTTTTTTTGACAGCTTCTTAGAAGGACTCATTTTATTGTTCACCTGCACTCCGTTATTGTTTCCGTTATTGTTTCCTCAAGTGGTGGTTTTTATGTCCGATAAAGAAGGGAGCAAGGGGACAATAAGGTATCAGTGATCCCGGGGGAATTTCAAAGGTAAGGTGAAGAAAAGACTTCTTTCCTTATTATGGAATCGAAGCCTTACTCCAATAGATATAAAATGATATTATTAAGGAATATTAGAGTGAAAAAGTGTGATTTAGTCAATCGTGGTATTGTCCTTAAAATGAATGGCTGGTTTGTGTTCACTGTAGTATGTAGTTTCAAGATGATTTGCCAGGGAGGACGGTTTGGAGTCGGTTTTCGAAGAAGCTGTTCCTGAAAATGAAAGGTCCGTCCCTCAAAATGGGGGACGGACCTCTCAATCATCTTAATTCCGAATAAGATAGTCGAATGCTCCAAGTGCTGCGTTGGCTCCTGATCCCATGGAGATGATGATTTGGTTGTATGGGCTGTCTGTACAGTCTCCTGCGGCGAATACGCCAGGGACGTTGGTGGCACCGTGTTTGTCCACGATGATCTCACCGAATTTCGTACGTTCTACAAGGCCGCCTAACCAGTCTGTGTTTGGAACAAGACCGATTTGGACGAATACTCCTTGCAGCTCGACGTGTTTCTCTTCATGGGTATCCCGATCGATGTAGGTAATTCCATTCACCTTATCCGCACCGGTGATCTCCTGAGTTTGCACGTTCGTGAGCACTGTGACATTCGGCAGGCTGTAAAGACGTTTCTGCAACACGTCGTCGGCTTTCAGTTCAGGGTTGAACTCAAGGACCGTCACGTGCTTGACGATTCCTGCAAGGTCGATGGCTGCTTCGATTCCGGAGTTTCCTCCGCCGATGACAGCGACATCTTTGCCTTCGAACAATGGTCCGTCACAATGAGGGCAGTACGCCACTCCTTTGTTCTTGAACTCCTGCTCGCCAGGAACGCCGATGTTACGCCAGCGTGCACCTGTCGAGATGATCAGACTCTTACTCTTCAGGACAGCACCGTTTTCAAGCTCAAGCTCGACAAGGTCTTTCTTCTCAAGACGACTTGCGCGCTGAAGGTTCATGACATCGATGCCGTAGTCCTTCACATGCTCTTCAAGGCTTGCCACAAGCTTCGGTCCTTCCGTGTGCTTCACACTGATGAAGTTCTCGATGCTCATGGTATCAAGGACCTGACCTCCGAAGCGTTCAGCGACGATTCCTGTACGGATGCCTTTGCGTGCAGCATAGATCGCAGCACTGGCTCCGGCAGGTCCCCCACCGACAACAAGGACGTCATAAGGGTCTTTATCCGATAGCTCATCAGCACCGGGACCTTCCACGATTTTGGAAAGGATTTCTTCCAGGGTCGTGCGTCCGCCGTTGAAGAATTCCGCATTCAGGTAGACAGCAGGGACGGCCATGACGTTCTTCCGTTCCACTTCTTCCTTGAAGGCGGCTCCGTCGATCATCGTGTGTGTGATGTTCGGGTTCAGGACACTCATGATGTTCAGTGCCTGCACCACGTCAGGACAGTTGTGACAGCTTAGGCTGACATACGTTTCGAAGTGGTGTTCGCCTTTGACACTCTTGATCTGGTCAATGACGCTTTGATCCACTTTCGGCGCTCTGCCGCTGACTTGAAGGAGAGCAAGGACAAGGGATGTGAATTCGTGTCCAAGGGGGATCCCGGCAAAAATGATGCCGGTCTCTTCACCAGGACGGTTCACGCTGAAGCTTGGTGTTCTTGTCAGTTCTGCTTTTTCAACACTGATGCGGGATGACATGGAAGCAAGCTCTTCAACAAGAGCCAGCATTTCCTTTGAAATGTCATCGTCGCCTGCACTGACTTTTAGGACGATGTCGCCTTCCATCATCTGCAGGTATTGTTCTAATTGTGCTTTTATATCTGCTTCAAGCATGCTCAGCGCTCCTTATAATTTACCAACTAGATCAAGGCTTGGCTTAAGTGTTTCAGAACCTTCCTGCCATTTAGCCGGGCAAACTTCGCCTGGGTTGTTGCGAACATATTGTGCCGCCTTGATTTTGCTTACTAGAATGTCTGCGTCGCGGCCGATTCCGCCTGCATTGATTTCAACTGCCTGGATGATTCCATCCGGATCGATGATGAAAGTTCCGCGGTCAGCAAGACCATCTTCTTCATTTAATACATCGAAACCGCGAGTGATGCGCTGAGACGGGTCACCGATCATTGCATATTTGATTTTACCGATTTTTTCAGAGCTGTCGTGCCAGCCTTTATGTGTAAAATGAGTGTCCGTAGAAACAGAATATACTTCTACGCCAAGCTCTTTAAGAGTTTCATAGTTATTTTGAAGGTCTTCAAGTTCTGTCGGGCATACAAATGTGAAGTCTGCAGGGTAGAAGCAGAAAATGCTCCATTGACCTTTCAGGCTTTCGTCTGTAACAGTGATGAACTCACCATCTTTGAATGCTTCTGCTTTAAATGGTACGACTTGTGAACCGATTAATGACATAGTGTAAATTCCTCCTAGTGGTTTTTGTGATTGAGAATCATTAATAGATTATAATAATTCTAATTCGATATTTATTATTATATATATACGTTTCTTTGTCAAGGGAAAAGATTGAGGTTCTGATAGAAAGGAAGATGGAGTTGAACAAACGATTGCTTGTCCTGTTTACGATGCTTTTCGCCCTGCTTCCCGTCCATATTTATGCGGCGGCACCATTTGTGATAGGGGAAGGGGAAGCGGGTGGTTATCAGTACACGGTCTTAAAAGGGGGAGATGGGCTCATATGGAAAATCGGTTATCAAGATCACCTGGTGACGATCGATGAGAACGAGGAAAATCAAGCTCATCTGGACCATTTTCGAACGGCTGTGAATGATCTTGGCAGTCACACATTCGGGCTCATTCTATCGATTTCCTACCTTATCATTGTCGGCATAACCTCACTGGTCTTTTATAAAAAAACCAAACATATCCCCCGGGTGAGTGGGATGATCATTGCCTGTTTGGCTTTGGGTGCGGTGTATTATGCTATTACGTCATTTATAGGAATGCAGGCAGCTATCGAGGATGCGGGGTATTATTACGTTAGCTTCGTTTGATCCTTTTTTCGAAAAAAATCGGTTTAGTGAAGTGATGCAGGATTAGATTACTACCTGTCGAAAAATACATAAACAAGAGGTGAAATTACATGTATTCTACAGAAACCCTGCCCCAATGGTTTTGGATTCTCTATTACTCTCACGATATTAACGATTGCCTCAGCCTTCCTTTCGATTAAAAAACAACGGTATATATGGAGGGCGATGCTCACTATATTTGTGACCATTTCCATTCCAGTCGTCGGCATGGTGAATGGAATTTATCGAGGGGAAAATCAAAATGAAATGGAACAATGGCTGAGCCACCTGAGAACAGGGGAGTTATGGGCTATCTATCTTCTGTTCGGTTATATATATGTGATCGTTTGGTGGGGGTTATTGATTCGAAATAAAGTTAGTAGACAGGGGTAGTCACAGCGGAATATTAGGAGGGGAAAACATGACAAACATAATCAGATTCAACCTTTTCCTACTGGTATTGTATTCAATTCTTTTCTATTTTTCTATCAGCAGGATGTATCTGTTTGGACATTTCACAGCTTTAATAAATCTATCGATAATCCTCATCCTGCTAGGCTTGGGGATCTATTACCCCAGATTCAGTAATGGTATTACTGAGAGAAAGGTAAGCAGGATAAAATTGATCTGGAATGCGTCGTTTTTGTTGCTGTTTGCTGGATTTCAAATGTCTACGGGAATGATTCGGGACAGTATATTTTATGTCATTGTCATTATCACGATGGTGTTGATGGTGATGAATTTCAGGAGAATCCATGAGTAGGAGATAGCCTCTTAATGAAAAGGTGAGTTTGTGAGGGTTTAAAGGGAAGGGACCCCAAGGTATTTGTCAAATACGTTTTTCTGAATGCATAACGGGTAATGTGGAATACTAGTATCTACCAGTAATTAGGAGGTCGTATGATGACAAATGCTTTTGAAGCGATTTCAGCCATAATGAAAAATTTTGTAGATGAAGCACCTAAACCCCCTCTGCATGTGGGAGAAGTGATGGACCTCTGGACGGCATTCACTGCGTTTCATGAAGCTCATGCTCTTTACCAAGTAGGAATGAATACCACCACGGATAAAGATGTGCAACATGTGCTACAAAGCGCATTGGAAGGGAGCATGTCAGATACAAAAAAAATAGAGGCATTCCTTTTGAAAGAAGGGGTACCATTGCCTTTGGTCAATCCTGAAAAACCGAAATCAGAGCAAAGTGCCGTGCCAGAAGGGGTAAAGCTGAAGGACGATGAAATCACCAACCTCATATCGGCAAAAGTAGCAACTTCCATCACCTTTTGCGCTCAGGCAATGTCCAAGACTGTCCGGACCGATGTCGGACTCATGTTCTTTTCCATTCAAATTAACTTAATGAAGTTCGCTGCTCCGTTAAAAAATTTGATGATATCGAGGGGGTGGCTCCGGATTCCGCCGGAGTATAATCCTCCAGGTGCCCCGAGTAAAGAGTGACGCACTTCAATACGCAAAAAGGTGTGGGGAGGAATGGAAGGGGAGTTCGACCATATATGTTCGCTCAAAAGGGATCTCTTGTTGCAACAATACGAGAGGTTGAACGTGAAAAAGCTACGAGAACGGTTACTTAAGTGGAATTTTCCCGGCAACCAATAACCTATGAAAAAGGCAGCCATCAAACGAAAAGGCTGCCTTTTTCATCTATTCTTTTATCGCGAATGAAACTTTATAATTGAATCTATTATCTGGTCCCAATCTTCGCTATGAATCTCATGCCCTGATCCATATAGAGGCACCAATTCACCATGTGGTATGGCCTTTGCAAGGGCAAGTCCGTGTTCGTATGGCAGTGCTGGATCCTCTGTACCGTGAATAATGAGAACCGGAATGCTGATCTCATTCATTCTATTGTAATAAGCTTCCCCGCCTTGAAGGAGGGCATGATTAAACCTGCTCGGCAGCTGTTTGGCGCGGTCATACTCCCTTTCCGCCAGTTTAACCATTCTTTCCTGTTCATAAGGTTTGGAACCGGCTAACGTCTTCCATCCATCTGCCAGATAACGAATGGCCACTTCACGGTTTGACCAATCCATGGAAGCACTCCTCGCATGGTGATCGAGTATGCGCTGATCCATTGGAGGCAGTTCTTCCATCACCGTACCGAATACACTTGATGCAAGGAGTGTAAGGGTCAGTACGCACTCAGGATATTTCAAGGTAAGAACCTGGCCGATCATTCCACCTAACGACATTCCAACGATATGAGCCTGCTCAATGGAATAAGCACCGAGAACACCCGCTGCATCGTCAGCCATGTCGGTTACGGTATAGTGGGAAGTACCAGGAGGATAAATGGTTGATCGCCCCAAATCCCGATGATCATAACGAATGACAAACACCCCTTGATCAGCGAGTCGCAGACAGAAATCCTCATCCCACCAATCTAATGAAGACATTGAACCCATGATCAGAAGCACAGCAGGGTCTTTTGGGTTCCCGAAACTTTCTGTACAGATTTCCACGTTATTTATGTTCAGTATTCGTTCAGTCATGTTTTTACCTCCGTATGATTTATTATCTATTCGCTGTTATGAAGACGTAGATGAATAAACACGTTATGGAGCATGATAGGCGGCCCCACTCATTATCGTATGCGTATCCACTTAATAATCATGACGGGGCTTCCTTTTTCCTTTCGATAAAAAGGTGTGATATCTATATGTATGACTATAACATAGAAGATTTCCTCCTGAATCAGTTTTCCGTATATGTGTGTAAGGCTTTCTTAAAGACGTATTATTCGTGTATACAGGATACAGGGCATTCTCTCGTTAGTTTCACCGGTCATAACCTCATAGGGATCTACTTCTACTCCGTCTCAATATATCTCATTTGATTTGAATAATGTTCTATACGAGGCAATTAATAAAACTATGCCAAAAATATACGGATACAGTGACATCCCCATTTCATCTGCTAAACCGGCTGTGCCAAGACCTGTTAAAAAGATAATGGAAAAGAGGAAGAAAAACCTCTTACTTATTTTTCTGCGATTCCATACCATTAACAAATCAGCAGCTACAAAAAGTAATAAAATTATTCTAGTAATAGCTAGATGTTCGGTAAAGAAAAAACTAATGATTAGTATAATAGCAGCAAGTGAATTAATTAATATAGACCATTTGATATCAGACAAAACATACACTCCTTTCTAAAAAAACAATAGTACCCGCTCCAGCATGATATATGTATATTGTAAACTTGGCATTTGGTTAATAAGCCTCTGTTTATACAATACGATAAAATCGGAATTACAAAAATTGTTTATTTGCAGGAGGAAGAGTTAATAAGTTCTTTCTGGTTTATCAATTCAACTAATCGGCAACCCTTAGGACATATGTCCTTTCACAAAAATCCGTCCTCCTATTTAATAGAACAAAGAATAGGAGGATGAACGATGAAAGGTGCTATATTTGCGCTGCTTGGTGGACTTTGCATCACCATGCAAGGGATATTCAATGCAAGGATGAGTGACGCGATCGGCGGGTGGCATACGACTTCGATGGTTCATCTTGTGGCCTTTACGATTGCGATGACGATATATATGAAAGTAAGAGATGGAAAAGGAAAGAGCTTCAGGCAGGTGCCGTTCCTTTATTTGATCGGGGGATCGTTCGGTGTGATCGTGGTGTTCTCGGAACTGACGGCGATTCACATGATCGGTCCGGCATCGGCGATTGCGATCCTTCTCGTGGCACAGATCGGGACGGCATTCCTTATCGAGTCACGGGGATGGTTCGGGGAGAAGAAGATCCCGGTTACGCCGAGGCAGGCAATTGGCCTCTCCATGATGCTTGCAGGAGTCGTCCTTTTCCAATTGTAGAAGAAGGAGTCATACGATGAAAGAAATACAAAGTGTTGAACCAGACCATTATATAAAACAATTCGAGCTGGATGAGTTATTCCCGGCAGATTTCAGACAGTATATCAAGGTGTATTCTTTTGAAAAAGGGGACAATCTTTTTTCGACGGGGGAAGAGCTCGATGAACTGTACTTCCTCATGGAGGGGAAAATCAAGATCTTCACCCATACACCGGAAGGAAAGCTGTTGATCAATCGGTTCAAGCGTCCACTTGCCCTGATCGGGGATGTGGAATATGCGAAAGGTACTGCGGTCCTCAATTCAGTGGAAGCCGTCACGGACGGGGTGTTTCTATCGGTTCCGTTCACGGATCTCTCAAGGCTTGAGAAGGAGCATCCGGCAATCCTGCGTTTTCTATTTGATACAGTTGCCCACAAGTTTTACACGGAATCACATATCACGAGCATGCACATGCTGTATCCCGTCGAAGTGCGCCTGGCAAGCTACTTGTTATCCATTTCAGAAGCAGGCGAAGGGACCATGTTCCATCAGGAGATGCATACGTCCAATCTCATGGAGCTCGCCGAATGGATCGGCACCAGCTACCGTCACCTGAACCGGGTACTGAAGAAGATGGCAACCGACGATCTCATCGAACGGGTCAACGGGTCCATCACCATCAAAGATCTTGAAAAACTCAGCATCCTTGCCAAAGGAAACATCTATGAATAAGGAGGGCCTCAAATGATTGGAATTGGACTCGCCATCATGGCAGGAATCTTAATCAGTCTACAAAATGTATTCAATGCCCGTGTCAGTGAAAAAACCGGCCCATGGGCAACGACGAGCCTGGTACTCGGCCTCGGTCTCGTCTGTTCACTTCCGGTCTTTTATACAATGGAAGATAAGAGCCTGCTGGACTTCAGCGGGGTCAATCCCGTCTTTCTTTTCAGCGGGGTATTCGGAGTCGGCATCGTGTTCTTCCTGATGAGGGGAGTCACGTTGATCGGACCGGCCTATGCGATCTCGATCGCGCTTATTTCTCAAATCACCATTGCATTTGTCGTCAACACAGGTGGATGGTTCGGTTTTGAACCTTCTGCCCTTTCCTGGGAGAAGATTCTTGGGATTGGGTTGTTGATTGGCGGGGTGTTGGTGTATAAGTTGGAGAAGCGGACGAATGAGAAACAGGATGTTAATCGTGAAAGTGAGAGAGTGGGGGCTTGATGGTTTCCCGCTTAGAGAAGGTCTCTATCCGGGCAGTTATAAAAAAATATGAAAAAACACGCCCATCCCAATTAGGAAAAGGCGTGTTTTTTCATCTCTCATGACCTGCCAAAATCAATTCAGTTTCAATGATTTGATCGCTTGTTTAAGAGTTGCCTCCACACTGATGCCTGAGAAGTCATTGCGGTATTGAAGGACTTTTTGGGCGAGATCAGGACGGAAACCGGTGAAGATGGTGGCAACTCCGACCAATTTCAGAGAATCTGTGATTTTCATTAAATGGAAGATGCTTTCTGAATCGATGCTGACGAGACCGGATAAGTCGATGATGATGTACTCCAACTCACCTTTGGCTGCTTCGAACAGGGTATGCTCGATGACCCGTGAGGTTCGTTCGGAATCTACCTCCCCAATGAGAGGGAGGACGGCGACTTCATCAAAGATCGGTACAAGGGGAACGGACAGCATATTCACCTGCACGTTTTTCTTTTCAAGGTCCAATACGTTCTCAAGCAGTGCAGCCATGGCCATAAATAAGTCCGGGTGTTCCTGCGTAAATTGAAATGGACGCAGGTCCATGCCGCAAAGGGTACCGTAATTCTCCCCATCCCTATAATAAATGGGGACTCCGATAAGCGACCCGCCGCCAAGACTTTTCGTTACGTCCATATCCTTGGTTAAGGCTGATACATTCAAGTCTTCAATGATGAGTGGTTCACGACCACCCTTTACGATAAATTGTCAGAATGAATCGCGGTATAAGGTCTCAAAACCAGTTGGCAGAACCACGTTATCACGATTATATGCCCGGACGATATTGACTTCTTTTTTGTCATTTTTAGCAAGAAAAAAGGTGTTCACATCTACAAACTTACTGATGAGTTCCAGTACATCATCAGCCGTTTCTTCAATCGGTTTGAATGCTTTCAACAATGTATTTGCCATTTTTGTCACCAACTTCCCGTGCTGATTTCATACAGCTATTGATATAGGTGGATAAATATACCTATACTGACAGTCTATCAGATTAGCTGTTAATAATATGGGTTTTGGTTTGTTAAAAAACACTGCTTTTACGTTGCAACTTTGATAGTTTGACCCAATTAGTTTGAAAAAGAGATCTTTTGCAGTGTTATAAGGTCGCGTCCCATACATAAAATGAGCCTCTATCAGGTATATGATCCGGTTTTCGTAACTTATGATCCAAGATATTAATATATGATCCGCTCGTCATTTTTATGATCCAAAATAATTTTATATGATCCACTTTTTCAAAATTTGATCCTTTTGTCGAAAAATCTTTAAACTCGTCCCATCAAAAAAACACGCCTCATCCCTACAGGGAAGAGGCGTGTTTAATTTATCTCAAATCAAACCGATCCGCATCCATCACTTTCACCCAAGCGGCAACAAAGTCACGGACAAATTTCTCTTTATTGTCATCCTGGGCGTACACTTCTGCTAAAGCACGAAGCACTGAGTTCGAACCGAACACCAGGTCAAAGCGTGAAGCCGTTCTCACCACTTCACCCGTCTTACGGTCGCGGCCCTCATACTGATTGAAGCCTGCCGGTTTCCACTCGATGCCCATATCCAGCAGGTTCACGAAGAAGTCGTTGGTCAACGCACCGACGCGGTCTGTGAATACACCGTGATCCGTACCAACGTGGTTGGCGCCGAGGGCACGCATGCCGCCAAGAAGGACCGTCATTTCAGGAGCAGTCAGTCCTAATAATTGTGATTTATCCACGAGCATTTCTTCCGGGCTGACAGCGTATTCCTGCTTCTGGTAGTTACGGAATCCGTCTGACACGGGCTCCAGTACGCCGAAGTTTTCAGCGTCGGTCTGCTCGGCCGTTGCATCACCGCGTCCAGGAGAGAATGGAACGGTTACCTCGAAGCCGGCGTCACTAGCGGCTTTCTCGATGGCTGCGTTTCCTCCTAAAACAATCAAATCAGCGAGGCTGACTTTTTTATCAAGTTTGCTTTGAAGGTCTTCGTAGACTCCAAGGACTTTCTCAAGCTGCTGTGGTTCGTTCACTTCCCAATCTTTCTGAGGAGCGAGGCGGATGCGTGCACCGTTCGCGCCTCCGCGCATGTCGGAACCTCGGTATGTGCTTGCTGAAGCCCAAGCGGTTTTCACCAGTTCGCTTACGGTTAAGCCTGTGTCCAGGATTTTCTCCTTCAACGAGGCCACTTCACTATCAGATAGATCATAATCCACCGAAGGAACAGGATCCTGCCAGATCAACTCTTCATCGGGAACCTCTGGACCCCAGTATCTTGCTTTCGGACCCATGTCGCGGTGAAGGAGTTTGAACCAGGCACGGGAGAAGGCATCGGCAAACTCTTCCGGATTCTCGTGGAAACGACGGGAAATCTTTTCATAGTCAGGATCCATGCGCAACGCCATATCAGCGGTCGTCATCATCGTCTTCACTTTGATCGATGGATCTTCGGCGTCCGGCGCCATATGTTCTTCCTTCATGCCGACCGGTGCCCATTGGGATGCGCCTGCCGCACTCTTCGTTTTCTCCCACTCATAGCCGAATAGAAGATCGAAGTAGCCGTTGTCCCATTTGGTCGGGTTTGTCGTCCAGGCACCATCGACACCGCTTGAAATCGTGTCGCGGCCTTTTCCGCTTCCGTGTGAGCTGAGCCAGCCGAATCCTTGAGTCTCAAGATCCGCCGCTTCCGGATCATCACCTACAAGGTCGGCGTCACCTGCTCCATGGGCCTTCCCGAATGTGTGACCGCCTGCCACAAGGGCAACAGTTTCATAGTCGTTCATCCCCATGCGTCCGAATGTATCGCGGATATCACGGGCACTTCCCAGTGGATCGGGTTCTCCGTTCGGTCCTTCAGGATTCACGTAGATCAGCCCCATCTGTACGGCAGCGAGTGGATTTTCAAGCTCACGGTCGCCTGAATAGCGGTTGTCAGCAAGCCACTCCTTCTCATTCCCCCAATATACGTCTTCCTCCGGATGCCAAATGTCTTCGCGTCCTGCACCGAATCCGAATGTCTTCAAGCCCATGGATTCAAGTGCAACATTACCTGTTAACACAAGCAGGTCCGCCCATGAAATCTTATTCCCATACTTTTGTTTGATCGGCCATAACAGACGGCGGGCTTTATCAAGGTTGACGTTATCCGGCCAGCTATTAAGCGGGGCAAAGCGTTGTGAACCTGATGAACCGCCTCCGCGTCCGTCCGTTTCACGGTATGTACCTGCAGCGTGCCAAGACATCCGGATGAAGAATGGACCGTAGTGACCATAATCGGCAGGCCACCAGTCCTGGCTGTCTGTCATAAGATTGTGAAGATCTTGCTTCAATGCATCGTAATCAAGCTTCGAGAATTCTTCCTTATAATTGAAGTCTTCCCCCATTGGGTTTGATTTCGTGTCATGTTGGCGAAGGATGTTCAAATTCAACATGTTCGGCCACCAGTCTTTATTCGTCGTACCTCCTGGAGCCGTCGTCGTCGTGATGGCACTATCCTTGTGGTGATTGACAGGGCACTGCCCTGCAGCTGCTGAGTGATCCTTTTGGTCTGGGCGATTATTGTTTTCCATTTACAGTTCTCCTTTCAGATATGGGACACCGGGTCGAATAAACCATTACCAATTGCTCGAGGTGAAGAGTTAGAGTATTATGATAATTCTTACTTATAGTATAGTGGACGATGAGTCTGATTCAAAGTGAGAAGTGTTGAATCGAAGGATTTTTATGGAAAATGCATCAAGTAGAAGGATCCTTATAGAATAAGAGGAAGTAGAGGGGGAATAACATGAATGAAACGGATTTCAGGGGAAAGGGAAATGCACCTGCTGACCGGAACCTGTCCCTGAATCCCGCTTCCATGATAGAATTTATATTGATAAAAATGAATGACGGTTAGGGTGTATGTATATGAAAGTGTTGTTGGTAGAGGATGATCGGACGATTGCCGCCGGGTTGGAATATTCGCTGCGTCAGGAGGAATATGAGACGATTCTTTGTTATGATGCTGAATCTGCAAAAGCGATGATTAATGGTCGGTTAGAGGAAATCGATTTATGTTTGTTTGATTTGTCGCTTCCTGATGGGAGCGGCTATGATTTGTGTGAGATGGTGAAGAAGAGGGACGATAAGCCGGTGATCTTTTTGACAGCGCTGGATGACGAAGTGAACGTCGTGATGGGGCTCGATATGGGTGCGGATGATTATATCACGAAGCCGTTCCGGGTCCGAGAGCTGCTATCCCGTATCCGGTCGGTGCTCCGGAGGTATCATAAACAACCGGCACAGGCAAACGTTTGGATGGATATTGAGGATATCCGGATTAACACGTTAGAGGGCAAAGTGTATAAGAATGGCGATGAGGTATTGTTGACCGCTTTGGAGTACCGGCTTCTCCTTATCTTTGCCAATCACGTCGGACAGGTGCTGACGAGGGCCCAGCTCCTTGATCGGATCTGGGATGTGGCTGGTGATTTTGTCAATGACAACACGTTGACCGTTTATATTAAGAGGCTGCGGGAAAAGCTGGAGGACCAGCCACAGCGGCCAAAGATCATCAAGACCGTCCGCGGTATGGGATATAAGGCGGGGGATTGATATGTGGCGGAATCGGGAAGTTCAATGGTTTTTTATCATACTTTTATCCATCAGTCTTGCGACATTCGTATTGGCAGGCTTTCTATTTTCGATTCGGGTTGCATTGTTTGTGCTGGTCACATCCGGATTGCTCGCGGGATGCAGCTTTATCTTTACAAGGTGGCGGTACCGGGAAATTGAAAAGCTTTCGGGTTACTTGAGAAAAATCAGCAGCGGGGATGACAGCCTCGATGTCCGGGATAATCAAGAAGGTGAGCTCAGCATATTAAAGAATGACATCTATAAGGTGACCTTGATGCTGTCTGAGCATCGTTCATTTTTAGAGAAGGACAAACTCACTTTGACCAACGCCCTTTCTGACATCTCCCATCAGTTGAAGACACCTTTGACTTCGATGATGATGATGGCCGATCTATTAAGTGACAGCACATTGGAGGAATCCAAGCGTGCCGAATTCACTCAACATATCCGGGTGCAATTGGAGAGGATCGAGTGGCTTGTTTCTTCGCTTTTGAAATTATCCAAGATCGATGCGGGAACCATTTCGTTTAAGAAAGACAATGTGGTCGTCCGGGATCTGATTCAGAGTGCGGTGCAGCCTGTCTTGATTCCAATGGATATTAAAGAGCAGACATTGAACGTGAGCGGGGACGAATCGGTCACGTTCATCGGTGATCTTCGCTGGACGACCGAGGCCCTCATCAATATTCTGAAAAATGCTGTGGAGCACACGGGAGAAGGAGGGGTGATCTCCATTTCATTTTCGGAGAATCCGCTCTACACCGAAATTACCATTGCGGATAATGGAGACGGGATTCCAAAAGAAGATCTTCCATACATATTCAGGCGTTTTTACAAAGGCAAGAATGCAAGCGACGACAGTGTTGGAATCGGTCTGGCGATGGCTTACAGCATCATCACCGGTCAGCGGGGGGATCTTGAGGTCCGAAGTGAAAAAGGAAATGGAACCGTGTTTTCGATTAAATTTTATAAATAGGATGGTATTTATTCTTGCTCCCCGTACCCCCTAAAGTGAATAAATTGTCACTTTCATAGTCACTTTAAAGTCATATTGGACAGATATACTGGGGTCTACATCAACATTATGGAGGTACCAAATGAATATTTTACAAATTGAAAATCTGTCTAAGATATATGGCAAAGGGGAAACGGCGGTCAAGGCACTTGATGATGTCTCATTCTCTGTAAGAAAAGGGGAATTCGTCGCGATCATTGGTCCTTCGGGATCGGGGAAATCCACCTTGCTTCACCTGCTTGGGGGCGTCGACCGTCCGACAAGAGGGAAAGTGCTGATCGATCAAACCGATATTTATCAATTGGATGAAACCCAGCTGGCCGTTTTCAGAAGAAGGCAAATCGGGTTGATCTATCAGTTCTACAATCTGATCCCGATTTTGACGGTGGAAGAGAACATCACCCTCCCCATGTTATTGGATCAGCATAAAGTGGATCAAAAGCAGATGACGGATCTAGTATCGACATTGGGCCTTCATGAAAGGCTGAACCATTTGCCGAATCAATTATCCGGCGGACAACAGCAGCGTGTATCGATCGGGAGAGCGCTGATCAGTAATCCCGCCATCATTCTCGCGGACGAGCCGACAGGAAATCTCGACAGCAAGAACTCTACGGAAATCATCGAGCTGTTAAAAATGTTCAACAAAACCTATAACCAGACATTGATCATCATCACCCATGATGAGCGGATTGCACTGCAGGCAGATCGTGTGATCGAGATCGCAGATGGAAAGGTCGCTAAGGATGAGGTGATCCGTCCGTGAATATCATCAACAAACTTACGTTACGGCATCTGAAAGAAAACAAAAGAAGAACCCTTGTAACCATCACAGGGGTCATCATCTCGGTGTCGATGATCATGGCAGTTGCGACACTCGGTGTTTCATTCCTGGACATTATGAAAAGACAATCGATAGCCGACAATGGCGAGTGGCATGTCCAATATCAAAACGTCAGCCCCGAGCAAATCGAAGCCATAGCGAATGACGAGGATACGGGAAGCTTGCTCCTATCCAATGAATTGGGGTATGCAAAGCTTGATGGGGCCAAAGTGGAAGATAAGCCCTACTTATTTATAAAAGAATATAATGAAGAAGGCTTTAAGCAGTTTCCGATCGAGTTGAGTAAAGGCCGCCTCCCTTCCGATGAACAGGAAGTGGTCATTTCCGAGCAGATCGCGAATGATGCCGGAGTTCAGTATAAGATCGGGGACCAGATCAAACTTTCTATCGGGAGCCGGATGATAGAGGGGGAAAGCGAGCAATTGGGACAGAATGACTCGCTCCAAAGAGATGGAGAAGGTATTAAGGAAAGGCTTGAAGTGAACTCCATGGAGACCTTCAAGGTTACGGGCATCATAGAAACCCCATCATGGGAACCGGCATGGTCTCCGGGTTATACGGTGCTCGGCTACATCAATAAGAGTTCCTTGAAAAAGTCGGATATGGTGGATGCGATTGTGGTGTTGGACAAAGTGAACTCCTCCGTATTTGGGCATGCCGAGAAACTGGCAAAAGAGAATGGAATTGAGAAGGTGGCTTTCAATGATGAATTACTGCGCTACTATGGTGTGACGGACAATGACAATCTCCGCTTCACCCTGTTTTCCTTGCTTGGGATCATCATGGCTGTCATCATCATCGGTTCGGTATCGCTTATTTATAATGCATTTGCCATCAGTGTATCAGAACGAGCCAGGCACTTAGGGATGCTTTCGAGTGTTGGTGCGACGAAGAAACAGAAGAGAAATTCCGTCTTTTTCGAAGGAATGGTCATTGGAGTCATCAGCATTCCCCTTGGTCTATTGGCAGGGGCATTGGGAATCGGAGCTACCTTTTGGTTTATCAATACCTATATTGACGGGGCATTGGGCATTTCTGAGAGGCTTCAGGTCGTCGTCACACCGTCAACGATCTTGGTTTCATGCCTGATTTCAAGTGTGACGATCTTCATCTCCACGTATCTGCCTGCACGAAAAGCATCAAGGATTTCAGCGATCGATGCGATCAGGCAGACGCAGGATATCAAATTGACCGGTAAGGCGGTCAAAACGTCCAAGCTCGTCCGGAAGCTGTTCGGGCTGGAAGCGGAAATCGGATTAAAGAATCTGAAACGGAATAAACGACGTTACCATGCGACGATTTTTTCTCTGGTGATCAGTATCGTTCTCTTCTTATCGGTGTCATTCTTTACAGATAACCTGAAGAAATCCGCAGTCATGTCCCAGGAGGGCACGAATTTCGATATTTCCGTATCGGCCAATACCGGGGATACAGAGCAATTGGAAGACTTGGTTCAACTGGAAAATATCACAGCATACAGCGTTCAAAAAAGTCTGAACCCGACTGTATTTATTGACAAAGACAAATTTCCCCAGGAATTGAAGGACATGATCAAACGGGATAACATTCCCCTTGATGATGGACGTTATCAATACTATGTGAACTTACATGGATTGGATGAACAGAGCTTTAGAGACTATGCCAAAAAAGCTGGAGCAGAACTCGAGATGTTCAATGATCCCGAGAAGCCAACAGCCATCGTAATTGATCAGATTTCCTATCACGATCCGACGACGACCAAGTTTATCGAGGCCAAATCGATCGTAACCGAACCGGGAGACGTCCTCGATTTGATCTTCACGAACTATGATACAGAGAAATCGAAACCTTTGGGATCGTTTACGATCGGGGCCATGACAGACCAAGTGCCGATGGGGGTCCGTACCGCAATGATGGGCGGATTGGATGTCATCGTACCGATGAAAACGATGGATGCCTTGATGGATGACGAGATGAAAAAGGAAGTCCGCAGCCAGTTATATATGAACAGTACCGACCCGATGGAAACCCAGAAAGCCCTTGAAGAAGTGGTGCCGTCGAATCTGTATATATATAATGTCTATCAGGACAGGCAGCAGGAAGAACAGCTCATCCTGTTCCTGTCAGTCTTCACATATGGTTTCATCGCACTGATTTCATTGATATCCATCGCGAACATCTTCAATACGATTTCAACGAGCATTTCCTTGAGAAAAAGGGAATTCGCCATGCTTAAATCCGTTGGGATGACCCCAAAAGGATTTAATAAAATGATCAACTATGAAAGCATTTTTTACGGCGTCAAGGCATTGCTATACGGGCTGCCGATCAGTATCGGTGTCATGTATCTGATTCACCGGTCTGTCGGAGAGACCTTCGATTACGGGTTCGTACTGCCGTGGATCGATATCCTATCTGTCATCGCGGCGATATTCATCATCGTAAGCTCAGCTATGCTTTATTCAATCGGTAAGGTCAAGAAGCAGAATATCATTGAAGGATTAAAGCAGGAGAATATATAGAAGAAAGGAGATGGGCTTTTAGAGGCTCATCTCCTTTTGTGGTGGAAAGAAGGAAGGACGGTAACATTCTTGAAACTCAAATAAAAGAAGGAATTAAGACAAACTTGTCAAATCTATTCAAAAGCACGATATATTAGGAGGTCATCCCATTTGAGTATCCCTTTCGAAGTAAAACGAAACTTTCAGGTTTCAAAAGAAGTAGCATATAGGAGTCTATTAGACCTTGATGCTGCCAAAGACTGGATGCAAGGGTTGGTGGAAATAGAGCGTATAGATGAAGGGCCCCTCCGTGAAGGCAGTCAGTGGAGGGAAACGAGAAAGATGTTCGGCAAAGAGGCTTCGGAATATTTTGTGGTAGTGGAGCTTAAAGAGCCTGATAAGATTGTGCTGCAATGCGACGGTACGAAGGGGACGACAGGCAAAGGAGAGTTTATCTTTACCTATTTACTGACTTCATCAGGTGCTCAAACAGAAGTGACATTACTTGGTGAAATCAGGGGGCTGACCGGCCTTTCGAAATGGTTCGGCAAATTAATGGCAGGCGTCTTGAAGAAGGCTTGCGCCAAGGATTTGGATTCCTTGCGAGATTATTTGGAAAAAAATAAAGTGGCAAGCTCCTGACAGTGGCAATCGGAAATGGTATAATCTTTTAGTAGGAAAGTTAGCGTTAAAAGCAGTCTTTTAGTAGTTTTGATCTCGTACATTTTATTATAATGATAAAACCTTTTCAGGAAGTGGATTTTTATAGAGTCAGCTCTATTTTCGCCACACAATGTCGATTGACAATTGTGTGGTTTTTTTATGTGTAAAAAGGGGGAGAAAAAATGAAATCGTGGCAATATGCATTGATTGTTTTTTTAGGTGGATGCTGTTATGGGATCTTATCTACATTTGTCAAACTTGCTTATTCAGCAGGTTTTTCAGTAACAGAAGTGACAGGTGGCCAATATTTATTCGGAGCTTTGCTTACCTGGGTGCTGGTACTGTTTACAAAAAAGAAAAGAATACCTTTCAATCAAGCTTTCAAACTATTATTATCTGGAATTCCATTTGGACTGACAGGTGTGTTTTATTATCAGGCGCTGCAGACACTGAATGCTTCGCTTGCAATCATTTTTCTATTTCAGTTTGTTTGGATCGGCACGCTATTCGAGTGGATTTTATATAAAGAAAAGCCTACTAAAGGTAAAATCATCTCGATTGGCATACTAATAATCGGCTCCATTTTTGCTGCTGGTGCAGTTGCAAAGAGTGAAGTTGTTCTATCCTTGCAAGGAACTGTTTGGGGATTACTATCTGCTTTGACGTTCACCACTTTTATAACACTAAGCAGTTCTGTCGGAAAAGATTCTCCACCCGTCTTGAAAAGTGCTTTCCTTTCCACAGGTGGTTTAATTGTCGTATTCTTACTATTTCCACCTACGTTTTTAGTTGATTTACCTACTTTGACGGGAGTCGCACAGTATGGTTTATTGCTCGGCTTCTTTGGCGTAGCATTACCACCTCTCTTATTTTCAATCGGCATGCCCCATGTCGGACCAGGACTTGGCACAATCTTGACGGCTTCTGAACTTCCAGTGGCTGTAACCATGTCCGCTCTAATATTAGCTGAAGTAGTCAGTTTTTCACAATGGATAGGAGTCGTCATCATTCTATGTGGAATTGTGCTCGGCAATTTAAAACTGAAAGGTAGAATGAAATCCAGATCGTAATGCGAGTACAATGATAAAAGAAAAAAGGTCCGTCCCTCATTTTGGTAAAGCTTTACCGTGGTGAGGGACGGACCTTTTAAGGATATTCGATTCAAAGGGTGATGAGCAATTCGAGCATGACGGTGAAAGCGGCTTGGGTTATCCTCGTTATTTTAAACCTTAAACGGATGTAACAGAGTTAAAAGGGAAAGGAAGAAGGTAGATGATCGACTTATCAGGTGAATTTTTGATGATGGCAAGGAGGTTTTTATTTACAGATTTACCTTATTTCGCAGCCCATTATCGATAATTCGGTTGTCAGGTACGGAGGGAGTATTGAGAGTGGTATCCATGCTGTCATTGGTCAGTTCAATCACAGGACCGTTGTGCGGGATAGATGACACATCCCAAATCATTCCATCAAAATAGTTGAACTGTCCAGTTATTTTCATGATTTTGGTTGTTATGGATGTGGGTTGAATTTGGAGGTTTTTAAAGTGATTCCCACTGATTTCATATGGGATTGTAGAATTGCTAGTCATGGTGATCATTTCAATACAATCATCCAGTGACAAGCTGAGAAATCGGTTCGCATTGATCCAGGCCAATCCAGTAGAGGGATGATTGGCAACCAGCTTTAAACCAATTTTCATTCCGGCTATTTTGATATTTTCAAAGTTAACGAAAGAGATTTCATGGCCTGCGCCGCCAGAGAATAGTGACAAGCCGATACCTTTGTGACTACTGTACCAGTTGACAATATTAATATCTCTTATTTGGGTCCGGTGCCACGTATTATAATATTTGTATTTCCCATTTAAGTAGATAACCTCTGAATTAAATGCTGGGTCATTGATAGCAATGTATGCTCCTTCCAGTGAGGCGTTTTGTTGAATTTCTAATACTCGAAAGTTCCCCTCGACGATAAACTGCGTTCCATAATCGAACACTAATTTGACGCCTTGCTTAATAACTATTGGTGCTGTAATTAAATAATTTCTATTCCCTAACTTTACGGTCTTTCCGTTATTGCTTCTAGCATAGTTAATAGCAGCCTGTATTTTAAGAGAGTCATTCGCACCACTGAAGCTTTCTACATAGATGTCTTCATTCATCATTTGTCCCTACTTTCTTAAGTTTAGCATTGTTCTATGAGGATCAACTCAAATGTAATGCTTGTCTTTTTATCTTATTCTCTGAAAATACCAATTGTTCCAAAAACAAATGAGCGTTTTCAACTGAAATCAGCCCTTGTTTTTTATTCCGTTCCAACTACTTTCATTTCTTGATTTTTCTACTTGAAATAATAGGCACGATTTTTTTATTTTAGGGACCTATTTCCCAAATGTCAGAACAGGTTGGTCACTGTTACTTGGAAAAAGAGGAAATTAATTCAAAAAACACTTTCTATTGAACTGAAAATCTGTTAATATACATGCAAGCTTAAGTTCTTTATAGTGAACAATTATCGATAAAATTCGATAATCACCATTTAGGAGGTGAAGATTTTGTCGTTGGAAGTCGATGAAATTAATGTTATTAAGGGGATTTCTATGAATGACGATGTGTTCTTTATAGAAAACAACTCTTTGTCATCTGCTACATATCTCATGGTCCGAAGATTATTTGATATTGTTGTGGCTATTGTTGGTTTAGTCGTTGCTTTTCCACTTCTGGTTATTTTTTCTATTGCTATAAAATTGGATACGAAAGGTACGGTGTTTTATCGACAAGTGAGAGTAGGAGTGAAAGGGAAATACTTTGAGTTGCTAAAGCTCCGCACAATGGAAATGGATGCCGAGAAAGATGGACCAAGATGGGCAGGCACCAACGATCCACGGGTAACCAGAATCGGCAAGTATCTCCGAAAGACAAGGTTCGATGAGCTTCCACAGCTAATCAATGTGTTAAAAGGGGATATGAGTATGATCGGTCCAAGGCCGGAACGCCCTATTTTTACCGAGATTTTCAATCAGAAAACACCAGGATTTATCAAGCGGTTGGCCATCAAGCCTGGATTGACAGGGTGGGCCCAGGTAAACGGAGGATATGATATTACCCCCGAAGAAAAGCTCGCTTATGATTTGGAATATATTCATAAGAGAAGTTTCTTCCTCGATGTAAAAATACTTCTTTTGACTTTCAAAGTCGTGATGACTGGTGAAGGTGCCAGATAAATTAATAGGAGGAACATTAATGAACGTAATGTATATGTCTTCCAGGCCACCATACCCACCACATAAAGGGGACCAACTGATTGCGTGGGAACAGATCAAGCAACTAAAAGCAAATGGCTACCAAGTTCATCTGATTACATTTGTAAAGTCGGAGCAAGAAAAGGAGCTCGTTATTGATAAGCTTGCCCCTTACTGTAAGGAGGTCATTCTATTTACTACCCATCCACTACAAAGTCTGCTCAGGTCGTTAAAAACGATTTATAATTTAAAACCAATTCAAGTCAACCTATTTTTTCATCCTAAAGTAAAAGAACGTGTGATGGATATTTATAAAAGGATTAACCCGGAAATTATTCACGTCCAGACTGCCAGGGTTGCCGAGTATTTCATCGATACCAATGTCCCGAAATGTATCGATATGATTGATGCTCTTTCACTGAATATGGAGCGGCGTGCCAAAACTGAAAGCAATTGGCTAAAGCCGTTATTCCAGTTGGAGTCACAACTGATGAGGCGATATGAGCAAGAGATATTGAAGAAGTTTGACCGGGCAATGATCGTTTCTGAAAGTGATAAAAAATACTTAAGTAACGGACATATTGTCGTAAATCCAAATGGAACCTCTATCACGAAACAGCATCTGTCCCATTATCCTAACACCACAAAGAAAAAAATCATCCTCTTTCATGGAAACATGCAATATTATCCAAATGTCGAAGCTGTTGTTGACTTTGTAAAAGAGGTTTGGCCACATATTCATCATGCATACCCGGAGTACCAATTTTATATTGTAGGAAAAGATCCGGTAAAGAAAGTGACAGCTTTGCATGGCAAAGATAATGTGGTGGTTACCGGGTTTGTTGAAGATATATGTAGTCGACTACTACAAGCGCAAATTGGTATTTATCCAATGAAATCAGGTACAGGAATGCAGAACAAAATTGTGGAATCGATGGCGTGCGGACTACCGACAATCGCTTATCCAATAGCTTTGCAGGGGATTTCAGGAAGGAGAGGGGATGAGCTGATTTGCACGGGAAGTAAAGAAGAGATAATTGCAGCTATTAAGGGTCTAATTGAAAGTCCAGAATTACAAGAACATTATGCAGTTACAGGCCAAGCTTTTGTCCAAAGCAATTACTCCTGGGAACATAACTGTTCCAGGTTAATCCAAACCTGGAAGGATGCCGTTATGCATAGAAATCATAAACCATCGGAAAAAATGGTACAAATGCTACTTCATTAGTGAAAGTGGGTGTTTACATGCGGATTGTATTGTTATCAGGAGGCTCAGGGAAGCGGTTATGGCCGCTTTCCAACGATGCTAGGTCCAAGCAATTCCTAAAAGTCCTGAAAAATGAAAATGGAAAGATGGAGTCAATGGTTCAGCGTGTATGGCGGCAGCTCAGGAAAGTAAACCTTGCTGATGAGGCAATTGTCACAACAAGTAGTTCTCAGGTGGAAATGCTCCATACCCAGCTCGGTTCGAATATTCCCGTGGTGGTCGAGCCAGAGCGGAAGGATACGTTTCCTGCAATCGCATTAGCTGCCGTATATCTTTATTCCGTGGAAAGATGTAGCCTGGATGAGGTCATAGGAGTACTGCCTGTTGATCCATTCGTGGAAGATCACTTTTTTGAAAACGTAACCGAGCTTGAGCGTGCGCTGCACGAGAGTGGTGCTGATTTAGCTCTCCTGGGGGTAACACCGACCTACCCAGCTGAAAAGTATGGGTATATTGTTCCGGAAAGTGGAATGCCAGCCAACTATATTAAAGTAAGCAAGTTTTGTGAAAAGCCGAATGAGATAGCAGCTAAAAAGATGATCCATCAGCGGGCACTTTGGAATTGTGGAGTGTTTAGTTTCCGGCTGGGTTATATTATTCAACTGCTAAAATGTAAAAATATCCCTGTGCAATATGAAGCTTTACTGAAGTATTACAGTCAGCTCAAATCCAATAGCTTTGATTATGAAGTAGTCGAAAAGGCGACCAATATCATCGCCATTCCATATTCAGGATACTGGAAAGATCTTGGAACGTGGAACACCCTGACGGATGAAATGAAAACCCCGGTAATCGGAAATGGGGTCATAAGTAATGATGTAATGAAGTCTTGTATCGTGAATGAACTGGAAATTCCCATCATATTGATTGGAGTGGAGGATATCGTGGTGGCTGCAAGCCCGGATGGATTGTTGGTGACGGATAAAAAGAGCAGCCACAAAATCAAGGAGTATGTTTCCCATTTCCACGATGGACCGATGTATGAAGAGTACTGGTGGGGATGGAGCAGGGTTCTTGAGTATAGCAAAAAGGAAGTAGGGACAGAAACACTCACAGAAAAAGTTCATTTGACCGCAGGCAGGAATTTACATGATCAGGGTCGAGGGAGCCGGGAAGTGTGGACGGTAACGGCAGGTGAAGGAACATTGGTCTTGAATGATGAATTCTCTAAAGTCGGCCCCGGTACCACCCTTACGATTCCAGCAGGGAAAACCTATTCCTGGAAGGCGGGAAGTGATATGGAATTGATCGTCATCCGGAGCGGGGAACATCTAATGGAACATCGAAGAAAAAACAGCAGGTTAGACGTTGCCTTGAAGAAGCCAGTCTATTCGAAGTACTCATAGGCGGGGAATAGATATGAAGAGGCAGTATATATATATTGTAACCATTGTCCTGCTTGCGACAACGGTGGTGTTGTTGATCGGCTCAATGTCCAGAGAGGTTATAGAAGAGCCTGGCGGTGTCAAGGTAGAAGCGTTTGGTGCTGATGGAAATGATCAACAGGATGATTCGTCAGCCATCCAAGCAGCAATTGATTATAGCTACGAAAACGATAATCATCCTGTCCTGTTACTGGGGAAGAACTACATACTGAAACGGGGCCTACAATTGAAAGAGGGAGTCATGCTTGAAATGGGGATGGCTACGAAACTTTTGGTTGAAGGAAATTTTAACGTTTTGGAGGTAGAGGGAAAAACGTCGATTACGAACGGAACCATTGAAATTACGACTCCTGAATTTCGTGACGCTGCAATTTATGTTAGTGGTAAGGAACGGGTCTGGACGACTAATCGAATCAATATTGAAAATGTGACTTTGTACAACTCCAGCGGTACCAATCGTGGAAAAGGAATCTTTTTTAACGCAGAATCAAATGGAGAATTTATCAGCTTTGTGAATGTTTCGGGAGTGAACGTAAGTGGATTTCACTCAGCGGTGCTTTTAGAGGCTACACCCCCTGAGGGAGGAGAAGACTACAATTTCATAAATGGTAATCGGTTCGTCAATATGACGTTGGATGACTGTATTGTCTGTATACAGATCAATAGCGGGATGACCATTCCGAATGAGGTATCGGGTAACATGTTTGATAATCTTCAGGTCCAACTGACAGAGCGAACGGACAAAGCGGTGATTCTATCCGGATCCAATAACATCGTAGAGGGTATGGTGTGGGACATTACTTTCATGAAAGATAGTCAAACCTTAGTAGACTTGACGAAAGATTCGTCGGAGAATCTTTTGAAATTGAATTTAACGAAAGACAGGGTCGCAGATGAGGGGCGGGGTAACCGTGTATCAGCCTTGGAATAGTGACCGATTAGTATAGGATATTCTACGATAAATATCGGCGGGAGGAAGGTTGCCATGAAAGTGTTAATAACTGGTGGAGCGGGCTTTATTGGATCACATATTGTGGAAGCGCTATTAGATACACAATACGAGGTTGTCGTGGTAGACAATCTAGTGACAGGTCATTTGAAAAATATTCCTCCTCAGGTGCGTTTCTATCAGCAGGATGTTCGGAGGAATATAGATGATCTTTTTGCCAAAGAGCAGCCGGATTATGTCATTCATCAGGCAGCACAAGTGTCTGTAAGTCACTCTTTCATAGACCCTTTATATGATTGTGAAGAAAATATTATTGGTACACTCAACATCTTACAAGCTTGTGTTCGTCATAATGTCAAAAAAGTGGTATTTGCATCAACTGCAGCCGTATACGGTAACCCAATCTATCTTCCCGTAGATGAAGCGCATCCCCTTAAACCTATATCCTTTTATGGACTGACTAAAGAACACGCAGAAAAGTGTATCCAAATCTTCGCAAAAACTCATCATCTTGATTATTCCATTTTGCGTTACGCCAATGTTTATGGGCCAAGGCAGGATGCAAGGGGAGAAGCTGGAGTCATAGCTGTCTTTATTGAGAAATTAATACGAGGAGAAGCACCTATTATATTTGGGGATGGAAAGCAGACCAGAGACTTTATCTATGTCAAAGATGTAGCACGTGCAAATGTTGCCGCGTTAACAAACGGTAATAAAGAAACCCTTAATATAGGGACGGGTCAGGAAATATCAATACAAGAAATCATTAAGCAATTGGCAAACATTGTGGGGGAGTCTATCCAGCCTATTTTGAGACCAGAAAGGGAAGGGGACATTCGCTCAAGTGTATTACAAATTGATCGGGCACAATTAATGTTGCACTGGTTACCTTGCCATTCACTTCCAAAAGGATTATGGGAAACCGTTCAATTCTATAAGCAGGAATCTCTTGCAGGTTTGAGGAGGTGAGTTCATGAGGGAACAGATGGATATTAAAGAATTCTTCCGTATATTCAAACGAAGGGTAGCGACCGTTATAATCACCACAATCTGCGTTTCGCTATTAAGTGGTGCTGCTATTTTTTTCTTATTAAAACCCACTTATGAAGCAAAAGAATATATCTTGATAGGGAACTTCGGTCATGACGGGGAGGTATACACTGATACCCAAACGATTAACAGGCTAATTGCTTCAACTGTTGATTTCATTACCAGTCCGATTGTCTTGGAGACTGTACAGGATCAATTCAACCTTTCCCCAGAAGAGATGGAGGAAAGAATCACAGTAAAAAACAATTCAGATTCCCAGATTATTTCGATTGTTATACGAGATAATGATATGGAACGGTCTGGGGAGCTTGCTCACCTTTTGGCTACCACTTCAGTGGAAAAGATGAAGAGTTCTTTGGAAATGGAAGATATAACAATGCTCAATAAAAAAGAGGAAGCAAACAAACCAGAAAAAGTGGGAAGCCCAATCGTAAATCTATTGATAGGAACGATGGTGGGGTTATTTTGTGGTATTGGATTAGCTTTGTTAAAAGACCACTGGGATGATTCCGTACAAGGTATAGCTCACATTGAAGAGGAATTGGGTATGCCAGTGTTAGGTGTAGTGGCATCCACTAAAGACGGTCTACCGAAAGTCTACCGAAAACAGTTTATAAAGCCAAAAGGAAATGTGGGAAAAGGAGGAGAAATCCATGCAAAGTCCCATTGAAGATATCATCTGTGGAAAGAACCAGCACAAAAAGGGGATTATTAATTTTGATCAAATGAAGGTGATCAGTAGCAAAGTAGAGAAGCATGATCCTTCAGTGCTGATGGTTACTTCGATTCCTGCGGGAAAATCAGTGGGTATGATTACAGCAGAACTTGCGGCAGCCATTGCACTTCAAGGGAAAAGAGTACTTCTTGTGGAAGGGGATTGGAAGAAACCTTCGCTCCATGAATGGTTCCATATGGAGCAACCAAAAGGGATTCATCAAGAGCCGTTAAAAACCGTTTTCCCGACTTTTCTGCCTGGTCTGGATGTGGTTTTGGCGAACAATTATTCCGGAAAGCCGATAGATATCTGGCTTTCACCGTCTTTTAGGCAACATATCGCGTCTTGGCGGGAGAGCTATGATCGGGTTGTATTATCTGCTCCTTCTTTACATTCCGGTGTTGAAATGGAGTTGCTTGCTGAAGAGTGCAGGGAGGTGTTGCTGGTCCTTCAACGTAAGGATAAAACCGAAGATATTAGGAAAATCCAAGCCAAACTTGAAACAGCAGGATGTAAAGTAATAGGTGTGGTTTACCAACAATGACTCATGACGAAGGGGTTAACATTCATGAGGGAGAGTAGAAATTCCATTGTGAAAAATGTTTTTCATCTGTTTTACAGTACCGCGCTATCTAGCATCATGAATGCAGCAGCATTGATTGTTCTTGCGTCTTTTATCCACACAGAGGATTATGGAAGATTTAGTGTGGTGCTCGCCTTTGCTATGATCATGGCCTATTTATCGGAGGCCGGCTTAAACCAGATTGTTCTGCGTGAAGGGGCGAAAAAAGAAGCCCCTATTCCTGAAATCATGGCCTCTTTTTTAAAACTGCGCCTAGCATTGACACTGGCAACGATAGTGATTGGTTTCTTTTTAATTCATTGGATTTACCAAAATGACACGGAATTAATTATTCTTTCCTACTGCTTAATCTTCCCGCTTGTGACCGGGATTTCCATGCAGAGCATCAGTATTACCTATTTTCAGATGTTGGAGAAAATGCAATATTCCGGATTAATACGAATCATCTCCGCGGGGCTGCTGATTACCGTTGTCATGGTCGGAAAATGGTTTTACATAGATCCTAAGATCGTCTTTTTCCTATATGGATCTGCCTATTTTTTGGCTGGATGCTTTGGAATATTCTGGACGGTGAAAAATCTGACATTTTCCTTCAAATCGTCATTTTATAAAGGGCTGCGCAAGAACTGGGTTCCTTTTATGGTGACAGGTTTATTGTTTATCCTTCTCCCGCAGATTGGTCCAATTGTATTGGAACAGACACTGTCATGGAAAGAAGTCGGTTATTTCTCTGTAGCTTACAGGATCCCGCAAGCTTTGCAACAAGTACCCTTTATCATTGCCGGCGCATTTTATCCAGTCTTATTCCGTTTATTCCAGGCTGGTGACCATCAGGAGCATGTAAGGAAGAGCATCTCACAGGTGAAACTGATGGGGATCGTTGGTATGCTGGCAGCCATACCTTTTTATCATCTCTCTGATTTTGTCATCGCACTTTTATTTGGGGAGAGATGGATGGAGGCCGCGTTTTTACTGAAGGTATTATCCTTGGTCATGGTTTTTCAGGGAGTCAGCATCGCTCTGGGGGATGGGTTGACGACAAGGGCCCTCCAGTCGAGAAGGATGATTATACAGGCTATTGCTGTAGCGTCGGGGGTGCTTTTTTATACTGTATTTAGTCGGTTTTACGGTTTGTCAGGAGCAGCGACAGCCGGAGTTCTCATTGAATTGGTCCTGTTATTCGGATTATTGTTCTGGCATCCAGATCGGACTATCCTGTTCAAACGAGCAGTCTTCCCATATATGAGTACCTTTTTTCTCAGCCTTTTGGCGGTAGAATTATTCTTATCTTCTTTCCCGATCCTTGCTTTTTGTATTCATTTTATCCTTATTCTTTCCCTTGCAGGGCTGGACAAGGAATGGAGGAAGAAAAGCATGGAAATTTGGAGAAAGTCTTCTTTGTACCAAAAATGGAAGGTGAAATTCAGAAAGGAGGCACACGATGGGGTATCCTGATGCAACTAACTTACCGCGAAACAGCCTGATGCTGTTTCTATTACTGTTTTCAGTGATGCTTGGCAAGTATCACATATACATAGGCTTCGCGTTCAAACCGTATATGATTTATTTAGTCATTCTCGTCTTGTTCCTTGCGGCTTTCTTTCGATTTCAAAAACTGCAGGTTTTTGAGGTGATGCTCCTTTTCTTCTATTTGGTGTATGTATTATCCGGAGCTTTTTCCCTGTATGCTACTTCCAGCTTAAGAGTTATGCTGGGGATTATTTTATATGTCATATTCTATATCCTTATGAAAGGAATCCTCGGCATGTTCAAGAAGAGGGAACTGGAAAACGGGATTGCGAATGCTGGGCTTCTATTTAATGGTGGGAGTCTTCTCCTTTATGTGTGGGGGTTGAAAAGCAATGGGTTTTCCTTACTTGGAGACGGAGTGATACGATATGGGGCTTGGTTTGACCGCGATTATCCCAGATTAATCGGCCTGATAGAGGACCCGAACTATTTCGTATTTTATAATACGCTTTTTTTTACTTTCTATCTTTGTAAACGTGACTCGTGGAAAAATAATTTCGGGCTCTTTTTGTGTTTAATAACGAGTGTACTCACGTTTTCTAGAGGTGGGTTGTTGATTCTTATGGTAATCTTCATGGTATATTTTATCCTGAACAAGCCTGCTAACCAATGGCGGTTAATTATTTCTACCTTTTCTTTCCTTAGCGTTGCATGGGTGGCAAGCTACCTTATGGGTTTCCGTGTCCTGGATATACTTCAGAACAGGTTTCAGGACTTTTCCAATGATGGTGGAAGTGGAAGGCTTGAGTTATGGGGGCGTGCTTGGGCTTTTTTTTCATCCAATCCTTTGTTCGGAATTGGAGCTAGCAATTTCGCCGATTACAACGCTTTTAAATACGGTGATCAACTTGTCGTTCACAATACATTCCTGGAAATTTTGACAGAATCGGGACTTATCGGATTACTTATCTATGTTTTGTTTGTCATCACCGTACTGCTTCAAATTTTCAAAGCTAATATTCATAGGAAGTATCCTTTTCTCTTTTTGACTTTTCTTGGGTTCATTTTTCAAATGATGTTTCTGTCTCTTATTTTTAATGACATGTTCTTACTATTTCTAGCAATCTTATCTACATACTGTTCCTATGAAAGAGAAATTGGCTTGATGAATGAAAACGTACATATGATAGAGGAGGCAGGATAGAGATGAACGTATTGATGTTGACGGATAAGTTGACAATAGGAGGAGCAGAAAATTATTTCATTAAGTTGGAAAACAAAATGACCGGCTCTGACTTCCATCTTTATACTGCTGCAGGTGGAGGAGAACTTACCGATCAAATCGCCAATAAACATAACTATATGGAATTATCCAGGAAAAATCACTTTCTGAATTTATGGCGACTCGGCAGGCATATCAATAAGCAGGAAATCGACGTCATCCATGCGAACAGCCTGCGGATGGTCTTGTATGCTGGATGTTTAAGGATGCTTGCCTGGAATCGAAAGATGAAAATTGTCTATACCAAGCATAATATCACTTCTCTTGAAAAATTCCCGAAATTATTCTCGTCATTGATGAATCATTGTATAACAGGCATCATTACGGTAAGTGAGTACGAGAAAAGAGTACTCGTACAATACGGTGTCAAGGAAGATAAGATCACCACTGTTTACAATGGGGTTGATTTAGAAAAGTTCCCTTTTACGGAAAAGCCCCAGCCAAAGGTATTTAAAGTTGGTATCCTGGCGAGGTTGTCGCCGGAAAAAAATCATAGTTTGTTCTTAGATATTGCCGCTACTATGAAGGAGGAAAAAGATTTACATTTTTATATTGCAGGCGACGGGCCAGAACGGGAGTCTATCCAGGAAAAGATTCAAAAGTTAAGAATCAACAATCGGGTAACTTTACTGGGTGAAGTACAAGAACCCCATCAGTTTATCCAATCGATGGATGCACTCCTGCTTACCTCAGAGAGGGAGGTATTTCCCATGGTCATTCTAGAGGCAATGGCAACAGGAACTCCTGTGATAACCATTAACAAAGGGGGGATATCGGAAGCCATAGCAGACGGGGAAACGGGAATGATGGTAAACAGTCATAGCGTAAAAGCTTTTTGTGAAAAAATCTCTTCATTAAAATCTAATTGGGAACTAAGGAAGATGATCATTTCTGCTGCTCATCAGAAGGTAGTCAAAAATTTCACATCTAAGCAAATGGTTACGCATACTTTAAAACAATATTAAATGGTTATAATCAATATCAAGCACTACTAAATAATTTGAGGTGAATTATCAAGGAGGGATTAGAGTAGGAGAAAGTTTTATTATATGATTGTTCCGCCGGTGGCCATTTATGGGGCTTTTCCTAAAAAACAATTGCCCCTGCAAGGGTCCTCTGCTATGATTATCTTACTTATAAATGAAATGGAGGTTTTCCTGTTGACAGCATCAATCAGATTGCGTTTCCCGCTTTTCACTCGTTAATTGAATACGTTTGAAGGCTCTGCCTATGTTCAGAGCAATGGGATTGATCTGTCTATTTTTAAGAAAACCTGTATTTGTCGGTATTTTTAAAGAGGGGAGGAGTCTCCTCTCTTTTTTGTGTCTTAAAAATAACAAGTAGGCAAGGCTTATTTTTATATTAAATATAATAGAAATGAGTTGGTGGGAAATGAATGTAGTAAATCAAAATCATAAGGAAGATTGGTTAAGGAATATCATTCTCTTTTTAAGCAGTCAGACGATCTCGTTATTCGGGTCGTCCCTTGTACAATACGCGATCATGTGGCATATCACGTTAGAGACGGAGTCCGGGTTGATGATGACGTTGTTCATCATTTGCGGATTTATCCCGACCTTCCTTTTGTCCCCGGTTGCGGGTGTCTGGGCGGATCGGTATAACCGGAAGCTGTTGATTGTGTTATCGGATGGACTGATCGCGACTTCAACGCTGGTTCTCGCGATTCTCTTCTTAATGGGATATGATTCGATCTGGCTGCTGTTTGTCATGGCAGCGGTCCGGGCCCTTGGGACAGGGATTCAGACACCGGCTGTGGGTGCAATTTTGCCGCAGATTGTCCCAAAGGAGAAGCTGACGAAGGTGAACGGGGCAAATGGAAGCATTCAGGCTGTCATTATGTTCGTGTCACCGATGGTCAGTGCGGCATTACTTGGGATGGCATCGATTGAAATCATTTTCTTCATCGATGTCATTACAGCAGCCATTGCAATCATCACACTGCTGGCCTTTTTAAAAATATCGGTGCATGAGAAGGCAGCGGGCAAACAAACAACAAGCTACTTCAGTGACTTCAAGCAAGGCTTGCAATATGTCAACAGCCACGGGTTCCTGAAGAAGTTCTTCCTGTTCTTCTCCATCTTCTTTGTCCTGATGGCACCTGCGGCCTTTCTGACCCCGCTGCAGGTCACCCGGAGCTTCGGGGACGATATTTGGAGACTGACGGCCATCGAAATTGCCTTTTCCATCGGGATGATGGCAGGTGGAGCCATCATTGCTTCCTGGGGCGGATTTAAGAATAAGATTGCCACGATGACCTTCTCAAGTTTGATTATGGGATTCTGCACCTTTGCCCTTGGCATCGTTCCGGTCTTTTGGTTCTATCTCGTGTTCATGGCATTATTCGGAGTGGCCATGCCGATTTTCAATACACCGACAATGGTGCTGCTGCAGGAGAAAATCGAAGAGAATTACTTGGGAAGAGTCTTTGGAGTCATGGGGATGATCTCCACCTCGATGATGCCGATTGGAATGCTGATATTCGGACCCTTGGCAGATATCATCGCCATTGAATGGCTACTCATCGGAACAGGCGTATTGACCATCCTCCTTTCCATCATGCTGGGCCGCGACCAAGTGTTGATCGAAGCAGGAAAGCCTGCACCTGCCCTAGAGTGAATGTAGTCTTAAAAAGAGCTGTCCTTGTGGCAGCTCTTTTTTCTGTCATGAAATAAAGGAACAGCAAGATTTAGGAAGAATACTTATACTAAACAGGAGCATTCGATTTAGTTGTATTGCAAAACAGATGAAAAGAGAGGGGGACTGAGGCATGACTAAAAACCCAACACCAGAAAGCGAATTACCTAAGATGAGTAAGCCCGCGAACCGTGAGCTTCATAACGCCGGGTTTTATCGCCTTGAACAGTTTACCAGCGTGTCGGAATCCGATATCCTGAAGATTCATGGGGTAGGACCGAAAGCAGTGCGAATTCTGAATGAGGCTCTGAAAGAAAAAGGGCTGTCTTTTGCAAAAAAATTATAAACCGATTTGATCAAAGTGTAGTTGTGGTAAGATGGACAACCTATAAAATAAAGGAAGTGGATAGAATGGATTCACAAACGGTAATGCAAGAGCTGGAAGCACTCGGCAAGGAACGAAGCAAGAAAATGTACATATCCAATGGTGCTCATGAGCCGGTATTTGGCGTCGCGACAGGAGCGATGAAACCGATTGCGAGGAAAATCAAGAAGGATCAGGCGTTGGCTGAGGAGCTTTATGCTACAGGGAACTACGACGCCATGTACTTTGCCGGCGTCATTGCCGATCCGAAAGCCATAACGGAGGCAGACTTTGACCGTTGGATCGATGGGGCGTATTTTTATATGCTGTCCGATTACGTGGTGGCGGTCACTTTGGCTGAAGCCGATATCGCACAAGACGTTGCCGATAAGTGGATCGCAAGTGGTGAAGAGCTGAAAATGTCAGCGGGGTGGAGCTGCTACTGCTGGCTGCTCGGGAATCGCAAGGACGAAGAGTTTTCGGAAAAGAAGCTCGCGGGAATGCTGGAACAAGTGAAAGAAACCATCCACCATGCACCTGAACGAACGAAATCGGCGATGAGTAATTTTGTCACGACAGTCGGAATTTCTTATGTCCCCCTTCATGAACTGGCTCTTCAGACGGCAAAAGAGATCGGACCTGTTGAGATGGTACGGGAAGGGAAAAAGAACAGCACCCTGAAGGCTGCCGATGATATTCTGAAGCAAGTGGAGAGAGGGAAGATTGGGTTTAAGCGGAAGTATGTGAGGTGTTAGGTAATAGGAACAATAGAGACGATTCTGCTGCTTTGGTAGCGTGAGAATCGTCTCTTTTTTGTTTCTAGTAAATGTAACTATTACTCTTTGGAATTTAGAAAGTTTATTCCTGTAGGAATCTTTATTGGGTTAATTTTTGAAAAGTTTAAGGGGAAACTTGTCGGAATTTGTATCTATGAAGTTCAAAAGCTATGAGTCCAGGCATATTAGTTAACCCAATTGCTTCCTGACAGAATAACGTAAATAATTTAATTGTAAGGAAATAAAAGGAATGAGTAGGGGAGCGCTGTAATAAAATCTCATTCTTTCTTTTTCTTGTTCTTATGAAAATTTTTGATGGGAGAGAGGAAAGAGCGTATGAAAAAAAAGCTACAAAAAGTAACAATCCTTGCATTAGGGGTAGGATTGATTTCTGGCAGTCTACCAGGATCGTATTCTAGTCTGAATTCTAAAGTCCAGGCCGCTACGAAGACTCAAGACGTTATAATCAACGATTTGCTACAACAATCGAATGAAGGGACTATTCAAGGATTGTCACCTTCTGAACAGGTACTGAAAAATTTGTCTCCGGAACAAAAGGAAGCGCTTGTAAAGCTACAAACGCTAAATCATACGGGTCTGCATTTAGCACCGGAAATTGATCCGGATAGTAAGAAAGAAATTTCGGTTATTGTCGAGTTTAAGCAACGTCCGCCTAAGGTGGCTGTCATAGAAGCTACAGCAGAAGGAAAAGAGTTGTCTGAAGCAGAAGCGAAAGCTCAAGTCGAGAAGGCTCATGCTACATTTACTAGCGACTTAGACAAACTATTTGCGGAAAAAGGGAAAAGAAAAGGATCTGAGTACAAAGTAAAACGTTCTTATAAAACCGCCTTTAACGGTGTATCCATGAAGCTTCCAGCGAATCAAGCAAAAGAATTATTGGAGTCTAAAGTAGTTAAAGCAGTCTATAGTGATATAGAAGTACATGTCGAACCCCCTGTTCAAGCAGAAGACATCGAAGCAGAACACACGGGAATCGGCATGGCGGATGAACGATCTTATCTACAAGTGGACAAGCTCCATGAAGAAGGATTCACAGGGGAAGACATTAAAGTGGGGGTGTTGGATACAGGTATCGACTACAACCATCCTGATTTAAAAGCTGCTTATAAGGGTGGATATGACTTTGTTGATAATGATAAGGATCCAATGGAAGCGACATATGAGGACTGGAAGGATTCAGGAAGACCGGAAGTTTCAGGTGGAAAAACCTATTACACAAGTCATGGCACGCATGTTTCAGGCACGATTGCCGGTCAAGGGACAAATGAAAGTAAATTCGCAACAACAGGGATAGCACCTGATGCTGACTTGTATGCCTACCGTGTTTTAGGCCCATATGGATCTGGATCTTTTGAAAATGTCATGGCAGGAATTGAACAAGGGATTGAGGACGGCATGGACGTGATGAACCTGTCCCTTAGCGGAGCCCTGAATGATCCAATGAACCCTGTGAGTATGGCTGTTAATCATGCCGTATTAAGCGGGGTAACGATGGTGCTATCTGCCGGGAATTCTGGAAATGAGATGTACACACTAGGTACGCCGAGTGCAGCGGCACTGGCGCTCACAGTAGGGGCAAACGATGTACCTATGACGCTCTCTACGTCAACAGGATCATTGGATACATTGTCCGTCAGCTTGCGTCTATTGGCACAAGGATATGGGGATGATCTTGCAACACTGGAGGGCGACACTCTTCCAATTGTATATGCAGGAATGGGAACGAAAGCTGATTTTAATGGGAAAGATGTAGAAGGCAAGATAGCCCTGATAAGCCGGGGACAAAACATTCCACTCGTGAATAAGATCATGGCTGCCAAGGAAAGCGGTGCAGCCGCAGTGCTGTTATACAATGACAATGCAGAAGAGGGGCATATTCCCGCTTATTTAGCTGAAGGTATGCAGTACATTCCGACATTCTCATTAAGCAATGCAGATGGATTGGCATTGAAAGAAAAGGTCGAAGCTGGGCAGAATGATTTTACCTTCGGAGTAATGAAAGAAGAGAAAACGCAAGGGGGGATGTTAGCAGAATTCAGTTCCCGCGGGCCATCCCGCACTAATTACGATATAAAGCCAGAAGTGACAGCACCAGGGGTCTCTATGATGTCTACCGTTCCATCTGATGTAGTGAACGGTGATAAAGGTGACAATTATCAATATGCGTATCAACGGTTGTCCGGTACATCGATGTCAGCTCCGGTTGTCTCAGGTATTTCTGCACTGTTGCTTGGTGCAAATCCTGATTTGCAGCCATCCGAAATTAAAACGATCCTTATGAATACTGCAGATCCATTAAGCAAACCTTACAGCGTATTTGAACAGGGGGCTGGGCGTGTTGATCCGTATGAAGCCATTCATTCTACGATGGCAATCACAGTCAGAGAGGAAACTCAGATGATTGATAACGGGGAAACGAACATGATCGATGAAGAAACGGGTGGTCTTGGTTTCGGTCGAGTGGTTTACACGGGTGAACACATTTTAGACAAGCGTGCTGTAAAACTAACCAACAATGGGAAAAAGGCTAAAACATTTGACGTGAAAGTTCAATTCCAAACGGGATTACGAGAATCAAAAGATGCTGAAAAAAATGGCGTCAACGTTACATTTGACAATACCATTACCGTAAAAGGGAATAAAAGTAAAAAAACTTCTGTCCACCTCTCCATTCCGAAGACAGCAGAAAGGGGAGTTTATGAAGGGTATGTCATCTATACAAACAAAGAAGACTCTTCTGAAACCTACCAAGTCCCTTTTGGTGTAACCTATGAAGAGAATAAATTTGAAAAATTCGACATTTCCTCCGGCCGTTCTCTTGCGACAGTGGGGTATTCAGATGTAAATCCCTTTATGAAAAATTATCTGCTGCTGAATTACCAAGTGAAAGGGCATATTAAACGCATTGATTTCTTATATTTAGACCCTGAGACAGATGATATAGTTGGTCATGGGGGCTTAGTTGGCGGTTTAAATGTAAAACCGGATAAAGATAATCTTGTAATAAACACCGGGTTTTATTTACCATTCATTGGAGATCAGAAAAAGCCGTTTTCAACGGATCCAGAATACTTACAATCTCAGTTTTCCAATGTGGTCTCTGAATTCGTTCAACCGGGAAACTATAAATTAAGGGCAGTCGCAACAGACGATCAGGGCAACACATTCACCAAAGACGAATATGTATTTGTTGATAATTCGGCTCCGGAATTTACGATTACATCTCTTCCACATGGAGTATACGAATATGAAGAAGGAAAGACATCCGTTCTGGTAGAGGGAAGCATCCATGAAGAAAACATTGACCGCATAAAGAAGTATGGGTTCGATGTTAACCAGGCTTCTAACGATGTTGTATTTTACTACAATAAAGAGGTTCCAAAGTATAACCAATACATCACTATTCCCAAATATGCGCCTAATGGAGAAGTTCCCCTTAATCCAGATGGAACATTTGCCGCTAATATGCCGCTTGATGATTCCCTTCCGATCCTGCCGGTTCGATTCTTTGGTGTCGGAGTATCAAGTGCGGTAAATTATCCTAATGCACATGCAACTTACTTTGTAAAGAAAGGAACACCATACGTGGATGCGACACCGGACAAGGTAAATCCAAAAATGGGGGAAACCGTGACCTATACGATAAAGATGAATAATACGTCTGGAATCAAAAATCAAACCTTGACATTTGATTATTTGAGCGACAATTTTGAGATTGAAAGCGTAACCGTCCATCCAGAATTAGAGAAAAAAGCCAGGGTTCAATTGGATCATGAGGATGTTGCAAATGGAGAGGCGACGAGAAAACAGACGATTCATTTAACTGTAAATGATCCAGAAGGTATAAACGGTACCACCCCGGTTGTGAATGTAAAAGTGAAAGTGAAAGATGAAAAGTATTATGAGGGTGTCTTACAATTACAAAATATAAGTTCTACCTATACAAATGGGGAAGGCACTGAAGTTACTATTCCTAGTTTAGCTGTGGAATCCTATGTTGACCCGTCCTATTCACAAGTGAAAATTCCTATTTATGCTGAAGGAATACCGTTTGGAAATGATTTTACCAAAGCAGGAATTGACGGATATGCTACAGATGATTCTAAAAATCAATACGACGGAACGATTGTAATAGAGAATAATGGTATTGCTGATTATCCAAGACTATATATTAAATTGCCGATCACAAATGAAGAATTCAAGTACTCCATTCATGTACCTGGGCATTTTAAATACAGCAATCCATTCACGGTCTTTAAGCAAATTGGGGATAAGATACGAGGCGAGTTTGACACCGAGGGCTTTCCTCAGATGATAGCAGGGGACGTCAACGGTGACCAAGTCATTGATATCATGGACGCCATCTATATGCAGACATACTGGGGAACGAATCATCGCTATGCCGATATCAACTTTGACGGTACAGTGGATATGAACGATTTCACATTCATTGAAACAAACTTTGGGTTGCAAAATCCAACCGATCCGAATGCCCCGAAAGCAAAAACGAAACATAAAAATAAGACGCTGGAAACAATTAGAAAAGAATTAGCAAGCTAAGAATAGTTTACAAGAGCAGACTGCCAGGATGTCTATCAGCTTATAAGGCTCCACGAAAAGTGGAGCCTTCTTTTATGTATTTCCATTTTTCCATTTTATCTTTAGTCCCATTCATACATTTAAACGATTCCCCCTTCTTAGTTCGTATATTTTTTTCCTATCTCCATAAATATCCATAATGGTCAACCCCAAATACAATTATTAACAATTCCGCCACAATCAAATGTCTATTTAGCAAATAAAGTAAAACATCCTATACATAATGCAATGGATACCTTACATTTAAGTTAATAAATCCATTAAAGGAGAAATATGGTAGATGTTGAATAATTCTGTTCGTGAATTGCGTGCCAGGTTCCGCTTTACCCAGCAGGATCTGGCTGATCGAATTGGCGTCACCAGACAGACAATCGGATTGATCGAAAAAGGGGATTATGCACCGTCCATCACGCTGGCTCTGAAGATCGCACACGCTTTTAATGTGCCGGTGGAAGAGATATTTCGCTTGGAAGAGGAGAGAGGTTCATGTTAAAGAAGATATTTCAGTCACCACTGTTCAATGCCGTTCTCATCATCGGTCTTGGGATCATCATGTTGGGAGATCATTATGCGGCCCACATCCCGGATTGGCTGGTGATTGATTCGATGGTGCTCGGGATTCCGATCCTCATCTTGATGGCGATCATTCCTGTCTATAACAGACGGCATCCGGAGAATCGGATCAAGCCGAGCGTGATCCCGATGGAACTGCGGGAAGAAGATGAAGGGATGCAGTGGCTGACGTTCAAGGCGACGAGGAAGGTGTATATCTTCTTTGCTTTCGCGATTCCGATCGGCATAGCGCTGACGGCTTATTTACATCACATTCCTTATGTCCCTATCATTCTATTAATCGGGATGGGCGTCGTTCAATACCTCATTTATTGGTTTCAGATGAAGCGATTCAGCTAAAGGGGGAAACAGATGGATACTCAGTTGATCATCTCAATCATCATACTCATCACTCTGGCGGAGGTCGGTGCCATCATCCTGTTTGTGAAATACAGAAGGGGGGACATGGACAGCAACCCGTTCATGACCATCCTGAAAAAAGAGTGGATCATTCTTTTCTATGCCTTGTTTAAATGGAAGAGGAAGAAAGGCAATGATAAAGGAATCCAGAACTATTATTATCACAAAGGATCGAATTACTTCTGGCTGTTCATCGCACTCCTTCATGAGCAGGTAATTGAAGGGATTGTCTTTCATATCTACTTAAAAGAAATCGATCCCCTCAGGGCAAATATTCTGGTTGTGCTGCATGTCTACAGTATCCTCTACATGCTGGGGGACTATAACTTAGTCAGGAACTCGCCGATCCGGATAAAAGGGAACAAAGTCGTCATGAACGTCGGGGTGAGAAGGTCATTGACTTTTCATATCAGGGATGTGGCCGCGATTCAGCCGGCAAGGACGCAGTATAGCAAGGACGGCGGCATCATCCACGAGAAAAATGCCTACCATGTCAGCATGCTTCCAAGGGTGTTCACCCGTGTATTCGGCATGATGGATGAACTGAAATATGAAGTCACCTTCAAGGAACCCATTTACGCCAGAGGATATTTCGGCCAGAAAAAAATAGTAAAGAAAGCTTTGATATCGATGGATAACCCGGAACCATTCATCATGGATCTTAGGGAAAAGGTGGACAGCTATGATGAAAGTGAAGACACGGAAGGTGATCGATTGGTCGCTGCCGCTTATGAGGGGAAAAGACCGAGTATCATCAACTGGAAGGTCTACTCCACGCTTCTCATCCTGAATATATTGGGCGCTTTGGCGATTGCCCCCTATGCCATTGCACGGGAGAATCTACATGAAGTCATGGGACTGAGCAAGCTGTCCTTCACCCTGTTCTACGTCATCCAGGTGCTGTTGGAAGCGGGGATCCTGCTATTTATCGCATTATGGCTCGCGAAGAAGGTGAAGCTCAAGGCTCCGATCATAGAATCCTTTTTCAACAAGAACCAAACGCTTCATTCTTTTAGAAAACCGGTCATGAAATCCGCCCTCTATGGGGTACTCGCAGGTGTGGTCATCAGCATCTTCAGCCTGATCGTATCGAAGCCCCTCGGAGTGGACAATTCTTCACTCAATGAACCCACTTGGTGGCTCGGGACATTGGGGTCATTCGGAGCGGCCGTGAATGAAGAATCGATTTTCCGTCTGTTCCTGGTCACGCTGCTTATATGGCTGCAGGTGAAGATGTTCAAAGGAACGGTGACAAAAGCTAAGAAATGGACGGCCATCATCGTTGCTAGCTTAATCTTTGGCATCATGCATTATGGTGTGGCGGCGTCCAATTTCGATATGACTCTCGGTCTCTTCATCAGCATGCTCGTCATCAACGGCATTGGTGGTCTCGTGTTCGGGGCACTCTTCGTCTTTGTGGGACTTGAATTCGCCATGATCGCTCATTTCACAGCGGATATTGTGCTCCATGTGGTTGGGCCGCGGGTGGTGGAGTGAGGGTCCCATGGCCCCATTTTGATGCCTGCCCCGTTGCGTTAGTGTAAGAACGCAACGGGGCAGGCTTTTTTTTATGAATTTGAAGTGTTACAAAAAACAGTTAGTGGTAATGTACAACAACCGTGATGGGAATCAGATCCCCTTTTTCATGCAAAATGCAATGTTTCTGCATAATTAGTGGGTAACAATGAACTATAGCAGATATAGATTACAGAAAAGGAGATGGTCATTTGTTAGAATTGATTGGCGAATCTGCGAAGACCTCACTCGGGTATTTCTGGAAATCCGGTTGGGCATTCGTACTTGGATACTTAATCAGCTCCATGATTCAGGCTTTTGTACAGAAGGATAAAATGGTGAAGTATATGGGAAATCCAAGCTTGAAGTCCGTTGGGTTATCCACACTATTCGGGGCGATCAGTTCCTCCTGTTCCTTTGCAGCCCTGGCAGCAGGGCGGAATCTTTTCAAAAAAGGGGCCCATTTTATTCCGACCCTTGCCTTTCTATTTGCTTCTACCAACCTGGTGATTGAATTAGGCATACTTATTTATATCTTTCTAGGGTGGCAATTTGTGGTTGCAGAGATGATCGGGGGCATCGTTCTGATCTTTATTACCTGGATTCTTGTGAAAATCACTTATCCTAAGAAGCTGGTGGAGGAAGCAAAGGATCATGTGGAGGACGAAGAGGAAGACGAAGAAGGATTCAATTGGAAAGAGAAAATCAAGTCCAAAGAGGGCTGGTATCAGGTCGGACATGAATTTGTGATGAATTGGCAAATGGTGTGGAAAGAGATTACGATTGGATTCACCATTGCTGGGATCATGGCCACATTCATATCAGAAGATACATGGAAAATGTTCTTCCTAGCAGATCAGCCGGACTCATTTTTAAAAGTACTGGAAAATGCACTGATCGGTCCGATCGTTGCCATGCTCACATTTATCGGGTCCATGGGGAATATCCCAATTGCCACAATCCTCGCTTCCAGTGGAGTGGCCTTTGCAGGAATCATGGCATTCATCTATTCTGATTTGGTCGTACCACCGATTGTCGCGGTTCACAAAAAGTATTATGGTTTAAAAACGGCACTATACATTGCTGGAATCTTCTACCTATCGATCATCCTGACTGCGATGGGGATGCACTATGCGTTCACGGCTGTCGGATTAATCCCGGAAAACGCAAAACAAGTGATGAATGAATCACCCTTTCAAATCGATTATACTTTTTGGTTAAACATCGTATTTGCCATCGTGGCGATGCTTTCGATCTACCTGAATCGATTGTTCATGAAATCCGGACATCATCATGGCATGATGAACATGGAAGGTGACTCGAAAGTGAAGACGATCGTAACATATATTTGTATTGGATATTTAGTGGTTGGAACTGTAGTGCATTTTGTGTGATTCGTTCAGTTAGGTTGCCCGTGACTTGTGGGCAGCCTATTTTTTTTGTGTCGGGCATGTTCCGAATATAACAAGGGATTCATTCTTCCACGTCGAACTTAACTTAAGAGAATAGGATTGTTTCCTTAACCTGGGCAAGGCATAGAGGAGGAAAGCGTATGAACTTTAAATTAAATGAAGCAATCGAGGTCTTGGAGAGAACTCCGAAGCCCCTTGAATATTTCCTTACCGTTTTGTCAGTAGGATGGTTGGAGTGTGATGAAGGAGAAGGGACCTGGAATGCCATTGGAGTTGTGGAGCATTTAATCGAGGGGGAGAAACACAATTGGATTCCGAGATTGAAGATAATCTTTCAAGACGGGGAAAGTACTGTGTTTCCTGCTTTTGATCGTTTTTCCCATTTAGAAGAGTCCACTTCAAATAGTCTCGAGGAGAAGATCATGGAATTTGATTCCCTCAGAGCAACGAATGTGATTGAGTTAAGAGAGTTAGTGGCTCAGCATTCCCTTGATTCAACAGGTATGCATCCTGCTTTCGGAAGGGTCAGCGCACGAGAACTAATCTCCACTTGGGTGGTCCATGATCTGACCCATCTTTCTCAAATTGCAAGGGTGTTTTCCAATCGTTATTTGGAAGATGTGGGGCCTTGGAAAGAATATTTAGGGGTATTGAACAGAACGAAGCCGTCTTAAATCCGGTTCGTCAAAACAAATGGAGGGAACAACATGAACAAAAAAATATCATTGATTCGATCAGCACATTTAGCACATGTTGATTATGCATACGCTTCAAGAGTACCTTCGGACATGGATCTCCTGTTTTTAGCCGGGGCTTGTCCTCTTAACAAAGAAGGGGAAGTTCCTCATATCAATGATTACGAACTTCAAGCCAAACTGTGTGTGGAGAATATGAAGGAAGTACTGAATGAGAGTGGTGCCTCCTTGAAGGACGTCGTATATACCCGGGTCCTTGTAGCTTCTCTGAATCAGTCGGATTTAGTGACGGCTTGGAACGCGATAAGAAAAGAGTTTGGGGATCATGACGTCCCGAGTACGTTATCAGGAGTGACTGTACTGGGGTACACAGATCAATTGGTGGAAATCGAAGCGGTCGCAGCAGTAGAGAAACGAACAAGTGTATAGCTGAAAGGAGGATAGGATCATGTATATTCCAAAAGATTTTAAGATCACAGATGAATCGGTTGCCTACGAAATCATGAAAGAACATAGTTTTGCGACTCTTTTTTCTCAACACGATGGATTGCCATGTGCCACACATATACCCTTAATAGTAAACGGGAAGTACTTATACGGACACTTTGCACGCCCGAATCCTCAGTGGAAAGATATTGAAAATCAAACGGTCCTGGCTGTTTTCCATGGTCCGCATTGTTATATCTCCCCATCCTGGTATGAGACGAATAAAGCAGTGCCCACATGGAATTACGTGACCGTTCATGTGTATGGAGAAGTCGAGCTTCTGGAGGATGAAAATGAGTTAATGGAATCATTCCATGAAATGGTAGTGAACTATGAAGCTCCTGATAGCTCATACAGATTACAGGATGCAGGTGCTGAGTATCTCGCTGGCTTGAGCAAGGGAGTTCAAGGTTTCAAAATGAAAATCAGTAAGATAGAAGGAAAAGCGAAGTTAAGTCAAAATCATTCATTACAGCGACAAGAGCTGGTGATCAATCAACTTGAACAAATTCCATATACAGATGAGCAACAGATTTCAGCATGGATGAAGGCTAATCTAAAAAAGTGATGGTTATTGTATTTGAAGCACAGGATTGGTTCAGTAATAGTATATAAGTCTGCTTTCTAATGAAAAACACGGGTAACTCTATTTTTCTATTTGTTTAACCTGTTTATGCCTAGGGTGATTTTATACTTAGTCGTTTCTGCTACGATTATTTTGGTTACCTCCTTCTTTACTTTAAGGAAATCGGGGTTAAGATGTCATGCATTCTACTTGATAGGATTAATAGTTAAATGGGTTATTGGGGTTAAATGGTTTTTTTTAGAATAACCTAAAAGACATTAAAAAAGCAGATTAACACATTAAAATACTGAAAATTTACAATTTTCAAATTGGCATAAAACTTGCACTTAGATTAAGTGTAGGGAAGATCTGAGATGTCCCTACAAATAATGAAGTGTGGGGAGTGCAAGAAAAATGAAGAAATATTTAAAAATGGCTGCAACGATTGGTTTGTCATTGGGATTACTGGCTGCTCAAGGGCCTGCTGAAGCAGCAAGTAAGGATTATACGTATTACGGCTATGGAGACACGACAAACATTACCCGATCTACCACTTATGGGGTTAACTTAATGGGTGGGTCAACAGATGTGGATGAAGCAATGCTATGGATGGCGGAAAAGGCAAACGGGGGGGACTTTGTTGTTCTACGAGCATCTGGTGGTGATGGCTACAATCAATATGTGTACGACTTAGCCGCAAGTAACGGTGTTCCCTTAGACTCAGTGGAAACCATTGTATTAAATAATCGCAATGCTGCGTACGATGCGTTTGTACTTGATAAAGTATTTAAAGCAGAGGCCGTTTTCTTTGCGGGTGGTGATCAGTCTTTATATGTGGACTATATAATAGATACACCACTGGAAGATACATTAAATGATTTAATTTCAATCTACGATGTTCCAATAGGTGGAACGAGTGCAGGACTCGCGATTCAAGGGCAATTTGTTTATGATGCGAGAAACGGTTCGGTTTATTCAGATGAAGCATTAAGTAACCCAAGCAATCGTTACATGACGTTTACACGCAACTTATTAGATAACCCTTATTTAACAAGCACCATCACGGATACGCATTTCGAGCAACGCGACCGTATGGGGCGATTTGTTGGGTTTATGGCTCGTAATATCATGGACGGTTGGACGACACAGGCAAAAGGGATTGCCGTTAACGAACAAACTGCTTTATTAGTTGAAGCAGACGGCTCGGCACGTGTTGTATCTCAACCGGGAAGTACGGATGCCGCTGTATACATCGCTCGTACAACAGGTGCACCAACAAGCGGCTCACGCTCACCATTAACAATGAAAGACATTGAAATGGTGAAGTTAGAAACAGGTGATACATTTTCCTTCCCGACTTGGACAAGCAGCAATGGCTTGAAATATAAATTAAATGCTCAGAATGGTGTATTGACGTCAACGACCGGAAATATTTACGGAAATCAATAGGAATTTCATTTTAATAACGATCCTCCGAAGTAATTCGGGGGATTTTTTTTGATTTAACCGCCTTAAGACGTGGAAGCAGTTGAAAACACTGATATCGTGTACCCTCGGAATAAATCCTTACTTTAAAGAGAAACTAGATGAGAGCAAGCTTATTTAGGAGGTTTGTTTAGTGGATTTTCTTCATAAGGTCATTGGATACCTTCCCGATTTCAACGTATACATCTACGCCATATTAACGTTGATCGTACCCATTATCATCATGAAATTAACGACCTTACTTACTGGTGCAATGAAACAACCCGGCTCATCAAAACAGAAGGAATCAACCCTTATGATGACAAGCGATATATCTGACAATGTATCGATGATCAATGAAGTGCTGGGGGGAAATAATGATATCATAACCCGGGAATTTTTCATGAATGATTCAAGAGCTTCGATCATTTTCACGAGAGGGTTAGTCGATACAGCCATTATTAATAATAATATTTTGGACACCCTTATTTTTAACACGATAGATGATGAGAGGATTCCTTATTCTCTTAAAGAAATGCTTCCTGTGAGTGAATGTCATGAGGAAACGGATATACATACAATCACCTCCTATATTTTAAGAGGGGAAACAGCATTGCTTCATGAGAAATCTACTAAAGCAATCATTTTAAAAACAAGCGGATCAAAAGATCGGAGTATTGAAGAACCTGTAACCGAGCAGGTGGTGAGAGGTCCCAGAACCGGTTTTAATGAAAATATTAATGATAATCAAGCAATTCTAAGAAAAGCTGGTGTAAATAAGGATCTAAGGTTCATTAGCTTCCAGGTTGGAGAACGATTTAAAAAGGAACTGATCATCGCCTATATAGAGGGCATTGCCAATGAAACAATCATACAGAACGTGAAGGAAAAGATTGAATCGATTCACATCGATAATGTACCGGAATCTGGATATATTGAGGAATTTATTGAAGAGAATACTTTCTCACTTTTCCCGCAAATTCAAAGCACGGAACGACCTGATCGGGTGATTGCTGCATTGTCAGAGGGGAGAGTAGGCATTTTGCTGGATGGTACCCCATTTGTCTTGATTGCTCCAGTGACCATCAATATGTATCTGCAATCACCAGAAGACTATTATGATCGATGGATTCCCGGCTCGTTGATTCGGTTGTTACGATATACGGCTGCATTCATATCGGTCTTCACTCCCGCTTTATATATTTCCTTTGTCTCATTCCATCAGGGTCTAATTCCAACAAATCTGGCCATTTCCATTATCGGCTCTCGTGAAGGAGTCCCATTTCCTGTTCTCATTGAGGTTATGTTAATGGAAGTTTCGATTGAAATATTAAGGGAGGCAGGGTTGCGTTTACCAAAACCTATCGGCCAAACCATTGGGATCGTCGGGGGTCTTGTGATTGGAGAGGCTGCGGTGCAAGCAGGTATCGTTAGTCCGGTTACAGTCATTGTTGTGGCCATAACGGCGATATCATCGTTTTCACTCCCGCAATATACGTTAAGTATTTCATTACGTATCTTAAGATTTATAGCCATGTTTTTAGCTGCTACTCTGGGACTCTATGGTGTCATCGTCTTTTTCCTTTTTTTCTGTATTCACCTTGTCCGGTTAAAAAGCTTTGGAGTCCCTTTCCTCGGTCCTGCAGTACCTTACCAAATCAGCGATTGGAAAGACTTTTTAATCAGACTGCCGATCCAATCAATGAAAAAGAGACCCGAAATTCTGAAGCCTGGCGACAAAATGAGAAAAGGTTAGTCAAGGACTTCACTTATTGAAAGGACTTGTAATGAATGAACTTGAATCAACAGGAACGAATTAGTCCTACTCAAGCTATAATTCTCATTATTAACTATATCCTTGGAGTCGGTATATTAACGCTGCCAAGGACAGCTGCTGCTGAAGTGGGGACGCCCGATATCTGGATAACCATTATCATCAGCAGTATTTTTCCCATCATAGTAGGGATGATCATTTTAATCCTTAACAACAGATATCCTGACAAAACTTTTTTTCAGTATAGTAGAGAAATTGTGGGGAAAATCATCAGTGTCATCCTTGGGGTAACAATGATTATTTATTTCCTTACACTCACCAGTTTTGAAGTCAGGGTTATGGCTGAAGTAACCGAAACCTATTTACTGGAGGGGACTCCCATTCCGGTTTTAATTGTATTATTTCTTTGGCTTGCCTTTTATTTAAATACAGATGGAATTAATTCCATAGCACGTGTGTTCCAGGTGATTTTCCCCCTTACCGTCATCATTTTCATCTTAATTGCCACAATGAGTTTAGGTTTATTTGAAATCAATAACCTGCGCCCTGTTATGGGAAATGGAATCCTCCCCGTGTTAAAGGGCGTTAAGACAACGTCACTATCCTACATTGGGATCGAGTTAATAATAATTTTATCGGCCTATTTAACGGATCCCAAGAAAGGGAAAAAGATTGTCTTTATTGGAGTATTACTACCGATGATTTTTTACCTGGTTACAGTCGTTATTGTCATAGGTGCGTTATCAATAGATGGAGTAGGGAATCTTGCTTGGCCGACTATTTCTCTCATCAATTCGTTTGAATTTCCAGGCATCTTTTTTGAACGCTTTGACTCGTTGTTTTTGATCGTATGGATACTACAAATATTCGCTACAATCTCCATCACGCTTTATGTTGCCTCCCTGGGGATGTCACAATTATTCAATAAGAATATTAAGATATTTCTCCTTGTCTTTCTTCCCATCGTATTGATCATCTCGATGGTCCCGAATGATATCCACCAATTATTCGCATTAGGAGATTTGCTTGGAAATGCTGCGATCCTTTTATTTGGTGTACTGCCAATCCTTTTATTGGGAATCTCTTTCTTAAGGAGGAAATTCAATTGAAGAATGTTACATATCTTTTTATCTTCTTACTCACTGTTCTAATGTTGACAGGATGTTGGAGTTCTAAGGATATTGAAAAATTGGACCTTCTATTGGGTGTTGGGATAGATGAGGGGCAAAGTAATAGTCATGAGTATTCAAAAGAGGATTTAATGAATGTGACCTTTCAACTTGTGAATGTGTCCGGCAACCAATCTTCTAAGACGTATTCAGGTAATGCAAAGCCTTTTGTTAATGTGAATGAAACAGGTGAATCATTACTTGAGGCCGCACGGGAAGTTTTATTAAAACGAAAAAACACTCTGAACGGGCAACATCAAAGACTGGTTGTATTAAGCAGTAAAGTAGCCCAAAAAAGAAATATGAGAGAATTATTGGATTTCTTCATTCGTGATCCCGAGGCAAGAATGAGTTGTTTGATCATGGTAACGGGTGGTCTGTCAAGGGACATTATGGATACGGAAACGGATGAAATTCCTTCGGTGCATATAAAAGAGGTATCAGATCATATCGAAAAATCGAATAAGCTAATCGAACCCATGACTCTTTCGAAAATCAACGCAACGATGGAGGCGAAATCAAGTTTTCTTCTGCAAAATATAGAGAAAAGAAATAATGAAATCATCCTCACCGGGGCAGCTGTGATTAAAGGGGACACTATCACTCAAGTAGGATTTCTAAATGAAGAAGAATTGGTAGGAATTAATTGGTTAACGGCTTTAACAGATGGAGGAATCGTAAAGATAAAGGAAGAAGGCAGCAACAAAACAATTACGTATGAGCTTGAAACCGTCGATAGCAAAGTCAAACCTCTACTAAAGAATGGACAAATTTCCTTTCAAGTTGATACTAAAGTAAGCGGGCACATAACTGAACTGCTCGCAGAAACGGATGAACTCACAAAGGAAGAAAATATTAAGGATCTAGAAAGACAAATAGAAGAAAAAATCAAAGAACAAATAAAAAATAGTTTAGAGAAAATCCAACAGGACTTGAAAGTGGATGTGTTAGAATTTCACGACTACGTTAGAATTCAACACCCGGACTATTGGAAAAGTCACAAAGATGACTGGGACAATACTTTCAGTCAAGCAAACATCGATTATCAAGTAGATGTCCAAATATCTTCGTTGAATATGAATATAAATGAATAAATACAATGTATTCTAGGTACGTATATAATGATAAAAAACGCCAAGGTTTCCTTCCTCTGGTAAGCATTAAACGAAAAAGTGCGTACTTACTTTTCATTAGTTTATTAGGTAACATTTATTTGGCTTGTAAAACAAAATAACGCCTCATGGAGGTTTATATGGATAAATGGGTGAGGGTAGGGAATGTGGATGTCCGTCTTCCGTTGATGGAGACGGACCGGGATTGAGAGGGGCTTTTAATTTCTGAAAGATTATTTGAATGTCCTCGTTTTATGCCAAAAAATGTCCTGCCTTTTTGAATCAAAAGGTGAGGACATTTTAGTCGATTCCCTACTCAGGATCTTTGGATTTAGACAACTTGTCTTTATCTATTGTACCTGGTGGTTCTTCCAACCATTTATTCTTAATCATTATATTTGCACCGTCTTTTGCATATTGTCCTATTTCCAATGAGAGTCTTTCATAGATAAGAACTAAATCATTTCTCTGACTTGCAGCTGCTGCAGTTGAATAATTACCCACCCCAGATGCGCTTAAAAAAGTCATAAGAAATAATGTTAATTTATCTGAAAAAGGTGGAGTCGTCTCGTTTGTAATGGATACGTCTGAAGACATAGGAGATTGTATATTATTATCCAATAATTTTTTTGAAAATATCTCAATATGCTTTTTTGCAATATCGCTTCCCCGCAACATCCATTTTTGGACATCCTCACGAGGCGAGGTTTGAGCAAAACTTATTGCGAGTTTTGTTCCAAGTACATTGGTTTTAATGTTCATGAATAAATATGAAATTTCAATAGCATTTAAAGGGCGTTCCTTATTAAATAAGGAAAAACCAGATAAATAGGATTTATTGTCGACAAAATCGTTTCTAGTGGGATATGCAATATAAGGTGCTTTAACATATAGCCCTTTAAGAAGAGCGGCATCAGTACATGCATCAAACAATTTTGTTGTCTCATGTAATCGTTCAATTAGATAAGTTCTTAAGTCTTTTCGAGAAACCATTGAAATAAATCCGCCATAGGCAATTAACCCTGATTTTGACATAAGGTCTAAAAAAGTTAACATAAATTCATCCGTATATAACCTAGGTGCATTTAAATTAACATCCTTTTCAATAGCAAATCCATTAGGTATGAGCAACCCTTCATCCTTAAGGATAAGAGAGATTTTCTCAATATGTGTTTTTGTAATGGTTCTTGCATATCCAACAAGCGGACGTATTTCTTTATCCTTTGCATGAACGTAAAAATATTCTAAGATGCAGTGAGCCATGGTGTCATTCATATAAGCAGACCAAAGGGTGGCAATTTCAGCCGAAGTTAATTTGATTTTGTCTGTTGACATGGTTATCCTCCATTGGAAATGGTTAAGTAGATATATTCTTTACATTTATGAAGAATATTATTAGTAGGAGGTTTACATTAAACTGGCTTTACTTTCACTCCAATCTCTAACCAAACTGAAAATTTGTCATTTAATTACGGATTAATGATCAAGATGTTGAAAACTTACAAATTGTTTTGTGCAAAGCAGAGTATAAGAGACAAGTCACAGGGCAAGGTGGACCAAGTAAACAGGCCCGCGGCAACCGCCACGGGCCATACTCTATTTCTTATGTCTTCGGAAACGTAAATCCTTCCCCGAACACATCCCTCACATCATGTACCACCACAAACGCTTTCTCATCAATTTGCTGGATCATCTTCTTTAAGAGGAAGAGTTCCTGCTTATTGATGACCACATACAAAATATCCTTGGATTCTTTCGAGTAGTGACCTCTTGCATTAATGACGGTCACCCCGCGGTCCATTTCTGCGCTCACTTTTTCAGCGATGGCGTCAGTATGCGCGGAAATGATCGTGACGGCCTTTCTGGTATCAAAACCATCGATCAAGTAATCCAGTATCTTCGTACTGATATAGATGGAAATTCCCGTGTACATCGTATTCTCCACCCCGATGACAAACGAAGAACCGAGAACGACAATAATATCGAACACGAACATCGTTGTACTGACGGCCCAGCCGAAATGCTGATTCAGCATGCGGGCAATGATGGTGGACCCTCCCGTCGTCCCACCTGAACGCAGCACAAGCCCGAGGCCTAACCCGATGAACACACCGGCGAAGACCGTGCCGAGCATGATATCGACAGAATTCCCCATGCCTTCTGTCAGGTGGATAAAGAGGGAGGAAAAGAAGATCGCGAGCATAGTATACCAGGTCACGCGTTTATTTAATACTTTATAACCGATCGCTAAGAGGACCCCGTTCATGACGAAGTTGGTGATACCCGGTGACCATCCCAAAACATAATAGAGGGTCATGGATATACCGGTCACGCCGCCTTCCCCAAGCTCATTCGGGATCGCGAATAAGTTCACCCCTAGAGCGAAGAATAAGGAGCCAATAATGATCAGTGTAATTTCTTTCGCAGTTGAATTCATATCATCACTCCGTTCTCATTTGATATTAGGATACTATAGCACACGGGAAGCCGGGGGGACAGGTCCATTGGCTCTTTTTTAGGATGTGGTTTACCTTGGTCAAAAAAAAAGCCAGATGCGAGCGAAGAAGTAAAGAAAACGCCATTACCCTTTGAGGAATGGCGTTTAGTTTCTTTTTGTAATAGATGATGCTTTCAATAATAAAGATCAACAGAACCATAAGGATCCTAAAAACCAACAGGGTCACGATGTCACCGATCGACCAAGGCTTGTTGATTCGTTCAGGCAATTGCATATCCCCTGTTTCATCCGCTTCATCCAGGACGTGAAGCCCATGGCTGAGAGAAAAACGATGCAAGATGGGCCCACTCATGCCCGGAGTACTGAAAGGGATCCCGTATAATGGCTACCGCAATCTCTTAAACAGTGAATCTCCCGAAGAGATCGCGGCCTTTTGCCTCCGGTATCTGGAATACATGATTGAAAGCGAAGGGGAAATCGGTGCGATTTTACTTGAGCCGATCCGGGCAACCGATACACATATCCCACCGCGCAGCTATTTCGAAGGGCTGCGGAGGATCTGTGATCAACATGGCATCCTCTTAATCTTTGATGAAATCCCGACGGCCCTGTACCGCAGCGGAACATTTTACGTCCATCAGCAGTTCGGCTTCGAACCGGACCTTCTTGTATTAGGAAAAGGCCTGGGAGGAGGAATCATCCCGCAGGCTGCCGTCCTTGCCAAAAGGGAGTACGATTGTGCCGGGGATATTTCCCTCGGGCACTATACACACGAAAAACCGGCAATCGGAAGCGCGGCCATCTTATCCACAATCGACTATATCGACGATCATAAGCTCGGGGAGCGGTGCCAGGCACTTTCTGCGTTTGTCCGTGACGAGCTAAACAGGCTTGCAGAACGTCATGAATGCATCGGGGACATACGGATTGCAGGGCTCATGATCTCGATTGAACTGGTGAAGGACGGGGGATCGAAGGAGAGGCATCCCGATTTAGCTGAACGCGTCTTGTATTACTGCCTGGAAAGAGGACTGTCGTTTAAGGTTTCGGGTGGGAATTGTATAACGTGGCATCCTCCGCTTGTTGTGACGGAGGAGGAGTTGGGGTTTGCGTTGGGGCTCCTTGATGAAGGCTTGAGTGAGTTAGTGTGAAGGATTGAATATTATTATTGGTGCAGGCCCCGGTGCGTTAGTGGTATCTACGCACCGGGGGCATGCGCCATTTTTATGCACACTTATTTCAACTGCAGCTCAATCTCATACTCTTTCCTTTCTGCATCATAGTCATCATCCCCTCCCTGATGGCCGCCGAACTCCATCTTGATCCACTCGATCTTTTCGGCGTGGCCTCTTTCCAGGTACCAGATGATATTGCCTTCCTTGATGACCCCTTTGTCGATTTCTCCGCCGGTGCTATCGGACACCCACATATCGGGCATGTCAATTTGTTCCCCAGTGCAATGAATTCACACAAAAAGCACTGCTGTTATGCAGTGCTTTTTATTATGGGTTAGGTTGGGACTGAGGGACAGGTTCACTGTCCCTGTTGCAAGTTAGACACTATTAGAAAGCGCCAGGACCGTCACCGTGCTTGCCCGTTTGTCTGGAAGTTACAAGAAACCAAATCATAGCTGGAATAAGGACAAGTGAAACAATTCCTCCACCTATCGAAAGGGCCGGATAACTGGAGAAAGCAACGATGACTCCTGATAGCACACCACCAGTTGCACCGGATAATGCGACGAACACGTCCACCGTTCCTTGGGTTTTTGCCCGGGTAGCAGGATCTGTCGAGTCGACAAGAATGGCTGTGCCGCTGATCAATCCAAAGTTCCAGCCAAGTCCAAGAAGTGCGAGTGCAATGGCAAGAATCAAGATTGAATCTGTCGGTGCAGTAGCTGCCAGAATTCCAGCAGCAAGAAGCGTAAGGGCAGATGCAAGAACCATGGGCATCCGCCCGAACTTATCAACAAGGACCCCGGTAACAAGTGAAGGCAGGTACATCGCACCGATGTGAATGCCAATGATGAGACCGATGGCCGTTAGCCCATGTCCATGATGGCCCATGTGAACAGGAGTCATGGTCATGACGGCGACCATGACGATTTGAGTCAGGATCATCACTGTCGATCCCAGGAAAATGCCCCGTTTGTTTCTTTCGGAAGAAGTGATCGCTTCAGTGGCAAGGCCGTCATCCATCGTTTTCGGTGATGCTGAAAGAGCTCTCGCCACAAGATATGGGTCCGGGCGCATTAAGGTAAAAATGACAATCCCGGCAATGGTGTAGGCAGCAAATGCCAGAATGAATGGTCCGCCCAGAGGTGGGATCCCGATTGATTCGGCAAAACGGCCCATCACATCAACCAAGTTGGGGCCGGCGACTGCACCGAATGTGGTCGAGACCATGGCAAAACTGACGGCAGTGGCTCTTTGTGAAGGTTTTGCCAAATCCGTCCCTGCATAGCGCGTCTGCAAGTTAGTGGCCGTACCTGCGCCATAGATCAGGAGAGATAGGAAAAGAAGGATAATCGAATTGGATACAGCCGCTGCAACGGCTCCCATTGCACCGATCCCTCCGATCAAGAAACCGACAGAAAGTCCGAGCCGTCTTCCATAGCGCTGGGAAAGCCGTCCAACAAAGAGGGCGGCCCCGGCTGACCCCAGAGTGAATAGGGCAACGGGCACGCCGGAAAAGCTGTCCGTCCCCAGCATATCCTGAGCGAGAAGCGCCCCCACCGTAATACCGGCAGCGAGCCCTGCGCCTCCAAAGACTTGAGCGATCATGATGATCATCAACGTTCGTTTATAGAGAACCTGTTGGTGTTCGGAAGAGTCCTTACACCTTGTTATTGCTTCTTCATTCGTTGGAAAACTAGCATTCGTTTTCATCCGTTATCCATCCTATTCAGGGAGTTTAGTGAAAGGCCGTTCAAATTGAGACTTGATTCGTCTAACATTCTATTAATATTCTATTATCCTAAAGTAATTATAATTTCTATTATATACCTAAGTGGGTATGTAGGGAAGAGTGGGAAAGTTGGTGTTGATCCTTGGGGAGGGACGGACCTTTGACGAATGCTAACGCTTGTGGGTTAACTGGGGACGGTTCTGACTCTACTTTAGTAAAGAACTGGCCCAGGATGAACCGAGCACGAGAACAGTTCTCGTGCTTTTTCCTCTTGGGAAGCATCAGAACCGTCCCCATGCTTCTTGCTTCTCTAATAGATACTGGACGGGGTCAGTAATAATCATCTAAAAACTCTATAATATCATCGTTAATTTTTACCAGATGCTCTTCAGATGGGAAATGTCCCATATCATAGGTCTTAATTGCAATTAAATTTGGAATGATTTCTCTAGCAACTTTATTTAATCTATTTTCAGGAAAAAAGATATCTTTTTTACCTGCTATGATTAAAGTGGGGGATTTATAATGTAACAATTCTTCCTTGGTAGTTAATTTAGGCATTTCCTGCTCAAGTCTAGTATATTTAAATACATCTCCAATAATTTTTTTATCCATTTCTTTCATCTTTTTATCTGACATAATATCAGTAATTTTATTGAGATATTTTTGTGATGAAGTACCATTAAATAAGACTAGAGGAAGTAAGATATCTTTAATCATCCTGATCTTAGAACCTAATCTTATTCCTGCTGGTGATACCAATACAGAACAGTCAATTTTATCTGGCATAAATGTGGCTAATCTCAAAATAATACCTGCCCCGTAGGACGGACCGACAAACGCACTACTTTCTATAGTAAAATAATCCATTAGTTCTTTTATCCACTGGGCAAAACTATTGTCCTTCGCTGAAATTCTACTTTCATCACTGTATCCTGGATGACCAATTGTATCTGGTGCATAAACCCTGTATTTATCTACGAGTGGTAAAAACCAAGATAAAGTCATTGGATTTATACAATTACCACCCTGAAATACAAAAACGGGTTTTCCTTCTGGTGGTCCTGCTACAAGAATATGTGTTTTACCATAACTTGTATCAACATATACCTGCTCGACATCAAAATTAAACGACTTTAGATACTGATCGTAGTGTTGAGTAATAAGCGTTTTCCCTTCACTTTTATAAATGCTTCCTTTCACCAAAAAACATCCCTCCCTTATGCTTATAGAAATAATTGTTTATTAGTTTAATACTTGATTGGAAAACCTTGATAACCAACCACTTTTGAATATGTTACTTTCTGACGATCTCTTGCGACATGGAATCTGCTCCAGTTTTGAAGACGAACCACCACGTTTACGAGCTTATCGACCTTCCACTTTGTTTTTCCTCAATGTCATTCGGAACAACCTAGCTTCATGAATAGTAGCAAATCTCAGGTTCAACGGTTTGACTTCCATTACTCTTACTCCTTCCTTTTTCCGGAAACTCCATATAAAAGCATTTCTATAATATGCATATGGATCTCATTCATATTAAACCCCGATGAGAGGATGCTTTCTTGAGAATGGATATCTCTCCTGAATAGCTCAATCATGTTCATTAGGAGCGGTGCAGGCAATTCCGGATTCACATAGCCTTCTTCAATTCCTGACTGGATGAACTTTTCTATTAAGCTTGAGCTCTCCTTTTCGTGAACCTCGGATAGAATCCTTTTAGTTTCTTCATTTTGCATAATATACGTAATAAAATCCGGGTGGAAATCTGATAATAATAATGATTTATTGTAAATAAGTTTTTTTATTTTCAGAGGGAATTGTTCTCCGCTTTCTATAATTTTTCTTGAGGAGTTCAATTGTTCGTCTACCATATCCTTCACGATTTCAAGGAAAAGACCGTCCTTATTCTGAAAGTAGTTATAGATCGTCACCATCGATACATCTGCCTTTGCGGAAATATCACGAATACTCACTTTTTTAGGGGGCAGAGTCCTTAATAACTCTATTGCCGTATTCTTAATCATTTCCTTCTTTTGATCCGTCCTCTTTTGAAAACCATCCAATTCTGATGTCTCCTTTCATTTTGAAACAATTCAAGCATAATGTTGCAAAAAATATAAATGTATTATATCATAATCTCAAGAAATGAAACAAATTAAACAAATCGTTTCATAAATTATAAAACTTGGAGGGGGAATTAGAATGAGCAGCATTACAGTTAATAACCTGAGCTTTTCCTATGATGGCAAGACCAAAGCCGTTGATGGGCTGAACTTTAAGGTGGATGAAGGCGAGATCTTCGGTTTTTTAGGGCCGAGTGGTGCAGGGAAGTCTACCACAATAAAACTTTTGACCAGACTCTTGGTCCCCAGTCCCGACACCGTTTTTCTTATGGGGAAGGATGTTTCCAAGATTGACTATCGGTTCTATAAGAAAATCGGAATCAGTTTTGAAGGGGATGTCGTTTATCCGACGCTTACTGGCTTGGAGAATCTTTATTATCACGCCAAGCTATACGGGGTTTCAAAAGAAGATATCTATAAGATCATGAAAACCGTTGATATATATAATGCGAAGGATAAAAAAGTATCGGAATATTCCAAGGGGATGAAAACACGTCTTGTATTGGCAAGGGCAATGGTCACCGACCCAAAGCTGCTGTTTTTGGATGAGCCGACCTCCGGGATGGACCCAGAAATCGCTTCACATATAAGGGGATTGTTAGGGGAAATGAACAAAAGGGGAACCACGATGTTCCTGACGACTCATGATATGCATGAAGCGGAAGAGCTTTGCGATCGTATCGCATTTTTCAACAATGGAAAAATCATTGAAACGGATACACCTGCCTCTTACAAAAGACGTTATGGAAAGAACAACGTCATTGTCCAGGCTAATGGAGAAGAAAGAGTGTTCAATCGAGAAACAGAAAAGGAAGATTTACTGACATTTCTTGAAAAGGATGATTGGAGCAGCATTCATTCTCAAGAAGCATCACTCGAGGAAATATTCATCAAGGTAGTGGGCCGAGGGTTAAAAGGAGGGGAATGAATTGCTTCAATTTGAGTTCTTGAAATTATGGAGAAACAATTTAACAGCGGTTCTCTTTGGCTATATCGGCTTTATTATCGTCACCTATAACGTTCTTGTCCTGGTTTTCAAGGATGCAGTGTGGATGGAGGCGTGGAGCGGGAAGATCGCCATCCTCATTGTATCGGTCATGGTCGACATCATTTTCTGGCTTGCAGCCATGCAGATTGCAGAAGATATGGAAACAGGGATGATCCATTTGATGAGAACGAGCCGAAACATCGTTCAGTATTTTGCAGGAAAGCATGTTCTATTGCTGCTTATCATGGGGGTTATAAGCATTGGAATTATGGCTTCACGCCTTTCGGAACCGATGCTCGTGCTCCAGTTCACCCTCTTTACGTTGCTGACCACTATTTTGATGATTAGTGCCGGTGTCTTCTTCACCATGTTGGTGAAGAAGCAGAATTCAGTGATGGTTGCGGGGAGTGTGGTAACAGGATTACTATTTGCAACATTGATGCGCCTGCTTCTGCCTACGTGGAATATACCAGCGATTCCTGGTAATCCTTTCAACTATATCATTAAAGGGCTCTATGATCTGTTATACCCGTTCAATGGCAGCTATGATGCGGTGTCCCTCGTATCACTAAGCTTGTTCACTTTCATTGTTTATCTATTTTTTATCACGTTGTTTTATTGGTTCACCTACAAAAAAGGATTCCGATTATAAGGAGGGAATTTCATGTTTTTCACAAACCTTAAAAGAGAAACAGCCCTTTCTCTTCGACATTTGTTCGTCTTGCTTGTTTTTGCTTTCCCCATCTTGATCGCACTGGGGACAACAGGTGTTTCTGAGTCCTATTCGACATTGCCAAAGCTTGTGGCTTTTGATAAGGAAAGTCTTGAGAAAATCAAGTCCGAGGATGTTCAAATTATTTATGTTTCCACCATAGAAGAAATGAAAAAAAGGGTGGGCGATGTAGATACGGCGATTGGAGTCCTTGAGAATGGCGAACTCATGACAGATGGAAGAGAGACGGAAGACGCCATACAGAAAGCCCGATTCATTTTAGAGGGAGAGACAGAGGTTACTTCTTCCGCTGATCGTGAGCAATTATTCTCATCCATCTTTGCTTATACTCTTTACGGTGTCTTTTCCGCCGGGGGGATGATTCTGTTATTTAAGCTCATTGAAGAACAGGAAAACAAAACAATCGATCTGCAGCGTACAGAACCGGTCCCGCGTTTCTATATGCTCGCGGGTAAGATAATCGTGAGTTCTGTCATTGTCCTGATGGATTTTGTGATTGTTGACTGGATCCTCCAGATTCCTTTTAACGTTGGAGAAGGGTTGCTGGTTCTGGCTCTTGGGATTTCTCTATCCCTCATCATGGGAATGTTCATGGCCTATTATGCGAAGAATGAATCCCAGGCCCTTGCCATCATTAAGCCGGTGACGTTCCTGCTTTTCATTGGACTTCCTGCTTTGGGATTATTTGTTGGGGGTATCATGCATACGATCGCCATGTTCAACCCCTTCTATTGGCTGTTAAAGCTGATTGAAGGCATTACTCTGAACAAACCAGTGGAACTATACTCGTGGCTGATGGTTGCATTCATCGTATGCAGTATGCTGGTTCTCAGGCTTACTTGGCATAAAACTGTCTACGGGTATCAGAAAGAAACAGTCATGAGTAAATGATCATACTGAGTAGGACAACGGGGGCAATCTGGGGCGGTTCTCGTGCTTCTTATTCACCCGATGTTGAAAAACTCTCCAACCCCAACCTACCATAGGCATTTGCCCAGGGTAGTATATTGGGGAGTTTTTTTATATGGGTAGGATGTGAGGGGATAGTTCTATCTCTTAGGAATCATGAGCCAACTGCTATATAGGGATTTCCACAAAAAGAGATACAGCTCCCGGCCATCAAGCAGGCGTGAGCTGTATTCTGTCTGCTTACTTCAACTGCAGCTCAATCTCATACTCCTTCATCTCAGCTTCAAAATTATCCTCCGCTCCCTGATGCCCCGAGAACTCCATCTTGATCCACTCGATCTCTTCCGCGTGGCCTCTTTCCAGGTACCAGATGATATTGCCTTCCTTGATTACCCCTTTGTCGATTTCTCCGCCGATGCTTTCGGACACCCACATATCAGGCATATCGATTTGTTCCCCGGTGCTTGTGACGAGGACGGCCTGATCAGGGTAGAATGTGAACTTGCCGTCCGTTGTATTTTCCATTTTGAATTTCACTCCCACTGCTGACATCTCTGCGTTCTCATCTTCCATGGTAGGGGCCTTATCTGTCACGACGGCTTTCTGGATTTCCATCTTCAATCCGTTGTAATCCTCCGACCAGGTTGCATCATTGTAATACGTCCAAATATCTTCTTCTTGTGCTTTTTCCTCAGGTTTTTCTTCCTTACTTGAATCACTTGCGGTCTTTGCCTCGGCTTTTTCTGTATCGTTCTGATCGAGTTCCTCAACAGCCGCATCCCCACCGCAGCCTGCAAGCATGAGGGCCGTTGCACCAGCGAATAGTATACCAATAATCTTCTTCATGAAAAATTCCTCCTCTTAAAGTGAAAATGTAAAACATTTCCTGATACTCTCAGTCTAATGGGTGACCTTTTTGAATTTTTGATAAGGTTGAGGTTCTATATTGAAATCGCAGGAAAATGTTGATGTTTCAATGAAATATGGAGCTGATCTGTATTAAATTTTCACCTTACTTTAATATGAAAAAATTGGTATAATGGCGTAATATACTTTTTTACGAAGGGGAAATGGATATGCGTCAGGAAGTGGCCGTAGAGAAAGTGCTTGAGAGTTTAAAAAAGGATCACAGTGTCCGGAGTGTATTCTTAAAGGGATCGATGGGAAGGATCGAACATGATCAACATTCTGATATCGACTTGTATTGTTTGGTTTCGGAAGGGGAAGAGAAGGCATTCCTTACCCGTCGCCTCGATCATTTGAAGGCGTACAAGGACCTCCTCTTTCACGATGATATCTTCATCATCGCGCCGCAGATCATTGGCATCTACGAGGATTGGCTGCACATCGATCTGTTCACGGTAACAGAAAAGACGATACAGGAGAAGGATTTCTTTACTGTTTTATATGACCCTGACAATCTGATGGAAAAATACGAATCTACCCAAAACTTGACCATCTCCAAAGAGCAGTTTAGGGATAACGTCCTCGACGCAGCCTGGTTCCTGTTTCAGCATCAGAAAGCAGCGGCCAGAGGCAATCATACATGGGCAGTGGAAATGCTGCGGCATTCTATGAGGAGTGTGACGATTATTCTGCTCTCGCGATATGCGAAGGAGCGGGCAGTTCTTGGCTTAAAGACGATCCACAGGGATTTGCCGAAAGAGCTGCAAGACAGGGTGGTGGAGATTTATGAGGAGATGACGCCTTCTCGTCATGAGGACGCTGTGCGGAAGATTGCGAGTCTGTTAGAGAGTGAGTTTGATTGGATCCGGGAAGAGCTTGGGGAGGGTGAGGTTGCTTCGTTTATGAGGTTGATGATAGGGAAAGTGTTGGTGCGGTGAAAAGTGTTTTTAAAAAAAGTGCCTAAGAATGATAATTATTTAGAGGTACTCTCTAAGGAACCTAGGGTTTATGCTATGTTCCTATTTCTATATACAAACTAACGAAAGCTTGGGGACGGACCTTGTGCTTCTTTTTACATTAAGAGGAAGCAGCAGATGATCCGTCTCCATGGTTCCTGGTTTTCGATCACCGCAAAAACGGTTATAGAATAGAGAAAGCAGTAGTGAACGTTATAAGATGATATGCTTTCGTTTTAACATTTGCAGTGAGATAATTTGAGAACTAAAAGCTAGAGGAGGAGTAATCAATGAAGAAAGTCATGAACAAACCTGAAGATCTGGTCGTGGAAATGTGCAATGGGATGGCCATGGCTCATCCGGAGCTCGAGTTTATGAAAAAGTATAAGGTCATGAAGAAAAAGGATTTGAATGAAAATAAGGTAACCTTGATCAGCGGCGGGGGAAGCGGACATGAGCCTGCACATGCGGGGCTTGTGGGAAAAGGAATGCTCGATGCTGCCGTGTGCGGTGATGTGTTTGCGTCGCCTTCGCAGATTCAGGTTTATCAGGCGATTAAAGCGACGGCCGGTAAAAAGGGAGCCCTCTTGGTCATTAAGAATTACAGCGGGGATATCATGAATTTTAAAAATGCGGCTCATTTAGCTTCAGAAGATGGCATCCCGGTGGAATATGTCAAAGTCGATGATGATATTGCCGTGGAAGACAGCCTTTATACAGTGGGACGCCGCGGTGTTGCGGGAACTGTGTTGGTACATAAAATTGCCGGAGCGGCTGCTGAAGAAGGCAGGGACTTGATGGAAGTCAAAGCCGTGGCGGAGAAGGCAGCAGAAAATGTCCGCAGCATTGGCTTCGCGCTGACATCCTGTACCGTCCCAGCCAGTGGATCTCCGACGTTCAAATTGGATGATGATGAAATCGAATATGGCGTCGGGATTCACGGAGAGCCAGGAACAAGACGGGAAAAATTCGCGTCCGCTGATGAATTGGCACAGCGTATGGTGAACGACCTCCTGAAGGATCTGAAAATGGGAGAGGGGGATTCTTCCGAAATCGCGATCCTAGTAAACGGTTTTGGTGGTACGCCGTTGCAAGAACTCTATCTTTTCAACAATGCCGTTACCAGAATCTTATCGGATAAAAAGATTACGATTAACCGTGCGTTTGTCGGCAATTACATGACAAGTATCGATATGGCAGGCGTTTCCCTGACCGTAATGAAGCTGGACGAAGAGTTGAAAACATTGCTGTCAAGCGAGAGTACTGCGCCGGCATTCAGAGTGGACGGACCGGTTCCGGGTGTCGAGTACATCGACCTCGAGGAGGATGATGAACCGAAGCCGGTATCATTCGAGGTGGAAACACCGGAAGAGAACGCTGTAATCAAGAATAATACAGCCTCTCTGGAGAACATCATCTACCTCGTGGATAAAATGAGCGACATCATCATTAAGAATGAAGTACCTTTCTGTGAATTGGATTCACATGCCGGAGACGGGGATTTCGGGATGAGCGTTTCCAAAGGCTTCAAGCAATTGAAACGGGAGTGGAAAGAGATCCTGGGTCAGGATAATCTCACAATCGGCAGCTTTTTAGACGCAAGTTCCATGGTCATCATGGAATATTGCGGCGGTGCTTCCGGTCCGATATGGGGTTCTGCATTCCGGGCTGCAGGTAAAGCGGCACAAGATCGAATGGAGCTGACCGTGGAAGAATTCGCTGATATGCTGAAGGCTGCCGTAAAGGGAATCCAGGATACAGGCGAAAGATCCTTCGGCAGAGGGGCAGAGGTCGGTGACAAAACGCTCGTGGATGCACTCGTCCCTTGTGCGGACTCCTGGTCACAGAGTGCCGCAGACGGTGCTGACTTTAAGACCGCATTTGAAAAAGGAGCAGAGGCCGCTGTTGAGGGAGCCGAGAAAACCAAGGATATCGTTGCCCGGATGGGACGTGCTGGTACCGTTGGGGAACGAAGCCTAGGTCATCCGGATGCTGGTGCGTATGCGCTGGGGGTTATCTTTACGGGGTTATCGGAGAGTTTGAAGTAAAGATGGAAGGAAGCAAGGGGACGGTTCTCTTGCTTCTTTTTTTGTGCGTTGGAAGCAGGAGAACCGTCCCTGTGCACACCTGCACAACCCTGACCACATCCTCTGCACGTCAAAAAAAGCAGTACCAGGAAAACATCTGTTTTCCGGACCTGCTTTTATTATAAGGATTTATCAGAGCCTTTTTCCTTTGAAGTAATTAGATCTGCCACAAGGATATAACGCTCAGGCGATGCCCCGATAAAATGAAAGGGATAACATGTGGAAACCGTTAATGTTGCTTCAGGTTTTGGTACAATAACGGTTAGATCGTCCTTGTCCACAATACGTACTTTCTTTACTTTATAGGTAAATTCCCCCGCTGTGGTATGAACGATAAGCAGATCGCCTACACCAACATCTCCAAGTTTACGAAAGACTGTATCGCGATGTCCTGACATGATGGAATTGTCCATTTCACCAGGCAACACACTGTCTGCAAAATGTCCCACGCCTTTTTCCAGTTCATTTTCATCTGTTCCGTGATAGATTGGCAGTTTTGCCTCCAACTTTGGAATAATAAGTTCACCTATATTTTCACCTTTTTCGGGACGTTTAGAGTAAAGGGGTTTTGGTTCTTTATGTTGTTCCGTTACATCAGCCTCTGCTTTATAGTCTGGGGCGTCCACTTGATCCGTTTGAGAGAGCCAATACCCTTTCAGATAGGCGTAGGCATTCGTACCTCCAAACCATAGACCGAATACAATCAACAAGATAGATAGGAAAAGAAGAAGCAAGCGATTGCTTCTTCTCATGTTATGATTTCTCATTGGTTGATTCCTTTAACCACGTTGCGACGGAATAAGAAAATACCGGCTAATACAAAGGCAATCCCGGCGAATGTTTTTCCAGCATAGTTGGATGCCGTTGTTGGAAGCTCTCCGCCTTTGACGGTTTTAGTCAGAGGTTTTGCTGTCTGCCTCTCTATTGCTTTGGGATTTTCTGTCACGATTTCCTCTGCCTGCATCATGTCTTTACCGGTTTCCTGGATAAGTCCGGAGTCAAACATGTCAGCGGTCAATAAGATATCGGCAAGAAACGCTCCTTGATGGTTGTATAGTTCAATCAACAAATCATACCCATCTGTGGTGTCCATCGTCATTAAAGATTCAATCGATACGGGTCGTTTTTCACCGTCTTTTACAAGATAATAATCCGTCTTCAATTCAAATAGATCAAGCATGTCATTCATTATGTCGAAAAGCTCTGCGGTTTGTTCAACGGACAGTTCTTCCGCCGTTTCAAAATTCTCAAATGCCATCATTCTTTCACTTAGCTCAATCATCTGATCGATCAAAGCAGGATTTTCGAAATCAAGTGTTTCAAGATGAGTGAACAATTTCTCAAATTCCTCATCTGTCAATCCAATCTCTGTGAATAGATCAAATAGTTCGTCTGAATCGTCGCCCCCGTTCACATAATAATCAACGGCAAGCTCAAGATCTTCAATATATTCATAGTTTTCGATCGAATCATCGTTTTCATTTAATACCTTTTCCAGTGCTTCTTTGGATTCAAAACCATAATCATTCAGAAGCTTCTGAAGATTTTCTTCATTAATCGGAGTACCTTCCCAACCGTTTAAATAGAAATCGACATATTCATGAAGATCTTCAGAAAAAATGATCCATGTTCCTTCTAATACATCTTGTCCTTCTTCTATGTCACCAAATTCAACTAGAAGTGCATTTAACTCCTCGCGGCTAAGGCCGAATTCTTCTAATACCACCCCAACGGCTTCTTCCGACAGAGGGGTACCAAGATCATCAATAGACTCAACATCTTCTAGATACCATTCTTTACTTTCAATATAATCGATATAATCTTGCTTATTCCACCCAATACCCTTTAAAAACTTTTCAAACTCTGGTTCATTCGGCTCGATGGCATAAGTCATAACAGGTAAGACTCCAAAGCCGATGACAAGAGCCAAAAAAACTGAAACTAACTGCTTCATTCCTTGTCCCCCTAGGTTTCTCTTTAATATTTCTAGAATATTATAATTCTTGGGTCACTAATAGGATATAGGTATTTTTATCCAGGTATAAGGGGGGCTCGTGTTTTTTTGCATTTACAGGAATCATCAAACCGATTCCCATGCTTACAAGAAAAATTCGAATGGCTGTGAAATTTTTGACATAATAAGGCAGGCATGTCAGAATTGTAGAACTGAAGCTGTTCCTGGTTACTTTTAATGAGGGACAAATTGATAGAAGAATAGGGGATTTGTTGGTTTGTACTTGATACTATCCATTTTTTTAGCAAGTATACTGGGTTTGGTCTTATTGATATCGGGACCCTGGGTAGGTGGTATTCTTGCTTTCGGCATCATTGCAGGTTGTATGTTCAGGGGTCTCTATCTGTTGAATGACATACATAGAAGAATAGTAAATGATTTACCGAGAGCTGATAAAGCAAAAGCGGTATATGAAAACTATTTGAAAGAAAAGAGGGGAACGATCAAAGATAAAGAAATAGATTCCCATCATCAAAAACGTCCAGAGTAAAAAACCCTGGACGCTTTTTTGTGATAAAAGTCAGCTGCCTGTCTGTTGCTTATCTTTTTCCACAGCTTTCAGTCGTTGACCTTCGTCTGCAGAGCTACTCTTCTCTTGATCGTTTCCATTCATAAGATCGCTGGTAGCACTTTTGAATTCTTTTAATGTACTTCCGAAAGCACGTCCGATTTCTGGGAGTTTGGAAGGTCCAAAGATGATCAACGCGATGACTAGTACAAGAATTAATCCTGGGATTCCGATATTCGTTAGCATAATTTCCGCCTCCTGTTGGGTTTATAGAATGGGCATGCCATGACGTGCGAAAGCAGCTGCTTCCAGGTCTGACATTCCCTGAACTTCGGCAAAGGCCGATAGTTTGTCTGAAATTTTGGGTGCGTAGGCAGCGGGCGGTGCAGCATGGCCCATGAGCCTTCTGCGGGATGCATTTTTTCTGGCGAATGGTCCCCAGATCGCAAAGGTCATCCCTGGCGATTGAATATTGATGAAGAAGGTTCGGCCGTCTGTAGAAAACGTTGGCCCCGCAAGCTCGGAATTGTTCACTTTATTTTCTGCGAACACGTACGTTTCGCCTTCCGGTGTCATCCCGATGACACGATCGACACCGCCGCCATCTTCCGCGATCCATAGGTCTCCCCAGGGAGTGATGCAAATATTATCAGGCATTTCCAGATCATTCTGCGCAGTAGATTCATAGAATAGCTCCAGTGTGTTGGTGGCCGGGATATACCGGTAGACACGGCCCAAATCTTTATCCCCGGCGGATGTATCATCAAACCAGAACACGCCGCCTTCAAAATAAGCCCCCTCCAGACGGCTGAAGGCAATGCATCCTTTTCTGCCTGCATCAAGGGTCGGTTTCTCTGGATCTACATCCTTCCATACAATCCCGAATTGCTGACCTGTATTGAAAGAGCTGGTTTCATCTTTGCTCATTTCTTCGATGGCTGCCGCTTGAAGCTTGCCGCCTTTTTGCAGGGCACCGACCTTTTGACTGCGGTCGTTCGGAAGGTAGCGATACAAATAACTGGGACCGGCGTCTTCCGTTAAGTAAACGATGCCTGTTGCCGGGTCAATGGCCGTGGCTTCATGGGAAAAGGCACCCATGTCGCGGATCGGGGTTTTCGAGATGTTGTTTTCAGGGTTGTTTGGGTCGACTTCGAACACATAGCCATGTCCCTCTTCCAGCGTTTCTTCACACGTGAGCCATGTGCCCCACGGAGTCGATCCGCCTGCACAGTTACGGATGGTACCGGAAGAAGAGACATATTCTTTCCTTACTTGGCGGTCAGGGCCGACGACTAAGGAAGTTGTTCCGCCCGATTCTTCACGGCGGTAAGGGTTTTTCCCGATCACGGGGTATTTGCTGTTTCCGCTCAATTCATGGTTTCTCACAAGGACGGTGGAGTTATGGGGACCGGAGTAAGCGGCCATCCCATCGAACTTGGCAGGGACGGGTCTGCCATCGGATAGTGTTCCACCTTCCTCTGAAATGATCCGGTACTGGAAACCGCGGGGAAGGTCCATCACACCGCCAGGGTCCTTGACAAGGGGACCATAGCCGCCGGTCGTTTTCCTGTTTTGGGATGTGCCGGCAAATGCTTTATTTCCACCGAAAGACATCAATCCAGTGCTGCCGAGGGCGAGGGCAGCTGTACTGATTCCGCTTGCTTTCAAAAAGTCTCTTCTATTCATATCTTGTTTATTCAAGTCTCTTCACTCCTTAGAACTAATTTCTCTTGACCTGCATGTGACTCCGCTGATTGAGAAGCACGTTTCTTATAAGCGATCGTTGAACATGTAATGCTGATTTCATATAAAAGAAGGAGCGGCAGGATGACGAGTACATCTGAAAGGAAATCCGGCGGCGTAATCAGCACGGATATCACAATCAGTAAAAAATAGGCTACTCTTCTTGATTTTTTCAATTTGGCTGGATCCACAATGCCAAGTACCGTCAGAAAGACGATCACTAAAGGCATTTCAAATAACAAGCCAAAAGGTAGAGTAAGGTGCAGCATAAATCGGAAGTATTTTTCCGCCGTGAACATCGTTTCAAATTGACCGGCTGCCAGGGTGGTCAAAAAATTCAGGACGATCGGAAAGAGTAAAAAGTAACCGAACCCAATGCCGGAGATAAACAAAAAGAACAGGGCGGGTATGAAGCGTAACGTGACTTTTCGTTCTGTCGGGCTCAGACCGGGAGCGACAAACCGCCAAATTTGGTAGGCAGCGACAGGAATGGTGGCAGCCAGTGAGAAGACGGCTGCTATCATCAAGTACACCCAAAGAATCTCACTCGGTCCGAGAATCGCAAGCTTCATGTCTAAATCCCTGATCAGCCACCCGTAGATCGGTTTCATAAAAGCCATTCCCACTATAAGGAAACCGATGAAAGCGAGTACGGTTTTAATGGCCCGGCTCCTGAGCTCTTCCAAGTGTCCGATCAGCTGCTGGTTGCGATCTTTCATGGCCTCAGCCTCCTTGGTGCTAGTTCATTTGCATGTGTTTGCCTTTTTGGGCCTGCTTTTTATGGGCCCGGTTGTGCGCTTCATGACGATCATCTTCCACCTCAGAAGACGTCTGTTTCCCTTGGGGAACAATTGCCGTTGAAACTTCCTTCAGTCCTTCTGAATCTTTTTCGTAAACAAATGAAGCTCTGGTAGAAATATCTGCCCCGGGACTCGAGACGAATGGAACCACACGATAATCTGCTCTCCACTCGTTCGGCGTGACATGACAGCGGACATACCCGCGATAATCGTTGAAAAATTTAATATGTTCGTTCTGGGCAAGAATACGGTCCGTGTCGGCGCGCTTGTCCGCCCCGTTTCCACCTGATGTGATCGACGTGCCGACAAACTCAGCTCCAAGCATTTTGGAAGACGGATCATCAAAGTCTGCCAGGATATTGGAAGCCCAGTTCGCGTGTACATCACCTGTCAAAACGATCAAGTTATCCATGTTTTCCTTACGGGCAAATTCCGTGATCCGTTCCCTTGCAGGTGTGTAGCCATCCCAGCCATCCATACTGTATAAAGGCCAATCAGGGCTTGGGCCATAATTTCTTTTGGCAAAAAAGATTTGCTGGGCAAATACATTCCAGGAAGCAGTCGATTTGCCAAGATGATCAAGGACCCATTGTTCCTGCTCGCTGCCTAACAAGGTGCGTGAAGGATCCAGGGATTCCTCCGTCTGCGGAGAGCTTTTATCTCCATTCGCCTGATCTGAACGATACTGACGGGAATCAAGAACCATGAAATTAGCTAGGTTCCCGTATGAAAACTGACGGTAGAGCTGCATGTCCACTCCGTGCGGCATCGAAGAACGTCTTAATGGCATATGTTCATAGTAGGCTTGATAAGCAGCAACACGCCGTTGCACAAACTCTTCCACAGACTGGCCTTTTTCAGGAATCATGTCGGCATAGTTGTTTTCCACTTCATGGTCATCCCATGTCACAACCCAAGGGAAAGCAGCATGAGCAGCCTGCAGGTCCGCGTCTGAGCGATATTGTGCATGTCGGTTCCGGTAGTCCTCTAATGAACGGATTTCAGGACCTTTATGGTGTCGTACGTTTCCTGTACTTGCTACATACTCATCAGGACCGTATTCATAAATGTAGTCTCCAAGATGGAAAACGAGATCAAGGTCTTCTTTGGCCATGTGCTTATAGGCCGTATAATAGCCATGCTCATATTGCTGGCAGGAAGCAAAGGCAAAAGTTAGGCTTGCGACGTCTGCATTCAGGGAAGGAAGGGTTTTCGTTTTTCCGATCGGGCTATAATCCTTCCCGACTTTGAACCGGTAATAGTACACCGTACCTGCTTCCAGGTTCCCAACTTCTGCATGAACGGAGTGAGCGAGGGCAGGACTTGCAACTTCAGTACCGCGCTGAACAATACGACGGAAATGTTCATCTTTCGAGAGTTCCCACTTCACTGGAATGTTCCGATCAGGCATGCCCCCGCCATTAAGGGGGTCGATGGCTAAACGTGTCCATAAAACGACACTGTCCGGGAGCGGGTCACCAGAAGCTACCCCAAGTAAAAACGGGTAATCCTCTAACCCTGCTTCTTCTGCAGACACAGAAAAACCACCCATCGATTGAGCAATCACCACTCCTAAAGAAATGCCGGCGACTTTCCCCGCTCCTTGAAGGAAGCTGCGACGGTCGACCCCTTTATGTAAGGTCTCTTCATTCAGTTTTTGAATCCAATTTTCCATCGATTTCTCATTCGTCATGTGGATATCTCCCTTCATGAATCTATTGAATCGAACAGTTCATAGTATAGGAGATCATTTTTAATTTGCTGTAAATGAATGTAAACAGAGGATAGAATAGGAGGGTCGTCATTCCCGGGATAAAAGGCTGTTTATTGTTTTAAAATTTAATAAAATAGGAAAGATTCAGCAGACTTCCTCAATTTTTAGTAGGAGGTCGGCACCGTTTTTCTTAACATGGGTGAAAAGAAAACTACATATTAAAATGGATGGTATGGTGAAGAGAATCATAGATTTATGATCCTGGATTTAGCAATGGGGAATCAATGAACCTTCCCAGTGTTTCTATAGAGGAAAAAATAAACAAATTACCTACTTGACCATGTGCTTGTCCACTTGCTATATTTACCTTAAGATCACCATTTTGGTGAAAAACATGAATAAAGACTCCAAAGGGGAGTAGCTTTCAAGTATGTCGTCATTTCGTGATGGGATTCCCGTCTCCGGCCTGCTTGGCAACCGCGATGTTGCTTGCGAGACCTTTGCCTATAAGGTAAAGGATCCCCTCTGTATAGATGCAGACGAAAGACCTTTACCAATCGGTAGAGGTCTTTTTCTATTGGAAAAGGAGTGGTGTCAGGGGGATGCTGCAGCAAGTCGTTGAGTCGCGCGTCAATGGGTCTGAATGTCAAAAAAATGGGGAAAGAGGGATGAGCATTGGAATGGTCTTTATTATTGGAGTATGGTTGGGTCTTAATGATATTAATCGCTTTGGAAGGGATTCTGGCTGCGGATAATGCGTTGGTCATTGCGACGATGGTCCGGCACCTGCCGGAGGATAAACGGAAGAAAGCTTTGTTTTACGGTCTTGCGGGGGCGTTTGTGTTCCGATTCGGTTCCTTGTTCCTGATTTCGTATCTTGTAGATATTTGGCAGGTGCAAGCCATTGGTGCCGTGTATCTGCTTGGGATCGCTATCTACCATTTACTCAAGAAACATGTGATAAAAAAACAGATTGAGAAAGCGAAAGACACGGAAGAAACAAATGGGTCCGGCTTCTGGTGGACCGTCGTCAAAGTGGAGTTAGCGGATATCGCATTCGCCGTGGATGCCATATTGGCTGCGGTTGCCCTGGCTGTGATGCTGCCCGAGACAAACCTTCCTTCCATCGGGGGACTTGACGGTGGGCACTTCATCGTCATTTTGCTGGGGGGAATCATTGGTCTGGTCATCATGCGATTTGCGGCCTCTGCGTTTGTAAGCCTGCTGGAGAAACGTCCCGGGCTCGAATCCGCTGCCTTTGTTGTCGTCGGCTGGGTCGGCGTCAAGCTTGCGGTTTACGCATTAGCCCATCCTTCCCTTGGGATCATCTCGTATGAATTTGCAAAGGGATCCGTTTGGAAAGGGATTTTCTGGACAGTACTGATTGGGATTGGAATCGTTGGATGGATCAAGTCCAAGCCGAAGGTAGATTCAGAGTAAATGGGGACGGTTTTCATGCTTTTTTTATATTGATAAGAAGAATAAGAACGTCTCTATACTTCTCTGTTCCCTTACATTCCCATAAATAAAAAGCTGGCTCAAAAGTCGCAACCGGACTTATGAGCCAGCTCCATTTTTCCCAGAACTTACTCTGGAAGTAACACTTCGTCGATCACGTGGATGACGCCGTTGGAAGCCTGGATATCGGCTTTTACCACATTGGCATTGTTGATGCGAACAGGGTCGAGTGAAATATCCACTGTTTTCTTGGCTAGTGTTTCCGCCTTTGTACCATCTTTAAGATCTGTAGACATGACTTTACCAGAAAGCACATGGTACAGGAGAATGTCTTTCAAGTCTTCTCTTGCTAATAATTCTTCTGCCGTAATGCCTAATTTCTTCAGCAACTTTTCAAACGCAGCATCAGTCGGTGCGAATACCGTATACGGCCCCTCGCCTTTCAATGTCTCCACGAGTCCTGCTTTTTCTAAAGCAGCTGCAAGGGTTTTGAACTGACCTGCTTCTACAGCGGTGTCAACGATATCCTTACTTGCCGGAGCCCCGCCTTCAGTAGCCGATACCCCATTTGAAAGGGTCAGGAAAACCATGAATACTGCCATAATCAAAGCAAATGTTTTATTTTTCATCATTCTACCTCCTGCTATTTTTATGTAAACATGTGTTTACTCAGAAGGTAGTATGTGTTTGTTTAGCAGGATTATCCATTTCATTTGGACGAATTTTTTCAATCAAAAGTCTTAGAAAATTTCAAACGAATAACGGAGCCATTTTTTTGTGGGGAATTATACGATACAGATGAGGAGGTTATGTCATGATTAAAGGATTATATGAAGCACATTTACCTGTAAGTGATATGGGAAATTCCATCGATTTTTATCAGAAGCTTGGTTTGGAATTGGCGTATGAAAGCAAGAACGTTTCATTTGTCTGGATTGAAAAAGGGAAGAGCTGGCTTGGTTTATGGGAGGCGGATCAAGTAAACATCCCGTATCACCCCTCCATTAGACATATCGCCTTTCATGTAGAAGCAGAAGATATCATAGAGGCGAAAGAATGGTTAAAAGAAAGAGGAATTGAGGTTAAGGAGGCGTTTGGTTTTTCACCGGAACGTCAGCCTCTTGTACTTTCTAACACCCCACAAGCCCATGCCTGTCTTTATTTTCATGATCCCGATGGAAATTCTCTTGAATTCATTGCTCCTCTAAGGTTAGATCATGAGGAAGATTTTGAGATGATGACGCTTGAGGATTGGCATGAACGTAAAATCTAACTTTGGCAGAAAGCTTTTATTGAAAAATAACTTGGTATGATTCCGCTATATAAATTTGAGGTTAGAACGGAAAGACTGGATAATAACATACCGATACTTTTCATCTCCATAAAAATTCTCCTCTCTTTACATTATATAAACGGAAACTCTGTTCATTTATAATCCTGAAGCAGTGGCGATTTCTCGTACTTCTTTTTTTATATAGTTATCTTGGTGATTTATTTCGAACTTTATCGGATTAGAATAATAACCAATCCAGTAATCTCAGTGTGATTTCTTACAGTATGATCGATACGATTCCCTGGATGACTAAACATCCGAGTAATAGACTTTTTTTCAGAATCCAATTGAATTTAGAGAGTTTGGTGTAAATGAAATAGCCTAACCATATGGTGGTCTTTTGAAAAAAGTTACTCATTTTCTAGATGGAATTTTCTGGGTTTTCATAAATGGAGACTCTGTAGAAATTCACCATGGTGTTCCCTAATAATAAAATCAAAAAACCGAAACCAAGTTGTGTAAGTGAAATGGCAATCAATACATACTTCATGAATTCAATGATCATGGGGAGTGTTAAGAACATGAGTCTACCATTCTAGGTTCGAAGAAATAAAATTATTAAGAGTTTAATAGCTTGTTCTTTTCTATCTGAAATTCCTTTTCAGTAAGGTAGCCCTGTTCTTTTAAATTTGCAAGTTTTACTAGTTGATCAACAGTCTGTTTATTAGGATTTCTATAATGTTGAGGAACGACTATCATGACTTGATTTTGACCCATACGTTTCGTGACTCTATAACCTTGGTCTGAGGCTGTTGCAATCCCTTCATTGTTTGGTTTGCAATAACTATTCGGTTGGCATGTGCCATCATCCCGAACTAGAAGTTGTCCCATTAGACCAACCGCCACCCATTCCGGTCTTTTGGAGCGTGGAATATATTCCTTAGTCGAGTCCCAATTAGGGTTCAATATCGGTCTGCGTTCTCTCCGTTGCGGTACGATGACATTACCGCCAGAGTCAAATACTGCTGGAAGTGAGACATCTTCGTACAAAATTTCACCCCATTCAGCAGTCACATACTTATGCTTCCATCGCAGCTCTCCGCTATTGGCCAAGAAAGCCGGCTTTGCGCTTGTGATTCCCAGCATATAATCATCTTGACCATTCGCTATACGCACTTTATCCTCTTCCAATGTAACGAAGTAGCCGAAATCAATCGGATTTCCATCCATCGTTTCAAACATTTCCGCATAGTCTGCTGCCGGGGTGGTGACGGCGCCATCAATTTTGACGTTACCGTCGCTTAATATTTTAGCCGCCAAACCTGGATTCGAAGCATCCGTACCATTAGCCAAGTACCATGAATAAGGAAGCTCGTTTGCCGCGCCGAATTGTCCCATGATATGAACGCCCTCTAAAAAATTCGCATCCGTCGATTGCCCCTCCGTATGGGAGAAGAATCCGGAGGCAATTGTGTTCACTCCCTCCGCGTGCGAAGTGAAACCGCTCGCAATTGTAAGAGCGCCTTCTGCATGAGAGTTTTGGCCGATTGCCTGCGCCTGATTTCCTTCAGCATGGGAAAGGTCGCCAGAAGCGAGGGTGCGCTGTCCCTCCGCATGGGCAAAAATGCCGCTAGCCACTGTCAAGTTTCCTTCAGCATGAGAAGCTCTTCCATTTGCTTCCGTCTGGTCGCCTTCTGCATGGGAAGATTCTCCTTGAGCCATCGTCCCTTGTCCTTCTGCATGAGAAACGAGGCCGCTAGCAACCGTATTTTCTCCCTCGGCATGAGACGCAATGCCCGAGGCTGTAGTCAAGTTTCCTTCTGCATGGGCAGCTAGATTGATAGCTGATGTGAACCGCCCCTCGCTGTGAGAGTCCTGAGCACTAGCGATTGTATGGTTTCCCTCAGCGTGAGAATGTGCTCCACCGGCCGTCGTGGCGTATCCCTCTGCATGGGAAGCCACTCCATTGGCTGTGGTAGAGGCACCTTCGGCGTGTGCTATACTAGCTGTCGTTTCGGTAATATAACCTTCTGTATGGGAAGCATTTCCCCCAGCTCTTGTATTGATTCCTTCTGCATGTGAGGCTGACCCACTGGCGACTGTGCCAATTCCTTCTGCTTCCGAACAAGTTCCTATAGAATTTTGATTACATCCATTTGACATGGTTATTCCTCTCCTTTTTTTAAAATTCATTGAAAACTCGTTAAGAGGTCTATCATTCAAAACAAAACAAATCTAATGAAAAAGATCATAGTGGAAGGTACTCATCACGATCTAGCTAGTAAATATCCTTGGAGTGCAAATCACAGGCAGAATGGAGTAATGAGAAACGTAATAGTAAGCTGATGATTACCATTCGTTCATAGAATTTTTTCTGAAAGATAGTAAGTTCACTCTTAATATTATGTTATGGTCAAGGTAAACAATGGTTTGGACAAACTTTGGTTATTATTATGAAAAAAATGAAGATGTTGGTTGTGGTTATAGAAATGTAGTAGAAGGAAGCACGGGAACGGTTCTAAGGGTGGTATATATTATGAAATACAAAGAGGATAATCTTCAAATAACTAGCAGTTAAATGGATTAATATGAAACATACAGACACCGGTATATGTATAACTATCATGTAAATTGATTTAGAAGATTGGGGGATTTTTACACTTATTCATTTATCAAAAAAAGGAAAACGACAAATTTTGTAGAATTATAGTAGAATTATATTAGTGGTAAAAAATGAGGAAACGTTTCCATAAGGATGTGTCAGTATTGGTAACAATAAAGGAAGTTGCAAAAGAAGCTAATGTTTCAATCTCCACTGTATCAAGAGTACTTAATAAGAGCGGGTATACAAGTGAAAAAACGAAAGAAAAGGTTCTTAATGCAGTTAAGAAACTTAACTACCAAGGGAGTCTGGTAGCTGCTGCAATGAAGAAAAAACAGACATTAACCCTTGGTTTAATCATACCTGATATAAAGAATATTTTTTATTCAGATCTGACTAGAACAATAGAAGATCGAGCGAATAGTCATGGATTTAACATCTTTTTATGTAATACAGATAACAATTTGCAGAAAGAAGCAGAGTATATACATCTATTGATTGCTAAAGGAGTCGATGGAATCATCTTTTCATCTCCAGAGGTTGATGATGGAAATATAGAAGAATTGAAGGAAAACTATCCTGAGCTGCCAGTTGTCATATTAGGGGGGAAATTCCCAAGATTAATTCTAAATGAGATCATAGTTGATAATGTTGATGGAGCATATAAAGCGATGAGACATCTTCTGGATTTAGGTCATAAGGATATTGCCTTTATCGGCGGTGATCCTGAAACTTACGCCTCAATCGAAAGGCACCAAGGGTACAAGTTAGCATTGAATGAAAGAGACTTTCCTATAAAGGACGATTATGTAATTTTTGACAAGTTTTATATTGAAAGCGGGTATAAAAATGCAATGAGATTATTACAAAAAAAAGATAGGCCTACGGCAATCTTTGCGGTTAGCGACAGTGTTGCTGTTGGTGTCTACAAAGCTGCAAGAGAGCTGAATATTAGAATTCCCGAGCAATTGTCAGTTGTTGGTTTTGATGATTCTCAATATGCTCAGATTTTATTTCCTATGCTTACGACAATACGTACGCCAATTAAAGAAATGGGTCAAAGGGCAATAGAAATCATGGTGAAAGCAATTAAGGAAAAACAAATAATTAAAGAAACTGTCCTCTTTTATCCGACTCTTATTGAAAGGGAGTCAACGATGGCGATAGAAGCAAGTAAATAAAAGGCATTTGATGATTCAACATAAATGAATATAATTTTATAAATTTTCAAAAAATTATTGAAAGTGGTTTACTAAGTATGTATAATTTGATTTAAATAAGTGGAAACGTTTCCATATTATTTAAATCAATTTTTTTGTCTGAATACAATATGTATTATTCCCTTAACTAAACATCAGGGTGTTTGTGCTATTATCAGCTCCAGAATAACCTTTTTATTTACAAAGACCTGCATGAAGCTCAAAAAAACAGCTTTTTCATTTTTTCTGAATGATATCCAGATCGTTAATTTCAAAAATCAAATAGAGTTGAAGGAGGTATTTGTGGAAACGTTTCCAGAAATAGTCTTTTAAAATTATTTATTTATTCGTTTACAGATGATTGGTTAATCTAAACTATTTGAATGGGTTAACACTGAAATTATTTTTTGATTCATTAGAGGTTTCCAACTTAATAACAACGATGAAAGGGGATTGTAATGTTCGACTACAACATATTTATTCAAGGGTTTCCCGGAAAGTCATCAACCCATGGGGGGTTAGGATGGAGTACAGTCACCTTATTGTCCCACAAGGACCAACACATTATTATTGATGTCGGCAGTTTCGGGGTCAGGCCATTAATATTAGATAAACTCGAAGCTAGAGGTTTATCTCCGAGTGACATATCGATGGTTTTACTGACACATACGCATTGGGATCATTGCGTTAATTGGACTATGTTTCCTAACGCGACCATCGTAGTGGGGCAGGCGGATATGAAGTGGGCATTAAACGAACCGCCTGGAGGATGGCATGTTCCTGAATTGTATGTGAAGGAATTAAATTCTTCTTCACAAATAAGGTTGGTCAACCATCTTGAAGAAATCGTTCCTGGGATTGTTGCGCATCAGACGGATGGACATTCACCGGGTCACTTGGCGTACACCGTAGACAATGGTGATTATGATCTGATATTCAGCGGGGATGCCGCTAAAAATAGGGCGGAGCTTTTATCAAGGAACGTCGATATGACACTGAATCTTTCAGATAGCCAACATTCTATCGATTACTTATGGAGTTTATGGAAAAAAAGGGAGAACAGTATTTTAGTACCTGGACACGATATCCCCATGAAACTTGTTAACGGGGAACCTGTTTATGTCCATGAAAGAGAATCCGACTTACAATACTGGTTTTCTGAGACATTGGAGGAATATACAACGATTGAATTGGCAGAACAGTCAGCGTTATCGAAACAGTTCAAGTAGGATTACCCAAACTTCTTAAACTCTCCAGCGGGGGGATGTTTGTAATTAAATGAAAAGGCTTACATTTTTTGTGTTTTCGTAAGTTAGTAGTTTAGCTGTTTTTAAAAGATTATAGAGAAGTAGTTTGTCGGAAGAGCTTTATCCAAACGGAATTGATAACTGAATCTAAATGAGGTGTGAAAACAAATGAGTGATAAAAAAAAGCAACGTGTGATCGTGACTGGCGGCTCTAAGGGACTTGGACGCGGAATTGCCCTGGCTTTCGCAGAGGCAGGTGCATCGGTGGTCATTGCTGATGTTGATGCTGAAGCGGGCGAGCGCTGTGTGGAGGAGATCATCGAATCTGGAGGAAAAGGTCTGTTCGTCTATACGGATGTAGCGTCAAGTGAAGATGTGAAAAACCTATTTGAGGAAGCCCGTCATTTCCAAGGCGGTATAGATGTGCTCGTTAACAATGCTGGTATTGGTCACGGGCCGCTCTCAGAAAGACACTTTCTGAAAACGGACTTCGCTATGTGGGAGAACCTCATGAATGTACACCTTAATGGACTTTACTACTGCAGCCAAATGGCAGCAAGGGCAATGGTCCACCAGGGTGAGGGCGGGAGCATTATCAATATGAGTTCTGGAGGGGCAACACGCGCCCATCGAAACCGTGTCGCTTATGATGCGACGAAGGGTGCAATTGAGGCCGCTACAAGAGCAATGGCACTTGATCTGGCTCCATGGAAAATTCGGGTGAATGCTGTGATGCCGGGCTCCATGTGGGTTGAAAACCGTACAGCAGTCGGAAATGAGTCTTCACCTGACCTTCTCATCCCACTCGGCAGGCTCGGAATGCCGCAAGACGTTGGGAATGGAGTTCGCTTCCTGGCATCGCCTGAAGCTTCATACATTACAGGTCATGTCTTAGTCATTGATGGCGGACTCACTTCTCAGCTCCGGGCGCCAAGTATGGATGCCGATGTTGCACTCTCTCTCGACGAAATCGATTTAGGGATGGCTTCAACCGGAAGCAAAGGATAAATGCATTCCCCCACAACTCTGACTGGTTTCATAGAAAAGATGGAGAGTTCAATCATATGACCAGAAGTCATCCAGGTTAAGTACATGATAAATAGAAAAAAGGAGGAGGAAAATAGTATGAAAACGTCATTCACAAATATTTTCGGTGTGGAAAAACCTGTATTAGGTATGGTTCATTTAGGTCCGCTCCCTGGATCACCTCTATATGAAGGGAATATCGATCAAGTATTAGAAGCTGCCATCCGTGATGCGAAAAGTCTTGAAAAGGGCGGAGCCAGCTCAGTTATGATAGAAAACTTTAATGACTACCCATTTTACCCTGAAACAGAGGAACCTGAAACAGTGGCAGCGATGACATTGATTGCTCATGAAATTCGACGCGAAGTGAAGCTTCCAATGGGGATTAATATCCTGAGAAACTCTTGGAAATCAGCATTGGCAGTTGCTGGAACAGTAGGGGCTGATTTTATCAGACTTAACGTCCTGACTGATGCGTACGTGACCGATCAGGGTCTCATTAACGGTACTGCGCACTTAGTAGCGAGATATCGTAAATTTCTTGGTTTAGAGAATAAAGTCAAGATTTTCGCTGACATTCAAACAAAACATGCAGCTCCTTTAGCAGCTCGACCTATTGATGTCTTGGCTCGCGATACTGCCTATCGCGGAATGGCAGACGCGATTATTCTTGCAGGTGAAGAATCAGCTCAACCTCCTTCAATTGAGAATTTAGAGGCGGTGAGGAATGCAGTCCCTGATGTTCCAATCATCATCGGCAGCGGAATGAAAGTTGAAACTGCAAATCTGCTCAAATATGCGGATGGAGCTGTCTTTGGATATGGGGCAAAGATTGATGATATTATGACGAACCCGGTTGACGAAGACAAAACACGCCGCTTCTGCGAAGGGGTAGACAGAGAAAGAAACTCTCAATTGGTTTAGTTTTAATAGAAGCAGAGTATCGAAGGCATTGGGACCGATCATGGCCCCTCATACATACGAAACCTTATTTTCATTAAGGGTTTAGTGCTGATGCTTGTCTCTCGGTATTCTTATAGAAAAGATAATAGGAGGAGTTAACATGATGATGGAACGAGTAATTATTGACACGGATCCGGGGGTAGACGACCTTGCCGCAATCTATCTTGCGCTTGCGTCTCCGGAACTGCGTATCGAAGCTTTAACGACAGTACATGGAAATATCGAGGTGGAAACTGCGACGCATAATGCACTTTCATTACTTGAATTAGCAGGCAGAACAGATATCCCTGTTTATCGCGGAGCAAGCAAGCCGCTTATACGCAAACCACACTTTGCCAAGCATATCCACGGCAATAATGGTTTTGGCGGAGTAGAGGTCCCAGACCCTTCTGTATCGGAGGCGGGGGAGTATGCGGCAATGGAGATTGTGAGGATTTGTAACGAAGCACCGAACGAAATCACTATTTTGGCGATAGGTCCACTGACGAACGTGGCGCTGGCTCTCTCTATAGACCCTGGTATCGCGCAGAAAGTGAAAAGAATTATTGTCATGGGCGGTGCAGTCCGTGTCGCCGGGAACTATTCACCGGTTGCGTCCTTCAATCTGGCAGCTGATCCTGAGGCTGCAAGGGCAGTGTACGATTCGGGTGCGCCAATCGTTCAGGTCGGTCTCGATGTATGTACGAAGGTGAGAATCTCACCAGAAAATCTAAAACGCATAAGGGATACGAATACCCGTCCAGGATCCTTCCTCTTAGAGGCCGCTGAATTCCGGCGTAAGGCTTACGTTGCCGTCCAGCAATCGTCAGAAACGGAGACCGGCGTTTTCTTTAATGACGTACCAGCCGTAGCCTATGCGCTTTGGCCTGAACTCTTTGAGGTACAGCCGGCCTATGTTTCCATTGAAACGTCAGGGGAACTTACAGCTGGTCAGACTGTCACTGAGTTTACAGGACAGTGGGGTCATTCAGAACCCAATACCTCTATCCTGATGGATGTTGACGGAGAGACCCTGGCAGGACGATTTGCTGAACGTATTTCTACTTTAGAAACACAATATGCCGAATCGCCTAAATAACGCGTTAAAATATTTGAATTTTTAGATAATTATACTTCGAAGGGGTGACATCATGTCAACTCTCATTAAAAACGTCACAATCATTACGATGGATGATGATGCAGGTATCATCCAGGGCAGTGTCCTGGTGGAAAACGGACTCATAAAAGAAGTGATTCCGCATAACCCCGGGAGTGAACCGCCAATTGGGGCCAATGAAACAATCGATGGATCCGAAATGATCGTCATGCCTGGTATGACAAATGCTCATTATCATTCCTATTCAAATCTGTTAAAAGGGACAACCAGCCATTTTCCATTGGAGATATGGTCCCTTTATACAACAGCATATGGATATTCACTTGATGACGAAGATATCTACAATGCAGTACTTTTAGGTGTAATCGATATGATTAAAAGCGGTGTGACCAGTTGTATTGACCATTTTCCGCATATCAGAAGATCAGAAGCCGCACTTAAAGCATATGAGGCATCATCGATTAGAGTTGGATTTGCTCCCATGATGCATGATGTACCTGATCATCATTTCCTTCCAGTTGAGCTGCCGAGCGATAGGAAGCGAAAACTAGACGAAGCAGCACCGATATCAGTTGAAGAAATGAAAGCGTTTTATAACTCCCTTTTCAACAAGTGGCATGATAAAAATAATCGTATTGAAATTTTATTAGGACCGAATGCTCCGCAGCGATGTTCCGAGGAAATGCTGGCGTTATGTAGAGAATTAAGTGAACAAAGAGGGGCATATGTTCATACTCATCTTCTGGAAACAAAAATTCAAAAGGAAGTCGGAGATGCTGCATTTTCCGGTGGGATAGTTGGCAGACTGCGGGACCAACAATTGCTTTCAAGAAAGTTGTCAGCGGCTCATTCCATTTGGATTGAAGATGATGAGGCAGAGGTGTTAGCTGATCGTGGTGTTTCCCTTGTTCATAATCCAGTCAGTAATATGATGCTTGGCAGCGGAAGAGCGAACGTATCATCCTATCTGCGAAAAGGAATGAACGTGGCCTTGGGGACGGATTCCTCCAATTGCGGAATCTCCCATAACCTTTTTGAAGCAATGAGGATAGCTGTTATGCACAGCAGGCAGGAACATTCTCAATTCCAAGAATGGCTGAAACCAATAGATGTGCTGAAAATGGCTACAATTGGCGGGGCACACTTATTGGGTGAAGAGAAAAAGCGGGGGAAAATAAAAAAAGGTTATGAAGCGGATCTTGTTTTACTAACCAAACGTTCACCTGCTTTGGCGATGAACGAAGATCTTATCTCTCAGCTTGTGTATTACGAGAATGGGAGTTCGATAGAATCGGTCATGGTCAAGGGAGAATGGGTTCTCAGGAATCGCAACATTGTTACATTCGATGAAGAAGCGATACTTCAAGCAGTAAAAGAAAAACATGAGTCCCTGGTTGTAAAAAGCCAGGCAAGTATTCAATTGGCGAATGAATATGAGCCGTATTTCACCAATATGTATAAAAAGTTTCATCATCATCTTGGGGAGAAAAAAGCTGGCAGCAGATCGGATGCTGCTCATGAGCAAGGAATGCCTCAAGAAATTTAATCTTAGCAAAAGCCCATATTTGAAGGAGGATAAAAGATGAAAAGTATAGCAAAGGATTTTACGCTTATTTCCATATTGCTCATTCCCATTGGTGTTGCAGTCAATGTAGTTGCCGGTGAATTGGTTGAAATATTAAAGATTCCTCTCTTCTTAAATCAAATTGGCACGATGATTGTCGCGATGGTAGCCGGCCCCTGGGTCGGGGCAGTGACCGGAGGGGTCTCGAAACTGATATTTGGGATATTCAACCCTACTCAGCTTGCGTTTATGCCGGTTGCGATGGCTTCAGGAATTGTTGTCGGTTTCATGGCGAAAAAGGGGATGACAAAAAATGTTTGGAAGGTTGCGTTTACAGGGTTTATTGTGGCCATCGTTGCCATATTAATCGCTACCCCGACAACGGTTATCGTGTTTGGCGGAGCTTCAGGAACTGGATCAGATACAGTCACTGCCGTCCTTTTAGCTTCAGGCAAAGAAATATGGACAGCTGTTTTAACACAGAAGATATTTGTTGAAAGTATTGATAAAATCCTTTCGATCATGGTTGCCTATATGATTGTTCGAAAGATGTCAGATCAATACCTGTCAAAACAGAAATACGGCCACTTATATCTTAATACTTACAATCATAAAAACACTAAAATTGGAGCTTAAAAGCATTGCATAAAGGCATGGGGTGAACATGTTGATAAATCTGCGGTTACTGCATCACTCACCCCATTATTTCGTATAAGAGGGCTTGTATGCATTCATCCGATTCTTTCCATGAATCAGTGAAAAAATGAACCTTACTATGATAGGGGAGATATACTTATGGAAAAACTAAGAAGCTTTATTCTAAGTCTTTATCCAACTACTAAATTCTTATTTGCCGCCTTTATGATGATGACCCCGTTACTGTGGCCAGGTTATATCTATTCCTATTTGGTTCCCGTGTTGTGTTTGATTATTGCGATGGCAGCTGGTAAAACAAAGCCGTACGTAGACTTCGTCTTAAAAGGATTAGTACCGATTGTTGTCATGATTTTTCTTTTGCAATCATTTTTCTACCCTGGAGAGAACATATTGTGGTCATGGAGCATCTTCTCCATTAAACAAGAAGGAATTGAATTCAGTTTACAATTAACCTCGAAAATATTGGCGGTGGGATCAGCCATTGTTTTATTTTTTCAGATTACAAAAATCAATGATTTATCACGGGCTTTAGAAATAGCAGGAGTTTCGCCAAAAGCTACCTATGTACTTTCATCCGCACTTACTATTATTCCGGAAATGAGACTGCATTTATTACGAATCATGGATGCACAAAGAACCCGCGGTGTAGAAACGGAAGGAAATCTTAGCATCCGGATTAAAGCATTTGTACCAGCATTAACCCCGCTGATTTTATCATCATTTTCGAGCACAGATGAGAAGGCGATCACGTTAGAATCCAGAGCTTTCACAGCCCGTACCAAAAAGACAAGCTTGCACCATTTGGAAAAGACGAAGAGTGATCATGTAGTAAGAGCTATCTTATTGATTGTATTTGTTTCCATCTTGATCTGGAGGTTTTTCTTATGAGTGGAATAGAGATTAGAAATCTATCATACCAGTACCCTACTGGAAGTGAAAAGGTATTGCATGATCTGAATCTTACGATTGAAAGCGGGAAGTTCTACGCATTCGCCGGTGTGAACGGCGGAGGGAAGACAACGCTCTGCAATGTGATCCGGGGGTTCATTCCACACTTTTTCAAGGGAGAACGAACTGGAGAAGTGCTGATTGATGGGAAGGATGTTCAAGATTGGGATCCAAGTGATCTTGCTCAGAAAGTGGGGTTTGTGTTTCAAAATCCATTCACCCAGATCAGCGGCGTGAAGGAAACTGTTTTTGATGAGATTGCTTTCGGACTGGAGAATCTAGGGGTCGAAATCAGTGTGATTAAACAGAAAGTTCAAGACATTATTAAATTGCTGGGTATTGAGTATATCCAAGACAAAAACCCGAATGAGCTCTCAGGAGGCCAAAAACAAAGGGTGGCTTTAGCCTCGATTATCGTAATGGAGCCGGATATTCTCATTTTTGATGAACCGACATCACAGCTGGATCCACAAGGTACGGAGGAAATATTCAGGGTAATCGATATTATGAAGAAAAAAGGAAAAACAATTATTTTAGTAGAGCACAAAATCGAATTGATTGCTGAATATGCGGACTATGTGATCGTTCTTCAGGATGGACAGATTAAGAAACAAGGAAGAACGGAAGAAGTGCTTTCTGAAGAGGGTACACAGGACTATGGTTTAGGATTGACCCAGTATACGCTATTGGATTTACAAATGCGGAAACACAATATGCATACCGAAAGAATACCCATTACTGAGAGGGACTCCGTTCAAGTGATGAAACAATGGATGGAATTACAAGGGGTGAAATTATGAGCTATTTAACTTTAAATGACGTTACCTATTGTTATCCCAATGGTTTTAAAGCGGTTGAGAATGTCAGCATGTCTTTCGAAAAGGGCGAATCAGTAGCCATTGTTGGACAAAATGGTGCCGGGAAAACAACAACAGTGAAAATGATGAATGGATTAACAAAGCCAACTCAAGGTGATGTGATCATTGATGGTTTGAATACAAAAGATTATACAACAGCTCAGATATCTAAAAAAGTTGGATATGTCTTTCAAAACCCTGATGATCAAATTTTTCACGAAAATGTAAAAAGTGAAATCAGGTTCGGGCCTAAAAACCTTGGATTTTCAGAGCAGAAGATTGAAGAAAACGTCATGAAGGCAGCAGAATTGACAGGGATCGTGCCATTCTTGGATATCCATCCGTATAACCTGCCTTATTCCATGAAGAAATTTGTCACCATTGCCTCGGTCATTGCAATGGATACAGATACGATTATCTTAGACGAGCCAACGGCAGGACAAGACTCCCTGGCCATTAAAAGACTGGGGTACATTATTGATTCATTAGTCCGAGAAGGGAAAACGATCATAACCATTACACATGATATGGAATTTGTCGTGAATAACTTTGAACGCGTCATCGTGATGGCAAATAAGAGAGTCGTTCAGGATTCTCATAAGCAAGATGTTTTCTGGAACCATGGTGTCCTGGAAGAAGCGATGTTAAAACAGCCTCATATCAGCCGGTTATGCAATACATTAAATATCAATGAAAAAGTTTTAGATATCAATCAAATGATCGATGTACTAAAAAAAACACCAGGTAAGGTAAAAGTTACTCTATAAAATGAAACTCTTAACGACTAAAAATAGAGGAGAATCGATATGAAAATTGGTATTATACATGCAACTTGTAATGCTGTACCACCTTTAAATGCAGCCTTCAAACGACTGGCACCAGAAGTAACGGTCTTAAACTTTGTTGATGAAAATATCCAGTATCATGCCAACCAAATTAATGGAATCGATGACAAATCATTTCGAGATTTTGTCCATATGGCCAGTAAAGCACAGGAAGCGGGAGTAGACGCGATTATTGTAGCATGCACCGTCCTGACCCCTGTAGTGGATTCTGTTAAGCCATTTATATCAGTACCGATCTTTGCGGTAGATCGCCCGATGTTAGAAAAGGCAGTTACTCATTATACAAAAATAGGCGTTGTGGCGACGACTGCACCATCCGGACCCGCAACAAAAGCCCAATTGGAGAAGCTTGCCAATGAATGGGGCAGGGAAGTGGAAGTTGAAACGGAGATTATTACGAAGGCGATGACAGAATTGAAGGCTGGTCATGAGGACGAACATAATCATCTGAATCGTCTTGCCGCAGCGGAATTACAAAAAAGAGGATGCGAAGCAATCATTCTTGCACAGATCACGCAGGCATGTGCTGAAGTTGAAACGAGTACATTAGGACTCCCGGTGTTAACCAGTCCGAAAGAAGCGGTAAAAGCAGTTATCGGTGCATTGGAAGGGGATAAAGTAAACGCTTAGTTACGGTACTTCCCCGTTCCTCAGTCCTTGAAATGATTTCAAACAAAAAGGAGAGATTTCAATGAAGGTAAGTTTTATTGGATTAGGCGTCATGGGTACAGGTATGGCATTCAATCTGGCAAAAGGTGAAAAAGAAGGTGAGTATGATTATCTTGTGTGTGATGCCAATCCACAGGCATTAGAAGAATTCAATGCACAAGGGATTAAAACCACAACGAATATCTTGGAGACAGCAGATAGTGATTATCTATTTCTTTGTCTGCCAGACTTAGAGATTGTAAAAAAGGTTGTAGTAGGGGAAAACGGCTTACTGAAATATATGAAGCAGGGTCAGACCATTGTCGACTTTAGCACCATCAGTTATTTAGGAGCAGTAGAAGTCGCAGAAACCTGCAGGGAGAATGGTATCGAATATATGGATTGCCCCATTTCGGGTCATCCCAGAACAACGGTCGAAGGAACACTTACGATCATGTGCGGCGGGAACGAAGAACTATTTCACACATTAAAACCTATGCTTGACCGGATGGGGAAACAGATCCTCTACATGGGTGACAACGGGGCTGGGCAGCTGACGAAAATGATTAATAACTGTGTATTAAATATTTGTTGTGCAAGCTTCAGTGAATTATTACCCGTCGGCGTGAAACTTGGTTTGGATCCAGAGAAACTCGGTGATGTATTAATGACGGCAACCGGATCAAGTTTTGCTTCAAAAACATTGATTCCTAAGGTGTTAGAAGGGGATTTTGAACATAGTTTTTCACTTGAAAGAGCCTATAAAGACATGGAAAGTATGAATGAAGTGTTAATGAAATACCAAATTCCACTGCCAACGTTGAGTGGAACGATGCAAACGTATCAACTGGCATTACAAAACGGACAAGGTGATTTCTACAAGCATGCCATGATTTGTTATTTTGAAGATTTGTTGGGTGTAAAGGTACGGAATAAGAGCTTTCAAGAAGCAGAAGCTGAATTGGTAAAGTAGTACATAAAATAGTAGGGGGGTGAATCGATTGCGCTTTGGTGTGATTGCAGATGACTTTACCGGGGGGAGTGACATCGCTTCTTTCTTTGTGAAAGGCGGACTTAGTACCGTTTTATACTCTGGAGTACCTGAAATGGATGAGATTCCTAAGGCAGAGGTATGTGTCATTGCCTTGAAAACACGGACTCAAAACCCAAATGGCGCTGTCAAAGACTCCCTCGAGGCGATCGCCTGGTTAAAAGGGCAAGGGGCACAACAGTTTTATATTAAATATTGCTCTACATTCGATTCTACACCTGAAGGGAATATCGGCCCGATATGTGACGCCGTATTGGAAGAGCTCGACGTTCCTTATACGATTCTATGTCCTGCCCTTCCGGTCAATGGACGGGTTGTGAAAAATGGATGTTTATATGTAAATGGGGTTCCATTGCATGAAAGCCCAATGAAAGATCATCCTCTTACGCCCATGCGGGATTGTGATCTGGTTCGTTTAATGGACGCTCAGAGCAAATTTCCCAGTGTGAAAATGCCCGGCGATTTAGACAAGGAAGAAGTAAATGAATGGATGACAGGAATAGCCGCACAACATAAGGATTCGCATTTTTATATCATACCGGATTACGAGAAAGAAGAAGACGCGGAAAAGCTGGTAGAGTTATTTGGAGAACTCAAACTGATTACAGGAGGAAGTGGTCTTGCCTATCCATTGGCGAAAATGCATAAGGAACAAGCGGATGCGGATGACTTTGAGCGATCGGATTCACCTGCGTTACTGTTAGCAGGGAGCTGCAGTGAAGCGACTCGAAACCAGATTGCAGAATATCAACAATCAGGTGGAAAAACCTATTTTATGGATCCTCTTAAATTGATTTCAGGGGAAGAATCGGTCGAGAAGATTTGGAATGTGATTTCTCAAAACAAAGAAGAATCCATCCTGGTATACAGCAGTGACACACCTGAAAAAGTGCGGGATATTCAACAAAAAGGCAAAGAAGAAGTGGCCGGAAGATTAGAAAAAGCCACCGCAGATCTGGCAGAACTGGCTGTTGAAGCCGGGTTTCACAGAATCATCGTGGCAGGCGGAGAAACGAGTGGGGCGGTGGCCAAAAGGCTTGGGTACAATGGATATCATATTGGAGATAGTATTTCACCAGGAGTACCTACTATGATCCCAATAGAAGATAAACGTATTCGGATGGTGTTTAAAAGCGGAAACTTTGGACAATCGGACTTTTTCCTTCAAGCCTTATCTTTAACATAAGAGAGAAGTGGAAAATATGGATCAATCAGTAGATAAGAAGATAAAGGATGCCATTTGGGTGGCCCAAAGTCTCTTTCAACGCGGGAAAGCAACGGGGAGTGTTGCAAACCTAAGTTTTCTCCACGAGGGCAAAATGTATGTGACGGCTACGGGAACTTGCTTTGGAACTCTTAAACACGAGGAGTTTGCTATACTGGACATGGATGGAAGGCAATATGGTGACATAAAACCAAGCAAAGAATGGCCATTACATTTGTCGGTATACAAAGCAAAGCCTGATGCTGGGGCAGTTCTTCATGTTCACAGCACGTATAGTGTGCTGTGGAGTTGCCTGCCTGGCCTGAATGAATCGGATTGCATGCCGGACCATACTCCATATTTGAAAATGAAACTCGGAACAGTCGGTTTAATTCCTTATGAACATCCGGGCAGTCGAGAATTGTTTCGCGTGTTTGAGAAACGCGTACATGCAAGTGATGGATGGCTGTTGAGCCATCATGGCCCAGTAGTACCCGGAAAAGGTATCATGGAAGCATTTTTTGCATTAGAAGAATTAGAGGAAAGTGCGCATATTGCCTGGGAGCTTCGGAAAGTTAATACAGAGTGACGGAAGGAAGCACGGGGACGGTTCTCGTGCTTCCTTTTTCTATTATAAGAGAAGCAACAGAACCGTCCCCATGCTTCTTTATTTAACTTTCAAGCTTTAACATTGAAACCTATAGTAATAGAGGTAACGTCACTCCTCTTTCTTTGAAAATACATATCTAGCATTAATGAAGAATAAAGTGCCGAAGAAAAATAAAGCGATAAGCAACCAGCTCGCAATAGCGGAATATTCTCCGTTTAGTAGAAATTCACTTGTTAAATTCACTAATACCATCATTGCCATAACGGTATACATGCTGATTACATATTTCATTGTATAGCCACCTTTCTAATCGTATGGAACCACCAAGCATATGCATGATGGCTAATGCCATAGTTTCCACTATAAACCAATTTATAATATTCATGCTATGCTTTTACACATTTTCTATCTTTTTTCATACGAAGCATTGAGAAGCATGGGGACGGTTCTCATGCTTCTTTTTATAAAAGAAAGTTTCTATTACTTTTCTGTTACTTAAGAACTGAGTGAAAATGACTATTTTATAGAATGTCCTTGGTTCGGAATAGAACGAACATAGAAACGATGGTACGATATTCTATGAATTGGAATTTTATAGGATGTTGAAAAATAAATAGATTTATATAGAAAGGACCGATCCTATGCACACTGAAATCCAGATTCAGTACTCAGAGACGGAAAGGGCGCTCTCCAAGCTTCGTCAGACGATTGACGCCTGGAATACAACGTTCCCTAAGCATATTGGCGGGGCGAACGAACTGGAGGTCATCCACAAGCTGAATGAACTCAATGAGCAATGCCAGAAGATGCTTGAGAGCTATCAGCAGCTTTTGATGGAAAACCAGTCGGCCACGCAACTTTCCGTAGAAGGCATGGAAGATGCCGATCGTACTCTTTCTTCTACCATGGCCTTGAGCCGGTAAGGGAGGCACTCTATGAAAATACTGGATGTTGACGGCTTTCAACATGGAATAAAGGAGATAGAGGAAACCCTGTCTTCCCAGAGAGATCAGGTAGAGCAGATTGAAAGAGCCGTTCAGGACGTGGTCAATCTGGATGATGCGTTTAAGGGGGAGGGAGGGAATGCGATCCGGGATTTCTACCGGAGTCAGCACCTTCCCATGTTGGAACAGTACCAATTGTTTTTATCCGACTATCAATCCATCATCAGACAGATGAAGGAGGCTCTTGATCACGTGGAGCCATCGCCTGACGGGTTTATGAGGCAGAGCTTTCTGGACAACGAAGTAGAAGAAGGTCTTCACCGGGCACGGCAGATAACGGTGGAACTGACGGAGGAAGCCAATGCTACCATCAGAAGTGTATCAGACATCGTATCGGTGCCAAGAATCCAGGACTGGTCCTTTTTACAGCAGGTGACCCATGCCCAGGAGGAAAAAGAACGCAGCCTCCGAAAGCTGCATGAGTTTGATCATACTCAAACGGCTACGCTTTCTTCCCTTGAAGAACAGGTCCACACGATGACGCAGCAAATCGCTCGGCTCCAAACTGTTTTTCAAAAAGGAAAGCTTGGTATAATAGAGAAGAAGGCTCATCAGGAAGACTCATCGTTTTTATCCAAACTATCCGAGTTTACATCGGTCATGGCCAAAAATAAATTATCCGAGTTTCTTGGGACCGTGGAAGGAGCTCTTTTTGCGATTGTGGATATCGTCAACGATCTCGTTGACACGCTCATCGCCCTGTTCACCGATCCCATCGGATTCTTCAAAGGCATCATTCATACCGTCCTTCACCCCATCGACACGGCGAAGTACATATGGAAGGACCTGAAACAATCCTTTGAAGAAGAAGTCGTCAACGGAGACGTGCGAAGCCGTGCGAGATACTTTTCCTACGCGGGAACCTATATCACCGCGAGCATCTTCGGAGCGAAAGGCGTAGACAAAGTCGGTAAGATGGGGAAAACCGGCAAAAAGAGCTCCAGGACCGACGTTCCCTACAACGTCATGACGACAGCCAAAATCAAATACTTCATCCACGACGGAGTCAAAAGCACCTTTGGAAAAGTGGAAGATATCGCCCATCAACTGCTTTCTTCCCGAACCGGAAAAACGGCACTGGGGTTGAATTCTTTTTCTGGACATCTTAAAGAGCTATTCCGGAAGACCAAACATGTCTTGAATCCAGGGAAAGTGAAAGCGGTGATGGAGAAGACGTATCAAAAGGTAGTGGCCGGTCCGGTTTCGAGGGTTGCGGAGTCCGAGGCTTTCTCCAGGATGGGGAAGGTGTTGTTGAATGAGGATGGGCATGTGGTGCTATATGGGAAGGAGAAGGGTCGAAGGGTTGGAAATGAGGGTATAGTTAAAAGTAAGGAAGTCAAAACAAATTTAAGAAATATTGATGATTTTATTAGTGGTAATAAGAAATTTGATGAAGTAATTGAAGACTACGCAAAAGTATATAAAAAACATGTAGACTTAAACAAACCTTGGTCATGGGACGACACCATTCCCGGTGGAGATAGTTTATCTTCTGCTCAAAAACGAAAGATTAAAGAAATGGCTATAGAAAAAGGGCACATTCCTGAAATAAAGGTTACAAAAGTAGCTGGAATGAGATACGGATTTGCTGACTTCGCAAGAGCAGGTGTTGTAGAAGAAACTGTACAATTACCAGAAGTGTTTTGGAAGTTATCGGACAAAGAACAGTTTAAGTGGTTGGATGAACAAATAAGCGGTACAAGAAAAGGAATGACATGGCATCATACAGAAGTTCCTAGTAGAATGGAGTTAGTTCCCTTTGGTATTCACAATATTACACCTCATAATGGAGGAAGAACAAAAGGAATGTGGGCAGACGCTCCTAGGTAACAACTTTGAGGAGGTATTGAAATATGGAATTCAAGGATGGATCAATTATATATCCCTTGCCGGATGATACATTATTATTTGAAAAAGAAAGCAAGTGGAGAATAAAATTACCAGATTCATATAAAGAATTTATAAAAAAATACAATGGTGGTATTCCTATAAAGGATAGTTTTAAGTGTAATAACCATATGTATGCGATTGATAGGTTTTTATGTACTTTGCAAGTAACTGGGGAAAGAGAAGATGAGTATTACGATATAGGAGTAGTTCGAACGCAATTGGAAGAAAGAATTGTGTTTGATGAAGATTTAGTAGGTACTGAACTCTTACCGATAGCTGTATTATTTGCAGGTGATTTTGTATGCTTAGACTACAGTAAAAATGGTGAAGAGCCTACAGTTTGCGTGTGGAATCATGAAGAGTCTTCAGATTTGAATCCCGTAACATATATGATCAATAGTAGCTTCGAAGGATTTCTAAATATGTTAACAGAATAGATTCAAGTTTTATAAATATAAACTTGAATTGAATACTCTTAAATCAGAATTATCTAAAGCACTTGATTGTCCTTAATAGGCAACAGGTGCTTTTTTGTAAAAAAATAGGCTGAAGATATTAGACTTGGTGTATGATGTGGAGATAGTGAAGTCTTATAGATATTTGAAAAACATAGAAGAGCGGAGGCACGGCCATATATTTCGTGCTTGTTAAAATGAATAGGGAGAATATGGTGCCACCTTGGTGGGAGTTTTAGAAACGACCCCATTTTAAGAAAGCAATACGACAATTTTAGAAGTAAATATTGGAGATGGAGAGCTAAGCAGATAGATAAAAGTGAATTGTAAAGGAGGAGCCTGGAATGAATAAAGAGGAATTAACAAACTTTGTTAATGAGCATAAGGAACCAGATGACTTTACAGGCGGAGTAGATGAAATTCAAATTCATTCTATTGAAAATGAGTTAGGGGTGGAATTACCAAATAGTTTCAAGTGGTTTTTAACTACTTATGGTTCTGGTGGGCTATTTGGTGTTGATATTTTAGGAGTGGCTAAGTCAAATAGAACTCCTGTGGTTGGGAGTACTAAGAGATATAGAGAGTTAGGAATGGAAAAGGAACTAGTAGTTATTGAAGATGCTGGAGAATATGTTTATTGTCTTAATACGAGTGAAATGGAAAATAATGAGTGCCCGGTAATAGTGTGGAATAGGACAGGCGGGCTTGATGATTTCAATACGGCAAAGAATTTTTATGGGTTTTTATCACAAAGGTTACTGAACGCAAAAGAAGCATGGGAAGAAGATTTTTGAGATTGAAAATAGAAACAAAATATCTTATATAGCTTACTATAAAGCACTTGATTGCCTACTAGGTAACAGGTGTTTTGTAGTAAATTTCTTCATCAAAAACATCAATTCTATATATCCATTTGTGACCATTTAGGAATTTACTCTTTTATCTCCTAAACCGCCAATGATGTCTGCTCTTAAAGAATAATCATGTAAATGAGAAATTAACTAAATAGTCTAATGGGTATTTATTTGGGCACTATATTTAGCGATTTTATAAAAAATGAAACAATTGGTGAAGATGTTATTATAAAATACAAGGATATACTTCCTGGAGAATTAATAGAAACTTGGAAAAGGTATGGTTATGGTACTTTCCTAAATGGCTTTATAAAGGTTATTAATCCAGACGAGTATTTGGATATTTTAGAGAGAAGCTATTTAAGGTGTGAGCAGGCGATTCCCATTTTTGCAACAGCAATGGGTGATCTTATAGTGTGGGAAAAGGGTATGTATGCTAATTTAATTAACTATCGAAAAGGATATGTTAATGTTGTTTCATCCGGGTTTGAATTCTTTTTTGACGACTTAAAAGATCCAGACTTCATGAATGATGAATTAATGTGGCAGCCTTATCCCGATGCGATTAGAACATTCAGTGCCCCTGACTTTGATGACTGCTTCGGATACACTCCTTTATTAGGATTGGGTGGAAATGAAAAAGTAGAAAACTTAAGAAAAGTGAAATTGAAGGAACATATTCTTGTTATTACTGAGTTTAGGGGACCAGTTCAGTAAAGGGTCCCATATTCTGATTTAGTTTAACAAAACACTTGCTTGTCTTATGGCAGCAGGTGTTTTTTATTTTGAAAGTTTTAAGTATCCTATATGGCAAAGGGACCTGCCCCTCTGGCTCACCTACGCAATACCACTAATAAACTCCAGTGTCATTCGATTAAACATCAAAGGGTTTTCCATATTGGCTAAGTGCCCGCAGTCTGGAATGATTCCTGGTGTGATAAGGTTGTTCAACGATGATAGATGGTGGACCGAATCCACTTCATGTTTTTCGTTTCCGCCGTTGACTAGTAGTGTAGGGATAGTTAACTTCTTTATTTGGTCATCATATACTGCCGGATAATGATAAGTAAAACATTTCACCACCCTGTGTAACGTGGTTTCCCAACGGGGGCCATGGAGAAGAAGATAGTCCTTCGCTACTTCAGGTGCTTCTGCTTTGATGTTATGTAAAAAATGATATTGTCTTTTCATAATCGCGTGCATTCCTTCGGGGATGCTTGGAACATAGCCTGTCAGGACAATGCCTTTTGTCAATTCGGGCTATCTGATTGCTGCATGCAGGGCAAAACTTGCTCCCATTGAAAGTCCAATCAAGATACCAGGCTCTCTTTTCCTGAGTTCATTTATAAGCCATTCAAAAGTATGCTCGAAGAAGGGGTCATCAGCATCACAGCTATTCTGACCGTGTCCCGGCAAATCAATTGGAATAACAGTGAAATCCTCACGTAACGAACCTAATTGCTCCTTAAAATGCATTTCTCCCGTTCCCATTAAACCATGAATCAAATAAACATTCATTGCCAATTTCTCCACTCTCCTCATTCATATAAACCGTATGTACTAAGTTTATAGAGTAAAGACATTGGTGAGAATGAGCCTGAGGTGGACTTTTGTGTAGGTCTTAAGGCTTATGGGGGAGAGGGATATGTCCCTTGGCTTTGTCTGTAAGGTACATGTGAACCCTCTCTTGCTAGATTGATAAAAAGGCAGTTCTATTTTCCAACACTCTTCTGATGTTCATAACAATAGATCTTCCCTTTAAAAGTAGGATTCGATAAACAATAAGCCCTAACCTTATCTGAAACAGATTTATTGCAAACCTCACATGTAGAGGAGGAACTGGTCTTCTTTTCAGAGTTATTCAATGCTCGTTTATGCTCTTCTCTAACGGTTAGGTCAGGGATATTGGCATTAACGATGGCTTGATTAATGGTCAAGATATCACTCTCATTTAAAAGAGGTTCTTTATGCTGGATCTTCAACACCGATTCTTTCCGATGGATAAATTCGGACAACTCTATGTCATACACAATCAGTTCGTTAGAAGCGATTTTCCGGTAATCAGGGTCTACTTTAAATGTAGAGCGCTTAGTAAATGAAACCATGGAAACAAAGAGGTTTTGGTACTTCTCATCGATCAGTGAAGAGAGTGCTTTCATGTGCCCATAGTTTTGTACAAAAGGATTCATCATTTTGAACTTCCCATTGACCAGCCACGTGTTCCGATTTTTCCCGCCATATATGGTACCCTGATAGTTTTTTGTCTCAATGACAAAGATTGCGTAAGGAGTGATTACCACATGATCAATTTGAGAATAGTCGGACTTCGCTTTTGAGTTGGGAATGAGGAGATCGCTTAGGTGGCGGTAATTCTTAGGCAGTTGATCTAGTTGGATATCAATTTTGTATTCTCCGAGTTCTCCTTTTCTTGCAGCAATTTTTCCATTGGTTCTTTTTGGTGTTGGTGGTGAAGTACTAGTAGTTGGTTTTGGTTTGGACTCAATCTTCTTCTTTAAAAAGTTTAGGAATAATAGCATGAGTTTCTCCTTGGGGGTTTGATATACTTAGTATCGTACATATATATGGAAATTTTAACCGCTATTAAGTTCAGAATAATTAAGGAGGCAAACAATGCCCACTCCCATCACCATCCGCAAAAATGAGCAATTATTATACGAAGCTACCAATATTCAAGAAGCTGCAGGCTACCTTGCTGATCATCTCAATATAAAGAAGTCAAAATGCTATGATCCCATCGAGAGAGGATATGTGTACAATGTTCCCTACCATTCCGAAGGGGACGAGCATCGTTTTATAGCGCCACCAGAGATAGCTACTAATCGTCGCCAGGAATTAGAAGATAGGGACCATAAGAATGCCCGCCGTATCTGGTTGGTGCCGGCGAATCCAAACGAATATGACTTGGAAAGGGCATTCGTCCAATTTGAATACCTTGACTGGAAACGTTCCTATAACTATGAAAATGGAGATATCTTATTTTTGTATGTTTCAGGTAGTGTCAAAAAGGTCAGGTATAAGGTGGAAGTTATAGAGGGATTGGTTCAAACGGATGATACCATTTATGATCAGTCGTTTTGGGTAGATCAAGAGAAGTATGATCAATCCATTGGTGGAGACAAGACGCGTGTCCGCTTAGTGGATGTGGTTGATACGGATGGTTTATCACTTTATCGATTAAGGGAGCATGGGTTGAAAGGGAATATCCAGGGCTCCATGAAACTTACCGGTGAGCTCCGTGACTACATCATGTCGTTCTTTCAGAAGGATTTGTCAGCTGAGGTTTATCCTGAGGAAGTACCAGAAAGGTGGGAAGGGGAGCGTAGAACGATTACTGTTAATTCATATGAACGCAATCCACTTGCTCGTAAGCAATGCATAAATCATTATGGTGCCGAGTGCCAGATATGTAAGATGAATTTCGAAAATACATATGGTGAAGTGGGGAGTGAATTCATCCACGTCCACCACATAACACCCCTACATGAAATTCAGAAGGGCTATCAGGTGAATCCGATAGTGGAACTTATACCTGTGTGTCCAAATTGTCATGCGATGCTTCATAGGAAAGAGAATGGAGTGTATTTAACGGTAGAGGAATTGAGAGAGCGCCTCAAAATGAAAATATGCACTCCATAAAAGATAATAAGAAAGCCGCAGCTTACTCCCGACGTAAGCTGCGGCTTTCTCTTTTAGCTAACTTTATAACTTCCTTCACATCCGAACCCCTATAAACAGAAGTTCTCCTATTATGATCTGTAAAATATATCTCCCCATAATGATGCTCACTGGAAAAACCAACAATCATAAAATTATATGTGTGCTTCCCTTTTAATAGAATCAATTCTTGTTTCTTGATGGTAATCCCCCCAGTTAACTACCAAGTCATTCTTTTGGCTTATTTGCTTTCTCTATTATATCAATTTCCTGAAAAATCCGGTCAATACTTATTCCTGTATTATTATGTATTCTGCTTAGTGTTAGTGAGGTAGGAATACTTTCTCCTCTCTCGATCCTTCCGTAGCCTTCTTCAGACATTTTAGTGATCCAGGCAAACTCGGCCTGGGTCATATCCATTTCAATTCTTCTTCTCTTCAGTAGCTTTCCCAATAATTCTGAAAAAGGTTTATTTTCTTCTTTTGCCAATGGATTCTCCCCTTTTTAGAACCATTATCAAATTGGGGAAAATCAAGTACCACGAACAGTAAGTAGGATAATTACAAATTATGTAAAATACATTAAATTTATTTTTGTCACTGGATATTTCAATGGGATTACTACATTCAGGTACCTAATAGGGATATGAGAATTGGTGTCCATCTTTGCTCTATGGACTCCATATAAATGTTAAAATATACATAATACAATACATAGGAGGTCACAACATGCCGACCTACAACAAGTTAGTACGGGATAAAATCCCACAGATCATTGAAAGTAAAGGTAAGGAGTTTTCAACAAAGATCCTAAACGATGAAGACTACATAAAGTATTTGAAAGAAAAAGCTTATGAGGAACTTGATGAGTACTGTACGGCTGAAACGGATGGAGAAGCTGTGGAAGAGCTTGCTGATCTCTTGGAGGTTGTCAGGGCTTTGTCTAAGCGGCATGGATCTACTATTGAAGAAGTAGAAGCAGTACGGAAAGATAAGGCTAAGAAACGTGGGGGATTTCAGGAGAAGGTGTTCCTGATTGAGGTAAAGAATTGATTCATTGTAAGTTCCAACTTACCTATTATATAGGAAGAAATAAATCTCTATGAGTGGTGGAAAATGATGAACAGCTTTGAGTTAAAGGAAAGAATTAATAACCTGTCCATATGGAAGAAAGGGGACCAGAGAGCTCCCCATAAACCATTGTTGATCCTGTTTGCTTTGGGTCAACTTCAAGCGGACAAACCCAGATTCATAAGTTATGAGGTTACAAGGGAGAAGCTAACAGAACTGCTGAGGGAATTCGGACCGCTCAGAAAATCCTATCATCCTGAAGAACCTTTTGTACGTTTAAAAAAAGATGGGATATGGCTTCTGGATAAAGAAGCAAATGCGAAGAGTCCGAGTAATCGTCAATTACTGGCGGATGAAGTTGCCGGGGGATTCACCCCGGAAGTATATCAGCTTCTAAAAAATGACCCCAGGCTGGTCCAGGAAATTGCCCATATTATATTAGTCAGTCATTTTCCTGAAACTATTCACCAGGACATCCTGGATTCGGTTGGGCTGGACTTCACCATATACATGAAAAAGAAAAGAGACCCGAAATTCAGGGAGAAGATCTTAAGGGCTTACGGGTACAGTTGTGCGGTTTGCGGCTTTAATGTAAGACTTGCCCATACTCTCGTAGGTGTCGAAGCAGCCCATATAAAGTGGCACCAAGCCGGTGGTCCGGATACTGAAGAAAATGGAATAGCTATGTGTTCTTTGCATCATAAATTATTTGATAGGGGAGTCTTCACATTAACACCTGAGCTAAAGATGGTGGTTTCAAAGGATGCACATGGGACGCATGGATTTGAAGAATGGTTGATGAGATTTAATGGTCAATTTATTCGGGAACCGATTCAGCCGTATTATTATCCTGGTCACATATTTTTAAATTGGCATGTTAGGGAGGTTTTTAAAGGGGTGCAATATGGAACATAAAGGTGAATTTTAAAATAGTGGGGTAGCAAAATTTCTCCAATAGAAGAGCTTCGCTTTCAGTGATTGTTACTACTTATTTTTTTGTTTTTTACAATCATTTCCAATCGCTTCCTTTCTTTGTTTGAGAAGGACGCAATGATGGGCGCAAACCGTGTGAAGGGTACGCGTGCGGAGTCGCGAACTTGCCAGTCAGGCATAGGAAACGGGCAGGATTTTGCCCGTTGTCGTTCAAAATCGAGAGAAGCCTGATTGTTATCATTATTTTCTTTATACAATCCGCCCTTATTACTTCTATACCACTCATTTACTATCAATGCTTCTGTTTATAACTGTTATAATAAAGTAAGCAAAACGTTAAAAGAAGGACCGTGAACATTATTAGCGTTAGTCATTTTCACGAGAAATAATTATAATAACTCTTTAGTCGGGTATATCATTAAATTGCTATAATAGATAAGAAATATTGCTAGTAATGAATAATACCACACAACACAAAGAATTTATCAGAAAATTCAATGGGGGATACAAAGTGATTACTTCAGAAGAAATTAAAAGTAGATTATGGGACGGCGCTAACGAACTGCGTGGTTCAATGGACGCCAGCCGTTATAAAGATTACATGCTTGGATTAATGTTCTATAAGTTTTTGAGTGATAAAACTTTAGAAACATTTAAAATTACCAGTGGTTTAGAGAAAATGACTCAATCTGAATTGGTAGAGGAATATACAAAAGCACAAGCAGAATACGGAGAACAGCTAAATAAAATGATTCAAAATGTACTCGGTTATTATGTTTCGCCTGAGTATCTTTATCAAACTTGGATAAAAGATATCAATTCTGGAGATTTTGAAGTTCAAAAAGTAACGGATAGCTTGAATAACTTCGAACGTACGATTGCCGTGTCCGGTGATACGAATGATTTCAAAGGATTATTCTCAAGTTCTACGCTGGATTTAACGGATACGGCATTAGGGAGTAACTTAAACGAACGCAGCAAAAATATTAAAGCATTAATTTTGTTATTTGCAGACTTAAACATGGTTGCATTACAAAAAGGCGATGTACTGGGTGACGCGTACGAGTATCTTATTGGTCAGTTTGCAATGGAGTCCGGGAAGAAAGCAGGGGAGTTCTATACCCCTCGACAAGTCAGTGAAGTTATGGCACAAATTGTAGCGAAAATGACTGATATAAAATCAATCTATGACCCAACTGTCGGTTCTGGTTCGTTACTTTTAACCGTTAAGAAACATTTGAGTGAAGATGTTCAAAAGAATTTAAGTTATTACGGACAGGAAAAGAATACAGCGACCTACAACTTAACTCGTATGAATTTATTGCTCCATGGGGTGCGTCCAGAAAAGATGACTATAAAGAATGGCGACACGCTTTCTCAAGACTGGCCAGAAGATCCAGATCGTCCAAATGAAGGCGTACAGTTTGATGCTGTTGTAATGAACCCACCCTATTCTGCAAAGAATTGGAACAAAGCAGGGCTTAAGGTCAGTGATCCTCGTTTCGAAATCGCTGGTGCATTGCCACCAGACTCCAAGGGAGATTTTGCTTTCCTCTTACATGGATTATTCCACTTAGGACAAAATGGAACAATGGCGATTGTGTTGCCTCATGGTGTGCTCTTCCGAGGTTCCGCAGAAGGAGAGATCCGAGAGCGTTTACTTGAGAAAAATTACATAGATACAATTATTGGGTTACCAAGTAACTTGTTTACCAATACAGGAATTCCTGTAGCAATAATAATATTGAAGAAAAATCGAGAAACCGGTGAGCCTGTACTTGTTATAGACGCTTCTCGTGGCTTTACTAAAGTAGGGAAACAAAATGTTTTACTAGAGAAAGATATTGCTAAAATTGTAGATACGTTCGTTGAACGCAGAGAAGAAAAGGGCTATAGCCAATTGGTAAAACGAGAGGATGTTCTCAAAAATCAATACAATATGAATATTCCTCGTTATATTGAAGCGATTGACGACGAAATTCCGCAAGACGTAGATGCACACTTACTTGGTGGGATTCCTCAAAAGAATATCGACGATTTGAAGGTTTTGCAGTCTACAGTGCCAGATACTTTAGAACGATCTTTGAAGAAAATCCGTGACGGCTATGTTGAGCTATTGAAACCGGTTGAGGATATTTCTTATATGGTCTTAAACGATTCACGAGTTATTGAAAAATCAAAAGAAATTGAAGGGAAAGCAGCATCTTTTATTAATAAACATTTCGATACTATACGAAATGTAGATAATATCAGTAAGTTGTCCCAGTTGATGGATGACATGCTCGATGAAATAAAAGCGGTTTTGTCAGCGTTCAACAATATTGATGTGTATGATGGCTATCAAATTGTCGCAGAAATTTGGAAGAATGCATTGTATCATGATACGGAAATCATTGCACTAAGTGATTTTTATACAGCCGGACGCACACGTGAACCAAATATGGTAACGAAGGGAACTGGCAATAAAAAACGTGTAGAGCAAGACGGCTGGATCGGCAGTATCGTACCAAATGAGTTGATTGCTAAACATTTATACAGTGATGAGCTAGAAGAAATTGAAAAAAAGAAAAATCGCATTCAAGAGATTGAAACAGAGCTGTTAGACTTGGTTGAAGCTGCGAAGGTTGAAGATAGCGATGAAGCCAATGTTTTAGGCGATACGTTGAATGAATCCGGTGAATCTTTTGATAACAAGTTGATTAAAACAGAGTTGAAAAAAGCGAGCAAGGGAACAAGTGAATATAACTTTCTGAAGAATGTTGAACAGTTACATGTAGATAAATCAACACTCAGTAAAGCAGTGAAAGCAGATGAAAAAACCCTAAAAGAAGCGGTACAAGAACGAATTTTAACTTTGACGAATGAAGAAATCGACAACTTGATGTATGAAAAGTGGTTTGGCAATACAGTGGGCGATTTGGTTCGCTTAATAGAATTACCGTTACAAAAGGAATTAAACACGCTCCAAATGTTGCACAATCGTTATGCCGATACTTTATCAGCAATCGACAAAGAATGTCGTAGTTTAGAGTCAACAATCGAAAACTGGTTGAATGAAATGGTGGTTGCGCCATTATGAAAAAAACAAAGTTAACACCTAAGAGACGATTTAGAGAATTTCATAATGAAAATAGTTGGAATCAACTTGAGTTGAAGAATATCGCTCCTTTACAGAGGGGCTTTGACTTAACTAAATCTTCAATGAAAAGAGGACCCTACCCTGTCGTATTTTCAAATGGAATCGGAGCATGGAATTCCGAGTACAAAGTCAAGGGTCCTGGTGTAGTAACAGGTCGATCTGGATCAATCGGAAATGTATCATATATCGAAGATGATTATTGGCCACACAATACTTCCTTATGGGTTACTAGTTTTTTTGATAATTATCCATTATTTATTTATTATCTTTATCAAAGTGTGGACTTAACTAGGTTTGGAAGTGGAAGTGGAGTACCAACGTTAAATAGAAATGACGTCCATGATTATTCTACTTCTGTTCCTAGAATAGAGGAGCAAACTAGAATAGGAAATTTTCTTAAACATATAGAGGATATTATCAATCTTCACCAACTTAAATTAGAAAAATCAAAAGCGTTAAAATCTGCTTACCTTTCGGAAATGTTTCCTGCTGAAGGTGAGTGCGAACCGAAACGGAGATTTGCAGGATTTACGCAAGCTTGGGAACAAAAAACTGTTAGTGATTTGGCTGATAGATATGATAACTTGCGTATACCGATTACTGCATCAGATCGTGTAGCTGGCAAAACACCGTATTATGGGGCAAACGGCATTCAAGATTATGTTCAAGGATTTACTCACGATGGTGAGTTTATTCTAATTGCAGAAGATGGAGCAAACGATTTGCAAAATTATCCCGTTCACTATGTCAACGGCAAAGTTTGGGTAAATAATCATGCTCATGTTTTACAAGCAAAAACAGCAGTCGCGGATAACAAGTTTCTAATGAATGCAATGAAGCACCTAAATATTGAGCCATATTTAGTTGGAGGTGGACGTGCAAAACTTAATGCTGATGTGATGATGAAGATTAGCTTACAAGTACCAGAATTAGAAGAACAAAAGTTGATTGGCTCTTTTTTTGCAAGCCTAGACCATCTCATCGGTCACCATCAACGTAAACTAGACAAGCTTCAAAATCTTAAAAAAGCATACCTATTTGAAATGTTTGTTTAGAAGGGGGATTCATTTATGAGCAATGCACCAAAAAGTGCTGCTGAGAAATCGTTTCAAGAGAACTTTGTTAAGGAACTACAAAAATATAAATGGGAAGCGCCTGATTTCTTAGACGGCAATAAGCAGAAAGTTACCGTCGCTGACCTAATTAAACACTGGCGCAGAGAACTCAACCGTATCAATGCTGACCAGCTTGAAGGTGTCGAATTAACGGATAATGAGTTTAATCAAGTCATGACAAAAGTTAATCAAATCAGCAATAGCTATGAAGCCGCAAAAATATTAGCCATTGAAGAATCAAAAGGTAAAATTGACGGTATTCACCGTGATGACAACCCCAATATCATGAGAAAACAAATTACTTTGACAATCTTAAAAAAAGCTGAAGTACGTGGTGGGGATTCAAGCTACCGGATTGCTAGAGAAGTCGAGACCTCAAACAACAACCGTTTTGATATTGTCCTGCTTATCAACGGCTTACCTCTTATCAATATTGAGCAAAAACGTACGGACAAAACGCTAGATGAAGCATATGGGCAATTTATGCGCTATTATCGTGACGGTGAGTACAGCCATAATTTTATGGCTTTTTCGCAGATGATGGTGATCACTTCTGAAATCGCTACTCGCTATTTCGCTACACCGAAATCAGCCGAAGATTTTAACCTTAGTTTTGTATTCCATTGGGCAGATAAAGAAAACAATGTTGTAAATGCTTGGGAAAAAGTCATAGGACAATTTTTGATGATTCCCATGGCGCATCAAATGGTAGGAGATTACTTAGTCATTGACGAAGCACGTCTGGAAGAAAACAGACGGCATATGCTCATGCGCCCTTATCAAGTACATGCCTTGCAGGCTGTAGAAGGAGCTGCATTCGGTTGGGATAATAAAGATAAATTGCCCCACGGTGGATTTGTATGGCACACAACGGGTTCAGGGAAAACGATTACGAGTTTTAAAACGGCTTTGTTTCTATCTACGAGAGCTGGATTTGATAAAGTTGTCTTTCTTGTTGATCGTCGTGAACTAGATAAAAATACCCGTGAAAAGTTTAAAGCATACGCTGTTTACGAATCAGTTTCCGTTGATGAAACAAAATTCACCTACCAGCTAAAAAAGAAACTGAAATCTGCTCAAAATGGCATTGTGGTAACGACAACATTCAAACTGAATTCCCTAGTTAAAGAAATGGGAGAAGCTCATGATGCTAGTTTAGCAGATAAAAAAATTGTTTTTATTATCGATGAAGCCCATCGTACGACAATGGGGCAAATGATGGGGACCATAAAGAGCTATTTCAAGAAAAATGGTCTCTTTTATGGCTTTACAGGTACACCGCTATTCGATGAAAATAAGATTAAAGGTAAAATCAACGAAAAAAGTGAAGTCATCAATACGACCGAAAAGCTGTTTGGCCCAAAGTTGCATCAATATACAATTGATGAAGCAATCGCGGATAAAAACGTGTTAGGTTTTCATGTTGACTATATCAACACCGGAGAATTTAAAAGCTATGAAGATCTAAGAGATCAACTCGCTGAAAAAATCAAAGAAGAACAACCTGATTTGGCTGATAGAGAAATTGAGCGCCAAGTTCAAGAATTGTCCGAAGCCGACGTAGAAAGACAAGCGAAAAAAAGAAAGTTGCTTACATATCATGACGAAACACATATTCCACGCGTTGTAGAAGAGATTCTGAATAACTGGGAATTACAATCGCAAGGAAGGGAATTTAATGCCATTTTGACAGTTGCCTATAAAAATCGTGTTATATCTTATTGTGACGAATTCAAAAAACAACTGACAGCGCGCGGGAAAAACTTGAATGTGGCTATGACGTTTAGTTTCGGTAATGAAAATGACCCTACACCATTAGACCCTAAAATTGTTAAAGATATGTTTAAGGACTACGCTGCATTTACAGGTATTTCTTTTGTTGCCGGTGATAAAAAACACGGCGAGGATACTTACTTTGAAGACGTTGTGGAACGTGCTACTCGGGGGGGAAGTGGACGAAATCCTAAGAATATAGACCTCGTGATAGTAGCAGACCAGCTATTGACAGGTTATGATTCAAAGCGTCTGAACACACTTTACGTTGACCGTTCACTTGAACTTCAAGGTTTAATTCAGGCCTACTCACGAACAAATCGTGTGTTTGGTCCAGCTAAAGAATTCGGTACGATTATTAACTTTCAGTACCCTCGAATTACTGAAGAAATAGTAAATCAAGCTTTGAAATTGTATGGAAGTGGTGGCAAGAGTAGTAAAGCAATTGTAGAACCCTATGAGACATCCGTGAAGAAGCTTGCATTAAAAATTGTTGAATTAGTACCGACTTTACCTGACCCCACAGATTGGCAAACGATCGAACATGATGAGAAAAAAAAGGAAGCCTTCCTACTTGCTTTTAAAGATGCAGCTGAGCAGTTGAATTTGGTCGAGCAATACTACGAATTTAAGTGGGATGATAGTGCCTTTGGAATGGATGAGCATAAGTGGTTGCAATATGTCGGTGCGTTTAAAAATTTAACCTGGCAGTCCGGCACTCCTCCTCTGCCGTCACCTGTGAATATTCTTGTCGGTAAAACAAAATTAGCAGGCACCCAAGTAATTGATGCGGATCATATTCTTAGTTTAATCGATTCAAAAATTACCTCATCAAATGGCGTGCAAACAGTAGATAGTGAAACACTCCGTATCATCTATCAACAAATTCAAGAATTAAGTAATATGGGAGATAATGAACAAGCCCAATTATTAAGGGAGTTTGTCGATACTGAGTTGGTACCAGGAAATTTATCTAGTAGTATGAATTTTGATGAGGCATTTGAAATATGGAAAGCAAATCAAATGCAAAGAGCAGTGAATGATTTCTCTTCGGAGTGGGGATTAGATAGCAAGCTGCTTGAAAAATCAGTTAGCTCATATTCCCCTTCACAGCCAGATGCTGTACCCTACATCAATGAGCTCATTAGTAGTATTGATTTTGACAAAGCAAAAAATCAAATGGCTGGCAATAGGTTAAGACATATAATGACATTAACTGAAAACCTACCAAAGTTGATTGCTGGGATAAAGCATAGATATAATTAAGTGAATGAAAATTTTTAATAATGCCCGCATCAAAATCGCTGGTTATTAAAGATCTCGGCATACGTCCGAAAATTGCTGTCACTTTATTCGATAATTTGCAATGATTTAAGTGTTATGCTGTTAAAAATAACAGTGAATGCATCCATACAACTGATTTTTTAAGGGGAATATCTTATGAATAAAGATAGTACTGTTATGTTGTATTTTCCTGAATCAGTACACGCATCATCTTTAAAAATTATTCAAGATCCAACTAGTCAGATTCGAGGATTTTACTTCACGAAAAGTCAGCTCCAGAAGGTAGAGAATTTAGATTACGCTAATAACTATGCTGTTTACTTTTTATTTTCGGACCTGGAAGAACCTAGCGTATATATTGGACAGTCAGTTAACGGTGTTACACGGATTAAATCACACATACGCGAAAAAGAGTTTTGGAAGTTTGGAATTCTATTCGTCACCGACAACAATAGTTTTGATAAACTAAGCATTGATTTTCTGGAGTATCACTTCATACAAGAATTCGCAAAAACACAATACAACCTAGAAAATCGTGATCTTCGGCAAACTGAACCAAATCTGAATGTATTTAATCGATCCTCTTTAAGAGCTTTTGCTATGCAAATCGAATTTTTATTAGAAGCACTTGGGATATCTTTTCAACCAAATGAAATAGAATCAACTGAAAATGTTGAATACTTTAATGCTCCTCATCCTTACCAAGCTAGTATCTATTTAAAGGATGGCAAGTTCATCTTACGAAAAGGTTCGGTAATAAAACAACCTATTTCCACTTCAAAATCTTGGAGTGATGGAGGGCGTTTTTATGATGGTTATATGCGACATTTCCAAAATTTTATTGATTCCGAACAAGCCAAAATGATTAGTGATAATTCAGCCCAATTATTAAATGATATTGAATTTACGAGTCCTAGTAAACCAGCAGACTTATGCTCCGGTCAATCTAATAACGGATGGAAGTTTTGGATTGGACTCCAGGAAAAAAGAATGAAGGCAAATACGTAATTTTAGAAAAGGAGGCTTTTTATAAGTCTTCTTTTTTCATGCGCATATATTCACTCTATAAATTACCCAAAATTAGAAAAACGCAAATTTACTACCACCTATCAAAAACCATGTTTTTTGACAGAACTCAAAAGAAGAAAGTTTTCTTCTTCTATTATTAATGTTTCACTTTCAAAACTCATACCAAAACTATGAAACAAAAAGGGGTGTTTATGATAAGTAGAGACTTTTTGTAAGTGTTGCTTTTCCAGGGCGTGCACTTCAAAGGGTCTCTTTTTAGTTGTGTAATGAACGTTGTAGTTTCCTGTTCTAGAAAGCCATTTGATGCATTGTGCATTCAAAACATCCAGTGAGCTATAGACGCGATTCTTGCTGAAGTTATATTTTATGTATTTCACAACGTTTTCTATTTTCCCTTTTGATTCAGGATCCCTTTTTTTTCTGCATAGATAAATACTAAACTTCCTCGTCTGCTGATAAGCTTGAAACTCTTTTGTTAAAATGAGGTCTCCTGCATTTTCACTCACAGAGATTAAACGGTCTTGGTCATAAACAATTTCCTCAGGCTTCCTCCATAGTAATGAAAAGCTGCTTCGTGACATTGTATGACATCCCTTGTAGTAAAGGGTCTGTCTAACCACTCCACATATTTGTAACTCGAGTGTGATAAGACAACTGTTATAAACCAGAGCATTTGTCGGCCTCTATTAGTTTTCTGCACTGTGATTTCCCAAAAAGCCACTTGGACCTGTTTCCCCATTGGCATTTCTTCAACCACTTGATACTCTCTAACATGTATAACTTTTGGAATCGAATATTTCTCTCGGAGATCAGCTACATAATTTCTTACTGTGCTTTCTCCAACAACGAATCCCTCTAGTGCTCTTTTAACCAATCATGAACCTGTGCCCCGGTTAAATCATGTTCTTGTAGCCACTCAAGGATCCTGTCTTGGTATTGATCTAATTTCTTCGCTCTATTAGGTAAAGTAAGCATCCACTCACTAAACTCTTCTGGACTTTTGTTTATATGTTGATAAACGGTGTTCCTACTCAACCCTTCCTTTCTAGCTATAGTTGCTATTGTAAATCCTTTTTGTTTTAGTTCGTTTATCTTTGAATATGCCATCCACTTTTCCACTCCGTTTGCCTCCCAAGATGATTCAATATATGTAGTATACCGAAGGTCTAGGGGAGGAGATATAATGTGTTCATTTTTAATGAGCTGAAAGTGTTAACTTTAGTTTAGCGTTCACAGCACTTTGTAGTAAACTAATTCAGTATGTTATTCTTTTTATATAACTAACCTTCATTCCAAGGAGGACACAATGAAAAAAGACATAAAAGTAGTAGGAGCAGTAATCTTTAAAAACAACAAAATTCTCTGTGCCCAAAGAGGAACCGAAAAATCTTTACCCCTTCTCTGGGAATTTCCAGGTGGAAAGATTGAAAAAGGTGAGAAGCCTGAAGAAGCTTTAAAACGAGAAATTCAAGAAGAAATGCACTGTTCGATTGAAATTGGTGAGAAGATTGAACATACGATTCATGAGTACGATTTTGGGATTGTTCATTTGACTACTTATCATTGCAAGCTGATTGAAGGAGAACCAGTCTTAACAGAGCACTCAGCCATTAAGTGGTTATCACCTGATGAGTTACATACTCTTGAATGGGCACCAGCAGACATACCTGCCATTGAAAAAATAGAAAAAGTATATGCATAATTATAAAGCTATCCATTTCTTGGGTAGCTTTTCTTTATGGATGTGGTTTACAGTCTTGGAAATAAAGATTACAATTTTACTATAATACTGGAAAAGAATGGTGATATTCTAATGGCGAACTTTGTTGAAAACTTAACGGACTCAATCTATAAAGGTTTTATTGATCATGCACACGGGAAATCTACACGATACAAACCGCAGTTGTTAATCAATAATGCGAAGTATAACAAAAATATTCTTTCCACCATTCTTGAAGAATTAGGTCATTGTGAGGATTTCTTTTTCTCGGTGGCTTTTATCACGGAAAGTGGTTTAGCTACGTTAAAGGCACTTCTTTGGGATCTTAAACAAAAGGGGATGGAAGGGAGAATTCTCACATCTACATTTCTTCAATTTAATCAGCCCAACGTATTCCGAGAGCTCATGAAAATTTCTAATGTTGAAGTGAAATTAACCAACTTAAAGGGTTTTCATGCCAAAGGGTACATATTTAAACATAGTACTCATTATTCCTTAATTGTTGGTAGCTCAAATTTAACGGCACAGGCGTTAAAAGCAAATTACGAATGGAATGTAAAATTGAATTCACATGAAAATGGAGAGATCATTCACCACTTTATTGATCAGTTTGAAGAAGTATGGGGTGAAGCGATCGACCTCACTCCTGAATGGATTGAGGAGTATGAGAGAACATATCAGGCGTTAAATCTGCCAAACATCCAGAATGTGATTGAGCATCCGGTACAATATCAGCTTAACTCTCTGAAGGATGCAGTAGAGATTGTTCCTAATCAAATGCAGGAAGCTGCCTTACATAGTATTCAAAGTATGAGAGCAGATGGCAAAGACAAGGCATTGGTTATTTCAGCCACTGGTACAGGTAAAACCTATTTATCTGCCTTTGATGTAAGACGATTTGCACCAAAGAAAATGCTATTTATCGTTCATAGGGAACAAATTTTACAAAAGGCAAAATCGGATTTTCAAAAGGTATTGGGGGGCATCGATCGAGACTTTGGAATCTTGTCAGGAAATTCTATGCAAACTGAAGCAAGATATCTTTTTGCGACGATCCAAACATTGTCTAAAGATCTTGTGCTGAACCAATTTGATCCTTCTGAATTCGATTATGTGTTAGTGGATGAAGTACATAAAGCCGGCGCTGATTCCTATGTGAAAGTGATGGAATACTTCAGACCTAAATTCTTAATGGGAATGACAGCTACTCCAGAAAGAACAGACGACTTCAACATCTATTCATTATTTGATTACAATATCGCTTATGAAATTCGGTTGCAGGAAGCGCTTGAAGAAGATATGCTGTGCCCATTTCATTATTTTGGCGTAACTGATTATGAATTTAATGGTGAGTTATTAGATGAAACAGCTGCTTTAGCTAAACTTGTTACGGATGAGAGAGTTGAACATATCTTAGAGAAGATCGAGTACTACGGTCATTCGGGGGATAAGGTAAGAGGATTAATGTTCTGTAGCCGAAAAGAGGAAGCCCTGGAGCTTTCGAGAGTCCTTAATGAGAGAGGACTAAAGACAGTAGCATTATTAGGGAATCATTCTCAAGAGGAAAGAATAAGTAGGGTTAATGAATTAGAAAATGGCCAATTAGATTATATCATTACGGTGGATATCTTTAATGAAGGTGTCGACATCCCAAGTATCAATCAAGTCGTCATGCTAAGACAAACGCAATCAAGTATTATCTTTATTCAACAGTTAGGCCGTGGCCTAAGAAAGCATGACAGCAAAGGGTATGTAACGGTAATCGACTTTATTGGAAACTATAAAAATAACTATCTGATCCCAGTCGCTTTATCCGGTGATCGGTCTCAAAACAAAGATAATATTCGCCGTCATACAAAAGATACGTGCTATATCAAAGGTGTTTCTACAATTAACTTTGAAGAGATTGCTAAAAAGCAAATCTTTAAGTCAATAAATGATACAAAACTAACATCCTTTAAGATTTTAAGAGACGCTTATGTAGAACTGAAAAATAAAATTGGCCGAGTTCCATATCTGTATGATTTTGTTACCTATAATTCGATTGATCCATATGTAATCGTGAGTGAAATGAAATCGAATTACCATACGTTCTTGGAAAGAGTTAATGAAGAAGTACCTACTTTGTCTAAGTATGAAAATTCGGTGTTAACGATGTTCTCTCAAGAAGTATTAAATGGGAAAAGAAAGCATGAGATTGTTTTGTTAAAGTTGTTACTGGAAAGACGAGAAGTGCCGAGAGATGAGTATGTTGAGGAATTATCTTTAGCCGGATGTAAAACGGATGAAGAGACTTTAACAGCCGTAGAGCGAGTTATGAATCTGTCATTCTTTACTCAAGCAGCGGTAAAGAAGTATGGTGAAGAGCCAATTGTGGTAAGAGAGGGAGAACATTATCGATTTAACTATCGAATCGTTGAGAGTATTTCCCGCAATGAATACTTTAAGTCATTGGTGTATGACTTTATAAAAACGGCAGAAGAAAAGAGCCGTACTTACGACTGTTCAAATCAACTCACCTTGTACCAAAAATACTCCCGTAAAGATGCATGTAAGTTATTAAACTGGCTAAACGATGAGAGCTCCACTATGTACGGGTATAAGCCTAAACATGGAACATGTCCGATTTTTGTTACTTATCATAAGAATGAGGATGTTGAATCCAGTGTTAATTACGGCGATGAATTTATCAATCAAGAAGTGTTTAGATGGTACACGAGGAGTAACCGTACGTTGGATTCACAAGAGGTAAAAAAGATTATTAATGCTGTTAACCTAGGATTAGATATACACCTCTTTGTCAAAAAGGATGATGATGAGGGAACGGATTTTTATTATATTGGAAAGGCTGAACCTGAAGAGAATAGTGAGGAACAGACGACCATGTTGGATAAGAACGGTAAGGAGTTGCCGGTTGTGCGGATGAATATGTTGTTGGAGAATGAGGTTGTGAGCTCTTTGTATAATTATTTGATTGAGGAATAATATGATCGGTTGACTTGTTAGGAGGATTACTGTGAGTAGTATTAGAATTGAACCGAATTTATATAAAATAATAGAACCTATAGGTGAAGGGGGATTTGGAAAAGTTTTTGTAGCTAAAGAAATATTAAATGGTGAAGAGCTAGTGGCATTAAAAGTTCTTAAACCTGAAGAAATGGGTGAAGATCCTCTCAAAAGATTTGAAAGAGAGATAAGGATACACACTCAACTAAAGCATAAAAATATTATTCCAATAATTAATTTTGAATTGAATGACTCACTGGATCCTGAAAATGAAAGAGGCCTTGCATATTATACTATGCCTCTTGCGAGGAAAAACTTTAGAGAGCTACTAAAAGAGTACAGAGAGGATCACTTAGGAAACGTAGAGGACTTAATTGCTATATTCTATTTCAATCAAATTTTAGATGGTATTGAATATGCCCATGAAAAGGAAATAATCCACAGAGATTTGAAGCCTGAGAACATCCTGATATATGGAGAAGAAGGCGAAGAAATACTTAAAATCTCAGATTTTGGATTAGGGAAATTTTTAAATAGTCATACTCAATTAACTCATACTCGGGACGCTTTAGGATCGGATGTATATGCTGCACCGGAGCAATACCAAGATTCTAAGCAGGTGGACAATAGGGCAGATATTTTTTCCTTAGGTAAAATACTTTACGAAATTATTACACATGACTTACCTGTTACAATAAACTATGACAAATTAAGTGAGTCGAGGTTGAAGTTTATCATAAGGAAAGCAACTCAAAGTGATGAAGAAAAAAGATTTCGGTCTATACAAGAAATGAGAGATAAAATTAATTTTCTTATGGGAAATAACAGTGCGCTTAAAACAACCACTAATCAATTCTCTACTTTGTATGAAAAGTACACTGTGGATTTTGAACACTCTTTCTTAAAAGAAATAGCTGACTTATTAAATAATAATTCTAGAGATTATATTTTATATACACAAAGCTTTATGAATATGGAAGATACTGATCTAGCAGTTATGTCAGCATTTTATGAAGAGGAATTTTACGAAGTTATTGAAAACTACTTATATCTTATTAATGGCGGTCATGAGTTTTCCCTTACTGATAAGACTACAGATTTCACGCTGTTTGATATTCTCCCCCATACAATTGAAAATCTAGATTTATTCGAAAATATTATTGAAACAATTTTGAAGCTTGGTTTTAATCATAATAGATATTATATAGCTAGAGTGCTTGGGAGGACTATTATTGAAGTAACTGACGAAACAAAAGTAATGATTATTGGAGATATATTAACTAATAACCCTCAAGCAAGCAAATGGTCAAAATCTTATTTCCCTTCAGAAGAGGAATTTTGTGAGTATTTAAAATCTATTTTAAGCGAACTTTAATGATCTTGCTCTTTCAATTAAAGAAGAATATATGATTTGGAACCCTTTAACAAATTTGATAGGGTTCTTTTTTATACAAAAATCAAACTAGGTTTTATTCAAGCCATCTACTGGTAATAGTAGGTTTATGAACCTACTAGCTTAACAAAAAACAAAGGGGTGCCTTCCATGACCAACCAAGAACCAATCGTCAATTTTTGAGAGATTCATACATAAATATTTCCATCAATGGTATAGAGCCTATAATCTTAGATTTTGATTAAATATTCCACCTGTGTTTTTTGAATATCGACTATAAGAAAGGCAATAAAAGTGTTTAAAATAAGTTAATGAATGCAGTAAAGTGTTATAATTTAAGGTAATAAATTCCTTTTTAGAGGTGTGCTATGAATAACGTTGTGAATAATCAAAAAGAAAAATATAAAAATTGGGTTACGGAAAATTTAGGTGAAAAGACAGGTATGTGGTACACGCCGTATCTTGAAAAACTTGGATACCTGTTAGAAAAGTTTGGATTAGCTAGAGGCTATAAGGAGAATTTCTTTAATTATCAATCATATTTGGAATATAAAAAAATCTATAAACAAATAACGGAGCAAAGTGATGAAGATATCGAGAGGTTAGTAAATGGAAAAAGTACACCTCGATATCCAAAAGAGTTCGGTAAGACAAGAATTCAATTCAGAAAAAAATATGCGGAAGATGAATATAATCGCGGCGTAAGAAGTAAGCCTGATAATATAGGTGGAATACCTGATTGGGGCGTTTTAATGCGATCATATTTAATATTTTTATATTATGATGAAAATTCTACTTTAACTTATCCTAAAAAAGAGAAGAAAATTGCGAATCAAGAAGATGAAATTGATAACAGTATTAATTATTGGGTGATTTCACCAGGGGAATATTCGAGATTATGGGATCAGTTCCACACAGAAAATATAATTGCACTTGGTTGGGACAACTTAGGGGAATTAACAAACTATGATTCAAAGGAAGCGGTTGAACGAAAAATAGCTGAGCAAAGAGCGGATGGGGTGCGTCCTGTCAATGATACAAAGGCTGTGTGGGATTTTTATTGTGAAATTCAAACAGGTGACGTTGTATATGTGAAAGAGGGAATCAAGAAGGTTCTCGCACGCGGAGTTGTTACAGGAGATTACTACTTCGATGATGAAGCATCAGAGTATAAACATAGAAGAAAAGTAGATTGGGTTCAAGTTGGAAAGTGGGAACTTCATCAGTCTTTTCCTCAAAAAACGTTAACATGTCTAAATCCCTATCCAAATTTCATTAAAGAAATTGATCAAGTAATGAATGAAGATTTTTTTGATCCCAAAATTGCTGAAGTAAATGATTTTCGAACTTGGTTATCCAATCAAGTTACTGATACAGGAGTTAGCTTGAATGATAAAACAGTTACGCAAAAAGTAAGTGCATTAAAGGATATAGAGCACCATTTTGATGCTTCAATTTTTGGTGAAACAGATATTGAGGAACTAAAACGGTTGAAAGATGTCGTTGTTTCAGATGAATCCTACAAAAAATATAAAGGCGTTTCGGGAAGTTCAATTGATTACTACATTCGTTTTATTGAATCTAAGCCTACTGTACAAGAAAATGAAGCCTTTACAATGGATGATTTTCTTTCGGAAGTTTTTATAGAAAAGAAGGAACTTGTACGTCTAATTTCTCTACTTGAAAATAAAAAGAATCTTATTTTGAAAGGTGCACCAGGAGTAGGTAAAACATTTATTGCCAAACGTTTGGCGCATGTAATGATGGAAGAAAAAGATGAAACACGTATTCAAATGGTTCAGTTCCATCAAAGCTATAGTTATGAGGATTTCATTGAGGGGTTCCGTCCAAAAGCTGAAGGAGATGGGTTTGAATTAAAACAAGGACCGTTCGTGAAGTTTGCTAGAAAAGCAGCACGAGATCCAGAACGAGACTACTTCTTTATTGTTGATGAAATTAATCGTGGGAATATGAGTAAAATATTTGGGGAATTAATGATGCTTATCGAAGCGGATAAGAGAGGCGAGCAAATCAATCTCCTTTATTCTAATGATAAGTTTTCTGTGCCATCGAATTTATACATCATTGGAATGATGAATACTGCAGATAGAAGCTTAGCTTTATTAGACTACGCACTTAGACGAAGATTTTCATTTTTTGAAATCAAACCGGCGTTCCAAAATGAGACATTTAAGTCGTATGTAAACGGATTAAATAGTCCAGAAGCATTAAACCGTATCATTGATGAAATTAAAAGCTTAAATAATCAAATTGTTGAAGAGATAGGAACCGGCTTTCAAATAGGGCATAGTTACTTTGTAGGTGATGCTTATAATGTGAATACTGCGAATCGAGTAGAGGAAGTAATCGAATATGAAATCATTCCACAGCTATTCGAGTATTGGTTTGATAATGAACAGAAGGCAAACGATTGGGCTGAACGACTAAGAGGCTGTTACGATGGAGCGAAATGATAATATTCCAATTCGTAATATATACTATATGCTATCATATGCATACCAAACGTTGAATCTTTCCGAGTATAAACAAATCGGATCAGAAAAGTTTGCGAATGTCAAAGAGCTTTACGCAGAAATTTTATCGATTGGTATACCTGTTTTGATTCGCGGTGGATTAAGTAAGGATTATATAGGTGTTGAAGAGACTTCCAATGTTATTAAGGGGAAAATTGATATCAATACTACGATAAAGAAAAATGCATTGGTAAATAAGAAAGTTGCAGTGGTTTATGATGAGTTCTCTGAAAATATATTGTTGAATCAAATTATTAAAGCGACACTTGTGTACCTATCGCGCTCAAATAAAATAAGTCAAAAGATGCGTATATTGTTTTACGGTTTGCTGCCTTATTTTACAGAGGTATCAGAGGTAGAGCTAGATTTAAAGCTTTGGAAAAACATTAGATATAATCGCCAGAACGTTCGCTACCAATTTATTGTAGACGTGTGTAGATATCTTTATGAGCAATTATTATTTGATGAAAGCTCTACATCTCAGATGATGAAAGAGGTTCAAGACGAACAAAGATTATCATCCTTATATGAAAAGTTCATCTACGCATTTTTCAAACGTGAAACGAAATATTATATATCCCACCCTCAAATCCAGTGGAGTGTTGATGATGAATTCACCGATGCATTACCGATTATGCAAACAGACCTTGTACTTCAAAAAGATAACAAAACATTGATTGTGGATACAAAGTTTTATACTGAGAATATGGTAGCAAGGTTTGAAGGTGGAGCTGCAAAACAAAAATCCGGTAACCTTTATCAAATATTTTCATATATAAATAATTGGAAAAAAGAGCCGGATGAAACAGTTGCTGGTATGTTGCTTTACGCTAAAACAACTGCGTTAAATCAGCCTAACCATATTTATCACATTAAAGGTAATCAAATTTTTATCGTTTCTCTTGATTTACAACAAGATTTTACCGGCATAAAGGAAAGTTTATTAGCATATGCCAACCAATTTTTTGCATAGTTTTATAAATTTTCTTTATTTTTCTCCCATTTAAAAGGAAAAGAAGCAAAAGATAGGGAATAATTATATTAGAAAATAATAGAAAGTGAAGGGATATGGTGTATGGAATTTGAGGATTTTCTCAGAAAGAATTATCAATTAAGTGACAAATCTGTTAAGGATTATATTAGTCGGTGGAACGGAATCGTTAATAGAGGTTTATATAATGGAGAAACAGAGCTTACTCCTTCTTTGATAGAGTCTGTTGATAGGGAATATCCAGAAGACTCTCATTATCGCCTCACACTTAAAAGATATATTGAATTCCAAAACAAACACGGTTCTAAATGCTGAGTACTAATTATGTAGAAAAGAGGAAAAAGAGTCTGCTTGTTGTTATCAAACTTGTCTAATTTGTTTGATTATGATTTAGTCGCATGTAGGATAGCTATTAGAAAGCTTGTAAATCGTAGCTAAGTGGCTTATCAAGTAGGTTCAAACAATACTTGTCTTAAGGAGGTCTACAAATGAGTTTATCAATGAATGAAATGAGAGCTTTAGATGATCGCCAAATTGGTCAAAAAATTTATGATTCTTTATCTAAAGAAGACCAAAAACGCATAGAAATTAAGTTTAATTATCAAAGCCTTGATCAAATCCATTTGGAATTGGGTGAGTTGTACCGCGAGACGGCAGAAGAAGTGGAATTGGATGATGATGTGGGGCATGAGGATTTTCAAGTTTTTGCTGGATTTTTATTGGAGGATGAGGATGAATGGTTTTCACCTAATTAGAATAAGAGTGGAGATAAAATGTTCTAATTACGATTTGGAAGGACAAACATGATGACTGGATGATTCGGGTGATGAGATCCCTAAGTGATTGGGAAGATAAGTTCATCGAGCATGGTGATGAGGCTATTTCTCATCGGACCTTCGAAGCTTGAGTTTTTTTGACTTCGTGCAGGACTTCTTCGTCTGTGAAGTTCTCTTCTTTCAGATTCCACACTGTTGATAGCTTTACGTTCTCTACTAATTTTTTTGAAAAAGAAAACTATAAATTCCCAAAAAAACATTCGGACCCCACCCGAATGTTTTTTTTTTAAAAAGATTTCCCTAAGGGTGTCCATTTCATTCCCATCCCCCTATATAAAAGATGAATACAAACTGAAACAGGAGTGATTCAAATGAGTGGATGGAGAAAATTAGAAAAAGTCATGGTGGATACGGAAATTTTTCATCACCCGGAGGATATCAGGTTGTATGTATGGATTCTGTTACATGCAACTCACACAGGCGGGGTTCAGGTTGGGGATGTGGTTCTTGGGGAGAGGCAGTACATCAGGTCGATCGGGAAGCTGCAGGAGGATTTGTGGTTTTACAATGGGAAGAAGAAGGATGCGTATACGGCGTCGAGGATCCAGCGTTCGATTAAGCGGTTGGAGAAGTATGACTGGTTGAAGGCGGAGAAGTTTCAGCACGGGTTTATCTTTACGGTTCGACCGGTGAAGGATCCGTTGTGTGGGGAGTATTTGAAGTGGATGGGAATCCCTATGGAAGGAAAAGGGGATGATGAATCCGCTGGTGACCAGCCTGATGAGGGGGCTGGTACCCTTTTGTCCTCTTCATGTGAATCAGGTATGAAGGAGGAGCGAATGAGTTGTGAAAACAGACTTAAGAACTTAGAGAAAGAAGAGATCTTAGAGAACAACAACAAAGGCGCTGCTGATGAGGAAAGGCTTCGGGCGTTGATCGGACATTTCGTCGGCAGGAGGGGGAGAGGGTTCTTCTTGACACCGATGGACCAGATGGCGATGGAGCGGATCAGCTTGAACGATATGTCGACAGCCGAGTTGATTAGGTTTATGGACGAGCAGTTTGATAAGCAGGAGAGCATCGACCCGAAGCTGACGATCAACAGCCCCAGGTATTTGGAGAAGGCCCTTGAGTCGTATCTGCCCCCTGAGGTTTCGATGCGGAATCTGGACAAGATGCTGGACGGGCTGGAGGAGAGTGTGACGGGAGCATGACGTTCGGGGAGTTCAGGGAGCTGGTCAAGGTGATCCAGGTGGCTTTCCCTCACAGACAGCTCACCCAGGACACGGCGGCGATCTGGTTCCAGCATCTGCAGAATTGTGATTATCACCAGGTGAAGAGGCGGATTGAAGCCCATATCAGAGTGAGCCAATACATGCCGACGATTGCCGAGCTGTATGAACAGCCGGTGGAAGAAACGACGATACTACAAACCATTCAAGAGTGGGAAAAAGAAGGAGCGGAACGAATTGAGGATGAACGACGAAATGAATGGGAACGACCTGCACCACCCTGGGCATGATGAACAGCTGCTTCGGGAAGTGCATGAAGCGGAAAGCATGATCATTGGAGCGGTTCTTATGGAGCCTGGTGTCTTGGATGAACTGACACTGGAGGAGAAGCATTTCAGTCTGGTGAAGAACCGCCTTATTTTTAAAGCGATGAAGGGTCTTCAGAAGAAGAGGCTTGAGATCAATCTGGTCATGGTGGTGGAGGAGCTTGGGGATGATATTGAGAATGTCGGAGGGGTCCAGTTTCTCCTGGCGCTAGCCAACTACTGTCCTACGACGGTGAACATCGAGCAGTATGAACAGATCGTCCTGAAGTATTACGAACTGAGCCTCATCAAGAATTCGGCCCATCAATTCCTGAACGCTTACACCCCGGAATCCGCACAGGGCCTCTACAAAGCACTCATTGATATGCATACCAACACGAATACAGACGAAGAAACGAAGGACGAGATCATCATGGATCTCTATGAATCTCTTTACATGGAGAGGGACGGACTTCCCGGTGTCTCGACGGGATTCGAAAGCCTGAATGCGCTGACGGGAGGGTGGAAGGAAGGGGAGCTCATCATCTTAGCTGCGAGACCCTCCATGGGGAAAACCGCCTTCGCCATCCAGCTTGCATGGGAATGCACCAGGGAGCAGGGAGTGAGCATGGTGTTTTCCCTTGAGATGAGCTCGAGGCAGATCATGCAGCGCCTCCTTTCAAGCATCACGGATATCAACATGATGAAATGGCAGAACCCCTATAAGTATTTGACGAAGGACGAGATGCCAAGGATGCACGGGGCGATGAACGCGGTGTACAAAGCGAAGCTCGAACTTTCGCAAAATGGGATGATCACTTTGCCGGAGATCAGACAGCGGATTATGAATCTGAAGCGCGAGTACCCGACGGAGCCGTTTCTTGTGGTGATTGATTACCTGCAGCTGATTACGGTGAAGGAGCGGTTTGACCGGCATGATCTGGCGATTGGGCATATTACGAAGCAGCTGAAGGGGATGGCGAAGGAGTTTGGGATTCCGATCATTCTGTTGTCCCAGTTGTCGCGGGGAGTGGAGTCGAGGGATGACAAGCGGCCGAGGCTGTCGGATCTGCGTGACTCGGGGAATATCGAGCAGGATGCGGATGTGGTGTTGTTCCTGTACCGGGATGATTACTACTATCCGGATTCGAAGAACGGGCAGGAAGTGGAAGTGAAGATTGCGAAGAACCGGAATGGGCCGGTTGGGACGGTGAAGTTGGAGTTTGTGAGGGAGTTTGGGAGATTTCGTGGTGGGTGGATGAAGCAGGGGGACGGTTCTGTTGCTTCGGTTTGAGTGAGCCGAGGGGACAGGTCCCATGGCTCAGGAGTAAATGATGAAAAGGGGAGGAATTGGGATGTTGGTGACGGAGTATGCAAAGAACGTGTCTAAGTTTCAGATTGATAGTTTGAAGGTGTATGGGGTGGTGATGGGGTTGTTGGATGATGACCGGGTGAGGCGTGTAGATGGATATGCGTTTATTAGTTATAGGGAAATGTGGGAGGGGTGTCAAGAAGTTGGGATTTTGTCTAGGTATGAAGTGCCGTTTGCGGTGATGATGGATATGTTGGGTGTGGTGGAGGATGGGGGATTGATTGGGCGGGAGAGGGTTAGTGGGGGGAGTTGGGTGAGGAGTTAGGGTGGGTTTGAGGTTTTGTGTGGATGAATAGGAAGCATGAGAACCGTCCCCGTGCTTTCTCTATTCAATAAATGTAACTGTTTAAAACATCATACGATATTTTGATCATTCAAAAATTTTTCAAATAGCTCAGAACCTTGTTCCATAGATAAATCTTCACTTTCAATTAAATAAATGCCTATCAATAAGCCAAAATCTTTTATAGCAGGATACTGTTCTTCCGAAATATTAAGTTTATAAAAATCATTTTCCAAGAACATACACCAAATATTTTGATCTTTAATTTTCAAGAAAATAGCTTCTAAATCTTTTTGATTTTTATAATATCCTACATGTAAATGATAACGATCATCAAAAATCAATTTGAAATTCAACTCCTAAAAAAATAAAAATACTTTATGATGAGTTTTTAAATTTGGAGGAACATGATAATGGAGAACATTTGAACCACCAGTTTTAATAGGGAAGTAATCTAGTCTAAAAACTACTGATCCAGTTTTCTTAAGTCTGACCTGAATAATTCTTCCACCTCATACAAATTTGATTTCCTCAGATTGTCCACTTAGTTATTATAGCAGTTCTTTATTTACGCCTATCTTAAATAAACCTTAAATTTGGGAGCCACGGAGCCACGGGGACAGGTACCATGGCTCAGGATTAAACTATGAAAAGGGGAGGGATTGGGATGTTGGTGACGAAGTATGCGAAGTGGAATATATCAGAGTTTCAGATTGATAGTTTGAAGGTGTATGGGGTAATGATGGGGCTCTTGGATCACGACCGATCCAGACGTGAGGATGGGTATGTATTCATCAGCTATAAGGAGATTTGGGAGGGTTGTAAGGAAACAGGAATATTATCCGGGTATGAAATACCGTTTGCGGTGATGATGGATATGTTGGGTGTGGTGGAAGATGGGGGATTGATTGGGAGGGAGAGGGTTAGTGGGGGGGAGTTGGGTGAAATCTGTGGACGGTTTTGCTAGTTCTGTGAAGAACGAGAACCGTCCTCGTTTTTCACAGAACTAGCTAATTACACTAACCATGCATTCAAAAAAAGTGAAAATATAGGAACGAATTCGATTACTATTAAAGAATTTCAGATACTCGTTCGAATTTTATTTGGTTAAAACACTTGTGTACCAGTCTTTTTTCTATTCATTGACGGGACAAATTTATTTGAAACACGCCATGATAGCACCAAGATTTCCGGCTCCCACAACTGCAACAGCCCCAATACAAGCTGCACAAATTGGTGGTATACCCGGACAAGAAGCAACACAGGTTGCCGCTATTAATCTTGCAACCGTCAAATCTATTAATGCAACAGTGGAAATGCAGAGTACTGTTTTACTAAAACTCTTCTGAGGAGCAACAATACCATTCGCACTATTTTGCATTACCTTTAATTCTTTTTTTAGTGTATTGTTACTAACATAATCTATGTCAGTTTCATCTTTTTGAAGCAAATTCCCATTAGAGTAAGAAGTTACTACAAACTTATTGTTATCATTTTTTGTAATCAATGTTTCTGAATAACTTATAAGGCTGTTTTTTGAATCGAAAATTAAGGTTAAATTACTTATAAAACTGTATTGATCTCCTACAATAGGAATTGTAACAGTTTTATATTTCACCTTTTCCTCTTTAATTTCTATGAATTTTGCGTTATCAATAACTAATTCAGAATTTGAAGCATTTACAACAACTTGATTGCTGGATATAGCAGCATTAGATATATCTTTTAGTTTTTGTATTTGTTTCGAGTTTTTAATTTCGCTTGACTTATTTGCTGTATCCTTCATTTGTTCAAATTTACCGCTTACACTGTCAATGTTTGATGTTGCATTAGCATTTTCGTTTGATTGGGCATTAGCATCTGAGATTGTGGCATACGATCCTGGGACTACGAGAGTTAGAGCCATTGCAACTACAAACAATTTTTTCAAGAAACTCATCAACATTTCTCCTCGCTTATAATTTTTTAAGAGATTTAAAGATATTAAGTGAATAATTTCCAAATCTCTCCTAACCGAAAATAACAAAAATTTACAGGTAGGTAAAGTAAATATCTGAAAATTATAATATTCAGTTCTTTTGTCTCATTTTCACTTTGAAAATTATTTGGGATTGAATGGTAATTGAAATTTATGTAAAATAATTCATAGATAAAATAAAATTTTATTATAATCAATAAATTATAATAAAGGAGAGATTTACTCTATGGTTTATCACTCAAAAACAGATGTTACTTCTATAGCATGTATCTTCTTATTAGTTTGGATAGTTGGTTTCTCAGCAATGATTCCATTCATGAATTCATTATTCTCTGTTGTTACTATGTCTTTGTTTTTCATTATTTCAGGTGTTTTTTTATGGTGGTACGTGACTTCAATAAAGTACGTTTTTTATAAGAAATATTTACTAGTGAAGGGTGGACCGTTCAGAAGGAAAGTTCCTTATCAAAATATAACTAAAGTATCTCAAACAACTGATAAGTTTACGGGTTACCGAATTTCTGCCTCTGAAAAAGGACTTGAATTGTTTGTTAATCAAGGAGCTCTTCATAGTATTAAAGTTTTACCAACAGATAAAATAAATTTTATTTCCGAATTAGAAAAGAGATGTCCTAATATTCAGATTTCTATAAAATAAAATTTCAAGTGAATATAGCAGATTTATTAGCCGTAGCCTTCTTGGCACCATCTTAAGAAGATAGGAATATCTTCAATCAAGAAAGGTTGTGACATAAATCAATCAATCAATCAATCAATCAAACCTGTAAAGGCAATCATTCTGGTAGTAGTAAGGAATCTTAATTCGGTATGAAGAGGGGATCTCTTCAAAAAGTAAAACACAGCATTCGGCATAGAATGGCTGTGTTTTTTTATTTCAAAATATCCTTTTTATCTATCACCCCGGTCTCTTAGCGAGCTGTTACGAATATTCTTCAGTAAAGAGGATTAGGAAGATACCCAGGGACCTGTTTGGTATCTACCCCTTTGTGAAACCGAGTATGACGCTTGTGAAAGTAGAATTTGATATCAGATATAAGAGATCAATTCATTAAACATATGGAAAACAATCTGTTTGTACAAAACACGAAAAGGGAGTATTGGGGCACGATTGAATTACTTGAAAGTCAATGTGCTTACTAGTTCCTCACTGGAGTTGGAAACAAAGTGAAAGTCATCGAACCATAAGGATATATTTGATCCACACAGAACCTTTTTAGAGGAAACATTAAATGTAATCAACAATCTTTGCCCATCAAAAGGCTGCCAATCAATCCGGCGGCCTTTTCTCCTATTCTCCCCTCATAAATTCCGATCCAACCAACTCCCCATCTGCCTCGCCAGGACCTCTGCTGGTTCTGTGAGGCACCCAGTAATCCATGCTTCAACGATTTTAACGATGGCGGCTCCAAAAAATTTGAGCAAGAGCTCTTGACTCATTCCTTGGTTGATTCCTGTAGTGGTATCTACGTCTCCTTCCAGTTCTTCGATGACGAAGGTGAGAAAGCTGGTGCGGAATGTGGGGGCGTCTTTGCTGGATAGGATGGTAATGAAAACACCGGGGTCTGACCCTTTTTTCTAGAGCTTCACGGATATCAACATGATGAAATAGTCGAATCCCTATAAGTATCTGACGAAAGACGAGATGCCGAGGATGCACGGGGCGATGAATGCCGTGTACAAAGCGAAGCTCGAACTCTCGCAGAATGGGATGATCACCCTGCCGGAGATCAGACAGCGGATCATGAATCTGAAGCGGGAGTACCCGACGGAGCCGTTTCTCGTGGTGATTGATTACCTGCAGCTGATCAATGTGAAGGAGCGGTTTGACCGGCATGACCTTGCGATTGGGCATATTACCAAGCAGCTGAAGGGGATGGTGAAGTTGGAGTTTGTGAGGGAGTTTGGGCGGTTTCGGAGTGGCAATGGAGCCACGGAGACAGGTACCATGGCTCAGGATTAAACTTTGAAAGGGGGATGGATTGGGATGTTGGTGACGGAGTATGCGAAGAACGTGTCAGAGTTTCAGATTGATAGTTTGAAGGTGGAAAGGGCAGAAGATGCCTGGCGATTGATCGCAGGGAAAATCAAAGCTGTGGCTGAAGCCCCTCCATATTGAACCATGACCCAAACACATTCAACGTTTTTTCTTAGAGGCATTGAGGGTATAAGATAAGTGTGGAGGATACAGACTTGATGTATTGGAAAAAAGCACGCCAAACCGGGTCTGGTTCCATGATTGAGAGATGAGTCAGGAAGAGCTTGATATGGAACTGGCTAAAGGCAAGGCGGATGTTGAATGTGTTTTAGACAAACATACATACACCAAACATGATTTCCGAACAGGAGGAACGGTTACCATTGAAGAATAAAACGGTACTTATCATTGGAGGCGGACTCGGCGGGGTGTCGGCTGCCATTACACTCGCACAGGCGGGATACGATGTTTCCTTATATGAAAAAAATGATCATATTGGAGGGAAGTTGAACCGGCTCGAACAAGACGGCTTTGGTTTTGATCTTGGCCCATCCATTTTGACGATGCCGCAGATTTTCGAGAAATTGTTTGCGGCGAGCGGGAAATCCATGAAGGATTATGTCCAGATTGAAAGGCTGGATCATCAATGGCGTTCCTTCTTCCCCGATGGAAATGTCATAGACTTATATGAAGATATGAACGACATGCGGGAGAAGAACGCCTCTCTCAGTGAAAAGGACATTCGTGAATATCAACGTCTGCTGGAGCATTCGAAGACCCATTACGATATGACGGATAAAACCTTATTTAAAGGTGCGGATACGGCAAAAGGAATCGTCAAGCAGGCGGGACTGTTCAGTGTCTTGAAGAACATTGACCTCATGTCCACAGTGCATAAATCCCTCGATAAGCGGATCAGTCATGAGCAGTTTCGCGATATGCTCTCTTATTTTATCAAATATGTGGGTTCGTCCCCTTACGATGCGCCGGCCGTGATGAATATGATGATCTACATGCAGCATGACCAGGGAGCATGGTATGTTCCCGGCGGTTTGCATAAGCTCGCGGATGCTCTTGTGAAGCTGGCGGAAGAAGTGGGGGTGACCTTCCACCTTGGACGGCAGATCGTCAAGCTAGACAAGAAGGATGGAGATATTACCGGAGCCGTATTGGATGACGGAACACGGGTGACAGCCGATCACTATGTCTCCAATATGGAAGTCATACCGGTTTACGAGCGGTTACTGGAAGAAGACAGCGATTTTATTAACAAATTAAAAAAGAAATTCGAACCGGCAAGCTCCGGTCTTGTCATGCATCTGGGTGTGAAAAAGATTTATCCGCAGCTTCGCCATCATAATTTCTTTTTCGCAGAAAATATGAAGGAGCAAATGGAATCGATCTTCCACCGCCATGAACTGCCGGACGATCCGGTCATTTATCTGGTCAATGTCAATAAGACCGATCCGACTCAGGCTCCTCCAGGACATGAAAATATCAAGGTGCTGCCGCATATTCCTTTTATCCGGGATGAGAATCCGTATACGCAAAAGGACTATGAACAATTCGCTGAGCGGGTCCTGATCAAGTTGGAGAAGATGGGCCTCGATGGCTTGCGTGAGAACATTGTCACCAGGGATATGTGGACACCGGAAGATATCAGGCGCACGTATGGTTCCGACCGCGGTGCGATTTATGGGACCGTGTCAGACAGTAAGAAGAATAAAGGGTTGAAGCATCCGAAACAGAGTGAACGTTACGACAACCTCTATTTTGTGGGGGGGACGGTGAATCCAGGTGGTGGAATGCCGATGGTGACACTAAGCGGCCAGCTTGTAGGTGAGAAAATTATGGAGAGGGATTCTGGATAAAAAAGGGGTGATGTCATGATTGTCTCACTGCCTGACCATTGGATCATCCTGCTTGATGTGATTGCCTGGACGTTCTTTCATCTCTCCATTTCGGCTTTTTGCTTGAAACTGCCTTTGACGTGGTTCCTGAAAGACCATTTCTGGTTTCGGACGTTCTCTTTTGAACAGTCCGGAGCATTGTGGCAGCGTTTATTCCGGGTGAAGAAGTGGAAGGGATTGATTCTGGATGGCACGATCTTTTTCAAAAAGGGATACAGTAAAAAGGGGTTGCATGGTACGAAGTCGAGGGACATAATCGTATTTGCGGCGGAAACGAAACGCGCGGAATTAACCCATTGGCTCTCCATTCTCCCTGCTCCGCTGTTCTTCATATGGAATCCAGTATGGGCAGGATGGGTGATGGTCCTGTATGCCGTGGTTTTCAACCTTCCGATTATCGTTGTTCAACGTTACAATCGTGGGCGTATATCGGCCATTACGTCAAGCCTTGGGAAGAAATGAAGCAGACTATTGTAAGTGCAGTTACATAAAGATTGAACGGGGATTGGCACATTGGTGAGTTCTAGAGGAAGGAGGCAGGTGAAATGACAATTTCAGAAGTGATCAATCTCATCCTGGGTTTCCTCGGGATTATCATTGCCATTATCATGTTTTGGTCCTTGCCGGTACCAGGTTTCACCGCAAGAAGTACGGCCGGCTTGCCGTTTCTGTCCATCATTATCCCTGCCAGGAATGAAGAAGGCAGGATCTCCCCGTTATTGCAGTCGTTGCAGGAGCAGCGATTCAAGTCATTTGAAATTCTGTTGGTGGATGACGATTCATCGGATCGAACCGTGGCTGTCGCAGAAAGCTACGGTGTAACGGTCCTGCAGAATAAAGGGGCAGGGAAATCATCTGCCTGCTGGCGCGGAGCCAAGGAGGCAAAGGGGAACTGGCTACTCTTCCTGGATGCCGATACAAGATTCACCAGTGTGGATGGATTACGCAATCTCCTGCGTTTCTACGAGAGGAAAGGAGCCAGGGGTATCCTCGCTTTGCAGCCCTATCACACCGTGGAGCGCGTGTATGAGCATCTTTCTATTGTTTTTAACATCATCGTGGTGGTAGGGATGAATCTATTTACGGTCTGGGGATTCCGGTTCAAAGCTGCCGGTTCGTTCGGTCCATGTATTCTATGTAATCGAGACGATTACTTTTTATCTGGAGGGCATGAAAAAATCGAGGGTGCCATCATGGATGATCTGGCACTGGGAGAGGCCTTTCTTGATCAGAACCTCCCCGTTCGCTGCCTGGGCGGCAGAGGGATCATTTCGTTCCGCATGTATCCGGAAGGCATGGGGAGCCTTATCGAAGGCTGGTGCAAAAGTTTTGCCGTTGGTTCCAAGTCCACTCATCCCGTGGTCATGTTGATGGTCATCCTCTGGATTACCGGAAGTTTAACCAGCGCGTCTTCATTGATCTCTTCAATTATGGAGGAAAGAACCATCGCTATGATCGTCAATGGGGCATTGTATATCCTCTATAGCGTTCAAACGGCATGGTTTGCCCGCAGGGTCGGGGATTTTAGATGGGTGTTTTTCCCTTTTTATCCGCTGCTTTTTTTATTCTTTGCAGTGATTTTCCTTTATTCTTTCATCCGGGTGAATATTTTTCATTCTGTGAAGTGGAAGGGGCGGAAGATAAAGGTGTGAAGGGCTTAGAGCCCTTTTACTACCTGAAATAAAGGGTCTGACCCTTTTTTCCTAGAAAAACAGTTCTTTTGTTGGGGATGGAGGGGGGAGGGTTCTGTGGCTTTGTTTTGAGCCAGCTTTTGATGAGGGAGTGTGTGAAGGGGTAAGAGTTTCAGAGTATATGGGGTTGTTGGGTTGGGATCTAATCAGGTGGCGTAAGAATGGAGATGCGTCATTTTTTGAGTGTGTCAGGAAATAGGGATTTATCGGGGTATTAAGTAAGGTTTGCGGTGATGTTGGACATGGTGAGTGGGGGAGGGGTGAGTGAAGCATGTTGGAGATTATGCTGCTTCGTCTTGACGTAAAGGAAGCATGGGAACCGTCCCTGTGCTTAGAAGAAATGGAGTGTGGATCATGGTGAGAGGGAACGAAGAGTAGGTAAAAGGTAATTGTCATAACTTTTTATCGAGAATTGACGATTAACCTTCCGATCGATTCTCAAGGATGAAAACCCGTTTATCAATATCGGTGATTCTTGTGTTCAGATAATGAAAGTCCGTCTCAGAACGTTGGTTTCCTACTTTTAACTTAGTAATGACATCTTCTGTTTGTGATGTTTCAATTCTATTGACCGTTTCCTTTATCTCTTTTAAATCACTTCCGAATTCCTTTAGGTTACGGTCGAATTCCTTCATGTTCTGTTGAATATCGGATAACATGTTCACGATTTGCTTGTCCATAAATCTCACCTTCCTACTATTATAATAGTTGAAATGAATAGATGATACTACCCTGATATTGTATGAACTGGCAAGCGGAGAGGCAGGTGCTTTGGTCCAGACAAGAGGAAGCACAAGAACCGTCCCCACTCTACTAAAAATACCCTCCCAAAAAACGGAAGGGTCACAAGAGGGTGTAGATTCCCGACAAACACATTGAAAGACTTTAGATACTATTAAATACTTGTAAGGGCTTATATTTAATACCCTGTTACTTTTCCAGTGTACTTAGTAGATTTCACTTTATACAGAGGTGGTTTATCATGTCCAGTAGGGATAGCTATCTCTTGAACGACAATTCTCCAATCTCCTCTTCCTGCATCACTGCTTAACGTTACTGGGGAGTCATTTCTAACTGTCTTGGAAACTTTAGTGGACCACCACAATCCATTACTCTTTTGTAATTTCTACTGTTATACCTGCCTTACCACCTGTTTGAATAAAACTTTCAACTTCAAAATTAACCTTTACTGAGTTCTTACTTGAATAAAAGTGGTGATAATTCCCGGGATTACTGGTTCCGGTGTTTTTAGTTGTACCACTGAAATTTGTGATGTGTAAGCTAGCCGCTGCAGGGCTTACAACGAGACCGAAAGCTACTACTATTAACACAACAATAAAGGATAATTTATATGAAATACTTTTTCTCATTACTCTTCAACTCCTAATAAAATGTTACTATTGAATATACGCATCTATAACTCTATAGCTCTTAGTGGGTGCATAAACGTCAACTATTATAGTTGTATAAGAACTTGTTGGCCAATATTTTACAGGTGTGAATGTGCCCTTGCTTGTTACTCTTCCTACCTTGGCATCTTTACCTATTCTTCCATCTCTTCCTACAACGGTTTCTTTTGATGATCTACTGAAAAAGAGACCAGTAAGATCAGCGTCTGCATTAACAGCAGTTAGGTAGTCTCCCTTCCACGAAAAAGTCCCAAATACCGCATGAGAAAAATTTGCACCTTTAGTATGAGCAATATACGCTTGATATTCTTTAGATCCAACAGATGAGGCAGCAGCAAAACTACCAATTGTATTTAAGGGAGCGCCCTTTAATTTTGAAGGTGCCATTACATTTTTTTCTATTAAACCTAGTTTCATATTTTCTGATTGTACCTCAATATCGGTTTCACCATTTGCCAACTTTTTGTTAATTTCTTCTTTCAGGACTTGTAGTTCTGCATTAATTTCTTCTTTTTCTTCATCTGTAAGAAAACCATTCGTTTGATTCTCAGCAGCACTTGCTCCATTAGCAGAGATAAAAAGTATAAGCCCGAAAGCTAATATTAATAGTAGTTTCTTCATTGTTTCTCCTCCTCTTTTGGTGTTTCCTGCGCAAGAAACAGAAGCAATCTTAATTGATCACATCTACATTATCTGGAAACTCGGTTGAATTGTCACCGAAAGAACTTGTAAGGAATTCCGCATTTTTTTTTGTAATTCCACTGTGTGGCATTGTGTATTTGTGCAAATATTTACTATTAAACATAAATATTGAATTGGAGCTAAAGACATTGTCTAACCTTAAAAGAAATTAATGTTTAGGGATTTTGCAGAATTATCTAATTTTATATGGTAAGTTATTATTTGGAATATGGATGATTTACTCTATTAAGGAGGTGTATTGTGAATAGAGTCTTAATTATTAATGATAATGAATTGCTAGGAAGAGGGATTAAGCAGGTCTTAGAAGAATCAGATTTTAAGGTTACTTTTATTAAAGAACTTCAAAATAAGGCAGGTATACTACCCCCATTGTCCTCTTTCGATATATATATAATTGATTTAGAGTCACCTGATATTTCAGTCAATGATTTAACGAGAGGAATATTCCAGACAAATACAGAGGCCAAGGTCATTTGCTTGTATGAAAGACATATAGCTCAAATCTACCAATATGCTGAACTGGGGATTTCTGGTCTCATAAAAAAGACTACACCTACAGAAGATCTCATTTCCACGCTAAAACTAGTATTAAATGGTCAAGCTTTATTTCCACTTTCGTTGATAAAGCAGTTAGCCGATTCTCAGCAATTAGATCGTATGGCTAAGAATTCAATGGCCCACGCATTATTGTCTCCAAAAGAATTGGAGATTTTAAATTTTGTAGCTGCAGGAAAGAAGAACAGGCAAATAGCTGAGCAACTTTATATGAGTATCCGTTCTGTAGAGTACTATTTAACTAAATCTTTCAAAAAGTTAGGTGTAAGCTCGCGAATGGAAGCTTATTCAAAAGCTATGGAGTTGGGTTTAATTGACATAAACAAGACGATGCACCAGAATTTAAGTAAGAGGAATTTGATATCTGATTAAAATAATGGAAATGGGTGAAAGAATGCCAATACTTTTAATAATATTATTTCTATTTATCGTTTGTTTTTTCATTAGTTCTTCTCTGAATATTCTTTTTAAACTAACAGATAAGAAACATTGGACCATTTCATTTTTCATTAGTTTATTTTTTTCATTAATTATCACTGCTTTTATTTTTGCAATTTGATACCTATTCTTAGGTTTCTCTGAAAGAAGCTTATGAAACTGCAAGAGATATATGATCTTTTTGAACAATGAAAAACAGCGGTGAACGACGTTTCCGCTGTTTTTTTGTATTAAGCACTTATTCAGTTAGACCATACAAAATTTCATTAATATTAAAACAATATTCACCTGGTAATTGGTCGGTAGAGTGGGGACGGTTCCGCCTCTACCCTTTCCACTTTTGCAAAGATATCAAGGGTCCTCTCGAAAACTGGACGAAAAGGAAGATGGAATAAATAAACTCACCAAGTAAATGGGAACCGTCCGAATAAAAATCAAAAATGGTGAAGGAGGAACGCCAATCTCAACTTAAGTAAAGCCGAAAGGGGCTAAAATAAATGAAAACGGAGATCAATGTGGAATATTGCCTATATGGTGATGACCTAAATCCGGATGATATTACAAAATACCTTGAATTGGTACCTTCGCTAAGTTATAAAAAAAGGTGATCTCATGAAAGAAAATAGAATAATGACAAGACTGTAGGGATGCTGGGAGATTGAAACAGGTTACGCTCCATCAATGGATATCAATAAAGGGGTCTGACCCTTTTTCACGCAGGGTCGGGGATTTCAGATGGGTGTTTTTCCCTTTTTACCCGCTGCTATTTTTATTCTTCGCAGTGATTTTCCTTTATTCTTTTGTTCGGGTGAATGTTTTTCATTCGGTGAAATGGAAGGGGCGTAAGATAAGGGTGTGATGTGTGGATGAAAAGGAAGCACGAGAACCGTCCCCGTGCTTCCACCCGTGCTTCCAGCTCAATCTACTTTTACTTTGTTTAATATTATTTTTAAAGAAAATCCAATTATCAATCCAGGAATGACACACAGCATTGGGAACCACACCGGTCCCAGTAATACTCCGAAAATTTTCGCTTGTGCTGAATACATAACCCCTACAGTCACAAAGAATGCGGAACTGACGAATGGAAGATAGGAATAAGGTTTTTCCCCCCCGCCTGCGTCCTTAAAGGCATCCCACATCGAGAAGAAGTATAAACAGGGATAAAACATAAGCCACTGATAATTTGTATGTGACACTACACCCTCTATATTTCCAAGGAAGCTCAAGTGGATCATTTCATTAAAATTTGCCATGACGTTTATAATAATCTCCAATCCTACAAAGAGAATTCCTTTTATAAGCCGTCCATTTAATAATTGAGAAAATCCAGGCAGGGCTATACTCCATACTATACTCTCAATGATTTTATCTTTTTTTTCCATCGCTATACATCATTTGTTTTTTGCCAAGTCATTATGATCTGTTGCCAGAGGGGGCTGTTCCATCCACTCATTTTCTATCAGTAGATTCATTCCGTCTTCAGCTAACAGTCCTATTTCTGCAATCATTTTTGCGTAACTCGCCGCTAAATCCCTTCGTTGGCTTATCCCCATTGCCTCACCGTAATAACCAATAGCAGAAGAGAGTAGTGCAGTTACATGAAACAACATAAGTTTGTCTGAAAAAGGAGGAGTTGTTGAATCAGTCACCTCCGTCTCATATGTCCTGGGAACGTGTAAATTATCTTCGATTAACATAGAAGATAGTACTTTAAAGTGATCGTTACAGAGCTGCCTGGCCCGTTCCATGTAATTCCTGACTTCTTTGGATTCAGCTACTTGACTGAAGCCTAATTCAAGGACAGTCTTCACCATTGTTTTCTGCAAATTCAGATAGGTACCACTTATTTCTACTGCACTTATAGGTCTGCGTTTTCCTAGCCAACCTGTTAAGAAATTTTGTTTCTTTATAAACTCAACTTTTTGGTGATTGTTCAAACTAGGTGGTTTGCTAATAATACCTTTATGTGTAAGAACTTTAGTGGACCGATCATACAATTCCAACGTTTCCGTCATAACTCCAATAAAATATTCTCTCTGATCTTCCCGAGTGACATTGCCTATTGCACCAGCATATCTAGTGAGTCCATGAATAGCCATGATATGTAAATAAACAATGATATAAGTGTCTGAAAATAAAGGAGGTGCATCTATAGTAACATCTTCATCTGTAAATCCTTTTGGGATCGGATACCCTTCTGTTGTTAGAAATTCTCCAGCCTTTTGAAGGTGTCTTTCCGTTAGTTCAAGGGCATATTCAAGCACCTGAATAATATCTGTATCTTGAACATAATGAAGGAAATGGCGAAACATGCAACGTGCTAAGCTATCATTGACATACTGTGTCCAGAGGTTTGCGAGTTCTGATGAACTTATCTTAGTTTTATGGTGACTGATTTCCATTAAAATACCTCCTGTTATTGGTCTGAAATAGTTTATCCCAATGGACCTTGTTTAATGAGTAAATAAACAAACCCATCTTCACAAAATGCAAAGATGGGTTTGTCTACAATGTGAAGTTGGTAACTTAAGGATTTTTGTGCTATGGAAGAAAAAATTAGGGGATATCTGCTTTCATTAACATTCCACCAAGGGGACGTCCGATTTTGTCTTATAACCATTTTGATGTTTCCATGAGAGCTTCGGAATTTGTACTCTTTTCAATGTTTATGTCTTGAAATATATTGACTGAAGAAAAGGAAGCACGGGAACCGTCCCCGTGCTTCCATGCAGCCGAATGCAACCGCTATTACCTATTCATAAACTTCTTCATTTCCGATTTCTTTGGATCAATCGTAAACCTGTAAATCGGCAATTCCTGTCCAATTTCAGAAGGGACATAGTTAAAGCTTACATAACTGTCTACTGATTCTGGCTCAAGTGATAAGGATAATAGGTTTGTCTGAGGCTGAGCCGTCAAGAATACATAGCTGCCTTTCGGGAAAGTCACTTTCTCTTTTGATACCTTTGTTTCCACGTCAACGAGCTGTCTGTCTTCGTATTCTCCAATATTGTCCTTTTTCGTGACGGTAAAGGACTCGGCAGGCAGTTTTACATCCTTAGGCAACGTAAAGCCTTTTAATCCTTGGTTTATGAGTTTTTCGGCGATTTGCTGCTGATCGGGCATGAGCACGTAGGCAGTCGGTCTTTCTCTTACTAATGTTGGTTCTGCATCAGTCGCGCTGAAGTAGTTGACCGGAATGTCCTGCACCGTACCTGAGGCGATGTCGACCATTTCAAGGGTTTGATCGGCAAGCTCTTTGTTTTCACTATCGATGATGATAGGGTCCTTGTCGTTTGGAAGCAAGCCTTTTTTAACTAGATTCAGTCTTTCAGCTTTCACGACATTCTTAATTTGTCTTGCATGGTCGGCGGTTTGCGTAAGTATTTTCTCATGTGTAGCAATCTGTGCATTCACTCGTCGGGCAAAGTCTTCCCGTCCAATCCCGATTCCGCGGCTTTCTACAAGAAAGGAGAAAGAAGGAGCAAGCCCAAATGAATTGCGCCCTATTAATGGGGCTGTAAGCTAGGTTGTACGATCTACTTTTATTCGGTTTCCGAAACATTTCCAATGGAATTGTAGAAGAATTTTCCTGAAATGTTAGAGATATCTTCTGAAAAAACAGTTCTTTTGTTGGGCATGGATGGGGATGGTTCTATTGGTTCATTGTGAGCTAGCTTCTGGTGAGGGGGGAATGAAGGGAGATAATACGGAGTTTCAGAGTGGATGGGGTTGTTTGGGTGCGACCGATTCAGACGGCGTAGGATGGTGGATTCGTTCATCAGGTTTATGGAGATTTGGAGGGAGAGGAGTAGTAGCGGGAGTTGGGTGAGGTGTGCGGTTTTGGGTAAGTGAAAAGGAAGCATGAGAACCGTCCCCGTGCTTCTTGGGAAAGCAAAATGAGGTTATAGGCCTGGTCTTTTTATACTACAAATGAAAAATTAACACTGAATGGAAATTTCGGAAGGATCGAAACTTAGGCCATTACTAGAGGTTACGAGGCGATTCAGCACGGATTCCCAGGCAGATTGTTCATCCTGCTGTCTTTTTCTGATCTTTGAACTCAGATCTATCTACCTATAGGCCTTTCCCAATAGGTTACAGGCATGACCAATGCTATAGTCAAAGTGTTAGAAAATTAAGAAAAAGGGGATGGAATAAGTAAATGAAGAGAAACAAAAAAATGTTAGTGTATGCATTAGGTACAGGCCTCTTGCTCGGTTCCGGGAATATCCCGGCAATTAATGTCCTTGCGGAAAAACCAACTTCAATGGAATCCGTACTTGCCAACATGTCTCCACAGCAGCTGGAAAACTATAAGCAGCTCCAGTCAGTGGAAAAGCAAGGTCTTTATTTAGACCGAACGGTTAACCTTAAAAGTGACAGCCCGGTGAAGGTCATCGTACAGCTTGACCACCATCCTGAGAAAGTCGCTCAGTTGAAAGCCAAACTGGAAGGAAAGAACCTTGACGCTCGTGAAGCAAAGGCACATGTAGAAAAGGATCAAAAACACTTCAAAAACGAGTTGGCCAACATGTTCAAGGATAAAAGCAATAATGGTTACAAGGTAGGCCAAACTTATAAAAACGCCATGAACGGTGTTTCCTTGGAACTTCCTGCTAATCGGATTGAAGAATTAATGAAACTTGATGTGGTAAGAGCGGTCTACAGCAACGTCGAAGTTCAAATTGATCCACCGGTTCCATCCGAGGCTCCTTCTAACGGACCAGCGAAAGATTATATGATGGAAAGCCTTCCTTACTTAGGAGTCGATAAGCTGCATAATGAAGGGTTTACCGGCAAAGGAATCAAAGTGGGGGTTCTTGATACAGGTATCGACTATAACCATCCTGACTTGGATGAAGTCTATAAAGGCGGTTATGACTTCGTGGACAACGATAATGATCCGATGGAAGCAACGTATCAGGATTGGCAAGAGTCCGGTTTACCGGAATTCTCGAATGGCAATTCCTATTATACTGAACATGGGACTCATGTTGCCGGTACGGTTGCCGGTGAAGGCGATAATGAAAGTGAATACAGTATAAAAGGGGTAGCTCCTGAAGCAGATCTTTATGGCTACCGTGTCCTCGGACCTTATGGAAGAGGGTCGAGTGAAGGGGTCATTGCAGGGATTGATCGCGCTGTTGCCGCCGGAATGGATGTCATCAACCTTTCCCTTGGTGCAGGTGTAAATGATCCCTTGTATCCGACTTCTGTAGCGGTGAACAATGCTGTTCTCAGCGGGGTGACGGCTGTCGTTTCTGCTGGTAATAGCGGAAGTGAATCCTTTACGTTAGGCTCGCCTGGAACCGCTGCACTTGCCTTAACAGTAGGGGCAAGTGATGTTCCGATTGATATCGCGACATTCACTGGTCAATATGGTGCAGAAAGCGTCAATCTTCAGCTAATGGCCAGAAACTATAGTGATAATCTCGCAGATTTAGAAGATAGTAGTATGCAGCTTGTAGATGTTGGTCTTGCTACCAGTAACAATGATTTTATCGGTAAGCCTGTAGCCGGGAATATCGCATTAATCAGCCGTGGTGACATTTCTTTTGTTGATAAGATTAAAGCGGCAGCAGCGCATGGAGCTAAAGCCGTCATGATTTATAACAATAACGGTGAAGAAGGACATATCCCTCATTTCCTTGGAGAGGGAGTCGATTTTATTCCTACATTCTCCCTGACAAAGGCTGAAGGAGAAGCTTTGAAGGAAAGCATCCAGGAAGGAGAAACCTTTACCTTCAGCGATAGGCAGGCCATCACAACAGAGGGTGACCGCCTTGCCGATTTCAGTTCAAGGGGACCTTCCAGAATGAATTATGATATCAAGCCTGAAATTGTTGCCCCTGGTGTGGGTGTGCTATCAACGGTTCCTTCCTATATCAACGATAAAGAAAACGGAACGTATGATTACGCCTATGCGAGGTTATCGGGAACCTCAATGGCATCCCCGCATGTAGCTGGTATGGCGGCGCTATTATTACAATCCAATAAAGACTTGGAACCAGCTGATGTGAAATCCATATTCATGAACACCGCGGATCCTATGAACGGCGATTACAGTGTCTATGAAGTTGGCGCCGGCAGGGTGGATCCTTATGAAGCCATTCATTCAGATATGAACTTTCAGGTCATTGATGAGACAACCACCCTCATGAATGGAGAAGAAATGAACATTGATGAGAAGACCGGGGGTATGAGCTTCGGATTTCAATATATTGAAAAATCACTAAGAGATCAGCGTACGATTTTGATTGAGAATTCCAGTGAAGAAACGAAAACATTTAATGGTAGTGTGGAGTTTACCAATCAGTCCCATGACGCTTCCAAAAACGGAATCCATCTATCTTTTGATGAAAAGGTTAAGGTGAAGGCCGGGAAGAAAACAAAAACGAACGTATTCTTAACTATCCCTAAAACAGCTGAAGAGGGTTACTATGAAGGGTATATCCGTTATGTGAATGAAGAAAATCCATCTGAAGAATATCAAATCCCATTTGGTATCCGAATTTCCGAAGAAGGATTTGAATCAGTCAGAGCTTTCAACTTCTCGACTAAAGAGAATAATCAATTCGGAGCCTTATTCAATTATACCCCAATGGATTTCACTTTGAAGTCACCTATGGAACAGATAAGCGTCGTGTTGGTCGATGGGAAGACGAATAAAGAAATGGGACTGGTCGGAGTCATGGATGCTTCAGGAATCAATGAGGGACAGAGGATCATCATTAACTCTGCTTTTGCAGGTTACTATTACCCATATGAAGATAACCGTATTTCAGTCAACCCTGCATTGGCACCGGAAGGCCACTACAAGCTAAGATTGGTGGGGACGAACAGAGAAGGTAAAACGTTCACGAAAGAAACGGATACATTCATTGATAATACAGCCCCGGAGTTTTCAAGTACATTGCCGACCGGCGTGTATGAGTATAAGGATGGACAAGAGACAGTTCCATTCTCCATGTCCCTTTTTGATAAGACCATTGAAGATATGAAGAAAGCGGGACTGGAAGCATCCCAATCCAATAATTACATTGTCTATCATTATGGATCACCATATCCATCGGGGGCATTATTTACGGATGGTGAAGGGAACCTTTCTGATGAAATCCTGATGAACCCGATTCTCAGCAGGTATCCTGTTGGGTTCTTCGCACACGATTCGGCCGGAAACTTCGCGCAGGGTGGACCAATTGTGAATAGCTTTGTAAAAGAAGGTACACAATATGCCACTGCTTCCATGGATAAAAAAGAAATCATGGCTGGCGATAAGCTGACGATGACACTCTCGTCTCATAATGTTAAACAACTTAAAGAAGGATCTTTCTCAGTAGATTATGATAGCAATCAACTTGAGTTGACGGACGTGAAGATCCATCCGGATTTCCTTGAGTATGGTGATTCTGAGATTACGTATGACGACAAGGGAAAAAGCAGTTCTACAAGACACCTTGATGTTCAAGTGAATTTGGAGAATCCGGAAGCTGAAGTGAATGGGGACATTCCATTGGCAGAAGTTACGTTTGAAGCGAAGGATGCCAAATTTTATAGAATGAACTACGTAACTGCGCCGACCTTCTCAAGCAAGTATACAGACGTTAACGGTCAAACGACTAATTTAAAGGGATATTTTGAAGGACAATATCCGGAACTGCTGCGCAGCTATTCAGAGATAAGAGGGGACATTAAAGCCCAAGGATTCTTTGGTACCGACGGAAAATATGACAATGGTACAGACTATTCAAATGCTCCAGTTTCCATAAAGGTGACCGATTGGGAAGGCAACGTACATGACGGAGAAATGGTCCGTAACAATGACTTCATAGCGAAGCTCCCAGTGACCGATAAGCCTTTCCAGATTGAAGTGACTATTCCTGGCCACTTCCCTGTAAAATCCACTTTCAATATCTTTGAACAACGTGAAGATAAGGTTGTCGGCACATGGCATGGCTTGCCTCTGCGCACGCAGGATGCCGGGGACATCAACCAGGACAGTGTGATTGATATCATGGATGCGATCGAGTTGAAAAACAGCTGGGGAACAGATGACCAACATTCGGACCTGAATTTCGACGGAACGGTTGATGCAAAGGACTTCGAATTAGTCGAATACAATTTCCTTGAAGCAGACCCTGGTGTGAATGCTGCACCGAAACCAATGGAGACATATAAAGGTAAGTCCTTGGAAGATATTAAAAATGAATTAGGTATTGAATAAAAAGATAATCGAGACAAAGGCATACCCTGCCTTTGTCTTTTACATATTATTGATTGAAAGGGCAGCAAGGGTTCAATATGATAACCCTTTCAAATGTATTTCCATAATAATCCTTATTAATATTCGTTAAGTCATAAAGGTGATTTTATTTAAATGAATCACTCCTTATTTGTAAGCTTATTAAGTCAAGGAGACAGGTACCATAGCCCCTTTTGTATATAAACCATGGTACCTGTCCCTTTGATTCATTTTTCGTCCAAGCATAACCTTAAACTCAACATACTATTACACTAAATATTGTTTTTAGAGGTGATGAAATGTATAAAAAAAAACGAATCCAGTGTGATCCGAATCGTATACTTCCTCCTGAGGGGTGTGACTTTTACCCACCTCCACCAGGACCACCAGGACCACCGGGGCCACCAGGGCCACCGGGACCACCGGGACCACAAGGACCAGCTGGGCCGCAAGGACTACCAGGACCACAAGGACCAGCTGGGCCACAAGGACCTGAGGGACCCCAAGGACCGGCCGGGACTCCCGTTTTAACAGGGGTGGGCTCACCAACCTGCGATATTGGTAATGATGGAGATCTATATATTGATATATCCACAGGGAATGTTTTTTATAAGCAACAACAACCTGTTCCTCCCACAACAAGGACCATACCTCCTCCAACAGGGAATACCCTGCTTGTCGGGTCCACCCGACCATTTACCACGATCCAAGCTGCTTTAACTGCGGCAGGAAATGGGGATCGATTATTACTAGACGCTGAAACCTTTACGATAAATTCCACGATAAATGTAAACAAGTCGGTAACGATAGAGGGGCAAGGAAAAGGCGCAACGATCGTGGATACCACGAATAATACTGTAACTACCATGTTTAATGTCACCGTATCGAATGTGGTCTTCCAAAACATGTCCATCATTCAAGATTTCGTATCAATAGCATCCATTGAGTCCGTCATAAGAGTGAATAATTTGTCAGCTACCGGAATTTATGTCGATAATTGTGAAATCTCCGTATGCGAGTTCGGTATTTCACTGATTGCCTCTGAATTCCAGATCACCAATTGTGACTTTAATTATGCACCGGGTGCTGCGCTTAACAATAGTTATCGGTATATCAGTATTTCTTCTACTTCAGGTCAGAGTATTATCGACACCAATACGTTTGTCTCAGATTCAGGGGCTGTCAGGTGCAGCTTCATCATTATCACGAATGTAGCAGCCAGTTCAGGTACACTAAAGGGGGATTTGGTCATAAGGAATAATACACAATTGACTTCTCCCTTTACGCTCCGTCACCTTCTTCTCATGGAAGAATTTACAGGTGAAAATTTTGGATTGTATATCATCGATAATACGACCATTAGTGAAGGAAATGTTCCTGTCTTACTGTTTGGGCCCAACCTGAATATTTTTAAATTTTTAGCTTTTTATGGAAATACCGTTCAAAATACTGCAGGGAAAGGACTCGCTGGAATCGATAACAACTATTTGGGCAGCACAGATGTTTTCAGTACGGGTAATACAATTGTAAATGAATTTTTCACTGCGGGATGGGCATCTGCGACTGATCCGGCAAGCTTTATCGTCGGATATAATTCAGCCGTTATTCCTGTACCGCCTAATCTGCCGCTAAATCCTTGTTATTGGTTATTGTTGAGTGAATTTATTTAGAAAGGGACTGCTTCTTGGTTTAAGTAGTTCAGTTTTTGTGGGGAACATAAGAAATAACATATCAATTTAAAGGCCAAATCGCATAGTGATTTGGTCTTTTACTTTTAATTGGACAACCATTTAAAGGAATGAAAAATTTCGTGCAATTCATCAAGCCTAAGAATAATAATGCTTATATTGTCATTTTCTTCACAAGTTCGTGTTCGTGAATTTGTGAAGAATTATGCGGTATACTGCGAATATAGAGAGTGTGAAGTAGTTGATATGTTCTCAAAGGCGAAGAATTTAAAATGGGTTGATGGCATACGTAACAATAAAAAATGATAAGAAAAATGGGGTTAGAGGATGTCATGGAAGGACAAAAACTTGACTGAATTACACAGATTAGTGATTGCTGATAAAGTTTACAATATAAACGGTATAATTTATAGTAGATAGATTAATGTGGACAAAAGGGAAACAAGGTTTCCTTCACAATCCAAGATGGGCTAAACCTGAATTTTATATGGAGTGTAAAATGATAATTAATAACAATTTCAAGTATTATGTAGAACAACTTTTATTGACGTTAATACCGATTATAATCTTTAACATAGGATTACCACATCTTTTACCTATTTTAAAAGTAGTTGGTTCCACTGTGTTCTTACTTATTTTAGTCATAGCAATGGCAGCTCTTGCTACTGGAAAAAGAAGATTCATCCAAGTTATTAGGTTAATATCAATAGTCAACTTCTTAGTTGTATTAGCAATGTTTCTTACCTTCTATATCAGCAGTTTCCTTGTACTGACTGACGCAATCGGCTTTGAAAATTTCCTGAGACAGAACATTTCAACTGCTAAATATATATATTTTGCTATATGTTTTGCACAACCAATAATTTTACCCTTACCAGAAATGGTAACAGTGGTTGCGGCTAGCGCAGTATTAGGTTCATTCACGGCTTTTATTCTCGGCTTTTTTGGAACAATACTAGGGATTATTACAATGTTCTTCGTTTCGAGAATTGGTGGAGTGAAGATAGTGAAAAGACTTGTCAACGAGAAACATTTAGAGCAGTACCATCAATATGTTCAAAAGAACGAATTACTAATTCTTGCGTTACTTTTTATTATTCCAATTTTACCTGATGAGATTATTTGTGTGGGTGCAGGTGTTAGTGGCGTTAGTGTTAAGAGGTTTTTAAGCGTTGCTATTTTTTCCAAAATAGTTACATCCTTCTCGCTAGCATATTCGATTGAATTGGCTTCTGCTCTTTCCTTAACTGCATCTCAATTAATGGTTTTTGTTTCGGCTGCTGCTTTACTTTTATTTGGTATTGGGATGTTGATCAAAAAAGTGTTGAATAAAAATGGTTAATTCGATTCGATTTGTACTCTGGATTTGCATTTTCTCCACACAAATACACAGAGCGCATCTATCATTGAACATCACAATAAAGCCAATCTCATGGAATAGTGAGAATGGCTTTATTCATACTGAGACTATGGTTGATCCCTTGACTTACAGAATCGTTTTAAGCCGGTCCACGTGCATCATGAAGCTTTACTTTCAGAGCATCAGGGATTTTAGGGGTTTCATTATGGGAAGTCTAACAAAAGAAAAATCGAAGAAATGGAGTGTGGATCATGGTGAGAGGAAACGAAGAGTAGGTATTGGGAAACCGTCATTCCTATTATATCGAGATATGACGATTACCCTTCAGCTCGATTCTCAAGTGTGAAAACCCGTTTATCAATATCTGTGATTCTCGTGTTCAGATAATGAAAGTCCGTTTCAGAACGTTGGTTGCCTACTTTTAACAAAGCAATGACATCTTCTGTTTGTGAAACTTCGATTCTGTTAACCGTTTCCTTTATCTCTTTTAAATCACTTCCGAATTCAATCAGGTTAAGGTCGAATTCCTTCATGTTCTGTTGAATATCGGATAACATGTTCACGATTTGCTTGTCCATTTATCTCACCTCCTTCCTACCAGTATAGTAAAAATGAATCAATGATACTACCCTGAAATTGTGTGAACTGGCAGCACGAGGGGACATAGACGGAAGCACGAGAACCGTCCCCACGCTTCCAAAAAACAGCCGGAGAAGACCCAGCCGCAGCTAATTTTTCATAATTGGCGGTGACAGGTACATTTAGCCCTTTAAAGCGAAAATAGTGATGGATTGTACTGATGGTTGAAAGAGTTGTGGAATAAGAAACGGTGCCTGACCCCAGTAGGTCAGGCACCGTTTTTGGATTCAATGGAAAGGCTAACAAAAGAAAAATCGAAGAAATGGAGTGTGGATCATGGTGAGAGGGAACGAAGAGTAGGTATAGGGAACCGTCATTACTATTATATCGAGATATGACGATTACCCTTCAGCTCGATTCTCAAGTGTGAAAACCCGTTTATCAATATCTGTGATTCGTGTGTTCAGATAATGAAAGTCCGTTTCAGAACGTTGGTTGCCTACTTTTAACAAAGCAATGACATCTTCTGTTTGTGAAACTTCGATTCTGTTAACCGTTTCCTTTATCTCTTTCAAGTCACTTCTGAACTCCTTCATATTTCCATCGAGCCCTTTCATATTACGGTCAAGCTCTTTCAAGTTTTGGTCGAACACCTTCATGTTCCGTTGAATATCGGATAACATGTTTATGATTTGCTTTTCCATTTAATCACCTCCCTCATACGATTATAATGGAAATAAATCGATGATACTACCCTGATATTTTGTGAACTGGTAGGCCGAGGAAGGTACCACGGGGACAGGTACCACGGCTCTCTCTCCCGATTAAAAATGGTCGGGTTTCCTGCTACCCGTGGCTTTTCTGCTTCCGGCTGAGCTAACAGGAAGCGTGAGAACCGTATCTCTCCTCTTTAATATTGTTTAATTCTGAATGTTTTGGAATAATTAGTAATAGCCTTTTTAGAAAGTAAGATGGGAACCGTGCCCGGTTAACCATAGCTAACTCATTATGGGGGAATCATGTATGAATAAGAAAAAAATAACGGTCTTGCTCACTTCAGTGGTGGTTTTGGTGGCCGCCTATGCCTGGTATCAATCCACGAAATTATACGGTAATGATAAGGAATCCATCATCAAAGTGATAAATTCGGTGGAAGGCTATGTGGATAAAGACATTCGAATTGTGCAAATCGATGATTTTGATGATGTTCGAATTGTAGGGTTTTTGGCCAATCATAAGCCATCCTATATTGAGTTTTCTCAAAACGATAAGGGGAACTATGTGTGGAAACATATTGAATCCCATCATGACGGGACAATTGGAATGTTTTTACCTGGTACACTTGGAAAAATCATGTTCGTGACGAATGATGAAAATGACATTGCGAAAATGACGGTAGATATTAATGGGGAAACACTTGTACAAACGTTCCCTCCTTACGAGCAGAGCGTAGCCTGGATGGATTTGCCTAAATCATAAAGATGGAGGATATGAGTATCGGAACTACAAATATTATGATAAAACTGGGGATTTGATTGAAGAGAATGAATGATTGATTGTGAATTTTTTAGGCTGACTGGACATTACAGACGAAGCGTCGGGACGGATCTGGTGCTTTCATTCTTATATTTTGAGGAATCATCAAATACGACTCCGTCTTCTCTTTCTTGCTTCTCTGTCCCCGCCCCATGCTTCTAATCTCCACATCCTTCACCCTTTCCCCTTATTCTATGGTAAATTAAAAGAATAATAGTTTCACTTTTCAAATAATAAAATGCGATTCTGCATCAACCATGGAGGGGCTATGTTTTTCTCACTTCGCAACCGATTATTTATGATTTTCACCTTGCTACTGACCTTTCCTTTTCTAGTTCTATCGATTCTCATTCCCAACTGGTTTACGTCGATCATGGAAGAACGTACCAAGAGTTCGACGATTGAAATGATGGAGCAGTATTCGCTGTATATTGATTCAATCACGTCACAGGCAGAGGATTTAGGAAAACAGGTACTGGTTAACCCTACGACTCAGGAATGGATCAAGTCCGAGGAGAATGATAGGGAGGTATCCGATGCCGAACGTCTTCTGATGAAGAACCAGTTAAAGGCGGAATTATCTTCGATGATGATCAACAATTCCAAGGCGATGTCCGTATCCGTTTACCTGAACGATGGAACCGGGACAGCCGGGAATCTTCCTCCTCTGGAGAAAACCATTTGGTTCGATGAATTCTATAAAGACGATCAACGCTGGCTTCGATCTCATAATGATCTGATGGCGGATCAGGTGAACAGTTACCTTCTGCCACTCTTTGATATCAATACCCTTGATTTATCCGGGGTGATCAAGGTGAATTTTCCATCGTCCCTTCTTGAGAATGCCTTAAGCAAGATCAAGCTGGGTGAGAACGGGAGAGTCTATCTCCTGGACAGCCTCGGAAGAAATGTGCTGACGGGCAGCGTCGATACACCGGAGAATGTAGTAAAGGAAAGCTTAAAGACTATCAAGACAGAGACGAACAGCTCGGGATTAATAGAGGTCCCTTTCGAGAAAGAAGAGTATATGATTTTCTATCAGAAGGCAAGGGTAGGAGAATGGGTGCTGGTCAGTGAAATTACCAAGTCCGAACTGTTCTCTCAGGTTAATGAGCTTCAGAGGAATCTCCTTTTGACGAGTGGATGGATATTCTTATTGACGATCATGGCGTCTTATCTCTTTTCTTCTACCATCGTAAAGCCTTTGGGGAAATTGACCGGTGCCATGAAGCTTGTTGAAAAGGGAGAATTTAAGAAAGCGAAGCAATTGATTCCTTCCATTAAGACAGCGAATGATGAGATTGGTTATGTAGTGGATGTGTTCGGCCAGACGGCCAACCGCCTCGATACCCTGATTGAAACAGAATATGAAGCCAACATACGCAGGAGGGATGCGGAATACAAGGCACTGCTACTGCAAATCAATCCCCATTTCTTAAATAATACCTTGGAAACCATTGGTGGTCTCGCAGCTCAAGGGAAGAACAAAGAGGTGATCGATGTCACGATCCATTTAGGGAGGATCATGAGATATTCCCTCAATACGGAATCTGACATGGTGACCCTTGGGGAAGAAATGACCTATATACGTAGGTTTATGGAAATTCTGAAGCTGCGATATGAAGAGGCGCTCTCAGTTTCCATTCAGGAGGATCCTGCAGCCTCTCCACTTCCGATCATTAAGTTCGTTATCCAGCCACTCGTGGAGAATTCGGTTAAATATAGTTTCATAGAGAAAACGGAGGCCGTTCTTCGTATTTCGACGAAAAAAGTGAATGACTGGGTGGAGATTGTGATTGAGGATAATGGAATCGGGATCCCTGAGTCTATTGTGGAAGAATTGAAGCATGCCCACGGTCCTCATGAATCCAGTCATGTACTGGAAAGCAAAGGGCGAAGCATCGGACTTAAAAATGTCCTGGGGCGTTTAAAGCTGTATTACGGAGGAAATTTCACCTTTCATATTTCATCAAGAGAGTATCAAGGTACAACCATTGTCTTACGCATAAAAAGTGGAGAGGGGGATCTTCATGCTGAAGGTGATTCTGGTCGATGATGAAATTCAAATCCGAAGAGGGTTGAAGTGGAAAGTGGACTGGGAAGAAGAAGGCTTTGTTATTGCCGGCGAAGCCTCAAATGGCAAGGAAGCGTTACAGGTTATCGAAGAGGTGATGCCTGACGTTGTCCTGACCGATGTCAGGATGCCGGTCTTGGATGGTATGCAGCTTGTGAAAGCGTTATCGGGTGAGTATCCTGATATCAAGGTGATCGTCCTGTCGGGATACGCAGATTTCGAATATGTACGTTCCTCTTTGGTCGAAGGAGTGAAGGATTATCTGCTTAAGCCCGTCGATCCCGAGGAATTGATAGCTGCCCTCAGGAAGAGCAGGGGCGAGATTGAAGCGGAGAAGCAGAGAAGAATGGAAACGGTCAGAATGAACCAATTCCACGCCGAGGAAATGAGAGAACAGTACCTGCTTCATTTGGTGAAGGATGAATGGGCAGGGAAGAATATTTCCGGGGAGAGACTGAGTCAGCTGAAGCTTGATGTGCTGGCAGGTGAGAAAACGGTTGTTCAGTTCATCACCGTAGAGATTCGAAGTAGTGACCCCGAACAGGTTAGGGATTTGTTTCTGCCCTTCAAGATGTTGTGCCGGGAATTGTCCTATGAGCATGAAGGAATCATGTCCTTCTACGACACGAGCTATCAGAATATGATTCATTTCTTATGTCTACAACACTCGGGAGGGAATTCAATCCATACTTTTGTTCAGGAACTGCAACGGAATGTCAGCAGCTATCTGAATGTTGAAACGGTCATTGGGGTGGGGAAAGTAGTCATGGGTTTATCTCAATTAAAGAACGGATACATATCCTCCCTTCTCTCCTGGAGTCAAAGTTCCGCTGATGCCACGTCCCAATTCATTGACGGGACAACGAGTAAACAGACGGTGGAATTCACTGACGATGTGGAATGGAAGTTGTCAAACAGCATGGAGCAGGGCGATTATGAGACTTTCAAGAAACATCTACTGACTACCCTTGCTGAATGCGACCGGCAATCGGTGATGTCTTATTCCTTTGCAGCTAGCCGGGTGCTCTTTATGCTTGGATCCATGGCAAGGAAATATGATCTGTATACCGATGATTTGGAGAAGAAGATGTGGAATTGTCAATTGGGTATATGGGAACTGACTTCCCGGTACCGGGTTAAAGGACAACTGCTGGACCTTTCAAGAATGATTGCGGATAAGGTGAGTGAAACCCGGCATTCCTCTAATGGAATTGCCATCGTGGAAAATGTAAGGCGGTATATGGACAAGCATTACACCAATGAAATTTCACTCTCCTCCCTTGCTGATCAATTCCATATCAACTCGGCCTATTTATCGGAGATGTTCAAGGAACTGGTAGGACAGAATTTCAGTGATTATCTCGTCAACCTCCGAATGGACAAAGCCCGTTCCCTGTTAATGGATGAACAGTTAAAAATCATCGAGATTGCACATCTTGTCGGCTATTCCAATTCCGGCTATTTCAGCACTGTATTCAAGAAGCGATTTGGACAAAAGCCACTTGATTACCGGAAATCCATGACAGTGGATAAGGGGGAGGCACGATGAAGTATAAATTAACTGCCATTTATGTACTGGCTGCGCTACTCATGTTGACAGCAGGGATCTACAGCATCTTCACTTTTACCTCATTCCAGGAAACCAGCAGAGATAAGGACGGAGAAATGCTGGATGAACAAGCCCAGATCCACCTGACATTCTGGAGAAACAAGGGGACAGAGCTTGAGAATCAGGCGTATGAAGAGCTGGTGGCCGACTTTAATAAGGAGCATCCCACGATCGAAGTGGAGATGGTCCCCATCCCTTATGGGGATTATGAGTTGAAGCTTAGAACTGAGATGGCAGCAGGTGACCCACCTGATATTTTGACGATCGATACTCCGACTCTTGCCCTTTATGCAAGTGCGGGTGGTCTTCTGTCTTTGGATGATTATATGAGACAAGATGGTCATATTGAGGATCTCGCAACCCCCACGTTGAAGGGGATCACATACGAGGATGAAATCTATTTATCACCGATTGCAGAATCAAGTGTGGCTCTCTTTTATAACATCCATTTGTTTGAAAAAGCAGGGGTTCCCCTCCCTTCCAAAAATCCACATGACCCGCTGACTTGGAATGAGGTTCTCGAAGCTGCTAAGAAAATCTCTGCTTTAGCACCCGACATCACGGGAATAGACCCGGGCCAGGGATTTCCGGATGGGGAGTCGCCATCCTACTTCAAGATGCCTATCCTTTGGCAATTTGGAGGAGATGTATTGGATCCGGGCAATCAGACAGCGAGTGGTTATTTGAACTCCCCAGCTTCATTAAGAGCACTACAGTTTTATCAGGATCTCTATCAGAAACACCGGGTAGCCAAGGTCGAACTCCCCGAGGAGGCATTGGAGACCGATAGGCTCGGAATGACGGTCCTCGGTTCCTGGATGGTGGAGAGTCTCAGTATGATGAACCCTGATTTCCGGCTGGGTGAGGATTTTGGGATTACCGCCCTGCCGAAAGGGAGTGAACAGGCGGTTCCAAACGGAGGGTGGTCCCTCGGAATTTCATCTGAAACTGACAATCCCGATGAAGCATGGGAGTTTATCCAGTATGTCACCAGCTTTGAAGGTGCAAAGAAGTATGTGGAGATCACCGGGGATGTGCCGGCTCGTTATTCTGTTGCGGAAGCCTTTCCCGAGTTCAATGAGTATCCGAAGAATATTTTCGTGGAACAGGCACAAAAGTACTCGAGGAATCGACCGATCACCCCAGCCTATCCTGTTGTGAGCGAGGCAGTCAAAACGCTATTTGAAGATGTGGGAATCGGAGGGAAGGATGTCAAAACCTCGGCAGAAGAGGCGGTCAAAAAGATCAATGAAGAACTGAATGATTTGGAATAAAACCTTTGGCAGCTGCCAGAGGTTTTTTTTTGTGCAGTAAACTTCCAAAAAATTTAAACTGTTTCATCCGAAAATAGTAAACGTTTTCATTGTGGGATTCTAGTAAAGTGAACTCAACAGACATCCTCACCTAAATGGGCAGGGTCATTGTTTCTGAACAAAGTGATTTATAAAAAGGGGGTCAAAAGTTTGCAAGAACTTGCGAAGGCAGATACACCAGTCATAACGGAAACAAAGAAAAATTCGAAGCTCAAAACCAAGCTCCATTATATGAAGAAAAACTATATTCTCTATTTGTTTCTTGCACCTGCCATCATTCTTACGATCATTTTCAAGTATGTTCCCATGTATGGGGCATCCATCGCATTTAAGGATTTCAGTCCCATCAGGGGGATCAATGGAAGTGAATGGGTGGGGTTCAAGCACTTTACGGACTTTTTATCGTCTCCGAATTTCATGGATATCCTGGTCAATACTCTGAAATTAAGTTCCTTCGAGCTTCTGATCGGGTTTCCGATCCCGATCATCCTTGCACTGATGCTGAATCAGCTCCGGAAAGCAGGGGTGAAGAAGAATATTCAACTCATCCTTTATGCACCACACTTTATCTCAGTCGTCGTCATCTCCGGGATGATCTTTCTCTTCCTATCACCTACTGGACCGATTAATGCGATGCTGTCGGTTTTTACGGATAAGCCGATTTCATTCATGTCTGATCCCGATGCCTTCAGAAGCATCTATATCTGGTCAGGAGTTTGGCAGGGCGCGGGGTGGGCATCGATCATTTATGTGGCGGCACTCGCCAATGTGGATCCCCAGCTTCACGATGCAGCAACCGTAGATGGGGCATCCCTTCTGCAACGCATCTGGCATATCGATCTTCCGACGCTGAAGCCTGTAATGGCGGTCCTGTTCATCCTGGCTGCAGGAGGGATCATGGCGATTGGATTTGAGAAAGCCTATCTGTTACAGACGTCTATGAACCTTCCAACCTCGGAAATCATTTCTACCTATGTATACAAGCGAGGGCTGCAGGCAGGTGACTATTCATTCGCCACGGCAGTAGGATTGTTCAATGCCGTCATCAATGTCATCTTATTGGTTTTCGTAAACCGTGTGGTCAAGAAATTAAACGAAGGCGAAGGTCTTTTATAGAAAGGGGGAAACGAGGTGTACCAATACACCAGGAGTGATAAACTCATTCTTTTCATTAACAAAATCCTGCTTGGGGGAATCGTTATCATTGTTCTGTTCCCTTTGATATACGTACTACTATCCTCGGTTCTTGAGCCGAATGTTCTGGTGAAAAAAGGATTACTCATCAGCGGTTCGGATTGGACGCTTGAGGGATATAAACGGATCTTCGAGGACGGTACAATCGTCAAAGGATTCATCAACTCGATTCTCTATTCTGTCGGATTCACGCTCATCACCGTGAGTGTCTGCATCTTTGCAGGCTATTCCCTCTCTGCTGAAGGGCTTGTCGGACGAAAGTTCATCATGGTGTTCTTTCTCATCACGATGTTCTTCAACGGAGGGTTGATCCCGACGTATATGGTGGTGAAGGACTTAGGGATGCTGAACACGATTTGGGCGATCATCCTTCCCAATGCCATCAACGTTTGGTTCATTATCCTAGCAAGAACGTACTTCAAATCGATTCCGAATGAGTTGAAGGAAGCAGCAAGGATCGACGGGGCATCCGAGTTCAAGATCTTCTTGAACATCGTGTTTCCGTTGTCAAAGCCGATCATCTTTGTCATCGCGCTCTATGCGTTCATCGCACAATGGAATTCATATTTCGATGCGATGATCTACCTTGAAGACCGGGATTTGTACCCGTTACAGCTCGTCCTGCGATCGATCCTTATCCAGAATGAGGTGCAGCCGGGAATGATCGCTGACCAGCAGGCTGCTGCGGAACTCCAAAGAATTTCAGAGATGATCAAGTATTCATCCATCGTATTAGCAAGCTTGCCGCTGATCATTATGTATCCATTCTTCCAGAAATACTTTGAAAAAGGTGTTATGGTGGGATCTTTAAAATAATCTATATTTTATCAATGGGGGTTTAACAATGGGGAAAAAGACGAAGACAATGTCGGTACTACTGATGTCAGGCATGCTGCTGGCAGCCGGATGCAGCAACAACAGTGAGAGTGCTTCTTCTGAGAATTATGAACTGGAAAATGTGAAATTTCCTTTAGAGGAACAAGTGACACTGAAGATGATGACGTCCAGTTCACCACTTGCTCCGGATGATCCAAATGAAAAGCTGATTTTCAAAAGGCTCCAGGAAGAAACGGGAGTGAAGATCGACTGGACCAATTATACAGCGGGGGAAACTTTTAATGAAAAGCGGAATCTGGCTGTCGCGAGTGGCGAGCTTCCAGACGCGATCATGAATGCGGGATACAGTGACTATGAGCTATTGAAGCTTGCGAAGGATGGAGCGATCGTTCCTGTTGAGGATTTGATTGATGAACATATGCCCAACCTGAAAAAGGTCTTGGAAGATGCGCCTGAATATCGCTCGATGATGACGGCACCGGATGGGCATATTTATTCCTTCCCTTGGATTGAAGAGCTTGGTTCAGGAAAGGAAAGCATCCACTCTGTTGATGACTTCCCTTGGATCAATGTTGAATGGCTGAATAAACTGGGGCTTGAAATGCCGAAAACAACCGATGAACTTAAAGAAGTCCTGAAAGCATTCAAGACTCAGGATCCAAACGGGAATGGTGAGGCAGATGAAATCCCGATGTCCTTCATCATCAACCATGGAGGTGAAGATGTGTCCTTCTTGTTCGGTTCATTCGGACTCGGTGAGAACTGGGATCACACTGTCGTCACCAATGACGGTGAAGTGAAGCTGACGGCAGCCGACGAAGGGTATAAGGATGCCATCAATTATTTAAATGAATTATATAAAGAAGATTTGATTGACGTAGAAGCCTTTGAACAGGATTGGAATACCTACCTGTCGAAAGGGAAAGAAGGACGTTACGGCATGTACTTCACATGGGATAAAGCCAACATCACGGGTATGAACGATCAATATGACCTCATGCCAGCCCTTGAAGGCCCCGATGGAACGAAGAATGTGGCGAGAACGAACGGTATGGGATTTGACCGGAATAAAATGGTCATCACGAGTGCTAACGAGAACCTTGAATTAACGGCGAAGTGGATCGATCAATTCTATAACCCGCTTCAATCGGTTCAAAATAACTGGGGAACATATGGGGATGACAAACAGCAAAACATCTTCGAAATGGATAGTGCCAGTAATTCATTAAAACACCTTCCATTAGAAGGAACCGCTCCTGTTGAGCTCAGGGAAAAGACATCCGTCGGCGGTCCACTGGCAATCTTGGACGAATACTATGGAGCCGTGACGACGAAACCGGATGATGCTGCCTGGAGACTGGGGCTCATGAAGGAAGTCATGGTACCGGATATGAAGGCGGATAACATCTATCCAAAAGTATTCTTCTCCCTTGAGGAGTTAGATAAGCTTTCGAAGATCGAGACCGATTTGCTTGCTTATGTGAAGCGTAAAAAGGCGGAATGGATCACCAACGGGAAAGCCGATGAAGAATGGGCGGATTACTTGAAAGAACTCGATCGCCTCGGGTTACAGGAGTGGCTGAAAATAAAGCAGGATGGATATGACCGTAACCAATCATAATTAAATTCAGGCTGTACCTTGCCCAGGCAATCGTGCAGCCTTTCGAATGCAAAGGAGAATCCATATGACGAATCATTATCAAGAAAAAATGAGCCTTTATTCAGAAACCTATCGTCCGCAATTTCACTTTTCACCGAAGGAAAAGTGGCTTAATGATCCGAATGGGATGGTCTATTTCGAAGGGGAATATCATCTCTTCTTTCAATATCATCCACAAGGAACCACGTGGGGACCAATGCACTGGGGGCATGCGGTTAGTCGGGATTTGATCCATTGGGAGGAGCTGCCGATCGCTCTTTATCCTGACGAGCACGGTGCTATTTTCTCTGGAAGCGCGGTGGTGGATTGGAAGAATACATCGGGTTTCTTTGAGAAGGGGAATGGCGGACTGGTCGCCATTTTTACTAGCGCGGACTCATATCCGGATTCCGATCGTCCAAGGCAGAGGCAAAGTCTAGCCTTTAGTCTTGATCATGGCAGGACGTGGGAGAAATACGAGGGAAATCCTGTCCTGTCAGATGAAGACATTACCGATTACCGGGATCCGAAAGTATTTTGGCATGAGGAATCTGAAAGGTGGGTCATGGTGCTGGCGACGGGTCAAACGATTACCATATATACGTCTCCTAACTTGATCGACTGGGAGTTTGCCAGTGAATTCGGTCAGGACGAAGGCTCCCATTCCGGAGTATGGGAATGCCCGGATCTGTTTCCACTCATGGTCGACGGAAATCCCGATCATGTTAAATGGGTGATGCTGGTGAGCATTGGTGACAATCCCGATTTCAAGGAAGGTTCAAGGACCCAGTACTTTGTTGGGGACTTTGACGGCAAGACGTTTAGCAACCATCATAATGCAGACACCATCCTCTGGCTTGATCACGGGAGGGACAATTACGCTGGAGTGAGCTGGTCCGATATCCCTGAAAAGGACGGAAGACGAATCTATATTGGATGGATGAACAACTGGAGATATGCAAACCAGGTTCCGACTGAAACATGGAGAGGAGCCATGACATTGCCTAGAGAATTGACCTTGATTTCTACGGCAGACGGGGTTCATCTTTTACAAAAACCTGTATCTGAAATGAATAGAATCAGAAAAGAATCAAAGGTCATCAAGGCAATAGAGCTAACGGATGAAGCGTACTCAATGGATGTAAATCATGAATTAATGGAAGTGAATCTGGCCGTAACGTTGGAAGAGGCAAAGGAGTTCAGGCTGACTATCCACCATTCATCCGATGAGAAAACGAGTATCCGGTACAATCGAATCACCCACATGTTATCGGTCGATCGGACTCAGTCAGGAGAACACGACTTTTCTGATTCATTTCCGGGAATTTCCGAATGTCCTGTGGCATTAATGGACGATACGCTCAGCCTTCAGTTATTCCTGGACTCATCTTCCTTAGAGGTATTCGCACAGGGAGGACGGGGAGTATTAACCAACCTGATCTTTCCAAAGGGAACGAATCATACCCTTTCCCTCACTGCCATAGGAGGTGGTGCCAAGGTAGAAGAGCTCTTGGTTACCGAGCTTTCATCTATCTGGGGAAAGGAAGTACGAGAGCATGAATGACCCTTCGATTTTATGCATTGGTGAACTGCTCATCGATTTCTTTTGTACCGATATCAATAAAGACCTGGCTCTAGGCCAACATTTTTCCAAGCAAGCAGGAGGGGCTCCTGCGAATGTGTGTGCCACCATTACCATACTTGGGGGGCGAGCCAGATTCCTGAGCAAAGTAGGAAATGACCCGTTCGGCCATTTCCTGAAAAACACCATGAAAGATCTTACCATTGATGATTCTTCCATTCTTCTTGATGAGCATCATCCTACGACTCTGGCATTTGTATCATTGAAAGAAGACGGGGAAAGAGATTTCGTGTTTAATCGAGGGGCGGATGCCCATCTGAACAAGGAAGACCTTCATCAAAGCAGCTGGAGGGAATCTTCAATCATTCACTTCGGATCGGCTACCGCTTTACTGGATGATCCCTTTAAATCCGCGTACGTATCCTTCATCCAAACGGCCAAAGAAGCAGGGAAATTCGTCTCCTTTGACCCGAACTTCCGAAGCGATTTATGGAAGGGGAGAGAGGGGGATTTCATTGGGGTGGCGGAGCAGTGCATCAGTCAAGCAGACTTCGTCAAAGTAAGTGAAGAGGAATGTAAGATCATTTCTGGATTCGCCCATCTATCAGATGGAGTCAAACATTTTCATAGACTGGGAGCAAATACCGTAGCCGTCACCCTTGGGAAGGATGGAACACTGGTTTCAAATGGAAAAGAATCGTGTATCGTCCCAAGCATTCCCGTTCATTCCATTGATTCAACGGGGGCAGGCGATGCATTCGTTGGGGCGACACTGCATCAATTCAATCACTATCAGGATCCGAAAGCCCTCCTGAAGGATTTCGAAGAACTAAAGAACGTCATTTCAACCAGCAATCGCGTGGGGGCAACTGTTTGTACAAAAATAGGGGCGATCAGCGCGATAAGAGAATTAGAGGGACGGACCTCTAATTGGTGATAGTTATATATTAGCGCACTGATTGGTGTCTGATGACCAGCATGGGGACGGTTCTGGTGCTTCCTCTTTCATGATAAGAAGCACGAGAACCGTCCCCGTTTTCCCTTCAAATAAAAAGAAATATGGAAAAGGAAGTGTAAAACATATTTGACACTTCCTTTTCCATATTTTATCATATAGGTGTAAAAGGTTTTTTACACATTGCAATTGTGGAGGAAGATGAAATGGAGAATAGAATCAAGGAGTACAGAGAAAAAATCAGTCTTTCACAAGGGAAGTTAGCTGAATTATGTAACGTAAGCAGACAGACGATTAACGCTATTGAGAATAACAAATATGACCCAAGTTTAAAGTTAGCATTTGATATTGGAAGGAATTTAGGAGTAGTGATGGAGGATTTATTTATACAATCAGAAAAAGGAGCGAATAAATAATGGATAAGTCAAGAAAGATCATTGCTGTTTTAGCGTTTATTGTATTCCTTATACTAGTTGGATTTGTACTATACAAATACCTTCGTTTTGGAACTATAGATGGTGGAGCGGGATTCTTTAGTTTTGTTGCTTTAGCATATTTTTTTAATTGGCTTAATGGAAGTGAACATGATGGTGGTGGAGAGAAGGATGAATTAGACGAACATATTAAAACTCAAAGTGCTAAAATAGGATACTTTGTGTTAATGATTTCAGCAGGGTTAATTCTATTCATTTCTGAAGGTACATCCAGCTTAAATGATATTGATAACTATCCTTTACTAATCGTGGTTGGTCTAACCTTTGTTACTCTCCCGTTTATCGAATTCATATATTCAAAGAAGTTTAGATAATATGATACATATTTTGTCAGGGTCAGGCCTCACTGAGTTAATGCGTTGGCACAGTGAGGCCTGACCCTTTTCTTAGTGTTCAATACACTGGAAAACCTTAAAAAAATTTAATGTTCAGGATTTTTACGGAATTCTCGTATCCTGTATGGTAAGTTATTATTTGGTATACACAAGTTCTACTCTATTAAGAAAGTGTATTATGAAAATGAAATTATAAAATTCTTTAGGGAGAATCCTGTGATATGAATAAACAGATAATCGGTTCTATTTTTTTCCTAATGACAACGATCCTTTATAGTACCAAATACATCACAGCAGCAATCGCAGGTGCCGATAATGGTGCATGGGGTGAAAAAGATTTTGTCCTATATCTATCCTTTACACCAAGTATTTTTAATGTATTTATTTACTTTACAATGTTAATAGGTATTATATATTTTGTTTGGGGGATTAGTGATAGTAAAAAAGAAACAACTTAACCCAGACAGGAAGAGCAGATTATTTTTGCTCTTCTTTTATTATCATCTTAATGAACACTGAATAGTGCCTGACCTAATCACGGTAAAGCTGACGCTGTTTTTCATATCTGGTTCTACATTAATATCGGAAAGGATGATGTTGATGAAAAAAAAGCAACTATACTTCCTGGGGTTTTTCCTCATATTCCCACTTATATTTATCACGAGCTTCTTATTATGGGGGAGTGTGATAAAAGGAAATGGTCTATGGACCTTGATGACAGATGGGTTATCGATCTTAGGAATCTATTATATCCTCACGAGTATTATCTTTAGCTTTGTTATGAGGAAACAAGTGAAATTCGAAAATGAATGAAATGGAAATGCCCCCGAACGTAGAAAGTTTCAGCGGACGGGGGCATTTCTTTTTTAGTTAAATTCATTATCTATCATACTAGGTTCCATTACTTATCAATCACAATATTTGAATTGATTTTTAATAGTTCCTCTATAAATCTCTCTTTTTCTTTTGGGGAAATGGTAACAAATTTTGATTTTGAATGTATGATACCTATCCGATCGACTGAAAGAGCAGGACCGACAAATGGGCTTTTTATATAATGCAATCTTTGAATGTCATGAATATTAACTTTGAATTTCATGGGTCCATATATGATAATGATTTTTTCATTGATTATTGTGTAGCCCGTTCTAAACCACATAAACAAATAGATCATTCCTGGGATCATCAGTGTAATGATTAGAACGATTGAAAAATCTTCAGACCTTGCTGGCAATACGATAAAGATAAAGGCAGTTGAAAAATGAATCATACTCATCCAGATATCTCTTTTCGAAGGGAAATACATTTGACCACTCCATATTGTCAATTAAAGGTGTAAATAATGCTATCAAAAACCTTCTTTAGTTTACCATAAAATACCTATTCTAAATGTATAAAGGATAACTCTTTCTTCTTATATTGTTGCCTGCCCAACACGGGAAAGCTGGGGGGCAGAAATCGTTTTTCGTTACTCCCTCCTGTTGAAAACCAGATACTCATCAAGAATCTCAAAACCAAAGAAGGAAAAAAGGAATCTTTGAAGAATAGTAATAGCGGATACTGGTTTCTTACAGGCTGTTGATCCCATTCATGCTTCTAGATTCTTTTCCAGATATCATGTCGGCTATTGATTTGACGGGCGTCATGTATTCCCTATTGCAATGGGTGATCCTTGGGTATTTTTCATCATAGGCGATTGCAGTGTCTAAGTTTTTCACCGTAAACACGATATACCGTTTTATGATGTGATTCGAATCAAAATACTCTAATGTTCGGGAGGAAATGAAATGACCAGCAATACGTTGACTTCAAGGGTGGAGAATGATCGGGTACTTGTGCTTGAGCGAGAATTTGATGCGCCGCGTGAGCTAGTGTTTACTATGTTTAAAGACTCTGAACATCTCAAACAGTGGTGGGGACCGAGGGGCTGGGAGCTTCCCGTATGTAACGTGGATTTCCGCCCGGGAGGTGTGTGGCACTTCTGCATGAAGTGCACTGATAAGAATCAAGGAGAATTCTTCGGTATGGAATCTTGGGGAAAAGGGGTTTACAAGGAGATCATCGAGCCGGAGAAGATCATCTATGTCGATTCCTTCTCAGATCCGGAAGGCAGTACGAATAAAGACATGCCGTCGACAACTAATACATTGGAATTCATCGATTTGGGTGGCAGGACGAAGCTGATCAACCATGCTGAATATGATTCGGCAGAGTCTCTCAAGATCGTTACTGATATGGGTGTGATAGAAGGCATAACCGAAACGTGGAACCGGCTGGAGGAAGCCCTTCAGAAGATGAAATAAAGTCAGGATACAACAATAAGTTTATTAGGGTCTGATCCTCAACAACCTAAATCATTTCCGCGCAGGGATCAGACTCTTTTCCAGAAACAACTAAACATAAGCTCAGGACAGGTGTTCCATGTTCTGAGCTATTTGGCGTTTGAAATTAATAGCATCTTATCCACGAAATGTTGTAAGGACATCAAGAGAAGGAGTTACTGGGAGCTGTGTAATGATAAATGAACATATTTAAGGTTTGCCTAAGGATGGATTAAGGTTAGTTTAACGTACTGCAATTATAATAATAAAGTTGGGTTTAGTTATTGATTAAAGGAGGATGTTAAGTGGGTGAGGACAATCGGTATCCTACTTTACTGTGTTATTGCATTGGTATTTTCAGCATGTGATGCTCAGATTGAAGGAAAAGACTCAAGCAACAAAGAAACTGGCAGCTGGGGATATGAACTCATTAATAGTGACATTCAAAGAGAAGGTGGAAAATCCATTAAAATTGCTGTGCTTGATAGTGGAATTAATTCTTCATTACCCAAACTTAAAGACAGGGTAATAAAGTCATTTGATGTCATTGAGAATGTTGAAGTTACGAAAGATTCATTCAATCATGGTACTTCAGTAGCAGCGATTATTTGGGGAAAAAAGCGAAAATATCACAGTATGATTTATATATAGATAAAGATACTAAAAGAGTCTGGATATACAAAAAAGGTGGAAAAGGAACGCCGATCCCCACAGAAGAATTTATTAAGTAAATTAGAAAGGGGCTAAAATAAATGAAAACGGAGATCAATGTGGAATATTGCCTATATGGTGATGACCTAAATCCGGATGATATTACTAAACACCTTGAATTGGTACCTTCTCTAAGTTATAAAAAAGGTGATCTCATTAAAAAAAATAGAATAATGACAAGACTGGAGGGATGCTGGGAGATTGAAACAGGTTACTCTCCATCAATAGATATCAATGATGCTTTGAGTAAACTGGAAGACATACTCAATGGAAAAACAGACAAAATAATGGAGATTAAAAGAGCCAATAAGCTTGAAAGTAAATTGACCCTAGTCATTAAGATTTATGATAACGAGGTGCCTGGCATGTACTTCTCTCCGTCTACATTATCCTTTATTGTGAACGACTTAGAGGCAGAAATGGATATTTGCACATATATAAACTAAGAACATACCGGAAATAAAAGAATTAGGGACGGACCTTCTACCTTAGCAAGGTCCGTCCCTCTAGGGTATATTGGGGACGGTTCCCGCTCTACCCTTTACACTTTTCTTTTATTAAAGTAGTTAGCTATTTGTTCAGTAGAATAGAATAATATTAACCCTACAGTTAAAATAATAAATGAACTACTTATTAACGGTCTATTATTTACCATTTCAAAGAGTGCATTAATAAAAAGGGTAACTCCCCAAAATATAAATGTACTCTGAAATGCGGTATTAACACTTTTCTTATTAATTCTTTCATCGTTTTTAAAAAACATATTGATTTCCTCTCAATTTCTAGGATCATATCTTAGCATTCGTCACTACTAAATCTTCCTCCCAATTAGCGAATCGGGGGCAGGCATTGTTTTCCGTTTAGCGAGGTCCGTCCCTCGTTCAATTCCATCGCAACGATTTCTTAAAATCACTAAAAGCCTGCTGAGAGTACTCATCCCCAAATTTCCGAATGACTCCTTCAATGGTTTCTTTTTCCTGAATTAAGACTAGATGTATTTCCGTTGTATTGGCCACTTCATAGACGGCATGTAGAAAATCGACCATCTCCCCTATTAAAAAACCATTTCGCAATTTCATTACTTCTTGGATGACGATAGGTATGTACTGAAAAGCTTCCTCTGAAGTCATGCTAGTAGTAATTTCCTCAAAGAAATGGCCGAAATACCATTCATCCTGATCAAGTTTCTCCTGCCAGTTATGGAATACCTCATGAAGTGGTTTCATGGAACTCATCCCTTTCTTAGGGACGGACCTCCTACTTTAGTGAGGTCCGTCCCTCTTTCACTTATTCAAAAACTCTTTAGCAACTACATGATCAGGATCTAATGCAAGTATTCTTCTCGCCGTATCATACGCTTCCTCTTCACTGACGACTTTATCGGGGATTTGATGCAAGAATAATAGATTGGATAAGTACCTGATATCTTGTCGATCTGTTAATTCCACACATCGTCTAGCATGATAAAGGGCAGCGTAATATGCACCGTTCAGGTAACTTAGTGGAATCACCATCAATCTGAACGCCATCTCATGTAACTCAACGTTTTCCTCTTCGACTAGTAAACTCATAATGAAGGCGTAATTCGTTATACTTGAATCCTTGAAGGCCATTTCCATCATTTCTCCATCAAGTTCTGAATAGGAAAGTGCATTCGTCATTTCTTTTGCCTCTTCAAAATGTCCTTTTATGATGAACTCATTTAGTTTATTTGTCATGTTCATTTCCCACCAATTACTACTTTTTTAAAATGGCCATTCATATACTTCAAGGACCATTAACTAATTCATTGTACACGACTTCCTTAACCCCAACCTTAAAGCAACCTTAAATTAACCATAAATCTCAAAAACCACTGCCAATTTCATGGTAAAATAGGATGAAAATTTGATTTTACAAGACTGGGAGTAAGGGTATGGCAGAGTTGATTTATATAGCAGAAGATGATGTGGAAATAAATCACTTGATCAGCCTTCATTTGCGGAATGAAGGGTATCGGGTGGAGCAGACTTATAATGGAGATGAAGTGATCCGTAAGTGCAGGGAGAAGCGGCCGAGCCTTCTCATCCTGGACCTGATGATGCCGAAAGTGGACGGGTTTCAGGTGATCAAGGAAGTTCGGAAAAGCTGTAAGGTTCCGATCATGCTGCTGACAGCGAGGGCGGATGATGCAGACAAAGTACTGGGATTTGGGCTGGGGGCAGATGATTATGTGGTGAAGCCCTTCAGTATGGTTGAGCTCGTATCGAGGGTAAATGCCCAGATTCGAAGGTATACGGATTATAGTGTGGTGGAGGAAGAAGGTGCAATTCGCAACGGATCCCTGGAATATGACCCCATCAATCAGACGGTGACGAAGGATGGGGAGCGGCTCTTACTAACCCCAAAGGAGACGAAGCTGCTTTCGATTTTCATGAAGAATGTGAACCGCCTGTATACGAAGGCCCAGTTGTATGAGCTTGTATGGAATACGGACTACATCGGGGACAGCAATACGATCATGGTCCATATCAGTCGGATCAGAGAACAAATTGAATCCGATCCGAAATCCCCGACGTACATCACGACGGTCAAAGGGCTCGGTTACCGGATGGAGAATCATGAAAACTAATCCGATCCTCCTTAAAAAGCCCATTTCCATTACCAAGCAGTTTTTTATCAATTATTCTTTATTGTTTATCATTCTACTCGGAGTAGGGACGTTCACGCTGGTGGCAAACTTTGTGTATGTCGAGACCGTGTATGAGGACTTGGATCAGGACTTCCTGAAAGGGACGTATGAAGATGCGAAGAAATTGGGGATGAAAGCGGCATTCAAGAAGAATGAGCTGCCGGATCATGCCTATCTTGAAATCGTCAGTCCCGATTATAAGGTGACCGATCAATTCAATAGTCCTCACAAAATCGGGTATCACTATGGATTGAATGAATTTCTGAAGGAAACCGACACGTATGATACGGATTTATATATACCTGAGAATAGTGAAGAATATCTATTACTCTATTTTCCCGCAGATGACTATTTCCAATTGGATGATGTGTTCTTCTTCACTATCATCTTTTTCATGGTGTGCTTGATCGTCATTCTGTACTGGTACGTGAAGAGGACATCCGTCCAGCTCATTCAGCCGATCCAGAAGCTTCTGAAGGGGATCGATTCGATTTCAGCAGGAAACTATGGAGAGAAAATCGAGTTCGAGGCGAACCAGGAATTGAACCAGTTGAAGAATAACATTAACCAAATGGCGCAGACGATCGGCACGGAAATCGCATTGAAGGAAAGGTCCGAGAACTTGAGGAAGCAGCTGATCCTGGACATTTCCCACGATTTGAAAACCCCATTGACCAATATACAGGGTTACGCTGAAACGTTGACCAGCTTGACGAATCTGAGTCGAGCGGATCAGAAGAAATACACCGACATCATCGTGTCCAACAGCAAGAGAGCAAACCGGCTCATCCATGACCTGTTCGATCTGTCCCATATGGATATAGGCTGCGATTCTGTTTCGCTTAAGGTAAAGGATATGGCCGAATGGCTCCGTACCATGCTGTCTTCCTTTGTAGAAGAGTTCGAGGAAAGAGGAATGGAGTATCACCTGGATATTACCGACGATCCCCTGATGGTGAAGTTCGATCCTTCAAAGCTTGAGCGGGCGATTACGAATATTCTCCATAATGGGATGGCGTACAGTGATGGGTATCTGTCGATTTCACTCAAGCAGAAACAGAATCAGGCTGTGATGATCATTGAGGATAAGGGAACAGGGATACCCGCTGCCTACCATGATAAGATATTCGAACCGTTCGTGCGGATGGATGAATCCAGGAATGGGGAGACCGGTGGAACGGGGCTGGGACTTGCGATTGCGAAGAAGATAATCGAACAACATGGTGGATCGATTGAATTGGACAGGGGATATGATGAGGGATGCCGGTTTGTGGTTGTGCTTGGCATTCAATAGATAGAGGGACCTGACCTCCAGCCGGCACGGGGGCAGGTTCTTTTTTTAGAGTATTGAAACTATTTTAATAGAAAAACGAAACTACGTGTTAAAATATAGGAGGTTATACAGTCTGTTGTAAGTTCAATTAGATCCTTAGGATGGAGGTTTGTTGGTTGAGGACGAAGATCAGCTCCTTTCCTAGGTACATAAGTAATGAACAAATAAAGGGGACGTACACATGAAAAAAGTGTTGGTATTTGTTACGGATGGTTTTGCCGATTGGGAAGCAAGTTACGTGACGGCTGAGATCAATAAATCAAAAACGGGTTATCAAGTTAAGACCATTGCGATCGACAAGGATCCTAAGGTGTCAATGGGTGGATTGACGGTTCTTCCCGACTTTAGTTTACAAGAAGCACCTCTGGAATTTGAGATGCTGATCATTCCTGGTGGTACCGGGTGGAGAGAGGAAAAGAATCAGCAGGCGAAGAAGCTTGTGGATTATTGCTTTGAGCATGACATTCCGGTAGCGGCGATTTGTGATGCGACGACTTTTCTAGGAATTCACGGGTATCTTGACCATCTTAAACATACAGGTAATTCACTGCCCTATTTAAAAGAGGGGGCACCTCATTATCGGGGCGAAGAGAATTATATAGCCGAACAATCCGTTAGTGATGGCTGTCTGATCACCGCGAATGGAAGTGGAGCAGTGGAGTTTTCAAGGGATATCTTACGTAAGTTGGGTGTTTTAGAGGGTGAAGAATTAGAAGGATGGTATGATATATTTAAGAATGGATTTATAAAGAAGTAAGCATGGGGACGGTTCTTCTGCTTCGTTTTGATCTAAGAGGAAGCACGAGAACCATCCCCGCGCTTCCCCTTGACAATGATTGAAAATTTTATTATCGTAATAAAAAACCTAATACGTTTCTCACATTCGTATAACTCCAATAATATGGTTTGGAGGTCTCTACCAGGAACCAAAAAATCCTGATTACGAAGAAGATACATGTAGTTGTATTTTCTTCGTAATCAGGATTTTTTTTGTTGAAAAATTGAGGAGGTACAACAATGACTTATTCTACAATGCCTAAAATTGAACTGCACTGCCATTTGGATGGGAGTGTCAGGCCCGAGACTATTATTGATATTGCAAAGAGAGAGGGCATCCAGATCCCTTCCTTTGATACAGAAGAGATGAAAGAAGAGCTCATAGCCCCATTAGACTGCGAATCACTGGATGAATACTTAGAGAAATTCTCGATCCCTAATGCGGTTATGCAGTCAAAAGAGAATTTAAAAAGAATCACTTTTGAGCTTTATGAAGATGCAGCCAAGGAAAATGTGAAATATATGGAGGTTCGGTTCGCCCCATTACTTCATACACAGAAGGGATTATCTGTAGAAGAAATCATTGGAAGTGTGATAGAGGGAATGAAAGATGCAGAAAAACAATTTGATATTAAAGGGAATATCATTTTGTCCTGTATGAGAACGATGTCGGCGGAACGTGCCTTTGAGGTCGTCGAACAGGGGAAGAACTTCCTTGGAAAAGGAGTCGTCGCGATTGATTTATGTGCTTCCGAAGAAGAAGGGTTCTGCGGAAAATTCATTGAACCCATCGCACTTGCCCGGGAATATGGCTACAGAGTCACGATCCACGCCGGTGAAACGGGAATCGGAAAAAATGTGCTCGAGGCTGTTGAATGGCTGGGGGCAGAAAGAATCGGCCACGGGGTTTATATTACAGACTGTCGGGAAGCTTATCAGGTTGTAAAGGAAAAACAAATCGTGCTTGAAATTTGCCCAACGAGTAACGTTCAAACGAAAGCCGTAAACCAATTCCGTGATCACCCCCTTTACGATTTTCATAAGGACGGGATCAAAATCACCATCAATACAGACAACAGAACGGTATCCGATACAACGATGGCGAAGGAATGTGAGTTGGTCTGGAATGAATTTGCGATGAGTGAGGAGGATTATAGGGAGATTTATATGAATAGTGTGGATGCTGCTTTTGCGAGTGATGAGGTGAAGGAAGGTTTGAAGAAGTATGTGTTGTGAGCCATGGGGACAGGTTCCTTGGCCCCGTTTTATATGAGAGCCACGGTACCAGTCCCTGTGGTTAGGAATAAGAAGGATCAAAGAACAACTCAACGTTCTTTGATCCTTCTTTTTTACTTTTTTTAAAAAAATCTTTCATTTACGCACGTCCATAGTGTATGATACATAGTATAAACTATATAGTGTACGATACACAGTATAATTCAATCAAAGAGGTGAACATATGGATAAGTCACTGCTGACATCTCTGACGACGGAACTGCGGAGGGGGACATTGACCCTGGCGGTATTAAGTCAATTGCGGACACCGCAGTATGGATATTCACTTGTCCAATTACTGGAGAAAAGCGGAATTTCGATGGAGCAGAGTACACTCTATCCGCTGCTGCGCCGTTTGGAGAAGCAAGAATTGGTCACAAGCAGCTGGGACCGGTCTGAAAGCAGGCCGAGGAGATATTATGTGCTGAGCGAATACGGCACTGAGATCCTGGGACAGTTACAGACCGAATGGGAAAAGATGTCTGGGGAATTGTCCATTTTATTAAAAGGGGATGAGGAAGGATGAAGCTTGTTGAACTCTATATTCAAGAAGTGATGAGAAGGCTACCGGAGAAGAATCGGGAGGATATTGCCCTTGAATTGAAATCCACGATTGAAGACATGCTGCCGGAGGAGTATACAGAGGATGATGTGAGAGAGGTACTGACTTCACTCGGGAATCCTGCCGTGCTGGCCTCGAATTATCAAGACAGGCCGATGCACCTGATCGGACCAAGATATTATGATCTGTATATGACGCTCTTGAAGATCATTCTCCCGATTTCTATTGCCGTTACGTTCATCGTGTTAGCCGTATCATCTGTATTGAGCTACTCAGGGGAATCAAGTCCGATTGAGGTATTCTTGTCTATTGCAGGAAATGGGATTGCCGAGGCCATCGGAACAGGAATGCAGGTTTTCTTTTGGCTGACCCTAACATTCGCCGTCATCGAGCGGACCGTTTCCTCGGACAGTCAGCTTCCAATCACCATGAAAGGAACAGAGTGGACGCCTGATGACTTGAAAGACATCCCGTATATCCCGAAAGAAAAACGAATTCCCAAGCTGGAGATTTTCGGAGGTCTGATTTGGACGGTCATCTGGTCAACCTGTTACTTTAAAGCATCAAGTATCGTCGGATTGTATGAAAAGAGTGACAACGAAAGAATGTTCACTCCTTTTTTTAATCAGGATGTGCTCATCGGGTATTGGCCGTTGGTCGTGTTCCTGATCGGCTTGGAACTTCTCCTCTTGCTTAGAAAATGGAAAGCGGGGGTCTGGACCAAGAATCTTGCGATCGTGAATGCAGTATATCAGTTCATTCCTGTTCTAGCCTTTATGTTTGTTTTCAGGAACATGGAGGTGCTGAATGCAGATTTCATAGATAGGGTACAGGAACTGTTCGACGCCTCTTTCAATTTTCAGTGGCTGTACCTGACCGTATCGGTTGGATTATTGGTCACTGCGGTGGTCAACAGCTATGATGGGTTTAAGAAGGCTTATAAATGAGTGGAGGAGCCATGGGGCAGGTACCATGGCTCTATTTTGTCTACGTGGATTTTCATAAAGAAAATTCGACACGGAGGATCAATTATTTAGAAAGAGGATTAAATAAACCAAAAAGAGGATCGATAAATTCTGAACAGGATTTATAATTGAAAATGAGGATTGAATGTGGGCTATTTGGATCAATTCCTTAGCCGAAGGGATTTCTTTCCAGGAATCACACTCTACACCTGGCACCTCATATCCACCAAAGAGCCGTCTCTAACTAAAAATGGACAATCTAACGTCCTTTCCCCTCGAAAAACAGATAAAAGAGGACCGATTGACTTTAATTCGGACAGCAATTCCAGAACTGGAGCGGTGAACTGAAATGGGACATTGGTCCCGTTTTTATCAATGAGCCACGGTACCTGTCCCCGTGGCTCATAGAATTTGCATAAGAATGGAACAATTCGAAACTTAAACAATTGTGCTTTCGTCTAATAACTAAAGTCTTACAGAGAATGAGCAGTTTTTTACTAGGAGTGGTGTTATGTTCTGGGTGAAATTTAGTTTGATGGCGATAATTGTTTTCGGCCTTATTTCAATGGTTAAGTTTCTTTTAAGAAAAATTTTTAGAATAGAGAAAGTGAAAAGGAAATTCTTTTCTAATAACCATATCAATGAGTCCCATCGTAATGCTGACAAATGGGTGAGGATTCTAACTGCCATCACTTTAATGGTTTTAGGGATCATGATGATAAACGATGAAGACTTAACCTACTTATACATAATTGGATTTATCACTTTATCGGCATTGGACTATGCTGTAAAGGCATTGTTTGAATGGAAATCCAGTGAATATCCTAAAGAAGCTATTTTAACGTTAGCTGAAATGTTCTTGGTGTTAGCAGCCGTATTAATTGCTTTTCGATTTTGGATTACTTAGAAAAGGGAGGGAAATGAAACCGGCACACATGGGCATATATAAAAGGATAGTTACACTCTTAAATAGATTCAAGCAAGTATTTTATTATTATGACGATGAAGATTTTTCGGCATCTGAGAAAGAATATATTGATAATATCAAGAAAACAAATCCATATGGGATTTTGGTGTTAATCTTTGGTGGGGTTTCATTCACATTTGGACCACAATATATCATTCTACCTATCGCGACTTTGACCATTGCAATACTTACATTTGGGACTTTTGATAAAGAAAAAGAAGACAATCCGTGGACATTTATGTTGGGATCGATTCTATCTCTCATAGGTTTATATATGTATATTGTTGGAGCCGTTCATATTCTAATATGATTAGAGGTATTCTTTTGGAATTCGTTCATTACAACTGAAGATAGTGGCTAATGTCGGCTGCCGGCCATCCTCAATGATCGGGCAGGATTGTTGAAGTGAGATAATACAACAAAGGAGGATGTGGATTATTAGCAATATGAAAAAGCCTAATTCCTCAATTTTAGTGAAGAAATCAGGCTTTTTTCAATAAACCATTCTCGATATTAAGGGGTGAATAGCTTCCATTTCCCCTCGGAAACAACTTCAACGACTCCATCGGTCACTTTGATAGCCGTCTGATCGTCAATCGCGTACCCTGGCACTGAGACGCCTGCAGCCCACTTTTCTGCATTGGCCAGGGTATTATCCGGTAACATCTCGTGACCTAGGTGAGGAAACAATGCAAAATCCACCAGACCCAGTGTTTTATCTCCCCCTGTGAGCGGACGCCAGCCTACGAATTCTTCTCCGATATTCGGGGCCATCACCATGCTTCCGGCGCTCATTCCCACATAGACTGCATCCAGTGATGGCAAAAGGTCTGCAAGCCCCGATTGCTGCATCCAGTGGTACAGGTAGAGAGCGTCGCCACCAGACACCAGCAGGACGTCCGTCTCCTGTACAAGAGGCACCCAGCGGTCTTCGTCTATGCTTGGCAGCGCTGTGAGCTCCAGAACGCCGACAGACTTCCAGCCCAGGTCGACCATGGGGTTCTCGGATTTCCCGCTGATGAACTGCCAGGCTTTTTCTCCAGGACCGACCCAGGGGTGTCCGTACATCGCGGTGGGTATGCACAGAGCGTTGGAGTCGGCGATCGGCTTGTCGAGCATGTCAACCAGCGCGTTGTGGATCGTAGGGTTATTGACGCCCGCGGACGTTAGCAGAAGTTTCATTCCTGACGTTCTTGAATCCTCTAAATGATTTTGCGACATAAGTTTTTCCTCCTTAGGGTACGAACTTTTTTACCTGAATTTTTAAGATTATTACGTATTTTTTTGTTGATTCCTAACTGCCATAACTTGAAATGTCGTGCGTAGAAATCATTTCTTCGATGGTTAAATATCTTCCATTCATTTTATCATGTTCCCTTCATATGTTTTTGTGTATTTACGATAAATAGCAATCTATCTGATCATTAATTCAAGTGTTCAAGAAGCATTATTTATTCACTAAAATGGCCGTTATCTGGAATAAGTGATACTTATATGTAACCCACAATAGAGTCAGGTTGTTGAAGAAGGATATTATAATCGGATGTCGTATTTATTTCTTAGAGATCATCACTTAGGAGGATTTAAATGCCAGTGTCTAAAGGTCATTTAGAATACATAATTCGAAATGTGAAAGTAGAGGATGCGGAGGTACTTTTGGATATTGAGAGTTCTGTTATTTCTGAAGGTGATTATTTCATCGTAGTATCAGAAGAGGTAGAAAAAAAGCCATTACAGGAGAAGAAAGAACGAATACAAAGTATATTGGATAACATGAGAGAAACTCTTATTATAGCGGAAGTGAATGGTGTAGTTGTCGGATCGATAGAATTTCGGTCACAAAATAGAAAGAGATTATCACACACTGGCTCTGTTTCAATGTCGATAAGTAAAAATTACAGAGACGGGGGAATAGGGAAGGCGCTTTTAAAGGCATTGTTAGACTGGGCAGAAGAAAACCCATTAATTGAAAAGGTAAGTTTAGGGGTCTTTTCAACAAATCAAAGAGCAATTTCCCTGTACAAGCAGATGGGTTTTTTGGAAGAAGGTCGTTTAATTAAAGAATACAGGTTAAATCATGGTGAATATATTGATGATATTCTTATGTGCAAATTTGTATAATAAACTAATGAATCGTAAGCATGGGGACGGATCTGCTGCTTCGTTTTTACGGACAGGAAGCACGAGAACCGTCCCCGCGCTTCTCTAACCCACACAATAAAACAATACACAAGAGGTGTCCAATATCAATGAACTGGAAATTAAAGAGCTTTAATGAACTATCGACTCACGAGTTGTACGGGATTTTACAAGTGAGGACCCAGGTTTTTGTAGTGGAACAGGAATGTCCCTACATGGAAGTCGATGGGAAAGATCTGCATGCATACCATCTTTATAAAGAAGAAAATGGAGATGTGGTTGCCTATGCAAGACTTTTACCGGCAGGTGTTTCGTATAAAGAACCGTCTATTGGCAGAGTTCTTGTAAAGGATGACTATCGTGGTAAAGGACTGGCAAGCGAATTAGTAAAAAGAGGGTTGGATTTCATTCATGATGAACTAAGCGAAAGAACGGTGAAGATTCAGGCTCAGGAATATTTGCGGGAGTTCTATGGGTCATTTGGATTCAGGGCGATAACGGAAACTTATCTGGATGATGGTATCCCTCATATTGATATGATTTTGCAAAAGTAATGGAGGTCCTTTTCGTCAGGCTATAGATGAGACTGATAAACGATTGTTAAGCCAATGAAGTTGCCAGACAGACTAATCAGTTTGTCTGGCATTTTTTCTTTTCTTTCGGTTGATTTAATTTTCGTTAAGGACGTTCCAGTACAGCGGCAAGCATCCCATGCACAACCTCATGATCACGCACATCATGCAGACGGTACTCCTCACCCGGAAGCGAATACCACTCCTCAGCACCTACATATGTAATAGCAAGAGTCAGCACACCATCATCATCGCAGCTGGTGACAAGTTCAAGCTCGCCGCTGATCACGCCGACCTCAGAAGTCATGACACCATGGGTTGCGGTAAAGATCGTTGATTTCTTATCCATATGTATCCCTCCATTCTTATGTTTGGTATGAACAATGCCCGTACGAGCCGGTCGTACGGGCATTGCAGTTATTCAGATCAGTAAACGCAGCTGTTCAGCATGCCCTGAAGTGCGGTCTTCTCTGAAGACTGAAGGCTTAACCCCCATTTGTACTTGGTACTGATCCACCACTTAGAGTAACCACAGTCTGCGCCGGAACGTGGTGGCTGCCATGTCGATGGATCCTGGTCACCTTTGGAGCGGTTGGAGCTGGCGCTGACCGCGATCAGTTGCGGGCCGCTCAGGTCGTTGGCGATGTCTTCGCGCTTCTCTGTCGTCCAGCTACTGGCACCTGAACGCCACGCTTCAGCAAGGGGGACGACGTGATCGATATCAAGGTCGGACGGATCGTAGAACGTAACTCCATCGTAGTAGCTGTACCATTTGCCAGACGTGACAGGGCAGCTGCCGCTGTAGTAGTCGGCGTCACGCTGGAGCACCAGTTGGCGGGTGTCGCAGCCGCTGCCTTGCCCGATCCAGTGGGGAAACTTGTCCCGGGAGTAGCCGGTCATGGAGCTTTCGGATTTCACAGTCAGTGAGTTCAGTTGTGATTGGGCCGTTGACTTGGACGGTGTGCCAGGTGGGAATGCTAGGGCTGACGGCAGGAATAAAGCGAACGAGAGAAGTAGTGCAACAACAAACAACATCGATTTCTTTAGCATGGGAATGCCTCCTGTATGTATTTTTTTATATCAACATCTCATTCTGAGAGAATGGGATATTAATAGTAAGCCCGCAATCATAACGATGTAGTACATTGAGAAAAGGGAGTGGATCGGTTTCATGCTGAAGTGATTTTCATAGAAGATTTAAGCTGAGTACGCCTCTACCTGAAATGATAGAGTATGGAATTACCTTCTAACAAGTTAATATTTTGTAAATCATCACACTTTACTAAGGTTGAATCCTTCTTCCTATTCCTTCAGGATCATGTAATCATCCCGGTTCGGCTTTGAGTGAGTCGTTACACCTATACGAGACTGTACCAATAGATCCCTCAGATCTGGAATGATTATGGTAAAATGTAGTGGATGTATATTATCTAATTGGCAGAATGAAAGAATAAGAGATACTATCGTGAAGAATTATGAAGCGATAACCCGGAACCGTACATATGGAGGTCAGTATGAATCAAATTAATGAACAATGTAACCAAATAACAGACTACATAAATGACTTGCTTCATAATCACCAGGGAGTCGGAGTAAGCGTTGCCATTGTGAAAGACTCAGAGACGATCTATTCTAAGGGTTTTGGGAACGCCAGGATCGGTAACGCAGAACGCCCGATTGACGGCGATACTAGGATGAGCATTCAAAGTATATCCAAGAACTTTATGGCCCTTTCCATTATGCAGCTTGTAGAGAAGAATTTAATTAAATTGGACGATGCGGTTGTTACCTACTTGCCATACTTCCGAACGAAGAATAAAGAACAGAGTGACGCTATCACGATCAGGCATGTGTTGTCCCACACGGCAGGTTTTCCTTCAGAAGTGGGAATCGCCAATATGATTGCTCCAAATGTAAGGGAAATCTTCTCAGATACACCGACAGAATTTCAGGAAGCATTGGATCATTATCAGCTGACGGAAGAAGAGATTGCTAGTATAAATAATCGCGAAGATATCACGAAATGGTTTGAAAAAGTAGAGTTGGAATATCCACCAGGAGAGGGATGGAATTATTGCACAGATGCGTATGTGATTCTTGCTGATCTGTTTGAAAAGGTGACAGGCAGCAAATGGGAAGCATCCCTTCACGATGACATCCTCACACCCCTTGATATGAAGCGGACTACGAGTGACTCATATGAGGTTGAGGAAGATAAGAACAGTGCCAGATATTATGTAGGCGAGGATAAAATAGAAACGCCTTTTCCCATCAATCCAATCTCGGCGCCAATCGGGTATTTGTATTCGACTGCTAATGATTTAGGCAACTATTTAACATTCCATTTGAATAAAGAATCGACTGTTTTACAATCAGAATTAATAGAAGAAATGCAAAAGCCCATCCATCTTGTAAGCGAAGAATGGAGGGCGCCTGGATGTGATGTCAGGAGCTATGGACTTGCATGGTTTACAGATACGTATAGGGGATATAGAATCGTCGAACATGGTGGAGGCCAGTTAGGTGTAAGATCCCTGATGACCATGGTTCCTGGGCTCAATCTGGGAGTGGTGGTGTTATTGAATTTTGACGGAACTATTCATCATGATATTTGTGATAGGATCATGGACGTTTTTATTGAATCATAAGATGATAGGGTCATGCTCTCACAAGGAGAGTATACTCTGGGGGCATAAGACCTTTCTAAAAGGGTAAACAGAAGAATGACATTCACAGGAGGGATCCACCCATGCCATATGAAAAAGTCCGATGGGGAATCATCGGTTGCGGGGATGTGACAGAAAAGAAAAGCGGCCCTGCTTTTCAAAAGGTTAATAACTCAGAGCTTGTTGCGGTGATGAGAAGGACGGGCGAACTGGCAAGGGATTATGCGGAAAGGCATCAGGTTCCAAAGTGGTACGATGATGCGGATGATCTGATAAACGATCCTGAGGTGGATGCGGTTTACATCGCCACGCCTCCAGGCTTCCATAAGGAATATACGCTGAAGGCAGCGACCGCGGGAAAAGCGGTTTATGTGGAGAAGCCGATGGCTCGTAACTTTGAAGAATGTAATCAGATGGTGGCTGCTTGTAAGAATGCCGGTGTTCCTTTGTATGTAGCTTACTACCGTCGCGCACAGGAACGCTTTTTGAAGATAAAAGAATTGCTGGATCAAGAGGCGATCGGGGACGTTCGTTTTGTCTCATCGACTCAGTATCAAAAAGCGGGGGACGACGTGAAGGATCCAGAACGTCTTCCTTGGCGTGTACAGCCTGATGTTGCTGGTGGCGGATTATTCTTCGATCTGGCCAGCCATACCCTGGATATTCTTGATTTTCTGCTCGGACCCATACAAGAAGCAAAAGGGTTTGCTCGAAATCAGGCGGGCTATTATGAGGCAGAAGATATTGTGACCGGTACATATCGATTTGCATCTGGCGTTCAAGGGATTGGAAAGTGGTGTTTCACGGCTTTTGAACATGTGGATATAAATGAGATTGTCGGAAGTAAAGGGAAGATCAGCTTTTCTACTTTCGGGGATGATCCCGTGACCTTGACGACAAATGTAGGAAAAGAACAATGGAGTTTTGAACGCCCCCTCCATGTTCATCAGCCGCTTGTTGCTACGATCGTGAAAGAGCTGACCAGGGGTGGCGTTTGGTGTCCGAGTACTGGAGACTCTGGGGCACGAACGAATTGGGTGATGGATGAGATCGTTAGGAAGGAAAGACACCTGAATCGGGTAAAGATCTAGCTGATTTTAGAAACGGAACGCTTTTGGATGAAATGGATTCACCAGGGTGTTGGGAGCATGACCTCGGGCACGGTAAAGCGATAACGTACTCGGGGCGGGCTCCGTTAAAAAAAAGTATTTTATTTATTCCATTTGACAGTAGGTAATAAATGATATATAGTTAGTTTGTCAAACTAACTTAAAGGTAGGTTGTTGCATTTATGGAAGAAATTCTTCGCGAATTTATCGTTACACTTGACACTTCTTTTAAGAAGTTGGTCCAAGAGACGATTGAAACAGCAGGTGTCTCCAATTTAAGTGTCAATCAGATTCAGTATATACAAGCGATCGGCGCACTTCGGTATCCAACTATCAGTGAGATAGCCGAAGCGCTCAACATCACAAAAGCATCGGCCACGACAGGTATTAATAAATTGGTTTCACTCGGCTATGCGAAAAAAAGTCAATCAACCGAAGATAAAAGGATTTATCACGTGACACTTACTGAATCCAGCCAGACATTCATGCGTCTGCATCAAAAAGCCTTGGAGGATTATGTCGCATTCATCGAACGGCTTCTTACCCCGGATGAGGCTGATCAGTTCAAACGGACATTGGAGAAATTGATCAAGGGGTTCTATGAGAAAAACGCCGAATAACGTTCTGGAACAGTGGGAAAGTCCCTTGTTCCCCTAAAAGATAAGTTAGTCTAACTAAAAGAAAGTTCCGTGAACATCAGTTAGCCTAACGAATGAAATCTCTTAAAGGTAAGTTAGTCTAACTAAATTAATTTGGATATGAGGTGTTAACGAATGAAAATTTCATTATTAACCACAGGTACAAGAGGAGATACCCAACCATACATTGCACTTGGAAAAGAACTAATGAATCTTGGTCATGAAGTGAAACTTGCCGCATTTGAAAATTATCGGGAGTTGGTGGAGCAGCATGGTTTGCTCTTCCATCCAATCAAAGGGGATATCGCCAACATTTCAAGGGAGATGGCCAAAAGCTCGATTGAGTCCGACAACCCGATTAAATTTTTTTCTAGCTTTCAAAAGATGAAGCCTTATATAAAAGATAAGCAGATGGGAATGCAGAGGGATCTGTTCGAGGCGTGCGAAGGAGCAGATGCCATCATTTATCATCCGGGAGCAGCCATCGGTCAGTTCGCCGGTGAACACTCAGGTGTGCCGACTATTCTTGCGTCCCCTTTTCCCATGGCACCTACAAAAGAATACCCGGCCCTCATCTTTTATCAGCTGAGATGGGGCAAGACGGTCAATCTTCTGACACATAAATTGTTCGAGAAAGGATTCTGGCTTACGATCAAGCCTTCAATCGCTGCATTTTGGAAGGAACGTTTCGGGGGACTCCCGCTCCATTTCACCAACCCGTTTGGTAGAGAGTCGACAACGGATCATACCTCTGTCATGTCGATGAGTCCCTGCGTATTTCCAAAATCCCAAGACGGGATGAAGTCCTTGGGTTACTGGTTTCTGGATGAAGACCTGAGCGAGTGGACTCCACCCCGTGATCTTGTCGACTTTATGGATCAAGGGGATGCGCCCGTTTATGTGGGATTCGGGAGCATTTATGATGAGCGTGCCGATACAACAACGAAACTGGTCGTAGACGCACTCCGTAAATCCGGTAAAAGGGGGATTATCGGGACGGGTTGGAATCAGGTTGAGGAAAAAGAAGGATTTGAAGATATGTACTTCATTGAAAGTGTTCCTCATACATGGCTTTTCCCTAAAATGGCCGGGGTCATCCATCATGGAGGGGCGGGTACCACAGCAGCCGCATTCCGTGCAGGTGTCCCAAGTGTCGTCATCCCCCATGGAAATGATCAGTTCGCCTGGGGAAAACGGACAGAAGAATTGGGGGTAGGGCCCGCCCCCATCCCGAGAAAGAAATTGACAGTGGAAAATCTATCAAGGGCTATTCTAACGATGCAACATGAAACGATGAAAAGGAATGCTCTCGAATTGGGAAGACAGCTGCAACAAGAAAATGGTGCCGGAGAAACGGCAAACTACATTCATCACTTTTTGAAAGGGTAGGGATCGATATGACAGACGCAAGTAGCAAGGACTTCCGTTTTGGCCCAATGTTTACGGTCATGCTGTTAGGGGCTTTCGTGGGCATTCTAAATGAAACTTTATTGTCTACGGCGTTGCCATCCATTATGAATGACTTCGGTCTGAATGAGAATAAGGTACAGTGGCTGACGACGGCTTTCTTACTGACCAACGGCGTCATGATTCCCATTTCGGCTTATTTGATTGAACGGTTCTCGACAAGGGCGCTTTTCATGTCAGCAATGGGGTTGTTCGGTCTGGGGACTATGCTTGCAGCCATCTCCAACAGCTTTTCATTGCTATTGTTGGGAAGGGTGATACAGGCAGCGGGTTCCGGAATCATGCTTCCACTGATCATGACGATCATCCTCACCATCATTCCCAAGGGGAATAGAGGCAGGATGATGGGCTGGGCTGGAATTGTCATTGCCTTTGGCCCAGCGATCGGACCAACCTTGTCCGGGTTCTTACTGGAATATTTCTCTTGGAGAGCGCTATTCTTCGTTGTCCTGCCCATAGTGGCAGTGATCATGGTGCTGGCGGTTGTGTATGTGAAAAATGTGACAAAGCTGACTCGCCCCAGAATCGATTTCCTGTCGATTTTCCTCTCCTCTTTGGGATTTGGAGGATTGCTTTATGGATTCAGTGTGGCGGGGGAAAAAGGCTGGTCCAGCCAAATCGTCCTCTTCTTCATCACAATGGGCTTCATGACACTTGGAATCTTCATATGGAGGCAGCTAAGACTCAAACAACCATTACTTCAATTTAGAGTCTTTGGTTATAAGACTTTTACGTTATCTCTAGTGATCACGATGGTTGTTATCATTTCGATGATCGGCGCAGAAACATTGCTGCCACTGTATATGCAGAATGTAAGAGGATTCAGTCCGCTCCAGTCCGGCTTGATGCTATTGCCGGGGGCGATTGTGATGGGAGTCATGTCCCCGGTGACCGGAATTCTCTTCGATAAATGGGGGGCCAGAAAACTGGCTGTTCCTGGACTCCTGATCGTCGTCGTGACGTCTTTCTTAATGACGAATTTGTCCATGGAGACGTCGATTGTCTACCTGTCCGCCATTTATTGTCTTCGAATGTTCGGATTGTCTCTTGCGATGATGCCTGTGATGACGAATGGGCTGAATCAGATCCCCGTTGAGTGGAGTGCCCATGGATCCGCAATGGCCAATACATTCCAGCAAATTTCGGGTTCGATCGGGACCGCCATATTGATCACGATTATGACAATGTCCTCAAAAGGTTACACACCTGAAGGTCCTTCCGGAGGCGGATCACAGATGATCGGTGAGATGGCCATGGTACATGGATATAACCAGGCATTTCTATTTGCTTCATTCCTTGCCATTGGGGCACTGGTTCTGTCCCTCTTCTTAAAAAAGGGAGCATCACTACAAACGGAAGGCCATGAAGTAAGCAATGGATAAAACAAAAGTACATTCATTATAGGAGGAACAACACATGAGTATCAAAATCAGCAACATCAAGAAATCTTATAAGCTTGGTAAGAGTGAAAGGGTTCAAGTATTGCATGGTGTGGATGTGGAATTCAATCAGGGAGAGTTCGTATCCATCCTAGGGGAGTCCGGGAGCGGGAAGTCCACCCTGATGAACATCATCGGCGGTATGGACAGGGAGTTCGAAGGAGATGTGATGGTGGACGGAACAAGCCTTCAAGGGATGAAGGAAAATGAGCTCGATGCGTATCGGAAGCTTAAAGTAGGATTTATCTTCCAGAGCTTTAATCTGATCAGTCATTTATCCGTATTGGAAAACGTTGTCCTGACTATGCAGATGACGGATATGAGTGCGTCTGAAAGAGAACAGAAAGCTAAGAAGACTTTGACCGACCTTGGCTTGGGGAATCATATAGATAAAAAACCGAATCAACTTTCCGGAGGTCAGAAACAAAGGGTGGCCATCGCACGCGCGCTTTCCAATGACCCTGACATTATCCTTGCAGATGAACCGACAGGGGCTCTTGATAAGAAAAACAGCGAGCAGATCATGCAACTGCTGGATCATATCGCGGCACAAGGAAAGCTTGTCATTACGGTTACTCATTCTCAAAAGGTGGCAGACTATGGAACCAGGATCATCACCATGGATGATGGGAACATCATAAAGGATGAATCGTTGAGAGAACCTTATGGCCAGAAGGAGAACGCACCGAAGGTCAAAACGAAGAACTTGAGATTCGGTGCAGCGATGAAAATGGCTTTCAACAATATCCGATTGAACCTCAAACGAAATCTGCTCGTATCATTCGGTGGTGCAATCGGAATCTTGAGCGTCATCCTGATGTTGGGGTTGGGGTCAGGGGTGACCGACTATATCAATAAAGAGATCAATGCCAATCTGAATCCGAACCTCATTCAAGTGACGAAAGCGCCCGAAGGTGATGCAAATGCAAGCTCAGGACCACTACCGAATCCAGTGCAGGAAACGGTGCCACTTGAACAGGAGGATGTACGACGAGTAAAGAACATCGACCATGTCAAGAAAGTCGAGAATGTCTATACGTTAACGATGGGAAGCTCTATTTTGTACAAGGATACATCAGTGAATATCGTACAATACCAAACGATGAATGAGAGTGTGAATGAAGAGGATCTCATTGCAGGGGAACTCCCCGGGGTTGATGAAGTACTGCTTTCCGAAACGGCCGCAGAAAAAGTGAAAGACTCTCCTGAAGAACTTGCCGGAGAACAAGTGGAACTTTACATCAATACAACAGATGATCAAAACAGGCCGGTCATCCTAAAGAAGGAAATGAACGTGTCAGGAGTCATCAAAGGCAGCATGAATCAAGATCTTGCCTACACATCGTATCAGACATTAGATAAGATGTTTCAAAGTGAAGACATCGCATTAATGGCCACCCAGCTGGATGTGACGGTGGAGGAGGATAAGTATGTCGATACGGTACAGGCAGATCTGGAGGACGCGGGCTTCACGGGTACCGGGGTAGGGAACATCCTGAACCAGGTGACAAATTACTTGAAAATCGCCACCAATGTATTAGCCGGGATAGCCGGTATTTCCCTGCTTGTGTCCGCTATCATGATCATTGTCGTGCTGTATATCAGCGTAGTGGAACGGACAAAGGAAATCGGGATCCTGCGTGCCGTGGGGGCAAGAAGAAAAGACATCAAACGGATCTTCTTTTCAGAAGCCGCTTTACTCGGCTTTGCTAGCGGCGTGATCGGGGTCCTGCTGGCAAGCATGATCGGGATATTGGGAAATAATGTGATGCAACAGGCGTTCGATGCCCAGTTGATCCAAATCAGTGCAGGGAATATTCTGACGGGAATCCTGATCAGTGTGATCATTAGTATCCTTGCTGCCTTGCTGCCAGCTGCCAAAGCATCAAAGCTGGATCCGATGGAATCGCTGCGCTACGAATAATCAGGCTTTGGCCAATCGAGCAAAACCAACGCTAATGAATAGATCATATAGGGTCCAGGCCATCATGCTGGGCTCTTTCTGTGAAATGGAGGAGGTAACGTGATTCACTCTTATGGGATTACACACGAAAATAAGTTGGTGACGGATATTTTGATTGGAGGGGTGCTAGAATCATATAAATGGATCTGGATAGATTTCGATACCCCTACGGATGAAGAAATCAGGCATTTGTCTGATACGTTCCACTTTCATCCTTTAGCGATCGAGGACTGTCTCCAATCGATTCAAAGACCTAAATTGGACTATTATGAGGATCATACCTTCTACGTAACTCATGCGGTGAAGAGAGAACGGGAAACACTGTCAAAAGAAGAGGTTCAATTCTTTGTCGGAAAACAGTTCATAGTAAGCTTCCATCGGTACCAATCAATAGAAATCAATCAGGTACAGAGACGTATACGGGAAGTACAAGCAGGAATTGAAAACTGGGATCCCAATTATGTGTTTTATCAAGTGATAGATAAAATCGTGGACAACTACTTTCCCGTTATTTATGAAATAGAAGATCGCTTGGACAGAATTGAAGAGAATAGGCAAAACCAATCGATGAATGCTTTAATGACGGAGCTTTTTGATACACGCTCCCAATTGCTCACACTACGCCATATCATCTATCCAATGCGCGATCTACTTTATAGGATGCTCAATTCCCAACACTTACAAGGGATTAAAGAGAAAAGGAAGTATTTTTCGGATATTTACGACCATCTCCTAAAACTATCTGAAATGGTCATGTCGAACAGGGAAATCACAGTGGATATCCGAGATAGCTATCTGTCATTGAACTCCTTGCAAACCAACAATGTCATGAAAATCCTTACGATCATTACGTCCATTTTCGCTCCATTGACGTTTATCGCAGGAATTTATGGGATGAACTTTGTTCACATACCGGAACTGAAGTGGACCTACGGATACGCCCTTGTACTCGGAGTCATGGGCTTAGTATGCATCTTAATGATCGGGTGGTTTTGGAGGAGGGGATGGTTTAGATGAAGGAATAATAAAGAGGTATCAGAGCCACGGCATGGCGAATCTACCGGGGGTCTTACACATTGAGTCATAAAAAGAGAGAAAAGCACCACGGGCACCACGGCTCTCCTTCATATAAAAAAGGATTTTGCGGTATTGACATCCGGACTGTATCCAGCAGTTTCCCTGCAAAAACCGGTAAGGGACAATGAATAGGATATCCCTGTTTCCGGCATCTATTATGGACTCGGCTGGTTTGCGTGTCATGTTGCCATTTCCTTGTTGGCAATTGGACTATATCATGCAGAAAGTATCATCTTAAGCGAAAAAGTTTTATGGAATGTCACTTGTCCTGTGTCTATTGCCGTCATTACCATCAAAAAAACATGCGGGATACGCAGTGGAATAGAGAAAGGGATTAATTCTTCAAAAAAAAGAAGTATCCTAGAACCATGCAAGTTCTTGATACTTCTTTTTTTATAGCATCATTACGCTAATGTCTCATGCTTCCGGTCCAATCGATGACTCAAGAATGTCAACAGACTCGCGCAAAGGGCAACCACTCCACCGACAAGTGACACATTCATCAATGGCCCTTGATGGTAGACAAGGCCACCGAGTGCCGACCCCATGGCGATACCGACATTGCTTGCAACGGGCATCAATGAAGCGGCGAGCCCTGTAGCTTTCGGTTGATACACACCGGCAAGGTCAATCAAGTAAAGCTGGGTTGAAGTCGTTAGCAGGATCGCCATCAAGGACATCAAGCCAATGTTGATCAAGCCGATGATAAAATGAACGGTCGTAAAGTACAATCCGATCAGGACAAAGGCCTGGATAAGGAAAACGAATCGGAGGCGTCCGATGGCATTGTGACTGGCAATCTTTCCGGCCAGTATGTTACTGAAGATCGAGATGAACCCGTAGGCGAACAGGATCAAGCTGATGGAGCTGCCTGGTGCTCCCATCATGTCGAGAATCGGCACAAGATACGTAAATACCGCGTAGGTTGCACCGAATCCCAGAGCCGGGATGAAGAAGGCCATCAAGATCCGCGGGTGGGTCAATAAAGAGAACTGATCACGCATGGAACTGCGGTATTGACTGAGCTTACTGGGCAAATTCATGAACGATGACAAAAAGGCAACCACACCAAGAATCGTCGTCAACAGGAACGTGGCATGCCAGTCGTACCACTCCGCGATGACGGTACCGATGGGAACTCCGATCACGTTTGCCAGAGTGAACCCGCCGAAAACGAAGGAAATGGCCACTCCCCGTTTGGTCACTGGAATCGCTTCGCTCGCGATCGTCATGGCAAGGGAAATCGAAACGCCTGTGACGATGGCTGTCAGCATTCGGAGGACAAGGAGCATAACGTAACTCGTCGAAATCACACACAATGCATTCAGAATGATAAACGCCCCTATCAAAAACAACATCCATTTCCGCTTAGGAAAATGGCTTGTTGCGGACATCACGATCGGGGTCGCGATGGCAAAGGTAATCGCAAACGCCGACACAAGGGTACCTGCCTTTGCGTTCGTTATATCAAGGCTCGAGGAAATCTCCGTTAAGATTCCAACGATGACAAATTCGCTTGTCCCGAGAACAAAAGTTAGTAAACTAAGTGTGAAGATAAGAAACCAATGCTGTTTAGTTAATACAGTCTCTTGCATAAGTACCTCTTTTCTAGGATGGAAATACATCAGTATTAGTATGGGCAAACAATTTAATTATCATATCATAAAATGGGGAAGCATGGGGACGGTTCTGATGCTCCTTCTTAATCAAAAAGGAAGCACGGGAACCGTCCCCGTGCTTCCTTCAATTCAACCTTTAAAAGTAAACAACTCTTCCGAACCAACCATTTTTTCTTTTGCTTCCTTTTCTGCTTTCTCCTTTTGTTGAACAGGTAAATCACTGTCAATCAACATCTTCTTTAACGTGGAGCTGATGGAATTGATGCAAAGGATCAGGATGGAGAAAAGTATTAATGGAACGACAACGAGCAAGGGTGTGGAGAACACTTGCTGGATGTTCATGCTGATGGTCGCAGCCCATTCATTCGTTTCTGAAAAGTATACAGGGTTGCTTGGTTCATAGGGACCTATTGCAAATTCCGCCACCTTCATACCTCCAAGGGCCATTAAGATGATACCAAGTTGAATCAGCAGGGAAAGAGCCTGTGATACCTGCTCGGAAAATAACACGATCGAGTGGCGCAGAAATTGGGGCAGGAGATGTTTTCGTACGAGATGAAAACGGCTCGCTCCCATCGTCTTAGAGACATCGACAAATTCCTGCTTCATAAAGAGCTTCATTTCTTCCCCGAGATAGATTCCGAGGGAAGGAATGGTGATGGCCGCAATCCCTGCAAGCTGGATGAAAAAGTAGCGGCCAGAAGGAAGGGCATCTCCCTGAAATGCCCCTTCTAGTGGTGCAAGCAGTCCAAACACGACAATGGCAAGGGGGAGGTATTGGAACGATTCCCCCAATCCTTTTAATGTCCGGGTGAATGAACCGGGCAGAAACGTATAAAGGACGGCGAACCCAAATCCAAAGATCATCCTGAGGGCTGCTATGACAAGGGCCGCAAAGATCGTGAATTTAGCACCGGCAATCAGGAGCAGCAAAAAGTTCCTTCCCAATCTGTCACTGCCGAGCAGCGGCATTTCTTCAGCCGTAAAAGGCGGCGCGGCAATGACTTTATTATTTTCATCCGTTAAATAGGGTGTGATTTCCTCATAATCAGGATACAGGACCGGAACGAGGAAACTCGCCACAAGAAGACCAATGATGATCAACACCGGGAAAGCCAATCGTCTGATGATTGTACTAGACATTGTATTCTCCCCCTTTCAGCCATTTTTTCAATAGCCGGGAACCGATCGTAAACACGATGTAGAATGGTATGAAGATCAGAAGCATCCCAAAGAAAAAGGCCGGCGATGACGAGGTAGCGGTTCTGAGCAAGACCGTCATGAAGCCTTTAATGTTGAATAGAACCTCAATGACGAGCAGATTGGAAAGCATGAGCAGGAAAATAGGCTTCAAATGCAGGAAAAAATGAATCCAGACATTCCTGAACACATGAAACCAGATGGTGTAAGCCTTTTTGAATCCTTTTGAATATGAAAATTCTACATAAGGCTTACTTTCTTCTTCCTTCAGTTGAAATAAGAACTGTTTCACTAAAAACACCACAGGCAGAAACGAGAGGCAAATGACCGGAAGCATATAGATTCGTTCTTCACCGGTTGTATAAATGTCGAATAAGAGGAATCCTGTTTTTTTGAAAAGCCAAATGATAAACAGTTGGAATAACACAACGAGAAATACATCCGGTATTCCGTCAAGGATATTGACCCCTTTTTCTGAAGCTCTGTATAGTTTCCTTGGCATCAGCATCATCAAATAACTCATCACAACTGAAATCAGGATAGCTGCCAAAAATGAGATGAACAGTATGGTGAATGAATACGGATAGGTACTGAGAAAGATGTCGAACATGTGGTATTGTTTATCATTTGCTCCCCACAGGACGATGATGGAAGAGGGGGAAGCGAGTTCAAGAATCGTCTGCCATAACCTTAACACGTAAGCACCGACATTGATGACAAGCTCTGTATCATAATCCAATAAAGCGCTAATACCGCTGAGCAAAAACAAACCTATTAACACGATCACAAAATGAAAGGGCGTGCGCAACACTTTATTCATAGAAGTTCCCCTGCCTTACTCTCAAAAAATTACAATTTTTACTAGTTAAATGGTACAATAAAGAAATTCAATAGTAAACACTATTCTGAAAATATTGTCGAAGGTGATATAAATGTATAGTAATAGATTTGGAATTGTACTACTGCTCCTTTTATCATGCTTGTTCCTCTCGGCCTGCAGGATTGTGTTTGATCCGACCGCCCAAAATGCGGAGCAAAAGGAAGTCCAAAAAGAGCACCGCCAAAAAGTCAAAGTGCAGGAACAGGAAGAAGTGTCACAAGAAGAGGATGAAGAAGAACCTGCATTCACAATCAATGCCTCTCTCTCATTGGATGGGGAAAATATGGTGATATCAGGTGACACGGATCTTCCGCCTGACACGATTTTAATGATAAGCCTGAAGCCTTATAAAGGAAATGCAACGGTTGAGGAAATCGAGGAAAATAGTGCCGTGACCTTGAATGAAGTTCCTGCCAATATTGTGGGAATTGGTACATCTGTTCAAGAGGACGGAACCATTTCGACAAAGACATTTGTCAGACCGGACACGTCAACCCGCTACCGATTTGAATTGATCTTTGAGCCTGAAGAACAAGAGGGAAAAATCAAGCAGCAATTAATCGAACAAGCGGGGAGTCTGGATGAACTGGCGGGGCTGCAGGTGATAAAGGAAGCGGATCCTGAAGATTCCATGGTCCATGGCGATGACCCGGTGAAGGGATATATCCAAACCGTCAACATCATGAAGGCTGATGAACAGAACGGGGATGGAGTGACGTTGGAGTTTGAAAGTGGGAAGCATGGGGACGGTTCTGGTGCTTCCTATTAAATGAAAAGGAGCAAGAGAACCGTCCCAGTGCTCTACAAGCAAAAGGGCCAACCCCTATGGGCTGACCCTTTTTATTAACAAACTACTCCCAATCCTTAGACATGATAACAAACTGATACACCTGACCTCTTATTTCATTTTCAAATTCTCCTCTCTTCCTGAACCCTTCTTTCTCATACGTCCGAATGGCCCGTTCATTAAAATCTGCAACGGCCAATTCCAAATGAGTGAACTTCAGTCGTTCCCGCCCTTGATCGATGATCGCTTTCACAAAGGTCGAACCATATCCCATTCCTGTCATGGAAGGCTTCATTTGAACCCCAAGGACCAGGATGTCTTTCCCGTCTTCTTCTACATCATAAAACTCACAATTTCCGATCAGATTCCCGTTATCGTCAACGACTGAAAAGGCTCTTTCCAGATGAACACTCTCTTTCAATCCTTCGATTTTTTCCGCCTGACTATTGTTATCATAAAACGAATAGATTCCATCATAGGTCCACGTAATGAATTCTTTGATATCTTCTTCGGTCCTTCTTCTAATGGTCAGTTCCATGCTTGCCATCCACCTTAGGATTCTTTGTCCTGTTTCTCGATCCATTTATTCACTTTTTTCTGCATCTCTTTTTGCAATCCCCCAATGTTTCCACTGTCACGCTGAGCGGATTTAACATATTTCGCCGGGAACATTTTTTCTAAGGAGGACTGGTACATGCTGCCGTCCTTTGGTTCTATGTATTCAATCACAGAATACGTCCCATCTTTTTTGCTTAACCGGATCACGGCGGGTAATGAATGCCCGGACTGGGGGTCTATTCCGGTCGCTTTATTAAATCCACCGTAATACGACCACATATACACACTCAGGACTCCATCCGTTTCGCTCGTTCCATAGACTTTATGGACTTCGAACTGCTTTTCTGTGCCGTAGTAGGAGGTAGAGTAGTTCTGGATGATATATTGGGAAATCGCGTCATCGATTTGTTGGGTTATCTGTTTATCTCCATCGATCAGATTCAGTTCTTTCCCGTAACACCCGGTAATTAAGACTGCTGCCATTAGTAAAAGTAAAACTCGTACCTTTATCAAAATGTCCATTGCTCCTTGTATACATGTAGTTTTGAAGTTGATAAGACATGGAGAGTTATGTTCCATTTTACCATATGACTTCTTGTATTTTCCTTTTTTTACAATTAAATCTATGGTATCTTCCAGTAGAGTACCTCACGAAACGGATAAGGGGGAGAGGACGAATGAGCATCGTATCACTTAAAGAGATGCCGAAAGAGAACCTGGTTGAATTCTTCACTCGGCATTGGGGCAGTCCGAAGATGGTCGTTTCCAGTGGGATCTATGACTGTGCTGCGTTAGACGGATTTGCTTACCTGAATGAAGAAACCGTAATCGCAGGTTTGATTACATATGTGGTAAAAGAAGAAGACTGCGAGATTATTTCTCTTGATAGTTTGGAAGAAAAGAAGGGGATCGGCACCGCCCTGATGAAAGAAGTAGAAAAGGTGGCTGCCGGGAATCGATGTAAACGCATCACATTGATTACGACCAATGACAATTTACTGGCACTGAAATTTTACCAAAAGAGGGGCTTCATGATTTCAACTATTCACCGGTTCGCGGTGGAGAAGGCGAGAAAGGTAAAGCCTGAGATCCCCTTGATCGGGAATGACGGGATTCCGATTAGGGATGAAATTGAACTCGAGAAGGGTGTGACTCTGACGGATGGAAAATCGTCGTAAATGGCCAAAATGGGCTGTGGAAGCAATTGAGATTGAACCTCCAAACCCTGACTGGATTGAGGCGGGAAGAGCTGAAGTAAAGGAGCTCTTACATTCTTTGAGTCCCTTCGGTGTAAAGGAAGTAGAGCATGTTGGAAGTACGTCGATCCGCGACCTTCCTGCGAAGCCAATTATTGACGTGATGGCGATGATCCCATCCTTTGACGATCTTGAAGAGGTTGCTGGTAGACTAGGGGAGGATCAATGGCATTTTGTACCTGTTGAGCTGGATGAACGGCCGTGGAGAAGGTTTTTCATAAAAGTAAAAAACGAAAAACGTGTTGCACATCTACACCTCATGCTGACAGGTGAACCAAGGTGGGAACAGCAGCGGTCATTCCGGGATCGTTTGAACGTAAATCCTTCATTAAGAGAAGAATATGCCGAGCTGAAAAAGCATCTGGCCCATCAATTTCCCGACGACCGGGAAGCCTATTCGGAAGGGAAAGCAGCATTTATTCAAAGAGTATTGGATAGCGCGGAAAAGGGGGAGAGAAAATGAAAAAACGACTGCTATATATGATGATTGTAGCCACGGCATTGCTTTTGATGGCATGCGGTGGAGAAGCGGAGCAAAGTGGAAGTACGGAACAGGCGGAGCCCGATCAGGAAAGCGCTGAAGAAGGCAACAACGAGGAACCGGCATCAGAAGAGGTGGAAGCGGATGAATCCGTTGATTCCGTCAATCTGGAAGACGCAACGTCCCAGGATCAAACGAGCAGCACAGAAGATCCCCTTTCTGCATACCCATCAGATCAAATCGAATACGCCCGCGTCTGGCTGCAAGTGATAGAGAATAAAGACGTTGGAGAACTGAACGTTCGTCATATTCCGGCAGGAAAAAAGCTGAATCCTTATGATGACAACAGCGTGGGTTATCCAGAAGACGTCATTGTGTTAAGCGGGAAAGCCATGGCTGATGGAGTCGTCACCTATAGCGGTAATGGGGATGGCACGATTAATGTGTACAATGTTCCATCGCATTGGCCGAGTAGTGAGCAGATAGAGGAGTCAATGGAAGAATATACGAAGGGGATCGTTGAAGATACAGAACAGATTTCTGTTGGCAAGGGTGAGGATGAAGAGGTTATTGAGTTGATGGATAAGTTGAATATCCAGAGTTAGAATTATTGTTGTAATCGAAATAGTGATGGAAGAATTACAAATAAGCGTGGAAACTACAACAACATTAAATTATGGAAGAAAGAAGTGGAAAGGTATAGAAATAAAATATGGAATGTGAAGTTGAATGGGATTTACGGGGAACAGCTTAATAGTGGATAAATGATAAAAAAATGCTTCAATTTAAAACATTAATGTAAAGAGCCTTAACCTCTAGCTGGGTGTGAGGCTCTTTATTTTTGTATCGTGCCATTTAATGGACAAAGGAATTCTTCTTAACCATAAAGAGAAAACCTAAAGATAACTCTATTTATTATGTCTTTAATATTGAGTAGGAGAAAACATTAAATAGAAAGTTATCTAAGATCTTGTCTAAAGGAACGAATAATCCTTTTGTCTATTGCAGTCGAGTGATAACCAGGTGTGCTGAAACAGATTCTGTCCCACCAGCGACAGGAGTAATGGTTAAAGCCGTGGCATTATCAGCGGGGTTTCGAACCGTGAGTATTGAATTTATGACTGAAGTTTCAACAATGGCTATTCCTACAATTTGAGACGTACCAGTTGCTCGACCAACCACTGTATAGGCGAGTTCAATTGCTCCTCCTCCTGAATCAAGGGTTAAAACCAGTTGACCTGCTTCGTCGACACTTACCTGAAACAAAACCTGATAAACGCCAATATCAGACAAGTTAAACGTATCGGCGCCAGTACGGAAAATCCCCCCACTTTGGGGTCCATCTTGCGGGAAATCTACGTCCCCACCTGGTGGAACTGTTGCAGCATTATCAGGAGGCATCAAAGCAAAGAAATCTGCAAATTCAGAGACTCCTGCTGGCCCTTGAGGACCCTGTGCTCCGGTTTCACCTTGTATACCCTGAGGACCCTGTGCTCCGGTTTCACCTTGTATCCCCTGAGGACCCTGTGCCCCGGTTTCGCCTTGTATACCTTGAGGGCCTTGTGCCCCGGTTTCGCCTTGCGGACCTGGAGGACCTGGAGGACCCGGAGGACCCGGAGGACAATCACATTGAATCGGGAAAAAAGAGCATTGTTTCGGTGGTAATACATCCTTAAAACAAATTTCTAAGTCCGTTTTTTCTTTTGACCCTGCTAAGCCCTGCGGCTTCCTTAGCCTAGAGTTCCTTAGTTTTTTATTGTATTGGTTCCATTTATCTATATCCATATTTTCACCCCCATTTAGTTGTCCTTATAGAATATAAAATAGTTGATTGAATTGTGCTTGTCCTCTTCGTCCACTTCAAGAATAGGCTTTACGGGGGATAAGTTCGCTTATAGTGATATGTAGTTCAGTTTTTGTGGAGAACACAAGAAATATCATAACAGTGTGACAATAACCATTGTCAAAGCGATAAATCTATTACTAATCAGTGTGTGAGATTAGTTGATAATTGATGATAAAACATTGCCATTTCTATTAGAGCTTTAAATTTATTGTATAATTATAGAGTGATAATTAAAAAAGAGTTGAAGTATATTACTATTTAGAGAGGAATGTTGACTATGACGAAAATATATTATAGTGGTTTAAAATATGGAGAAAGTGATGTGGAAGTAAAATTATTGGTGGATATACAAAATGATTGGTTTGAGATAACACATACCAAGGAAGTGTCTCAAGTAATGAATAAATCAACAGGTAAATATATAACAGTAAATCGAAACACCTTGAAACTTGAAGTTGTCTCATAATACGAAGCGAAAGTGCTATAAAGTAAAAACCACAAAACCATAATATTCTTTGTGGTTTTTATTATTTTACTTGATAATTCATGTGCGAATTTCATTGGAATTTTCTCAACGTTATTTGAACTACATATTATAGTAAGTCCCAATCTAAATAATGTCGGTTAATTCTTTGAGGTATTGGGGATTCTTCTTAATAGTAACGAAAGAGGAGTGGACCTATGGAGTTAGATGGCAGAAAATTAAAAGACAGGGCTATGGCAGCGATGAGTAAGTTCAAACACAATATGAAGGGGACGTACTATTCTATCGCTGATATTCCCACAGCTTCCGTTCAGGAGCTCGCGGACTTCATTCAGATACACCCGGACACACATCAAATCAATAAGCATCTTCTCGGCAACAACTATACCTTTTTCAGATTAAACGTGAACAACTATCGATTCTACTTAGAAACAACCAAGGGACGTATTTTACAACTGGATGGTACACTAAATGGAAAAGAATTGGTTTCCTATCGATCATATCGGGATTTAAGTGATATACATTCACCAGTTAAATTGAGTTAAGCATAGGGAAATGGGCTTTCTTATAGAAGAGAGCCTTTTTTTTTCGTCCTCGCACATTCCTCATAAATATTGAAACGAAACGACAAGTCAATCGTATAATTTGTATAGACGGTAATTTGGGTGTTTGCACTAACGAAGCACTGCAGAGGGTTTTTATAAACTTCAATGGGGGACGGTTTAATGAGAAACGAGCCTCTTAAATTAACTCTTATACTAATCTCAACTACTATTCTTTTTTATCATACATTTCATTTACTATATCTTTGGTCAGAGATTCCAAATACAATCGCTATCCATTTTAATAAAGGAGAACCTGATCATTGGGGTTCAAAATACATCCTGTTCATCATGCCGATTGTAAGTGTTTTAACCTGGTTACTTATTGGATTATTAGTGAAAAAACCAGAGAATTTGAACTATGTTAATTTAACAGAGGAAAACAAAGAAATACAATATATAAAAGCTAAAAAAGTAATGTTAGTAATTCAATACCTTGGCTCTCTAACCTTTGTATCTGCCAATGAAGCAGCACTGAGAAATGCAGTTGGAATGGATTCACGTTTGCCTTTTTCAATTGCTGTCGTTCTATTGTGTATTTGTTTTATCGCCCCTATTTATCATTTATTCTGGGCGGCAACGTTGAAAAATTAGAATGAAAAGAAAGGAACATAAAATGAATCTATTGATAAAAGGATTGATTAGAGGAGTCATACCATTTACTTTCTCGATTATCATTTCACTGCTATGGAATCAATTTCAAGGATCATCAGCTATTTCAGACAAACTCTTTTTTTATGGTCTGATCTCTTTTTTCCTGGGGTTGGCAAGCGTAATATATGAAATTGAACAATGGGGCTCCTTTAAACAGATTATTATTCATTATTTGGTCATGCTGATGACTGTTTTTCCAACTTTACTTCTGAGCGGTATTTATCCGCTTGATTCTTTTAGAGATGCAGTAAACGTATATTTTCTTTTTAATAAGGTTGGGGTTATCTTGTTTTTGGTTACATATGTTATTTTTACATGGCGTAAAAAGGCTTATATGAAAGCCCGTCACCAATAGGGCCTGACTACCGGTAACATATACCTGTTGCTTCGAAAAGCAAGAAGGAAGCACAGGAACCGTCCCTCTGCTTCCGAATGAAAATAAATCAAAATAATTAATGATAAGGGAATATTATGAATCCAATCTCACAAGTTAAAAAAAGAAAATTAACACCAGACTTAGCACGAGGTTTTATGTTGTTGTTTATTGCATTGGCTCATGCGAATCAATTTATCTTTTCAACTGACCTGGGAGTTACGTTAACCGATCAGTTCACTGTATTTTTCAGGCAGGTTTTCATTGATGGACGTGCCTTCCCTTTGTTTGCCATCCTTTTTGGATATGGGCTCCATCAAGTGTATAAAGGGCAAGAGAGAAAAGGGACCAGTTGGAAAGATACGAAAAAAATCTTCAGGCGTAGGGGAGCTTGGATGTTAGTGATAGGCTTTTTCCACGCCACTCTATTCTTTGCAGATATTATTGGGGTGTATGGATTTATCGCTCTCCTTTTTGCGAGTTTTTTTCTTCGATTATCCAATAGAAAAAGTATCATATTAACGAGTTTTTTTCTTGTATTAGTGGGCCTGTTTGCTCCGTCCATGCCCAGGGGCTTCGATGCATTAAATATGGAAATCACGAATTCAGCCACGATTGAAGATCCCTTTGAGGCATCGATTACCCGAATGTTTGAATGGATGTTCTACACACCTGTTCTGAGTTATCAAGTGATCCCAGGGGTGCTGATGGGTATTTTAGTTGCTCGTTTTCAGGTAATCGATCATCCTAAAAGACATAAGAAGGCACTACTCACGGTTGGTATATTGGGACTTTTCCTATCGACGGCCGGCGGTATCCCGATGGCGTTGATGTCCTCATTGTTTTGGACGAGTTACAGTGATGGATTGGAAGTAATGGCAAAGTCACTTCATACCATCACTGGTTATGCGGGTGGAGTGGGATGGACCGCACTGATTGGTCTCTTAGTCATTAAGGTAGAGAGGAAAAGCGGGCGCTTTACAAAGGCTATTGCTGCACTTGGACAACGTTCACTGAGTTTTTATCTATTTCAGTCCGTTCTGTTTGTGTTGATTTTGGCACCGTATGCTGGAGGTCTTGGTGGACACATCAATCAATTGTGGAGTGATGTGATTTCCGTATTTGTTTGGATTTTTACCGTAATGATTGCTCATTATATGGATCAACGGTCTATAAGAGGACCATTTGAGACCTTTTTAAGGAAAAAATCAGCCATTAATTAAACCTTAAACGGAAGATGCTTAAATAAGAATGAAGGGTGCAAAGTGCCTCCGCCTAAGAGATAGGCGGAGGTTCTTTGCTGCTTATCTTTACAATGGATGTTGTTATGAATGATAAATTATCACCTGATTGAACAGGCTTTGAGGAAATGTCCGTCTAGGCCTTTTTGTATTCCACGTGCCTACCACCCAAAGGTCCTGTTTTATGTTGAATGTACGTGAGGAATGGAAAGGATTTCCCATAAGGATGTCGAAGAATTAGAGTAGACGCTTTTTTCTTAAAGGAGACCTTGTATGGTAGAGACTGTCCATCATTTAATTTTGCATGTGGTATTTATACTATTTTCGATTCTTCTTTTTCAAATGGTTACGAGTGAATCGGACAGCGGCACGAAAGGGTTTACCCTTAAGTTCTTTCTCATGATTCTTGCTATTTTACTGTTTACGATGATGTTCCCCGTTGTTTACTCAAGCGGTTATGTGTACGATTTCAAAGTCATTCCCATTATCCTTGCCTTTCTCTATGGCGGGAAGAAAGTGGGGTTTAGTACGTTCTTCGCCATGCTGGTGATTGGCTTGTTTACCCACCATGTGTGGATCTTTTTGGTTGTGAATTATGCGATATATGGAGTGTTGCTGATCCCTCTATCTAAATGGTATAGAAGGGTAACCTGGAAGAACAAAATGATTCTGATTTCGGCTTTTTATTTATTCATCCCGGTTACAAGAACTCTTTTTTTGTTTCAGAACAATGAAGTAGAGCAGCTCCCGCTTGTGGCAAGCTCTACCTTGATCATATGGATTACGCTGATCCTGACCATTTATCTGATAGAAAACCGACTGGAACAAGTCAGGATAAAAAAAGAGCTCATCAAAGCTGAAAAGTTTAACATAGTCAGCGAGTTGGCAGCATCCGTCGCACACGAAATCCGAAATCCCATGACGACCGTAAGAGGATTCATGCAGCTCCTGCAAAGAGAAACGTTAACAAAAGAACAAAAGAGCTTTATCGATATATCCATACAGGAATTAGATCACGCCCAAGACGTCATCAATCAATATCTTTCCCTTGCCAAGCCGCAGACGGAGGAAAACGAGGTGTTCAGTCTGACCGACACAATGAATGAATCGGTTGATGTGATGTCTACTTATGCTGTGATGAACAGCATAAAAATCAACAAAAAGATTGAAGACGGTCTGATGATCAAAGGAATGAAGATAGAGGTGAAGCAAGTACTGCTCAATCTTCTGAAAAATGCCATCGAGGCAGTAAAAGAAAATGGAGAAATCATCGCGGCAGCCACTGTACATAAAGACGGCCGGATCATGATTGTCATACAAGATAATGGAGTCGGCATGCCTCCGGAACAACTCAAAATATTGGGCAGACCCTATTATTCGACCAAAGAAAAAGGGACAGGACTTGGATTGACGGTAAGCTATCAAATCGTCAAGCGGATGAAGGGGGAAATACAGGTGGAAAGTGAGCGGGGTGTGGGGACGACCTTTCGGATATTCTTGTCTGGGAATGCATAGATGGAATGTCAGATTGATGCGATAGATTATTTTGATGAGGTGGTTGTTTTGTTATTTGATTTTGCATTTATGTTAATGGTTGTCCTGTTGTATTATTATCAAATATATATTAAGGCTGAGAAAGAGGACAGGGGCAGATTCCGTCCAGAGTCACTCCCCTCATTAGCAAACTTTTTACATTTTGGTGCGATGCTGTCCGTGTTTGCACACATCATTTTCGACATAAGTTGGGTTACATGGATTGGTGTTTATTCACTAGTGGGATTAATCATCTGTTTAAAGCCGAAGAATGCAGAAAATGAAACTGCAAGGAAAATTGTCCTCCTCTTGCTGGTTGTTGTCGTCTTTAATACCATCAGAGTTCCGACTCACCCTCGAGCATTTCAAGATTACATTAGTAGTAAGGAGCAGTATCAATGTATACAGTATTTTGAATGTGTGAAAATGACATCCATCACTACATCCGATGACCTCTTAGAAACAAAGGTGGAGGTCTTACCCGTTGAAGGGTACTCCTATGATACATACTTCTTATTTGCAAAAGGATTTATGAAACTGGCAGGTGAAGATGAAATAAAGGGACTGAACATTGGGGGGTACTGGATCGTGTATTAAATGCGCAGGAGATGGGTGTCTGACCCCAGTACGGTAAAGCTTTAATGTACCGGGGGCAGGCACCGTTTTTTTTATGTATTTCATGCGCTTTTAATAGTATCTTAAGAAAAATTTAAGAATTCTCCCATGATTCTTTTAAGAAATTTCATTTAAACTATCACACTTGAAGGTTTTTTTATATGTAAAAGAACAATACTTATAATCGATGATGAAATCCCTTTGGATATCTTCTCTTCAAAGGGTATGCTTATGAAAAAATAATAGAAAATAAATGAAAGCCCTAAATGATTCCATTAGCTGCCACGAAAATTACCAAAAACTAAAAGTGATTTTAGGGGGCAGCTAGTAACGCAACGATGGAGATTTAGCGACTATCACTTTAGTAGGAGTGAAATAATGAAACCTTTATCAATTTTAGTAGCTGATGATGAGGAGGAAATTGCTGATCTGATTGCTATCCATTTAGAAAAAGAAGGGTACCACGTGACGAAAGCATCGGATGGAGAAGAGGCTGTTCGTGTGGTCGAGACCCAGGTCATTGATTTGCTGATTTTGGATATCATGATGCCGAAAATGGATGGATATGAAGTCACCCGGCGCATTCGGGATCAGCATAATATGCCAATCATATTTTTGAGTGCCAAAACATCTGATTTCGATAAAGTTCAGGGTCTGGTCATCGGGGCAGATGATTATATGACGAAACCATTCACCCCGATAGAATTGGTTGCTCGTGTAAATGCTCAGCTACGACGTTTCTTGAAGCTTAATCAACCTAAGACGGCTACAGAAAGGAAAGGCTCCGTTGAAAATGGTGGATTGGTTATTTCTCCCGATCAACGTAAAGTGACTCTATATGGTGAAAGCATCGAATTAACACCTAAAGAGTTTGATATTTTGTACTTACTAGCCAGTCACCCGGGGAAAGTATTTGGTGTGGAAAATATTTTTCAGCAGGTGTGGGGTGATGCATACTTTGAAGGTGGGAATACCGTAATGGTCCATATTCGTACATTACGAAAAAAGCTTGAAGAGGATAAACGTAAGAATAAATTTATCAAAACCGTTTGGGGCGTAGGGTATACATTCAATGGGTAAAATACTGCGAGGCTTCCGTTCAAAAATGATCTTATTGCTGGGTCTAAGCATGTTATTGTCCGGCTCTATTACATATCTACTCTTTAAAGCACTCCAAATATATTATTATTCAAATGTGAATTATGGAGATACACTAGGTTATTTTCGTATTATCATACGAAATATTGGAGACTTTAACGTCTTTTTACTATTATTCATCCTGCTTTCGATTTTCTTCTTCTTTTTACTTACAAAACCCTATTCTGCCTATTTCAATGAGATTTCAAAAGGAATTCATTATCTCGCCCAGGGTGACTTCAAGCATCGGGTTCAAATAGTGTCGAATGATGAGTTTAGTGATCTTGCCGAGAGCATAAATCTCGCCAGTGAAAAATTGGAACAAGCCATCGAAAGGGGAGACTTCTCGGAAAGTAGTAAAGAGCAGTTAGTCGTCAATTTAGCTCATGATCTCCGTACACCCCTCACCTCCGTTTTAGGTTATTTAGATTTGATCCTTAAGGATGAAAATTTGACGAAAGAACAAGTCAGACACTTTTTAACGATTGCCTTTACGAAATCTCAGCGTTTAGAAGGACTGATTGATGAGTTATTCGAAATAACGCGAATGAACTATGGCATAATGCCAATTAAAAAAAATCATATAAATGTAAGTGATCTCCTTAATCAATTAAAGGAGGAATTGTATCCTGTCTTCGAGAAGAATGATTTGATCGCCAGAGTGAATGTGACTCCGCAACTACCTGTTTTGGGTGATGGAGAGCTGTTGGCACGCGTGTTTGAAAATCTTCTTACCAATTCGAATCGCTATGGTAACGATGGCCAGTTTGTGGATATTAATGGCTTTATTGATTCAGGGAAAGTGGTTATTCAGATTGTGAATTATGGAGATCCCATTCCTCAGAATGATCTGCCCCATCTCTTTGATATGTTCTATACCGGTGACAAAGCACGTACTCATCAAGGAGGCGGCACCGGGATTGGCCTCTTCATTGCCAAGAATATCGTGGAGCAGCATGATGGGACCATTACGGCCGAAAGCAGTATAATACGTACCATTTTTGAAGTGCGCTTGCCGCAGGATGGTGAAAGTCCGAATGAATGATTTAAGAAAAATTTAAAATTTACCCCACTCTTTATTTAAATAGTTTTCCCTACACTTATAAGCAACTAAGAGTAAGGAGGAAACAGATAAATGAAGAAGTGGGGCTTTTTATTATTATCCTGCCTAGGGTTAACGTTCGCCTATTTGGAACCTTTGTCTGAACCAGAAGTGAAAATTCAAAACCATGTTCAATCTGAAAATGGTATCGCAGAGGGTGGCATCCAAGAAATCGAAATGACAGAGGATCAAATCTATCAAGGAGATCTGCTTTTGGTCAACAGTGAATATCCTGTTCACCAGGAGAGCATTCGATCGGATATTGTCAATTTATCTGCAAACAATGACCTGGCACAAGGGTACGTGTTGTTAGGCAGTGACACTTATTTATCAGAGGAAATTGCACATGCATTTTCAGAGATGGTTGCTGCTGCAAAAAAAGATGGGCTTCAACATTTCGCCATTACGAGCGGCTTTCGGGACTTTGATGAGCAAAGTGTGCTTTATCAAGATATGGGTTCTGACTATGCCTTGCCAGCAGGCTACAGTGAACACAATCTGGGCTTATCCCTTGATGTAGGATCTACTCAAATGAAGATGGCTAATGCACCAGAAGGAAAGTGGATAGAAAAGAACGCTTGGAAATACGGGTTCATCTTACGTTATCCAGAGAATAAAACGGGCATAACAGGAATTGAATATGAACCGTGGCACATCCGCTATGTTGGTTTCCCCCATAGCGCAATTATAAAATCAAAGAATTTCGTATTAGAAGAATATCTGGAATACCTAAAAGAAGAAAAAACTATTTCTGCTAGTGTAAATGGGGGGAAATATGAGATTTCTTATTATCCTGTTACTAAAAGTACGACCATTCATGTGCCTCGTGATCTTCGTTATGAAATTTCAGGTAATAATATCGATGGTGTGATTGTGACAGTGTTTCCTGATGCGGAATGAGACGAACGAACTGAATGAAAGGCATGATGGTACATGGCTAAAAAAACAGCACTCGTTTTGACAATTCTTCTTTTCCTTTCATTTTTATGGTGCCCATCTTTGGGTTAATGCGTGCTTTGGGAACTGTTTGCCTAGGTACATGAAGGATATGTTCTGAAAAAATAGAAATAGTAATAACTTAATGAATATGCAGGATACATTCACAAAGAATAGAGGGATAACCTATGAAAATTATTCGTGCTAGTGAATCAGAAAGTAATAGAAGAAATGAGATGAGTACAATCTTTGTAGACGGCTTCTATCAATGGCTGAATTATTTTTCAAAGGATAAGGCTAAACTTTACAAGACATTTGCCCATATGTTTAATAAAGAGGTCTTTCATACGGCAGTAGTTGACGATCGTATTGCGGCTATAGCCGCTTGCACTACAAACAATATACCTTCTGTAAGACTGAAATATAGTGAATTTAGAAAGCACCTCGGCTTATTCATGGGGAGTATTGCCTATGTCATTCTCAAAAAAGAATTTGAGAAAAAGCAATATCCTTTTCAAATTTCTGAAAAGATGGGTGCAATAGAGTTTGTGGCAACGTCGGTAAAGTATAGAGGACAAGGTGTGGCAACTGAACTGCTAAAATCGATCATACATTCAACTTCATACGAAGAATATGTCTTAGAGGTAGCAGATACCAACATAAGTGCCATCAAGCTTTATGAAAAACTGGGTTTTGCAGAGTTCATGCGTATACCTCAAAAGCACAGTGAAAAAAGTGGTGTCAATGATCTTGTCTATATGAAGCATGTGAAGGTGAAAGAAGTGGGGGACTAAAGAGCTTATGGAATGACTGATTTTTGGAAAAACAGGTTAGTATAGTGAGCTCCAATAATCTAGAAGAAAAGATATAGCATAACGGGTCCGGCTTAACATCATACTAGTAACAAAACCTTTAAACGGAGGATCATGTTGTGGAGAAAAAAATGTTAAGCGTACTCATTTCCTTATGCCTGATTTGCTTCCCATTCTTATTCAGGGGGGCTAGGATGAAGGAAAACTTAATTGTTTTCTTTTCAAAGGGCGTTCTGTCCACTCTAGTTGATACATATGTTGTGTCGGAGAAACGTGTTGCCTATCCAATTCGTCCTTTTCCAAGAGTGTTTAAGACCAACATTGTTTTTGATATGTTGTTTTTTCCATTGTTGAGTGTGGTCTGGGTTAGACAAACGTATAATGACGGGTTATGGAAGATACTTTGGAAAAGTTTGACTTGGAGTGTTCCTATGAGTATAACTCAATGGTTTCTTGTGAAATACACAAAGTTAATCCAATGGAAAAAGTGGTCACCATTTCATACCTTTGGTTCTGTAAGTTTCACATTATTTATCATCAGAGGGCTTGTATCCGTAGTTAAAAGATTGGATCAACCTAAGAGTACTTAATATTAAAACGTCAACTAAAGGTTTGGTCATATGAAAAAGACTCAAAAACTAGAAGTGGTGTTATGGAGCATAGCATTTCCGGGCTTTGGGCAGCTGTTGAATGGACATGTCATAAAAGGATTCTTATTTATTTTATTAGAATTTATCATTAATAGCATGAGTACATTTAATCTGTCTATCATGTATAGCTTTCTTGGCAGAATTTCGGAAGCTGAAGAAGTGATTCACTACCAATGGATCATGTTTTATCCATGTGTTTACATGTATGCGATGTATGATGCCTACAAATTTTCAGATGGAGAAAATCCTCCGTTATCGTTTATTCCATTTGCCTTCGCTGCCTACTTTGTCACGGTTGGAATTATGTATTCCCCCCAACCATTCCTCTCCGTTCACTTTGGTCCGATTTGGCTGCCGATGCTTGCGCTGATTCCGGGACTGGCGGCAGGGTTTATCATTCGGGCAATTTTGTTGAGGTTTACCTCATTGAAGGTTTAAATGGTTAAATTGGAACCGATACACTCTTACTGCCTTGCACCTGCAATTGACAGGTAGTCTCAAGATTCACAGCGGTTAAGGCACCAATGAAAAGAATGACAAATGCCAACAACTAATATTTTTTCATCCATCTCACCCTTTATTCGGAATCATAATAAGTAGGGAAGTAATGATGTGATTTACTGAAAATAGGAAAAAATAGGGTAGATCTCCTGTTTGCGAAATGAAAATCTAAACCAGAAGCATTAGAACAAGTTCCAGATCTAATTAACTACTATTCAATAAATAGGAGGCGGCAGCTGAATAAGCAACCGCCTCACTTGTTATTAAATTGATAAATATCATTGTACATCTTGTTGGTCTGAAGAATTAGTAACCACACAATTAAGTGGTGAAGGGGAAGTTTACTCCTACACGAATATTTACGTTGCACCCCAACCCTTTACGGAGGATGCACCTTTTTGAATTAGGAAGACGGTTCTTATGCTTCCAAAGCAAGACCGTCCGTGTCCTCCCCAACAAAGTAAAAGTTTAACGTACCGGACAGGCACCGTTTTTCTCTCTAAATAAATATCCGGTGCCCAAATATAGGGTCACCGGATCTCTTCCTATCAGAATAAATATTGAATGGTACTTGTCTCAGGAAGGGCGAATCAATGTATCATCATTTCATGAGCGATTTCCTCACCGCTAATGTCAGAAGGGTAATAGGTTGGCCAGTTAACGACTTCCTCCAGCAACGCTTCCCGATCATCTCCCCAATACAAGTGATAGTGATGCGAATCGGTTGGGGCAATGCTGTGATCACTAAACTGGATGTAGTTTGGCATCTTTCCTTCCTGTAGGTCAGCAAGCTTGAAGATATAGCGCACTCCACGGTTTCCCTTCTCATAGGTTAGAATTTCGTACCCGTCATAGGTATAGTGTCCAGACGATTTTTTCCCATCTTCATAGAAGGTGAACGTATCCCCATCAATCATGATGCGCTCGACGCCGGTTTTGTATCCTGTTGTATAGTACTCTTTATACTCTTCGGCAGTCTTATCTCCGTCTTCTGCTTTGTGAGCAAATACTTCATCGAGGGTACCATCCAGTAAATAAGGGTAAACGGACTGCCAGTCACCTTCCCAGTCAGATAACTCACGATCTTTCACTTGATCATCTTCAAAGTAACCATCATAAATCTTCTGTGCTTCTTCATCTAATTCATGGCTGTGTTCATGGTCGTGATCTTCCGGTTCTATATTTGGTGCTTGTTCCAATGCTGTATGCAACTGTGTCAGGTTACGTCTCATCAGTGAAAAATAGTCTTCATCATTTTCAATATCTTCATCTGTCAGTACAGACAGGTTATGAAGTCTGAGTGTTTCAGCACCTATTTCATCCCTTACGACTCCAGCTATTTTCGTCGTGATGTTCTGTTCAAAAAAGACATGCTTTAATCCATATTCTTTAGCTGTCTCAACAATTGTTTGGAGTTCTTTCTGAGACGGTTCCTGTGTCGGACTCAATCCGGAAACCGCAATCTGATGTACACCGTAAGCTTCTTCCCAATAGCCATAGGCGGCATGAGAGACGATAAAGTGATTGCCTGACGTTGCTTCGAGTTCAGTGGAAAACTCCTGATCAAGAGCTTCAAGGTCAGCCTTGAGTGTTTCAAAGTTTTCATTAAATAGTGCCTCTTCTTCAGGCTTCATTTCTACTAATACATTCTTAATGTTCTCTGCTAATTCTATGGAACGGATTGGATCGAGCCATACGTGAGGATCATGATCTCCGTGGTCATGATCCTCTTCATGATCGTGGTCATGAGCTCCTTCATTAAGCTCAATCCCTTCAGCCGCTTCAACAACTGTCACATCTTCAACATCTACAGCCTCAGCGATTTTTTCAGCATACGCCTCAAGCCCCGCGCCATTCATAATAAATGCATCTGCTTCAGCAATTGCCATTACATCTTTAGAAGTGGGCTCATATGTATGTGAGTCCGATCCGGGAGGTAAAAGTGATTCAACTTCAGCTTCTTCACCTGCAATCCGTTCTGCAAAAAACTGCAGGGGATATACCGTAGTGAAAATTTTCACCGGTTCAGTTGAAGACGCTGCCTGTTCCGCACTGTTATTCTCATTTCCTTCTCCGCAACCAGCAAGAGAAAGAACAAATAATAAACTAAATAAAGCCACCCATTTTTTCCTCATATGTATCCTCCTTATTATTTCTTAAAATAATATATCGTAATCGTTACGATTTGTAAATAGTAATTGTTACGATTTATTGGCGGCAGTAGATAGTAATGATCGCTTTTTTCCGTAAGCTCAGATAATCGATTATGGGGCCATAACTTTCCACTGAAGGGTCTCGAAGTTCCTAAAGATGGACAAAATGGTAGTTGAAAATTCTCCTAACTTTCAACATTTTTTTCAGGGAGTCGTCATATTCGCCGAATGTTTTTCATTGAAAATTCAAATACTTAGGTAATGGTAGATCAATCTTTAAAGGGTGGATTAATTGAATGAACAATTGCAACGACAAGAAGATCAGTAATTGGTGCGTGGTAAGTATGGCCTCGATTCCTTTGGTGATGACCTTGGGGAATTCCATGCTGATCCCTGTATTGCCCATTTTTGAAAAAGAGGTGGGGATCACTTCTTTTCAAACGAGTATGATTATTACAAGTTACTCCATTGCTTCGATCTTTCTGATTCCGGTGGCTGGATATCTGTCGGATCGCTTCGGAAGGAAGGTGGTCATCCTCCCCAGTTTACTCATTGCGTTATTGGGGGGATTGGTTGCTGGGTTCGCTTCATGGAAAATGGATGATCCCTTTACTTGGATTATCATCGGCCGTGTTCTGCAGGGGATTGGGGCAGCTGGTGCGGCTCCGATTATTTTACCGCTGGTGGGTGATCTGTATAAAGATGATGATAAGAAAACGAGTTCCTGTCTGGGATTGATTGAAACCTCCAACACATTCGGCAAAGTGTTAAGTCCCATATTGGGGGCGATGTTTGCCGCTTATTTATGGTATCTTCCTTTTTTCTCTATTTCTGTTTTTAGTCTTATTTCAATTGTACTCGTCATCTTCTTCATTAAAGTTCCTAAGAAGAAAGAGAAGCCTGTCGCACTGAAAACATTCATCAAGAATACAAAGAAGATTTTTAAACAGGAAGGGAAATGGATCTTTACTGTTTTTCTCGTAGGGATCTATATCATGCTGGTCTTGTTTGCCGTCTTGTTTTTCCTATCTGATTCCCTGGAGAAAACACATGGACTGTATGGGGTGAAAAAAGGGTTTGTATTGGCCATTCCTTTACTGACTCTATGCATCGCTTCTTTTATTACAGGTAGAAAGATCAAAGGTGAGCTAAAGGTCATGAAGGTAATCATGACGGTGAGCTTGATTCTGATCAGTGTCAGTGTGTCATTGATAGGATTTGTCGACGAGCGATTGATTCTTCTTTTGTCTGTCTCAAGCTTCATGGGTCTCTCGATTGGTGCGTTGCTGCCTACAATGGATGCTCTGATTACCGAAAACATCGAGAAAGAGGAGCGGGGGACGATCTCTTCTTTCTACAGCTCATCCCGGTTCATCGGGGTGGCTGCCGGTCCCCCTCTGATGGCCTTGGTGATGAATTCTCTATTGAATGAGAGTTTTATCGGCGCAGGTATCTTAGGAATCGGGATGTTTCTGAGTGTGCTGTTTTTTATTCAATCTGAAAAATCCCCCACATCTAATACAAATCAAGGAGGGACAACATGAAACCATTAGACAGTGATTTTTCTGATACACATCTCCCTTTCTTTAGTGTGAAAAGTGGGACTGGGCGGGAAGTAGGTAAAGATCTTTATTATTGGACCAATCAGATTGTGAATGTCTGTTTCTACGGAATTCCGGGAAGCAGGGAGTGGGTGTTGATTGATTGTGGGATGCCTCACTCTAAGCAGAAGATCATGGAAGCGGCGGAAGAGCGGTTTGGCCATAGGGGTAAACCGCAAGCCATTGTGTTGACTCATGGCCATTTTGACCATGTCGGGTCCCTGGAGCCGCTCTTAGAGGAATGGGACGTTCCAGTTTACGCCCATGAACTGGAAATCCCTTATCTTAACGGAGAACGGAACTATCCGAAAGGGGACCCTACTGTGGATGGCGGTTTGGTAAGCGAGTTGTCCCCAATTTATCCCCATCATGGAATAGATGTGGCCAATCGTCTTCACGTTCTTCCGGAAAGTGGTGAAGTCCCCTTTATGCAAGGATGGAAATGGGTTCATACACCTGGTCATACGCCAGGGCACTTATCCCTTTATAGGGAGTTGGATGGTGTATTGATCGTTGGGGACGCCTTTGTGACAGTGAAGCAGGAATCCCTCTATCGGGTTGTCCTTCAAACGAAAGAAATCAGCGGTCCGCCGAGGTATTTCACGATGGATTGGAAAGCGGCCAAAGAATCGGTCGCAACATTATCCAATCTGAATCCGAAAGTAGCTGTCACCGGACATGGAGAGGCGATGTCGGGGAAGGAGCTGGAAGCTGCTTTAAGAAAATTGGTTGAACAATTTGATGAGATCGCTTTACCGGCTAATCGAAAACGGCATTAAGTTTCCATTCGAATAATTTTATGCCTGTAGGGAAAATTATTCAGGGACAAACCTTTTTCCCTCTTCACCTGAAGAGGGTTTTTAGCGAGAGGAAGGTAGGAGTTGTTCATGGATTTAGATTGGATTTGGAAAGCCGTGCTTATCGTACTGGCAGGAACCTTATTATTAAGGGTTGCTGGGAGAAAGTCAATTTCTCAGATGACATTGGCCCAGACGGTCATTATGATCGGAATCGGATCATTACTCATTCAACCGGTAGCCGGCAAGAATATCTGGACCACGATCGGTGTCGGGTTGACTCTTGTCCTTACCCTCATGGTAATGGAATATCTGCAGGTGAAATCCGATCGTGTCGAACAGTTTATCACCGGGAAATCCAAACTTCTTATGGAAAATGGCGTCATCAACGAAAAGAACTTTAAAAAGTTACGAATGACTGTCGATCAACTTGAAATGAAACTAAGACAGCAGGGAGTCAGTAAGCTTTCGGATGTGAAATGGGCGACACTTGAGCCGAATGGACAAGTCGGAGTGGAATTGATGCCGCAGGCAAAGCCGGTGACGATGAAAGATTTTGAAAAACTTCAGGCACAAGTACAGAGACTAATTAATATGCTCAATGTCCCACCTTCCACGACGAGGCCAGTCAGTCAGGAAGTGGGAGGGGAAGATATATTTAAAGAGATCAAACAGAACTCTTCTGTCAACCCTCCCCCAAAACATCTTCAGTAGTAAAGAATTGGATAGAATCTCGATTGGAGGACGTTTATGAAAGCCGTCACATATCAAGGAAAGAAGTCCATAGCCGTCAAGAAGGTAGAGGACCCACGGATACAAGATCAACAAGATGTCATAGTCAAGATCACATCAACGGCCATATGTGGATCCGATCTGCATCTGTACCAGGGGAATTTTCCACTTCCGATCGGATATGTCATTGGGCATGAGCCCATGGGAATCGTAGAGGAAGTCGGGAAAGATGTCACGAAAGTCAAAAAGGGGGATCGCGTCATCGTCCCTTTCACGGTGGCATGCGGGACTTGTAAATATTGTCACAACCATTTAGAAAGTCAATGCGATCATTCCAATCCCCATTATGACTCTGGGGGATTGTTCGGGTACTCGGAGAAATTCGGGAATTATCCCGGGGGACAAGCGGAATACTTACGGGTTCCATTCGGGAATTACACCCCTTTTTTAGTACCCGAGAATTGTGAACTGGAGGATGAACAGATCCTTTTTTTATCTGATGTACTCCCCACGGCCTACTGGAGTGTGGAGAATGCCGGTGTGAAAAAAGGGGACACGGTCATTGTCCTCGGATGTGGTCCGGTCGGATTGATGGCTCAGCAGTTTGCCTGGAAAAAGGGTGCAGAGAGGGTCATCGCGGTCGATTATTTCGAGTATCGCTTACGTCACTCAAAGAAGGTGAACCGTACGGAAACCTTTGACTTCACCCAATACGATGATATGGGGGAAACGTTGAAAGAGTTGACAAAAGGCGGGGCGGATGTAGTGATCGACTGTGTCGGCATGGATGGGAAGAAGTCCCCACTTGAATATATGGAACAGAAATTGAAGCTTCAGGGTGGAACAATCGGTCCAATTCAAATCGCCACCAAGGCTGTCAGGAAGTGCGGAACTGTTCAATTGACCGGGGTATATGGCGGACTTTACAATATGTTCCCCCTTGGGGCATTCTTTTCCCGTAATATTACCCTGAAGATGGGACAGGCGCATGCGAGAGCATATATGGCCCCCCTTTATGAACAAATCGTCAGAGGGGAAATCGACTCCACTTCCATCATCACACATATACTTAAGCTTGAGGATGCGGCAAAGGGGTATCAACTATTCAATGAGAAAGAAGACGGCTGCATCAAAGTCATCTTGAAGCCTTAACGTCAAGAAGGAGGGACTCATATCTCTCCTTCTTTTTGTTCACGGGACACTATGGACTTACATAAAGTGGAAGAGTGTTGTAAAAGAGAGATTGCATAGGGGATGAGATTGTGTTTTACCATATTAAAGAACTTCAGTATGAAGCAAAACCATGCAAGCCAAACCCGGCGTATGCGAACCAGCTGCAAGAAATTCTTGGTGGACAATACGGAGAGATTTCGGTGATGATGCAATATTTATTCCAGGGTTTCAACGGACGGGCGGACAAAAAATTTCGTGATTTATGCCTGGACATCGGGACGGAGGAAATTGCCCATGTAGAATTACTGGCCACCCTCATTGCCCGCCTGCTGGATGGTGCCCCCGTAACTGAACAGGAAGCGATGTATAAGAGTAATCCGGTGCTCGCGGCAGCGATGGGTGGAATGAATCCACAGCATGTGATTGTGAGCGGGTTGGGTGCAATGCCGGTGGACAGTGTGGGAAATCGGTGGACAGCTTCTTATATCGGCGCCAGCGGGAACCTCCTGGCCGATTTCCGTGCCAACTTAACGGCAGAATCAATGGGCCGGTTACAGGCAGTGAGACTGTATGAACTGAGTGATGATCCGGGTGTCCGTGATACGCTTTCCTTCTTGATTGCCCGTGACACTGCTCATCAGAATCAATGGGCGGCAGCCATCGCAGAACTTGAAGAGCGTGAAGGAGATATTGTCGTACCGACGACGTTCCCGAGGGAGCTTGAGAAGCAGGCTGTTTCCTATGATCTTTATAATCTATCCAGAGGAGAAGCGAGTGTCGAAGGACGATGGGCGAGCGGCCCGAGCATGGATGGAAAAGCGAATTTTCAATATATCAGTGAGCCTGGTCCATTCGGATCGAAACCCAAGCTGGCTCCAGCTCCTAAATATGTACATGATACCGTTCCGATGCCTCCAATGATGAAATAACTAAAAAGATTCTCAAGATACTGGAATGTCACAGCAACATGAGAATCTTTCCAATTCAGTGATTACTCACAATGTTCATTTTTGTTTTTGTGAAGGGGTGGAGGGATCAACCATCCCTTTTCTTTGTTTAACTTAAGTACTTTAGCACCCATTAGGGCTTTTTGCATATGAAATTGGCCGAACATCATCGCCACATCTTCACGTATGCTTTGTCCCATGATTGTGCTGCATGCAACTAGGCCTGAAGCGATATTAGCTGATAACCCCGCTGCAACGGCAGGATCCGGCATGCGGGCACCAGTCGGAATATCATCCAGGCAGGCATGCGGAGGTTCTGGAGGTGTTGGAGGCAACCCAATCCCATTTTCCTTCAGAAGTTTTTCTACTTGCTTGATTTCTTCTTGCCCACCCTCGATGCTGTCCTTCAGTAATTTCTTAAGATCATCATCTCCGGCATGGTTAAGCTGCATCTGATATCCTGCCACAGTGGCTTTAGCCGTCAACAGATAGTTCCAAGTTCCAAATACTTCACCATAATGCAATGGCTCTTCTTGTGGATTTCCACTTAAAATACCCATAATCATCCTCCTTATCATAATGTGCCACCTTTCAAAGTGAATGTTTAAGCACAAAAGTATTTTTCCACTAAGCACTTGGGATTATGTATATATTCTTACATTTATTGTATATTTAAATATTTCTTGTGGTTTTGGCAGATGACCATCAAGTCCGGGTATTCGATACGAATGCTCAATTAATTGAAAACAGATCAATAACTCAAATTCAGGCTTAATAAATCCTAAATGGGATTAATTATTTTTGATCCAGGTCGAAAGTAGGCCAATCGGGATCGATTCTTAAAGGATAATCACTTGATGGGCTAACTCTCTACTATTATTAGAGCCAATAAGTAAACTCAAGACGTGAATCAGGAAAAATATAAAGTTTTGCATCTGCTTTGCTATTGCCTAAGGGTATCACGGGGACGGTTCTTACGCCTCCGAGCAAGAGAGCCGTCCCTGTGTTTTATAAGATTATTGATAGTTAATAATCGCAGGGCTGGGTTCCATCTTCAACACATCTTCCGGCTCCAAGACCGGCACATCTTTATCATAAAAGATCTTGAATGCCCCATACTGATTCGGTTCATTACGTATGTATTTCCCGTACAAAGCCTGCTTGTCCGCGGATGCTCCCCAGCCGTCAAAGTTTATGGCGACTTCGACGTTGTCTGTCGGTTGGATTGCCTCTTTATTCGTCAGTACGTCACCGGTGAATTGGTGGACGAGGACGAATTTATCCGGAAGGTCATTCTTTTCAGTGAGCTCTGAGACATACTCGACAGCCTTTCGGATTTCCTTACCATCCACTTGTCCGAGATCCTCTCCGGGTTTCTCCCCCTCAGCTACGTGGAATTCCGTATCGATCGCCAGGTGAACATGCGGATGCTTAAGCCACTTCTTGACCATTTTTACCTGCTCCATGACTGTGTCCGTTCCGAGCTGAATATCGAGCAGTACCAGTGCGTCATGCTTCTCCGCAAGCTCCACATACCTTTCAATATTCTCCTCTGATGTCATTCGTACATAATCTCCATCAGGACCAGGCTCACTCTGGGCCATTGTCGTAATCAACTCGATCGTCGGAACCGCAGGACGGTCGGGGTCAGCGTCGGAATAGGCCTGCGTCTGTTCCTTCAGTTTCTTCATGTACTCCTCAGGCTCCAACTCGCCCAGAATCCCCATATTTTCAGAATCTGGTGTTCCGTAATAAGCTACTAACCTATGTTCCTTCAATGGACCGTCGGATGGGTCTTTCACTCCGTCGGCAAGCGTCTCACCCACAGGAACCGTACGCTCGGGGTTTCCGACCAGCGCGGCCTGCATTTCAGGGATGTTCTGTTGTTCCTTTTCTGTTAGGGTTTTATCCAAGGAAACAGCATCTTCAGACGGTTCCAGCGGTTTGAATGGCTGTGCGTCTTTCTCTTGCTCTTCGTTTTCCGTTTTTTCCTTTTTGGATTCGTTCTGATTGGAAGACGGTGCTTTCTCCTTACTCTCCTCTGTGGTCGAAGGATCAGCACAACCTCCCAAAATAAGTAATCCAGCTGCAAGTAGCAGAGATAACTTTTTCATTGCCTCTCACATCCTTTTCATATAGAAGAATATGGAGGAGTTTAACACATTTTCCTGTACATGAAACCTATGTAAAGAAATTGATAGAAACTCTTAATCCAAACGTTAATGGTGGGACAGCGGGGACAGGTCGTTTGTCCCAGCGATTATTTTAAAAAGGAGAAGGATAGGGAAGGTGGTAACGGAGTATGCAAGGGGGACG